>JAWOFO010000032.1:0-15560 GCA_046497465.1 Desulfobia sp.
ACCGTTGCCGTTGATAAGGCGCTGAAATCTCCGGACTGTATCCGTTCAGCAGTGCCGCAGATTTGGGCAAGCAGACCGGCGCCGCGTACTAAGTCGTACGTAAGCCGGGCTGATCGCCCGAAGATGTGGTGCTGCTGAACGGATACGATCCTTTTGAAATCGTACTTTCTATGGAAGTATTTTACAGTTAAGCTTACTTATTTTCAAATACCGTTGGAAATAAAAACAAAAAACTTCAGACAACTTGCGTGGTCCGGGATTACCGGTTTTCTTTTCACTATAGAATATCTGCGGGAAATATCATGGCAGGAGGCTGACGTACCTTAAAAAATATTGTCTGCCTGATAAAAAAAATGGTTTGAAAATTAATAACTCAACTTTCCGACTCAAGAAAAATAGCAGAATTTCTGCGGGAAATTTTTACGTTTTATCGTATAGATAAATAAAGTCGTAGTAACTTCTCAATAAGTTGGGGTAGATTACATTTTACGATTATTCACTGGATTCCTGCTTTCGCAGTAATGACAGGCAGTTACATCCAAACGTCATTCCGGCGAATCCCGGATCGAAGTCCGGGACAGGCGCCGGAATCCAGACATCTTACCCTGAATTATTGAGAAGTTACAAGTCGTAAAGTTGAGTTATTCAACAGTAGCCTATGAGCTTAAGCTGCCAAACAATACCGGCAACTTTTTTGTTTCCAAAAGTAAGAAATGTGAACTATTACTCAATATCTTTTACATTTTTGCCAGCATTAGGCCCGGGGCTGGTAACAAAGATATCTTCAATTTTTAAGATGATGGCGGCATTAGGAGTAAGTTCAGGTTTTTCTTTATGAACCATTTCAACTGCCATATCGTAAATTTTTCCTGATTTCTCGATTCTGGGAGTCCCTTTAAATTGATAACCTTTTCTAGGTTTAACATCGTAATCCCACGCGGAAACAGCCATTACCGGATTTTTCTCAATATTTTCAAATGACTTATTCATGAAAATAGAGACCATCATTATTTCGTCGTCGGAGAGGATTTTTACAAAGTGAATGGGGACGACATTAGGTATTCCTTCTTTTGTGCAGGTGGCAACAGCGTAACCTCTGGTTTTTTCCATAACGTCCTTCATATCCTGAGTCAATTTGGCCATTTTATGCTCCTTCTGGTTTATGTATTATTTAGGTCGGATTTATCGATTGAATATATTTAAGGTTGCCTTGAAAAATTGCCCTAATCGTCATCCCGGTGAATCCCGGATCGGGGTCCAGGACAGGCACCGGGATCCAGAGACATATGGGATTACTGGATTCCCGCCTGCGCGGGAATAACAGAAAAGGATTGTTTCCCAATTTTTCAAGGTACCCTTAATAAATTGTAACCGTTCACGACTTCTTCAACATGTTGTATCCATAATATTTTGAATTTACAAAAATTAATTTTTAACACAAAAAAATATTAAGTAATAATATATAAGCTGTCAAGACGTTTTTTGGTACAAACACGTAAAAATACACGAATTGAAGAAGAGCAATATCAGACTCACCACATAGTGCACCAAAAATTCACTGTAGAGTCAAATTACCAGGAATCATTCTCTCATCATTTCCAGACTCTCCAACGTCTTTTCAGCAATAATCTTTTCGTTGTTAAAGTGCTTGATCATCCTGTACAGGCATTTTTGCTTTTCCTCTTCCCCTCCTAGATGATGGGCACATGCCTCCATACACCTTTTAGTGGTCTCAATATTTGCATTCACCTTTTCCGGCACTTTCTTACTGTCGTGCTTGATGGCATCTACGGGACAAACACCATGACAGATACCGCAACGAATGCAATTATCCATGTCGATTTCCGTTATATCCCCTACCAGAAAAATCGTATTTACCGGGCATTGTTCGATACATTCACCGCAATTAGTACATTCTTCTTTATCTATCCAAGGCATCTTGGCAAACCTCCTCCTGGTAGAAATCCTTGCACGGTTATAAACACCCAACCAAAAAATTTTAAAAAATGAGAAACTTTGTTCTAATATATTGCACTTGATTACGTAGATTAAAATAAATCGGACAAAATTTCAAATTAATATAATAGGCCCAAAATCATACCAGTCACTAAGCTACACATTTCATGTTAATCTTCGCTGGAAATCGGGGATGAAGATGCGGAAATTATCGGCCAGGGAAAGATAATGTCATAGCTTTATTTTTCATGGAAATGGTCTTGACATTGAGCCTGCCATCGTGTCGTATGGGGTAAGTAAATGGCTTCTATCCCGTTTTTTTGCGCCACTACATCTAACCAAATAACTCTCTATCAATAAATGGATTCCTTTTTCAATTATTTTTTATCCATAGATGCAGCAAACTGTTTTCAAGTGGCGGCTAAGCTCATTCTGGCCGGATTTCTCGGGGCAATAGTCGGCTACGAGCGTGAATCTCATGGACAGGCGGCCGGACTGCGTACCAACATCCTGGTGTGCATCTCTTCCTGCCTGATTATGCTTTTATCCATGCACTTGGTGGAGATGTTCAAGTATTTCACAGACGAGTCTGTTATTCGCATCGATCCCGGCCGTTTAGCTTCCTACTCCATAGCCGGCATGGGCTTTTTAGGAGCAGGTGCTATTATCAAGGGCCGGGGCTCAGTTCGCGGACTGACCACCGCGGCCAGTCTTTGGCTGGTAACTGCTCTTGGTCTGGCCATCGGAGCGGGTCTGTTCATTCCGGCCATAATTACAAGCCTTATTACCACGATTATCATGTACAAGATGCGTTTCCTCAAATTTGGTATCCGTCATGATATGAGGTGTCTGCTCACCGTGAAATGCTGCTACCAGCATCACCCTTTGAAATCAATCGAGTGGGTTCTACGGGAACACAAGGATCTGCAGATCGAATTCATCAATTACCATGAGAACAAGGAAAAGAAAACAATCACTTACACTATCCGTTTATTGAGCAAGGACAACCTGCGATGGTCCGAGATTGTTGATTCTCTTCTCAAGATAGAATGTCTGCGGGAAATATCATGGCAGGAGGCTGACGTGCCTTAAAAATATTATCTGCCTTAATGCTACTGGAATTATGATTCAGACTGATTTGATGCGGGCACTTAACTCCCTTCTTCCTCAGAAGAACGGAGATGATCCAGGAACTGATTGACCTGTCTCTGAAGATCGTCAGCCTGTTCAGACAGCTCACTGGCATTCTTCATGGCAGTATCAGAGGCTTGATTTGTTTCTGAAGTGATATCGGCAACCAGGTAAATACTCTCATAGGTCTTCTGGGTATCCTGGGCTGCATTATGGGCATTACGGGCCATCTCACTGGTCGTGGCCTCCTGCTGTTCCATCCCGGAGGCGATTTCAGAGGAAATTTCATTCATATCGGAAATAGTTCCGCTTATAGACTGAATGGAATTCACCATATTGTTGGTCACTTTCTGAATCTCTTTAATCCTGTCGGCAATATCATCAGTGGCATCGCTGGTCTGCTGGGCCAGATTTTTGACTTCACTGGCGACCACGGCGAAACCTCTACCTGCTTCCCCTGCTCTTGCCGCCTCAATAGTGGCATTCAAGGCAAGCAGATTGGTCTGCCTCGCTATCTGGGAAATCAGGTCTATAATTTCATTAATCTGAGCAGCCGCCTCGGCAAGCTGACTTACCAGCTGATTGGTATCTTCTGATTTACTTACTGCATCACGGGATATTTCATTGGATCTTTCAACCTGACCGGTTATTTCCTTGATAGATACCGACAGTTCTTCGGTGGCTGCTGCTATGGAGTTAGCGTTGGCTGAGGTCTGTTCCGCTATTCCCAAAACATTGTTGGAATACTCATTTCCCTCTCGTATACGTGAAGCCATATTCCCGATAATAACCTCTTCTTCCTTCAGCTTGCCAATCACATTCTTAAGAGTACTGCCCACATTATCTTTGAAATTAGCGGCCATTCCCTGCAGGGCTTCCTTCTTTTCTTCCCGCAGCTTTTGTCTTTCTTTGGCATTATCCTTGAAAATATTAACAGAGTTGGCCATCTTACCGATCTCGTCACTTCTGTTCTGGGCAGGAATCTCTACAGAGACATCACCATCCGCCAGTTTATTCATGGCTCTGGTCATCATCTTGATGGGTTTGGCGACGATAATTCCGCTCAAAAAAACTATGATAACGGTAACCAGCAGCAACAGGCCAATACCGCCAAAAATCAGGATACTCTTCTGCTGTTTCAGGATTTCATTAAGTCCTCCAAGATCATAGGTCAATGAGATAACACCATCCACTTCATCAACTTTCCAGTCGTGATGGCAGCGGATACAGTCGGCAGTGGTTACCTGGGGTATATAGATCCGGACCGTGGAGTCACCCTTCTCAATAATAGTTTCCTTACCTTCTTTTAGCCTGCCGGAGATACTGGTGCTAAGTTCCCGATTACTTCCGGAAATACCGGAAGTGGACATATCGACTTTTCCATTTCTGTCATAGAGAGAAAAATCAATAATCCCCTCGATCTCTTTCTGACGGTTTAAAAGCTTTTTAAAGTTTCTCATCTGCCCCCGCTGCAGAGAATCCTGAACAGCATTGTCAAGCGAGTGGGAAAGTATCTGGACCGAATCGAGATAGGAGGCGGTCAGTCTCTGATTAAGATGACTGTTATATATATAAATTCCGGCTGTAATAGCCACGAAAAGAAAAAAGACCAGAGAGATGACAAACTTGAATGTTATGGGCAGCCGATTCAATATATTCTTTCTCATGACCACAGAATCCTGACGGGAAGATATTTAATTACAAGTTGATGGCATATACCTGAAATTTTGCCGGCCGGAAGGTAACCGGATGATTACAGTTCAAAGCATATAAAAAGGAAAGTTCTTTTTACGGGCGAAATCAGGGGAGGCGCAGCCTATACAGGGAGCGCCGGCATCCACGCACCAGGTCTGACCGTTCCACCATCGTGAGGGACAATCAGCCAGTGTTACCGGTCCCTGGCAGCCAAGCTTGAACAGACAGCCCTCATCACTTGGTTTGGAAGCAAAGATCTCCTCCTGGAAGTATTGGTAACGGGTACATCTTTCGTGTACCGTCTTATTGAAAAACAGATCGGGAGATTTATTCTCATTTAAAGAGGGAAGTCCGACCTTGACCAGGTGAGTAATGGTGTGCCAGACCCAGTCCGGATGCACTGAACAGCCCGGAATAGTCACCAGAAATTTATCAATGTTGCGTTTGCCGTAAAATTCAGGAAGGCCGACTGCCCCGGTGGGATTACCTTCAGCAGCCGGAATGCCGCCAAAAGAGGCACAGGTGCCGACAGCAACCGCGCCGGACATGGTTTCCGCCGCCTCTTCCAGATAGTTGTGCAGGGTTTTGTCTCCAATAACACAGGCCTCAGGCATACTGTCCGGAATCGCACCCTCCAGCGCCAGAAAATACTCACCCGCCTTACCGGCTACACAGTCGTCTATCAGCCTGATGGCCCTGGGTCCTGAAATGGCGGAAAGATCGGCATGAAACAGAAGCTTGCTGAAATCGGTAATCATGACGGCGGCCGAGGGAGATGAAGACTGCAGAAGTGAAACGGAGCAGCCGCTACAGCTCTGGCCTTGGAGATAAAGAAGCTTGGGAATCTTGTCCGGGTCGATTTTTTTCAAGCCCGCTGCTACCGGCTGGGGGAAATTGGTAAAACCGAAGGCAGCGCTCAGGGTTGCCGCCATTTTAAGAAATTGCCGTCTGTTTAACATCCCATGTCCTTACTTCATTATTTTTTTATTCAGGTAACCATAAAAGCTCGGTCCTGAATCGTGAAAACCACAGCCTGCAGCTTCATTAGTGCACCGCACAGGCCAGACAGGGATCAAAAGAATGAACGATCCGAACCGATTCGATCTGTTCTTCCGGAACTTCAATCCTGGTGCCTATCAGGGCTGACTCCAGAGCTCCGGGTTTGCCCTGGTCATCGCGCGGAGAACAATTCCAGGTAGTGGGAACAACACACTCGTACTTGTCTATCTTTTGTTTCCTGATACGGATATAATGGAGCAGGGCCCCCCTTGAGGCTTCAGTTGTCCCGAAACCCTCTCCTGACTGCGGAATCTCATAATCAGCCATGGTCGGACCCCCGTGATCGATCTTCTCGCACTGCTCAAGCAGGCTCTCTCCAATAACAACTGCAGAAATTGCCCGGCAGAGATGACGGCCCAGGACCGATTTGAGCTGGACCGCTTCGATGCCGGCCTTGGCGGCGAAAAAACCGACCAGCTCCTTGACTCTGGAGTTGTGGTTGCTGAAATAGTCAATCATTATCCTGGCGGCAGGGCCCACTTCAACCATCCGCTTCCGGTAACGGGGCGCCTTAATCCAAGAGTATCCTGAGGGCTTATGCGGATCAGGCTGGAGTCTGCCGTTCCTCACTCTCTGTCCGGAGGCTGAAGAGTACTTGGAGTACTTCACATCCTCGGTAATCTTTTCAAAGTCCACCGGTTCAACCCGGCCGTCAAACATAATACCGGAACCCAACAATCTCGGGGCATCCGCCTCCGGGCCCAAAGGAAGAAGACCATAAGAAAGTATTCCACCCTGGCTGACCCCAATATTCCAGTATTCGGGAAATGCCTCAGCCACCGCCATTATATCGGGAATATATTTTTTATTACAAAAATCAAGAACTTCACTGATCAGGGACTTATAAGAGACAATCAGATCTATAGTTGCCTTCTGGCTGCAGCCTCCCGGAAAAATTGCCGTGGCATGGGGAAATTTACCGCCGAAAATGGCTGAAGCCTGATTGGCTTTTTTCTGGATTTCCATAGCCTCCAGATAGTTCTTCAGGGCGCCGATATTGACTTCGGGATCTTCTATGTATTTGCCGGAAAGTCTGGGAAGGAAAGGGGCAGCCGGAAATTTCCTTCCTGAGGCAAATTCTGCCTTGACCCAATCCCGGAGCCTTACCAGATCATTATCACTGCCCTTGTATTTGGTGATGGCGGTCACGTCTACAAAATCCAGGGCGCATAACTGGTAAAAATGGAGAAGATAGTCATAGATATGATTGGCACCCTGAATAAGATTATGCATTATCCTGCCATTGGGAGGGACTTCCAGTCCATAGGCATTTTCCTGGGCATAGGAAGAGGCTATACCATGGGCATAAGGACAGACGCCGCATATCCTCTGGGTTATCTGCTGGGCATCCAGAGGGTGACGGCCGTGAAGGATAGTCTCGAAGCCGCGGAACATTTCACCTGAACAGCGGGCATCTTTTACCGTATTATCCTCTACAGTTGTAACGACATTCAAGTGGCCTTCTATTCTTGTCACCGGTCCAAAGCTTATTTTCATAAACGCTCCGCTTATCAACTTGAGAGTCTAAAGTTCTTTGGTCATGCCGGTCCCGGATCGTGTCCGGAATGACGGACCGGCATCCAGATGCTATATGTTGCTGAAAACATTCTGGATTCCCCGGTCAAGCCGGGGAATGACGCTACAACAATTCTGGTTCTAATCATATCAATAAGTTAAGAGAACTTTGGACTCTGGAGTTATCAATAAAGACTGAAAAAGGAATATATTGTGATACCGATAACCGGCTCATCAACTTATTACAATTATTACTGATTTATAATTTGTTGACTCAACCAGCGGGAGCAGATATCGGTTTCCGCCATTTCAAGTTCATACAGGCAAAGTTCTGCAAAACGAATAGAACCTGAATACAATCTTGTTATCATGGGGGTTTTGATCAATCAATGAGCGAGCTTACGTAGTATAGTATATAACATCACCAGAATTTGCAAAATAAATGATAAATTTTTTAAGTCGAGCATAAGCGGTCAGGGAAAATATTTCTCAAGTAAAAGTCAGGCCGGCACAAAAGAAAACTTTCTCGTCCGATTTTACTTTCTCAGACCGGAATTCTTTTGATAGAATTAATGGTAACGATCGACTAGGGAAATATTACCACGTCTATTCAGTTGGAAAATCCCGAACCCCAAAGATCAGAGATGATGCACAAACCGTTTATATTTCTATGGTAATAACGGAATATTAAGAGGAGAGGGCATATGAAAGAAGATGAAAAGAAAAACTGTCAATGTCGGGACCGGGAATGTAAAGAGGAAGAAGGGGTAACCCGCCGTGGCTTTCTGACTTCTGTGGGGTTTGGGGCCATGGCATTTGCCGCCGGCGGCAAAATTACAACCCCCGCTCCGGTCGCTGCCGCAACAGCCGGAGAGGCCGCGGCTGACACCGTTTCTGTTGTTCTAAAAATTAACAACCGTTCCCACCGTTTACTGGTGGAACCGAGATGGTCTCTGCTCTATGTGCTCCGGGAGATCCTGGGTTTTACCGGAACCAAGGTCGGCTGTGAACGGGGGGAATGCGGGGCCTGTACGGTCCTTATCGACGATGTTACCCGTTACGCCTGTCTCACCCTGGCGGTTGAAGCTGAAGGCCGCCGGATAACCACCGTGGAAGGTTTAATGAGGGGAGAGAAGCTGGGCCCGGTTCAGCAGGCCTTTGTGGAAAAAGACGCCATGCAGTGCGGTTACTGCACTCCGGGTCAGATCATGTCGGTTGAAGGCCTGCTTCGCAGGAATTCAGATCCCACCCGGGAGCAGATCCGCCTGGGGGTGAGCGGCAATCTCTGCCGCTGCGGCTCCTATGAACATATTTTCGAGGCGGCGGCAAGGGCGTCCGAGCTGAAAAGAGACTAAGACCGGCAACTGAAAAGGTGGCTTCTATGAAAAATGACAACAGTATATATTATCTGGAAGGAATCCCTGTTCCGGAGACTCCTGATCAGGGCGAAAAGCCGTCAGCCTGGGGAAAAACCGCGGTGATCGGCAAGTCAAAGCCCCGGGTAGATGCATATGAAAGGGTAAGCGGCACCGCGCTGTATCCCTCTGACACTATCCTGCCCGGCATGATCTACGGGGCAATTCTACGCTGCCCCCATCCCCGTGCCCGGGTTAAAAAGCTGGACCTGAGCGGGGCTGAGAAAATGGAAGGGGTATATGCCGTACTCGGAGCCGATGACAAGGTAAACAGGCTGAGATGGTCCTACAGTGAGCAAGTAGTCAGTCAGCTCTTCGACCCCGAATGCCGCTTCGAGGGAGAGGCTGTTGCCGCGGTCGCCGCAGCTACCCCTTATCTGGCCCGGGATGCCCTCAAGGCCATAAAAACAGAATATGAGGTCCAGCCTTTCCTGGCTGACGAAAAACAGGCCCTGAAACCGGGCGCAGTAAAAGTCCACAAAGGAGGCAACAGGGTCAAGGAGGAAGTTAATGAACGCGGTGACGTGGAAAAAGGATTCGCCGAGGCGGACATCGTTCTGACCGGGGAGTACCGGACCGCCTGTGAACTCCACACCCCCATGGAGCTTCACGGCTGCGTAGCCAACTGGGAGGGTGACAGCCTGACCATCTGGGAATCCACCCAGGGAGTTTACGCCGTGCAGTCCAAGGTAGCGGAAATTCTGGGACTGCCCTTTTCCAAGGTCAGGGTAATCGGCCATTACATGGGAGGCGGCTTCGGCAGCAAACTCCAGGCCGGCAAGTACACCATAATCGCAGCTCTACTGGCCAGGCAGAGCGGCAGGCCGGTAAAGCATTTCCTCAGCCGGGAAGAGACCTTCCTGGCCGCGGGTAACAGGCCGCCGGCCAATATGACTCTCAAGGCAGGGGTTAAAAAAGACGGCACCCTTACCGCCCTGGAATTCAAAGGACTGGCTACAGGAGGGGCTTATCCGGCCGGGGGGACATCACTGCTGGACTGGCTGGTGCGCGATCTTTACACCTGCCCCAATGTCAAAACCCGGTCCACTGATGTCTATATCAATGCCGGGCCGGCCCGGCCCTTCAGGGCTCCGGGGCATCCCCAGTGCTCATGGGCTCTTGAGCAGATGATGGATTCCCTGGCCGAGGCAGTGGAAATCGATCCGGTGGACCTGCGCCTGAAGAATGTACCGACTGTGAGCCAGGCACGCCAGGGCAATCCCCCTTATACCACTACAGGCTTGAAAGAGTGCCTGGCCAGGGGAGCAGAAGCCTTTGGCTGGAAGGAGGCGCGCCGGCAGACCGCGGCCGGCAGAAAAACAGGAAACCACCTGAAAAGGGGTGTGGGTATGGGAGGCTGCGTCTGGTTCGCGGGTGGAGGCTGGCCGCCTTCCACCGTGGTGGTCAAGCTTTTTTCCGACGGCAGTGTGAATCTCAATATGGGCGCCAGTGATATAGGCACCGGTACCAAAACGGTTATGGCCATGGTCGTTGCCGAAGAACTGGGGGTCAAGGCGGACATGATCCAGATCGAACATGCCGACACCGGTTCCACCCAGTACGCTACTCCCAGCGGGGGCAGCAAGACCGTACCCACTGAAGCCCCGGCGGTGAGGGCGGCAGCCGTGGAGGTCAAACGCCAGGTCCTGGCCATGGCCGCAGAAGATTTTGATACCGACCAGGAAAACCTGCGCTACGTCGGTAATCATGTGGAACTTAAAGAAGACAGCAGCAAAAAAAGGAAAATAACCGGGATCTCAGGGCTGAAGAAACGCGGAGTAGTTATAGGTATAGGTTACCGCGGGCCCAATCCGGAAGGCAAGGCAGTAAATCCCTTTGGCGCCCAGTTCTGTGAAGTGGAGGTAAATACCAGGACCGGAGAGCTGCGTATTATTCGATTTCTCGGAGCCCATGAAAGCGGCAGGGTTATGGATCGACTGACTTTTGACAATCAGGTTTTCGGCGGTATAGCCATGGGAATAGGTCTTGGTCTCACCGAGTCCCGTATCCTGGACAGTAAACAGACCGGCAAAATGGTCAATCGCAACTGGCATGACTATAAGCTTCCCACCGCCCTTGACATACCGGCAAAACAGACATCACTGGCAGTGGAAATGCCCGACGACGAGGCTAACAGCACCGGGGCCAAGGGTTTGGGAGAGCCGGTTACCATCCCCACGGCCGCAGCCATTACCAACGCCATCTATGATGCCACCGGCGTCAGAGTCCCGGAGTCACCGGCCAGTCCCCTGAACCTGAAAAAACTATTAGCCGGGCAGCAAAGGGAGGGAATGTCATGATTCCCAATTTCAATTATATCCGTCCGAAAACGCTTAAGGATACGGTGGCCCATCTCAATGAAGGGCAGGCCAGGGTCTATGCCGGGGGCACCGATCTGCTGCCCTGCCTCAGGGACCGGGTATTCGAAGCCGAGAAGGTGGTAAGCCTGAGCGGCCTGGGGAACTTGACCGGGATTAAGAAGGGTAAAGCCGGCGGCCTGCGGATCGGAGCCCTTACTACCATCACCGAAATAGCTGAGAACAATTTGATCAACCGGGACTATAAGGCCTTGGCCCAGGCTGCTTCGGAAGTGGCCAGTCCCCAGATCCGCAACCAGGGGACCATCGGCGGCAACCTCTGTCAAAAACCGCGCTGCTGGTATTACCGGGGCGAATTCAACTGCCTGCGAAAAGGGGGCAGGATCTGCTATGCCGTGGACGGGGAAAATCAATATCACTGTCTTTTTGGGGGCAAGGGCTGTTATATTGTTCATCCTTCAGATACTGCCCCGGCCCTGTCTGCCCTGGGGGCAAAACTGCGGATCAGCGGTCCTGAAGGAGAGAGAACCGTTCCGGTAGCCGAGTTTTTTGTTCTGCCGGCCAGGGATGCAACCCGGGAGACCGTGTTGCAGCAGGGAGAGATCGTTGCGGAAGTCATGCTGCCGCCCCGCCCGGCGGAAGAGTTTTACAGTTCTTACCGTAAAGTAAGGACGCGGCGGGCCTGGGACTTTGCCCTGGCCGGTATTGCCCTGGCCTTAAGGCTTTCCGGAAACAGGATTACAGGGGCAAAGGTTTTTTTGAGTGGTGCCGCCCCCATACCCTGGCATTCTCCTGAAGTAGAGGAGGTAATCAGGGGCGGCAGCCTGGAAGATGATACCATTACCAGGGCGGCAGCCGCCGTAGTCAGGAAAGCCTCCCCACTGGCCAAAAACCACTACAAGGTGGATCTGTTCCGAGGCATGCTGGAAGAAGAACTCTTCAAGGTTAAGGAGAAGGTTCTTAATGAATGAAACAAGAATATACGAAGAGATACTGAGGGCCCGGACGGAGAACAAGTCTGTGGCCCTGGCCCTGGTAACCGAGAGCCAGGGCTCCGCTCCCCGGAAGGCCGGGGCCAAGATGCTGATCCGGGCCGACGGCGGCATCATCGGGACGGTAGGCGGCGGACCGGTGGAAAAGGATGTAATTACAATGGCCCGCGATTTAATCTCCCGGAAGACAGGCCCCCGGACCATGGAAGTTGAGCTCGGCAAAGAAAACGGTTTCTTGTGCGGCGGCCGGATGAAGATCTATGTTGAGCCCCTTTATCCTGAACCCCGGTTGATCATTCTGGGAGCCGGCCACGTAGGAAAGGCCCTGGCGAACCTGGCCGGTTTCAGCGGTTTCCGGACCACGGTGATTGATGACCGGCAAGAGTATGCCAACCCTGACAACATTCCGGTCGGCGAGCTATTGGTGATCAGTGATTTCCAGGATGCCCTTTCCGGCCTCGAGGTGGATGGGGAGACCAGTCTGCTTATTGCCACCAGGGGACATGAGCACGATTTCAGCGCTGCGCTGGCAGCCCTTGAATCACCGGCGTCTTACATTGGTATTGTGGGCAGCAAAAAAAAGAAAGCCGCTTTTATGCAGTCCCTGAAAAACAGGGGATACGGCGAACTCGACCTGCAGAGGATCAGAATGCCGGTAGGTCTGGCCATTGGTTCGGTTACTCCGGAGGAGATAGCGATCAGCATCATGGCCCAGATTATCCAGGAAAGGAGAATAAATGCCAGCTCTTCTGACCGAAGTGGTCATTCTTGCCGCCGGCCGCTCCCGGCGCATGGGCACGACCAAGCAGCTGCTGCCGCTTCTGGATAGGCCGGCAATACTCCACTGTCTTGAATCCTTCTGGAAGGCCGGATTCGACAGGCCAGTGGTAGTCCTGTCTCCGGAAGGGTCGGAGGTTGCCCGGGTTCTGACGGGTTGTCCCGTGACCATAGCCTGGAATGAGGTGGTGGAGTGTGAAATGATTGACTCGGTCAGGACAGGGCTTAAATCCGTTTCTGCTTCCTGGAGTGCTTTAATTATCTGTCCGGCGGATTATCCATTGGTATCACCCTCCACTGTTGCCGGTCTGGCAGAAAGGCATGAGGCCGAACCCGGCAGCATTGTCATTCCCGTATATAACGGCAGGCGCGGCCACCCCGTCCTCTTTCCCCGTCCCCTGCTCGAGGCGCTGGGTCCGGAAATGACTCTCCGGGATATAGTCCATAATCATCCTGACAAGGTAATCCATTACCCCGTGGAAAACCGGGGCATAATTTTCGACATGGATACCCCTGCTGACTACGATGCCATACGCCGCATAATAGCTGAGGAAAAACCCTGAAACCCTCTGCCGGGGGACAAGGTTCTTACTTTTTAAAAAATGGTGATTCCTTTCAATGAGGCCTTTCCGAAATTATAAAACCAAGATAATCTGCACAATCGGTCCGACTTCCGAATCTCCGGGAATGCCGGAAGAACTGATCTCAGCCGGTATGGATATTGCCCGTCTTAATTTTTCCCACGGGTCTTTTACCAGCCACCGCAAGAATATTGAACAGATCCGCAAGGCCTCCCGGAAAACAGGCAAACGTGTGGCCATAATGGGAGATCTGCCCGGTCCCAAAATCCGTATAGGCCGACTGGCTTTTGATTCTGTGGAACTCAGCCCGGGCAAACTGCTCAACTTGTCCGTGGATTCTTCCGCGGACGGCGACAAAAAAATTTTTGTTAACTTTGCTCAGTTACCTCAGAGGGTTAAGCCGGGAGACAGGCTGTTTTTAAATGATGGTTTGATCCAGCTCAAGGTAAAGGAGATTTCAGATAACGATGTTCAATGTCAGGTAGAGATAGGCGGAGAACTGCATTCTCACAAGGGTGTGAATCTGCCTGGTGTATCTCTGGGGATCAGTGCTTTTACTGATAATGACCGGCAATGGCTCGAATTCGCTGCTGAAGAGAGGCTGGACGCAGTAAGTCAGTCTTTTGTCGAATCTCCCGCAGATGTACAGGCAGTGCGGGAGACAGCTTCAACCCTGGATTACCAGCCTTTCCTTATTGCCAAGATCGAGCGGGCCGGGGCCCTGGATAATATTGATGAAATCCTTAGTGCGGCTGACGGTATAATGATTGCCCGCGGTGATCTGGGAGTAGAGGTCCCAGTTGAGACGATCGCCGTAACTCAGAAAAAACTTATCAAAATGGCTAATCACAGGGGTAAACCTGTTATCACCGCCACCCAGATGCTGGAGTCCATGGTGAGCAGCCCCAGACCTACCAGGGCCGAAGTTACTGATGTATCCAATGCCGTTCTGGACGGGACCGACTGCGTAATGCTTTCCGGCGAGTCGGCAATTGGCGTCTACCCCCTGGAAGCTGTCCGCATGCTGATCAGGATTGCCAGGGTAACAGAACCCATACAGACCGGTTATACAGAAATAAAAAATCCGGACAATGAGCAACAGGAGAAAAGCCTGCGCGACCTGGTGGCCTGGAGTGTTCAGGCTGCCTTGCGCCATATCGCAGCCCCGGCCGTGTTTACACCTACGCAGAGCGGGGCAACCGCCCGCAGCATAGCCCGTTTCCGTCCCCCGGTCTGGATTCTGGCTGTAAGCTCACAGTTTGATACCTGCCAGAAGCTGCAATTCTCTTACGGGGTCTATCCGGTCCATGAGCCGGTTTATCCAAAAAACTATAAGAGTTACGCCCGCGCCTGGTTAAGAGAGCATGGCCTCAGGGGGGATACAGTCCTTTTGACCGAAGGCCCTTCCCCCAGACATCCGGAAGCGAACCACCGGCTGGAAATTATTGATTTGAGGCTGTAAGACCTCTCGCCAGCACAGCGACCGAAAGAAGAAGTGTGCCTTAGGCATGTGGTGGTGGATTTTTTCTATTTTAATCAATTATTTTTATTAGCTTGACAGTCAAAAGTTCTCTTAATCATTTGAATTTATTTACCATGATTCTACCTGTTCGTCATTCCGGCGAAAGCCGGAATCCAGAGTCTTTTCAAAGAGGTAAGAAACTGGATGCCGGATCAAGTCCGGCATGACGGAAGAACTTTTGACTGTCAAGTTATTAGATAATCGCCGATTTCTTTCCAACACCTTTTTAAGGTTGCCTTGAAAAATTGCCCTAATCGTCATCCCGGTGAATCCCGGATCGGGGTCCAGGACAGGCACCGGGATCCAGAGACATATGGAATTACTGGATTCCCGCCTGCGCGGGAATGACAGAAAAGGGTTGTTTCCCAATTTTTCAAGGTACCCTTAAGTCAAAAAACGCATTGACACCATCTAATAAAAACATTATATTTCGATTTAACAATATAGGAGGTTTTTCAATTGAAACAGTTTATTAAAATCATGAAGGCCTTGTCCGATCCCAGCCGGGTCAGGATCCTCAAAATGCTGCAGCGCCGGATGATGTGCGTGTGCGAAATCCAGGAGGCGTTAGGCATTGCCCAGTCAACCGCCAGCAACCA
>JAWOFO010000065.1:0-36138 GCA_046497465.1 Desulfobia sp.
TATCCCTCCCGAGAAATCGGGACTGAAGGCTCGTTGAAGACGACAACGTAGATAGGCCAGGAGTGGAAGTGCAGCAATGCATGGAGCTGACTGGTACTAATAAGCCGTGCGGCTTGACCATATTTTTGATCAAGAACTCTGAAAACCTGCACAATAACAAGAACCTGTTCTGTGACCAAGGAAGTAATGAATCAGCAGCATTCTTAATAAGGCCCTGGTATCCCCAATGGTATCAGGGTTTTTTTAATGGTACAGATTTTTTAAGGCCGTTTTTCTAATGACAGTTCAGTAACTTATCTTGTCACCTACCTTTAGGTGTGGTCAAAGCTCTATCCAGAGTAAACAATGTCTGAAAATGCAGGAAGATTATATGTGGTTGCAACCCCTATCGGCAACCTGGGCGATATAACTTATCGGGCCGTCCATATTCTCAGAAATATCGATCTGGTCGTTTCTGAGGATACCAGAAGGACCAAAAAACTTCTCGATTACCTGGCCATTTACAAACCCATGATCAGTTACTACAAGGATAAAGAGAAACAGCGGGCTGAGGAAATCGTTGGCAAGCTGCTTGCCGGTCAGGATGTTGCCATGGTCTCAGATGCAGGTACTCCGGCGGTCTCTGATCCTGGATCTATACTGGTGAAGAAGTGTTATGAAGAGGGGATTCCGGTCCTGCCCGTACCCGGCCCTTCTTCTTTGACAGCCGCCTTAAGTGTGGCAGGTTTTGTTCAGACCCCCTTTATTTTTCTGGGTTTCCTTCCTTCCAAGAAAGGTCAACGCGGTAAACTCCTGGCCTCTTATGCCCGGCAGAAAGAAAACCTGGTTTTTTTTGAGTCTGCCAACCGCCTGCAGTCAGCCATCAAGGATTGCCTGGAAACGTTTGGTGATAGGCCGGCCTTTCTGGCCAGAGAACTTACCAAGGTACACGAGGAGCTGTTAAAGGGTTACCTGTCAGTAATAGACCTTGAACTAAGCTGCAGGAACAGAATCAAGGGGGAGTGTGTGGTTATTATCTCGGGCTCTGAAAAGGCGGATATTGCCACTGGTGATCTGGAGGAATTACTGCGTTGGCAAAGAGATCATGGTGATGTGTCTTTAAAGGAAGTTGTCAGCCAGATTTCCGTTGATCTGAATATTTCCCGCGCCAGGGTTTACAAAAAGGCCCTTGAAGTCTTCAAAGCGGAAAGGCAGTGAATAAGGGCGGCCGTCTTCCTTGTCATAAATATTAAAATAGGCTATTCTGCTTTTATAGGTAAAAGTTGAGAAGTTTGTCTATGAAAAGAGTTAAAGACCACTACTTCCATAAGGCCAAGAAAGAAAAATACCCGGCCAGATCGGTTTATAAACTGGAGGAAGCCCAGAAGAAGTATGGTTTTTTGAAGAAAGGGTTTAAAATTCTGGATCTCGGCTGTCATCCGGGCAGCTGGTCAATGTATGCCTCAAAAGTGGTGGGACCGCAGGGAAAAGTGGTCGGCGTTGATTTTAAAAAGAGCAATGCCCGGGCTGGCGCAGGTATGGCCCCGCTAGAGTTTTTCCAGCTTGACATCTTTAGTGATGATTCACCGGAAAAGATCAAACAGGAGGGGCCATTTCAGGGAGTGATAAGCGATCTTGCCCCCAGGACGACTGGTAATAAATTCATTGATCATGTGCGGTCTGTAGAACTTGTTGAACGGGCCCTTACAATTGCCACTCGGGTACTTGTCCAGGACGGCTTTTTCTATTGCAAACTTTTCCAGGGCGAGGATTTTCAGCCTTTCGTGGATAAGCTTAATAATATATTCAGGAAGGTCAGAACAGTAAAACCGAAAAGTTCCCGCGGAGAAAGCCGGGAGGTATTCACTCTGGGTACCGGTTATATGTTGAGAACCAAGGAGGATTAATATAATGTCAGGTCATTCAAAGTGGTCCAATATCAAGCGTAAGAAAGGAGCTGAAGACGCTAAAAAGGGAAAGATTTTCGGTAAACTCAATAAGGAAATCACGGTGGCCGCCAGGATGGGTGGTGTAGATCCCGAGGGTAATTCCCGTTTGAGAGCAGCGATTGCCGATGCCAAGGCTGCGAATATGCCCAAGGAGAATATTGAGAGGGCCATCAAGAAAGGCTCGGGGACTCAGGATGTAGAGGTCTACGAAGAAATTGTCTATGAGGGTTATGGACCGGGCGGTGTTGCGGTTTTAGTTGATTGTTTAACCGATAACAAGAACAGGACAGTAGGTGAGGTTCGTTATCTTTTTTCAAAATATGGCGGTAATCTCGGGGAATCCGGATGTGTGGCCTGGATGTTTGATAAAAAGGGCTCCATTTATGTGGACAGGGGGGCAGCCCATGAGGAAAAGCTTATGGAGGTAGCCCTGGAGGCCGGGGCTGAGGATATAGTTGAGGAAGACAGTGGTTTCCAGGTTATAACCGACCCGGAGGACTTAAGTGATGTCCGTGAGACCCTGGAAAGTGAGGAGATATCGTTTTTGGAGGCCTCAGTCAGTATGATACCCCGGAATTATGTAGCCATTACAGACGAAAAAAAGGCGGTTCAGATTATAAAACTGCTTGACGTTTTGGAGGACTGCGATGATGTGCAGAAGGTCCATTCTAATTTTGATATACCTGATGAGGTCATGGAAAAAATCTCATCGTGATTGGCATTAGTTATGCGCATTCTGGGAATTGATCCCGGTTCCAGAATAACCGGTTACGGCCTCATTGACAGTAACCCGATTTCCAGCAGGCGTTTTGTCAGCTGCGGGGTTATAAGGCCTTCATCTGAATTGGCCCTGCCGGATAGATTGAAAGAGCTCTATGATGGTCTGGGAGAGGTAATTGCTAATTACAATCCGGACTGCGCCGCGATTGAAAATGTTTTTGTTGCCAGAAATCCTGGTTCTGCCTTGAAACTGGGGCAGGCCAGGGGTGTCCTCGTACTCGCGGTTAAGCATTTCAGTCTTGCCCTGCACGAGTTCCCTGCCAAGGTGGTTAAACAGGCGGTTACCGGTTACGGCCAGGCCGGCAAACAGCAGATACAGCAGGTGGTGAAAATGTTATTACAACTTGACCGGAGACCAGGCGAAGATGCCTCTGATGGTTTGGCTGTGGCTATCTGCTGTGCGAACCACCTGGTTAGTTTCAATGGCGGCTGGAAAGTTCAAAGTCCAGGGTTCTTGTAAAATATTTATTATTTAAATACCGGAAATGATAGCTTGTTTAAAGGGAGTTCTCATAAGCCAGAGGGCTGACAAGGTAATTATAATGGCCGGAGGGGTCGGTTATGAAGTTTATCTTACCCAGAGGTGTCTTTCAGAATTGCCGGATGAAAAAGAAGAGGTAATGGTCTATGTTTATACCCATGTCCGGGATGATGCCCTTGTCCTCTATGGCTTTGCCACTATAGAGGAGAAGGAGACTTTTGAGATCCTGATAGGGGTTTCGGGAATAGGCCCTAAGCTGGCACTGGCTATTTTATCGGGTATGACCCCGGCAGAGATCTCCAGGGCTGTTTCAAGGAAAGAAACCTCCCTTCTGACCAGGTTGCCCGGAGTAGGCAAAAGGACTGCTGAGCGTATCTGTTTGGAATTAAAAGATAAAATTGTCTTTATCCCGGCCGGGGATCTTCG
Organism: Desulfobia sp.; assembly: GCA_046497465.1. Taxonomy (GTDB): domain Bacteria; phylum Desulfobacterota; class Desulfobulbia; order Desulfobulbales; family SURF-16; genus JAWLDV01. Next base: position 3,616 of record JAWOFO010000065.1, read on the forward strand.
GCATTCCTCGCCCCCCCCCGGCTCTTTTCCGCAGTCTGATATCAGCAGAGACGTAGTTTCTGCTCTGATTAATCTGGGGTATTCCAGGTCAGGATCCTTAGAAGCTGTGCAGAGACTGATTAAAGCAGACAGTGATTCTGGCCGGGAATCTTTTGAGGACCTGTTGAAAAAAGCCTTAAGAGAAGTATCTTTATTATGAACTATGAAGAACGGATTGTCACTACCGGCAATGTGACAGAAGATGAATCTCTGGAGGAGATCAGGCTCAGGCCCGGAAGCCTTGCCCATTATATCGGGCAGCAGCAGTTGAAGGACAATCTCCTGGTGGCCATAAAAGCGGCCCGGGCCAGGGGAGAGGCGCTGGATCATACCCTTTTTCATGGTTTTCCCGGCCTTGGCAAAACCACCCTGGCTTATATAATAGCCAGAGAGATGTCTGCTAACATAAAAGTAACTTCCGGTCCGGTCATTGAAAAACCCGGGGATCTGGCCGCTATTTTGACAAGTCTCGGGCCCGGGGATGTGCTCTTTATTGACGAGATCCACCGTTTGAACCACGTGGTGGAAGAGATCCTTTATCCAGCCATGGAGGATTTTCAACTTGATCTCATAGTGGGGCAGGGGCCGGGAGCCAGGTCAGTAAAAATGGACCTTCCCCCTTTTACCCTGGTGGGAGCTACCACCAGAAGCGGTTTGCTCACCCCGCCTCTCCGGGATAGGTTCGGGGTCGTGCTGCGCCTGGATTTTTATAAGCCCCGGGAACTGGTTGAGATTATCAAACGTTCAGCCGCTGTGCTGGGAATACCTATTGATGAGGCAGGGGCAAGGGAAATGGGGCTTCGCAGCCGGGGGACCCCCAGGATCGCCAACCGATTGCTCAAAAGGGTCAGGGATTATGCCGAGGTTGAGGCCGAAGGCAGGATTACCGACCAGGTAGCAGATAAGGCGCTGGACATGCTCTCGGTTGACAAGAATGGTCTGGATGAAATGGACAGGAGGATCCTGCTCACTTTGATTGATAAGTTTCAGGGCGGTCCGATAGGTCTGGATACCATGGCTACTGCTGTCTGCGAGGAAAAGACAACCCTGGAAGACGTCTATGAACCCTACCTGATTCAGGCCGGTTTTCTCTCCAGAACTCCCAGGGGGCGGATAGCAACCCTTTTGGCCTATGAGTATTTCAGCCGTCCGGTATCTCAGGGAGGCCAGCGGTTAATTGATGGTTTTTTAAATAATAATAAGTAATCAGGCTGGAAGGCTGGGAAGCTGGAAGGCTGGAGGATAGGGACGTTAATCCTGAACCTTAAATCCTGAACCTGGAACATTATGGCCGCAAAATTAACTGTTAAGGATATTGTTAAAAGAAAAGGCGGGGAAAAATTGATCATGCTTACTGCCTATGATGCCGGGTTTGCCTCTCTTGTCGACCTGGACGGGGTGGATATGCTTCTTGTCGGAGATTCTCTCGGTAATGTCGCCCTGGGATATGACTCCACGGTACCGGTCACCATGGCAGAAATGCTGCATCATGCTGCCGCTGTCAGGCGGGGAAGTTCTTCGTTCATAGTTGGAGATATGCCTTTTCTCTCTTATCAGATAGGGACTGGTGAGGCTATTTGCAACGGCGGCCGGTTTTTAAAAGAGGCTGGCTGTGATGCAGTGAAGATGGAGGGGGGTGCTGATATAGCAGAGACGGTGAGGTCGGTAGTTCGGGCCGGTATCCCGGTCATGGGGCATATTGGTCTTACTCCTCAGACAGCAAGCCAACTTGGAGGTTATAAGGTCCAGGGCAGGGATGCTGAAAGTGCCGGGAAACTGGTGCGGGATGCAGGGACTCTTGAAGATGCCGGTGTTTTTGCCATTGTTCTGGAATGTGTGCCTGACCGGCTTGCCCGTTACCTGACCGGGACTGTTTCTATTCCTACCATAGGCATAGGGGCCGGACCGGATTGTGACGGGCAGGTCCTGGTGAGCAATGATCTTCTTGGCCTATCAGATAAAAAGGTACCCAGGTTTGTCAAGCAGTATGCCGGATTGAGAGGGGAGGCGAGAGAGGCGGTTAAGCGTTTTGTCGGTGAGGTCAGAGACGGGAGTTTTCCTGCCGCGGAAAACTGCTTCTCTTTGCCGACCAAGGTGGAATTCCTGCTGTCCGAAGAGAAAGAGGAGTAGAGTTCCGCCCTTGTTCAGGGAGTTGATTGATGGATATAGCTACAGTTATCGGTTTAATAGCCGGGATTTTATTAATACTGACGGCCATTTTTATAGGCGGCTCCATAATACTGTTTATCAACCCCCCGTCCGTGCTGATTGTTGGGGGTGGTACCCTGGCTACTGTTTTGATTCGTTTTGGTTTAAGTGATGTAATCAATGCCTTTAAGGTGGCCAAGAAGGCTTTTACTGTTCGCCTGAGTTTACCCAGTGAAATTATACGGGAAATTGTCAATCTGGCCACTATTGCCAGGAAAAACGGTCTTATTGTTCTGGAACAGCAGCCCATCGAGGATCCTTTTCTTAAGAAGGCAATCATGTACTGTGTTGATGGTCATGAGGCGGAATTTATTGACGAGGTCCTGAAGAAAGAGGTCAACCTGACGGTAGAACGTCACGAACTGGGCCAGAAAACATTTTCTTCCATGGGTGATGCCGCCCCCTCCTTTGGAATGATCGGTACTTTGATAGGCCTTGTCCAGATGCTGGCCAACATGGATGATCCGGCTGCTATTGGCCCGGCCATGGCAGTATGTCTGCTGACTACCCTCTATGGGGCTATCCTGGGCAATCTTGTTTTTATGCCCATAGCTGACAAGCTGGCCCTGCGCAGCCAGGAAGAGGAGCGTAACCGAAGGTTGATAATCGAAGGGGTTATGGGGATACTCAAGGGCTTGAATCCCAGGGTCATGGAAGAATTCCTGCAGACCTTTCTGCCTCCCAAAGACCGGAATGAGACTTAGTACCCGGGTATTCAGGCAGTCAGGTCTCTTTAGCCCAAGTTCTAAATCATTTTAAAACCGAGATGGCAGAGGAAAAAGGGAAGAAAAAAGAATGTCCCAGGGGAGCGCCAAAATGGATGGTTACCTTTGCCGATCTCATGGCCCTGCTGATGTGTTTTTTTGTTCTTCTGCTTTCTTTTTCCGTTATGGATGCCCATAGATATAAGCAGGTTGCCGGCTCCATGAAAGATGCCTTCGGGGTGCAGCGGGAGTTGAAGGTGAGCAAGTCCCTGGAAGGCGAGAAGATCATCTCCAAAGAATTTCCTACCATCCCTTTACAGGTCCAGATGCGGATTATCAGGGAGGTGAAAAAGGAGGTAGAGAGCGGTACGATAGAGTCGGAGTTTCGCAAGGAAGGTCTGATCCTCCGGGTTAAAGGTGATGTTGCTTTTGAATCAGGCAAGGCAGATATAAAAAAGGAATTCGGGACGTTTCTTGATAATCTTGGAAGAATCATTGAAGATAAAAAACTCTTAATGAAGGTGAGTGGACATACGGACAATGTCCCTGTCAAGAAAGGGGTAAGCCTCTACGAGAGCAACTGGGGACTGTCGGCCTCCCGGGCCGTAGCAGTGGTGGAGTATTTGGAGAAGAATTACGATATCCCCTCTCACCGCCTTTCCTTACAGGCCTATGCAGACACAAAGCCGATGGCAAGCAACGAAAGCCCGGAAGGCAGGTCCCGTAACCGGCGGGTGGAATTCAAAATCAAGCCTGCCACTCCCGATGTTGATCTCTCCGGGCTCGAATTTAAGCCCCGGCCGGCTGACGACAATTGACGGCACAGAAAGGATAACAGGCATCCCATGGCCAGACCTGAAGCCCCCGTTTCTGTTAAGTATTTTACGGCCGTTCTTTTTTCTTCCCTGGATCTCTTTGCCGTTGCCAAGAGGATTCTCCAGGAGAAATGGGGAAGACTGGACCTGGAAGGTGTGCCCCACCTCTTTGAGGTAACCGATTATTATCAGGCGGAGATGGGCAGCCCTCTCTACCGGTCCATAGTATCTTTTGCCGAATTGATGGACCCTTCTGAGATTGTGGAAAGAAAGCTGATCTGCAACGATATTGAAGAGGACCTGGCTTTGGAAGGGAAACGCAGGGTAAATCTTGATGCGGGCTATCTGGATCATAACAAGGTAGTACTGGCCTCGGCCAAAGCGGCGGGACAGAAAATATATCTGGACCGGGGGATATACGCTGATTTGGCCGGACGCTATAAATCGGGAAGGTATCAGCCATTCGAATGGAGCTTTCCGGATTTTAAAGACGGCCGCTATGACCGGGAGTTGCTGTTTATCAGAAAAAGATATCTCGGCCAGCTTAATGAACTTTAAAGTTTATCCTGTAAACAGTTTTAATCGCTACTACCGATCATTATATGGCCAGTCAGTAGGCAAGATCACTCTGGATACAGGCCTGGTCTGTCCCAACCGGTCCCGGGGCGGTTGTATATACTGTTCGGCTGAAGGGTTCACCCCTTATTATTTAAATCGTGAAGACTCTCTTGCCAGACAACTCCAAATGGGGAAGGAGTTTTTAAGAAAGAGGGGCTATCAGAAATACTTTTCTTATTTTCAGCAGGAGACCACTACCGCTCTCGCCCTGGAAAAGTTGAAACCCATGCTTGACCAGGCCGCAGCAGGTGAAGATTGCCTGGGGCTTATCGTCAGTACCCGTCCGGACTATCTTGACGATGACTTTCTGGCTGTCCTGGAGAATTTTGCCGCCGGAGGAAAAGACGCCCTTCTTGAACTGGGTCTGCAATCCTGCCATGATACAACACTTGAATTCCTGAATCGTAACCATAGTTATAATGATTTTAAAGAAGCCGCTTTAAGGGTAAAAAGTCATTCGGCTATCTCCCTGGGAGTCCATCTGATTTTGGGGCTGCCCGGGGAAGATTTTAGCGATATGCTGGAGACTGTCACCAGGGTCTGCAGCCTGGGTATTGACTATATCAAGTTTCATCATCTTGTGGTCAACCGGGGGACTGCGCTTGCGGATATGTACAGGGCGGGAAACATCAAGCTCTTTACTTTTAGTGAGTATCTGGATATACTGGCGCCCTTAATAGGTTATGTTCCCGGGTATGTGGTGCTTCACCGTTTATGGAGTACCAGCCGTTCTGATATTGAAATAGCCCCCTGCTGGAATCTTTATTCTTACAAGCTGAATAATATGCTCCTTAAAAAAATGAAAAACGATGGTATCTGGCAGGGCAGATACGTAGAGGCAGGGAATTAAGGTCCTTGATCCTCTTGCTATCACGGCTGTTGGCAGTAAATGATTTACAATTTTTAAATGATGAACGAGAATCAGCATATGAAGCAAAGATATATTATTTTCATCTCATTTGTTTTAATAACTTTCTTGTTTTCAGTATATGCCTGTAAGCTGTCCAGGGCTACAAAAACAGTGGCAGAGGATTTAAGGATACTTAAAAAGTCCATTTCTTCACCTGCCGAGATTGTCAATATAAAAACTCCCTGTGTAGAGCCGGTAACTTACATCAATGCTGTCAGTTTGAAGGATTTGTCTCTAACTGCCAAAAAACAGAAATTTTTTGACATGATTCTGCCCTCTATTCTGATAAGCAAGTATAAACTCAAGCTCAAAAGGGATAAAGTGATGTCCTTGATAAGAAAGGATTACCTGAGCCGGGAGGAGAGAAATTACCTGGCAGGGCTCAGGAAGGAGTACAGTGCCTCTGATAGTCAGGAACTTTTAAAAAAATTAGAATCGCATCCTACCAGTATTGTAATGGCCCAGGCAGCCATTGAAACGGGCTGGGGGAGTTCCAGGTTCTTTCTCCAAGCCAATAATGTGTTCGGAATCTGGTCTTTTGATCGTAGTGAATCAAGATTCCAGGCTGAAGAAAGCCGCGGTGAAAAAAGGGTCTATTTGAAAAGATACGAGGACCTGATATCCTCAATTGATGATTACTTCAAGACCCTGGCCCGGGGACCTTATCAGGAGTTCAGAGAAAAGAGACAACGTATTGATAATCCTTTGGAGTTGATTGAGTTTTTACGTAAATACAGCGAATTGAGAGGGGAATACGTGGACAGGCTTCGTTCCATAATTACCCATAATCAAATGCAGAGATTTGATGCTTGCAGCCTGAAAGAGGCGAGGGCCGGATGACAGCAGGATAGAAAGTCCTCTTGAGCTTTCAGACCATAATAGCGCATGATTTATAATAACCTGATCTACCTGATCATTGTCATCTTCATTTTCTCCTCGACTGCCGTTCCTGAGGCCCCCCAATTAGCTCCTTTTACCGGATTTTCCTTTTTTTTTATAAAGGCCGCCTTTTTTTATTTCCTGGTACGTTATTTCTATAGGGATAAAAAAATAAAGGAGGTCGCTTCTTATTTTAAGGCGGAGCAGAAGTTGGCGATTATGGCCATAGTTTCCGTGGCCATTGACGTATACTTTCTCGATTGCCAGTATTATTTAGCCCGGCTCCCCTATGCCTCCCGGATGCCCGTCCTGATCAGTCTCGGTGGTATCCTGATCTATTTCGGCTATATGTCTATAGTATGGGCTGTGGCCAAACCCAAATACGAGTTTCTTTTTGACAGGGCCTATTCCTGCTCTGCTTTTATAGGAGCCAATTTATCCACCAATCTGCCGATTGTTCTGCCCTGGTTGTTCGTATCCCTGTTTTTTGACGGCCTTACTTTAGTCCCTTTCCCGGGTTTTCAGGCTTTTCTGGATTCACCCTGGGGTGAGGGCCTGCTTTTTCTGTCATTCTTTATTGTCCTTGTACTGACTTTTCCCTGGTTTATAACCCGTCTCTGGAAATGTAAGCCCTTAAGGCCCGGCCCCATACGTGCCCTGATCGAGAATTTCTGCAGAAAGGAAGGCCTTAAGTACAGTGAAATCATGGTCTGGCCCCTTTTTGAGGGTAGAATGGTTACAGCCGGGATTATGGGAGTTGTCAAGCGGTTCAGATATCTTCTCTTAACCCCCGCCCTTATCAATAATCTGAACGGCATGGAGATAGAGGCGGTGGTAGCCCATGAAATCGGTCATATCAGGCGGTTTCATCTCCAGTTTTACCTTTTTCTGCTTCTGGGTTTCGGTCTCATAGCCCAACTGTTCTCTTATCTCTTTATGTACGGCATATTAAGGTTTGACTTTTTTTACGAGCTCAGTGAAAAACTGGACAAGCAGATGGACTCGGTGCTGATTTTTGCCTCTACTCTGGCCCTGCTGATCTTCCTTATTTTTTATTTCCGTTTCATCTTTGCCTTCTTTATGAGAAATTTTGAACGCCAGGCAGATATACATGCCTTTTCAGCACTGGGCGGAAGCGGTCCCATTGTGAGTGCCCTGGAGAGGGTTGCCTGGCTCAGCGGCAATATCAGGAACATGCCGAGCTGGCATCATTTCAGCATTGCCCAGCGGGTCAATTTCCTGTCAGCCTGCGATATAGACAGAAGCCTTCCCGGCCGTCATAACCGTAAGGTTTATCTGGCCCTTTTCCTCTACCTCCTGGTAGTGGCTGGCAGCGGATTTACCCTGTGGAAAATGCCCGACGATCTGCTTAAACATGCCCCTCTTGAACATCTGGCCGGAATTTACAAGCAGAGAAGCCAGGAAGCCCCTGTTTCTGAGAAGCAGCTCTGGTTTCACCTGTTAGGCAATCTCCAGCAGGAAAGAGGCCTGGAAAAAGAGGCGATTTCCGCTTACGAAAAGGCTCTTGAACTCGATTCGAACCAGCCTGACAGTCTGAACAATTTGGCCTGGCTTCTTCTAACTGCAGACAACAAGGAGCTGCGTAACCCTGAGAGGGCCTTGACCCTGGCCAGAGAAGCAGCCCGACTGAAAAGGAGCGGATACATACTGGATACCCTGGCCCGGGCTTTCTTTGTTAACGGCTATCCGGCAAGTGCCGTCAAAAAAGAGAAGGAGGCCGTCAAGATAGATCCCGCTAACCGGGAATATTACGAGAAACAGATCAAATTATTTGAAGAGGAGCAGGAATAAAATCTGCTGTGAGGTATTATGGAAAATAATAAAAAAGGAATAGTACTGCTTTATACAGGTAACGGCAAGGGAAAGTCCACGGCGGCCTTTGGTCAGGCCTTGCGGGCCGCAGGCCATGACTGGCCGGTTTGCATAATCCAGTTTATTAAGGCAAACAAGAGGACCGGCGAGGCCAGGGGATTTGCCGGGCTGGTTGACAAGGTGGAGTTCCACGTAATGGGAACCGGTTTTATATTTTCGGCTGAAGACAGGGAGGAGGCGGTAAAAGCAGCCCGGGAGGCTTTTGCTTTTGCCAGGGAGAAGATCATGAGCGGCCAATACCGTATGGTAGTTCTGGATGAGTTTACTTACCTTTTTAATTACGGCCTGGTCGACTGGCAGGATATAAAGGATCTGATAGAAAACAGGCCGGCAGACCTGCATCTGGTTATCACCGGCAGGAATGACAGTAAACGGCTGATAGATGCAGCTGATCTGGTTACGGAAATGAAAGAGATCAAGCATCCCTACCAGGCGGGGTTCAAGGCCCGGAAAGGGATTGAGTTCTGACCAGTTCTTTCAGGTTGAGATCGGGCTGCAGCTGCCAGGCCCGGTCGATGATTTTTTTCAGACGGCTTTTGATCTCCGACAGGGGAGGCAGACGGGGTATGATCGGAAGTAGTTCTTCTACAGGTTGAGGGGGGGTCAGTTTCATTTTTTGTTCCAGATGATCATAGGATTTGGGGTTAAGTCCACCTTCCATGCTGCTGGTTTTGCAAAGACTGCTGTCCTCGAGACCGCGCATAAATCCCATAATAGCAGAAAGGTCGTTTCTGTCATAAAAGGCCTTTATCTCGTCGGCAATATACTCCCTTTCCTCAGCGAGTTCCTTCAGGATTTCCCGGTATTCCTCAATATGCCGACCCAAGTCTTGATAGGTGTCAAACACCATATTAATGAAACGGTTTTTCCTGGTTAGACCCTTGACGTTCCGGTCTTTAAAGGCCTTTTTCTTGATGGTCTCTGATTCGTTCAGGCCGGGATCGTAAAAGATCATCTGTTTCAGGCCGGTCAGTTCCAGAAATTCCCGGATAAGCTGTTGATCCTTGAGGAGGATGTAAAGCCTGATCATATCAAAGCCGACCTTCTGCTCCAGCAGGGCTGAAGAGGCCCGCACCCTGTCCTCGTAATTCCGGGTGTCTTCTTCTATCAGTCTGCGGAAATCGAAATAACGGTCGGCAATATCTTTTTTTACCTCAAAACCGATATCCCGGTCAAAATCCTTGTTCATTTTCCACTTTTTCTGGTGATAAAGATTTTAAAAACAAGTCCGTGTTAATTCCAACATAACCTGACTTAACTATATTACATATTTGCCTGATATGCAACGGGCCCGCCAGCAGCCTGCCTTGCTATACCCGCCTGAAAGCGAGGCCTTTAGGGAAAAAAGACAGTCAGCCCCGATTAAGTTTTGTATCCTGGATTCCTTATACATGCCTCAAAACCGGGCAGGCCGGTGTCGGCGCACCGGCATGGTTTATCAGGATAGGCCATGATCATATTTGAAATAAAAAAACAGGGCTTGTGAAGTTCTTTGGATTCTGGTACCTAAAAAAACAGCAGTACGACCAGATAACCGCGGTTTCTTGCAATGAAAATAAAATACTTCCGCCACATCGTTGACGGTTTGCGATTTCTCAACCCTTAACCGGCTTGCATATCCATGGCATTAATATCGGCGAGTATACTCCTGTTTCTCGTAATGGACCCTTTCGGGAATACCCCGTTTTTTCTGGCCGTCCTTAAAGATATTCCGGAAGAGAAAAGACAGCGGATCATTCTCAGGGAACTTTTGATCGCGTTTTTTATTCTTGCGGTGTTTATTTTTATCGGTCCGCAGCTGATTATGTTGTTACAGGTGTCTGAGGCGGCGTTGCGCATATCAGGCGGTATTATCCTGTTCCTTATTGCGATCAAGCTGATATTCGGGGGACTGGGTGAGATGATGTCGGGCATCCCGGAAGGAGAACCCCTTATCGTGCCGCTGGCGGTCCCCAGTATTGCAGGACCGTCTGCAGTGGCCACGATTCTCATACTGGTGGGGCAGCAGCCGGACCAGCGGCTCAAATGGTTGCTTGCACTGCTCCTGGCCTGGTTGGGCACGGCCGTTATTCTGTTCGTATCGTTGAAACTGCATCGGTACATAGGAGACAGGGAGCTGACAGCGCTTCAGCGGCTGATGGGTCTCGTACTGACCACCATTTCCGTAGAAATGTTTCTCCAGGGCATCAGCCTCGTACTTCAAAAAACGGTCTGAAGACTTAAAAGGTAAGCCTGAAGATGGAATGTTTTTCCCCGATCCTATTCCTTGACGATCCGGATTTTCCCGGCCTCAAGGAATTGGTCAGCGAAAAGGGTGGGGCTGATAATACCCCCTGAGGCGTCCCCATTCTTGAGGGATACCTGATACCATCCTCTACATATCCAGCCTTCAACCACTTGCTGAGAATGATTTTGTCCATGGGGATGTTCGCTATCGTCCACTCGTGGGATATGTTGTCGAAAGCATCCCTTAATGTCACCTTCCGGTATCCATGTTGCCGAGTTCGGCTTGGACAGTGCATTAAAGGCGGCCGCTGCGGCATCGGCACAGGATCTTCCTTCCTGAAAGCCGTAGGAGTTCCTGTCGGCCGTCATTTCCGCCACCGGTGCCAGGGCCAGTTTGCACAACACCTGCATGGCTCTGTTTTTCATTGTTGGTATGGAAAGCGGTCTTTTTTTGCCATTTTTTTTGGGGATATAAATCCACACATGCAAACACAAAAGAAGCATGTCTTCGGCCTTAGTCCTTAACCGGACAGGGTTTCCGGAGGAGGGGGGTCCGTCTCACGGCATTCTCCCGATTCGGTACATTGTCGGATGGGCTTCCTACCCGCTGCACTGCGCACAGCACGCATGCCATCCTAAGGTACTGGCGGGGACACGCCATGTGTAATAAGTAGTTGATTTGACTCCTTTTACACATTCAATCATGCAACCTCGGGCTACTCGATTCCAATCTATGAAGACCCATCCAAAGCCCTGCGGAACACGTAACCGAAGTTTTCCATCTTGTTCGCAAGCGCCGCCTGGCGGAGATTGCTATGTAAGCGCTTAGACAACTGCTTTTTTTAAAGTTTCCGGTACCAGGATAATATTATTATCAAGATTTCTCTGCGGTCCGGTTGATCCTGGAAAGCGTCCTTCGTGGCAACGAAAGTTTCTTGACATGTGTTTATCGTAGTTTATATTTCAAAGCGTAAACCATGATAAACGGAGGTGCGCCATGAAAGGCAACCGCAAAACTTATTCCCTACGAGGAGAAAAACGGATAAGACTGGTGGTGTAAAATTTATTGTGTAAAATTTAAGCAGGGATAGAAAAAATTTGGAAATTTTGTATTTCCGGGCGATCATCAGTTAATCAAACCTGATTTTGTTTACTTATATTTAGGAGATGTAAATGGGAAACGGATATGAGGAAAAGACAGTAGAGGATATAATGAGGCCGATTGAGGAATACGATCTGGTGGATAGCAACATTTTATTATGTAATGTATTGTTTTCATTAAAAAGGGTCGGGAAAGATGAAGATAATGAAAACTCTGCCAGAAAAAAAAACCACAAGACGCTTTTGGTTACTGATGAAGCCGGGAAAATCGTAGGTATGCTGGGGATGTATGATTATATAAGGGCCTTGGTGCCGGAACCTGTTAAGAAGATGAAATTTTCCAGGTCCTATTCCTCCCTTCTTTCCTCCCGAGCCCTGGAGGTGGAGGAAGAGGTCAGCAAGATGAAACAGGAGCATCAATGGCTGCATACCAGTTTTGTGGATCTGGTAAAACAGGAGACCGGCAAAAAGGTCAGGGACATCATGTCCCCTGTCTATCCTTTACTGAAAAAGAATGACCGGTTGAATAAAGCTATTTATATAATGTTCCGGGAAAATATCAGGCAGCCCCTGGTCCAGGATAAGGGGGAGATTGTCGGGATCCTGCATTTAATTGATGTCTTCTGGGAACTTATAGCGATTGCCGGGGACGAGTGCTTTTTATCTCAGAAGCAGGTTTAAATAGGGCTGAAAAAATTTCTCAGGTCATTTCATGGGATACAAATATTACCCATAGGACGATCGTTTAAGCGGTTTATAGTCCTGCCGATATCCTGCAGAATGGCAAGATTTTTCCGGCCGCGTACTTTCATGCTTCTATGTCTGCCCAACTCCAGGTAATAGAGTTTTTTGATTTTTCTCACTCCTCCCATGTATGTCTTGATTTCATAGGTAGTATCTACAGGAAGGGTGGTGTTTTTGGCTACAGACAGGGCACCGTAATGTAGCTTCAGTCCCTTCGGACCGACAGTTACGGCACTGAATCCCCATAGGGGACTGTTAAAGAACCATAAAACCACGGCAGTCCACAGGCTTACGGCCAGAAGGCATTTACAGGAACGTTTTCTCGCGGCCCTAAGCAGCAGAAGTAAAAGGATTGAGAAAATAACCGCCATGATGAGATTTTGTACCAGGACCGATTTAATGGCAAAGGTAATCGTATTCATGTGGTTATCTTAGCACAATTCAGGAAGTCTAAGCAATGAAGTAAACAATACGGTTTCTGATAATTAACTTTGATGGAATTAAGAATTGGGAACCAAGGATAATTTATCTTGAAGAGTCAGGCAAATGATAACTTGTTCTTTTAATTGTCAATTTTAATCACCTATTTTTAGTTCTTAAGATCGGATTAACGATAAACTGGAGTTGTTTCCGGACAGTTTGAATAAACAGGAGGAACATTAATGCAAATCCGTAAATTTCATATAGCCATGATTGCGGTTATGATTTGTCTGGTTGCTGCCCCCGTTTTTGGGGCTCACGGAGTTCACGGAAACAACAGCCTTGATAATAGGGTTATTGAGGATGGGCAGCAGGTCGTTATTTCAGGGACTATAATCGATTCCCATAATGAGCCTGTGGGAGAAGTCGGGGTCAAGGTAAGTTTGAACGGTCGTGATCTTGCCCGGGTTGAGACAGCTCATAACGGCCATTATGTGGCCGATTTCATGATTGAGAAAGAGGCCATGGCAGGGGCGGCTTTTGAGGTCAAGGCTGTCAAGACAAGTTTTGAGACCCAGACTCTGCATTTCAGTGAAAACGATTTTGCCCATAAGGGGGACAGTTATTATATAAGTGAAGATATTACCCTGGACCGGGTCCTGGGTCCGGCCTTCTGGATCGCTACGGTGACCTTTATACTGGCTTATATCCTGATAGCTTTCGAGCTTCTGCACCGGACTGTGGCAGCCATGCTGGGTGCGGCGCTTATGCTCCTGATTTCCTATACCATCGGTACTATTAATCCCGCCCTTCGTATCTTTTCCTATGAAAGGGCTATTTCCGCCATAGACATGAACGTTGTCCTCCTTCTCATGGGGATGATGATTATTGTAGGTATACTGAAGAATACGGGGGTATTCCAGTGGTGTGCCTATATGGCCTACAGGATTGCTAAAGGCAGAATATTTCTTCTTACCGTTATCCTGATGGTCTTTACCGCGGTTTCTTCCGCCTTTCTGGATAACGTGACTACCATGCTGCTTCTGACCGGGGTAGCCATTGAGATTGCGGTTTCCTGCAGTCTCAACCCGGTATATCTGTTGGTTCCCCTGGTCCTGGCCTCCAACGTGGGCGGTACCGCCACTCTTATCGGTGACCCGCCCAATATCATGATCGGTTCCTACTCCGGCCTGACCTTTCTGGATTTTGTGGTTGCTCTGGCCCTGGTCTGTGTAGTGACCATGGTGGTGCTGTTCGTGTTCACCAGGTTGGTCTGGGGGAGGGTTTATTCAGAGGCCCAGACCCAGGTGAACAATGTTGAAGAGTTCACCGCAGAGCTCAAAGATAAATATAGAATTTACGATGGCACGCTTCTTACTTACGGCCTGGCTATTCTGGGTTTCGTTGTCTTTCTCTTTCTCTCTCACGGTTATTGGCACATGGAGGTAAGCGTGGCCGCCCTGGCCGGGGCCAGCATTTTGACTACAGTGGCCCTGGTGACCAACAAGGTTAATCTCATGCATATGATTGAAAGGGATATTGAATGGCCTACCCTTATGTTCTTTATTTTCCTGTTCATCCTGGTGGGTGCCGTGGAGGAGGCCGGCCTCCTGGCCGTTATTGCCGACTGGATTCTGGATGTATCAAAAGGGGATTATCTCATGTCCATGACCCTGATCCTCTGGGTGGCTGCCATAATGTCAGCCTTTGTGGACAATATCCCCTTTACCGCGACCATGCTTCCCATTGTGGCTCATTTAAGTTCGGTTATTCCCGGGGCGGAGAACACCCTGTGGTGGGCCCTGGCTCTCGGCGCCTGTTTTGGCGGCAACGGGACCATTATCGGTGCCTCTGCCAACGTGGTTACCTTGGGAATTGCTGAATCCGAGGGGTACAGGATTACCTTCGGTGGTTTTATGAAAACCGCCTTCCCGTTCATGGTTATCAGTATTATCATCGCCCAGATCTGGCTTATGGTGTTTAAACCGGCTTAACCGGGATTGGCAGGGATAAAAATACGGTTCATACTTTTTTCTATTGTGCCTACCGTTTCGATTTATGAAGTTTTTAACTCAACTTTCCGTCAAGTCCCCCTGCCTCACGGAAAATTTGTACGTGTACCTTTGATCTTGAATCTTACCGGGATATTCACTTCCATGGCAACCGCTCGGCCATTCCGCTGTCCCGGCCTGAAGCGCCAGTCTTTTACCGCCTTAAGGGCGGCTTGATCCAGGATGGAGAATCCGCTGCTTTCCTTGACGGCAATTGTTTTCACCCTGCCATCAGGGCTGATCTCGACGGTGAGTATTACCCTGCCTTGCCAGCCCCGGCTTTTGGCAAGGTCTGGATAAGAAGGGGGAGGATTTTCCCTGTAAAGGGGTCTGGCTTTTTGAATTGCAGCATGTTTTTCCTGAGGGGGGCTGTTATCTTCAGCATCTGTGTTTTTTTCTTCTTCGGTTTTCCTTTCAGGAGAGTGTGTCTGGGGATCTTCTTCTGGATTTTTCGGGGGATGGTCTATCCCGGGTTTTGGGGGAGCGGGAACAGCGGGCTCCCGGGTACCAGGTCCTGATTCGGTTTTTTGCGGTTTTTTTTTGAAATTTACAGGTCTGAGACGTTTTATGGGTTGTTCCGGCCTGTTTTCTTTCTTGCCGGGCTCAGCTGCTTTCTGTCCGGTTTCAGGTTCAGTCGGCCCGGAGTCTTTTTCAGGTTCCTGCCTGCTACTTTGCCTTTCAGTCTCATCCTTATCGCCTATTGCCCTGTTCCGGATCTCCGGGGTCAAATTGACGGTGATTTCACTGCAGATCGGCAGGGAGGGGCGACTGCTGTGATCCGGCAGGGGAAGCCGGAACAGAAAGAGATGAAAGACAAGGGCGACGCAGAATGCCAGGGCCAGCCGCAGCATTTAATGATCCTTTAATTTAGCCTGAAGAGATATATCTGTTATTCCAGCCTGTTTGATATGGTCAAGGACCAGAAAGAGGCTCTGGTAGGGGACTGATTTGCCGGCAAACAGGAGAAGCTTTTCCCTGCCGCCTTTTCCGGTTCTTTCTCTTAGCAGCCTGTCCAGTTCCTCCAGGTTTACCTTGGTTTTATTAAAATAGATCTCCACGTCCTGTTCGGCCCTGATTATGGAGACGGAAAGGGGGCTTTCCTCTGAAGGCCCGGCCTGGCCGGACTCGGGCAGATCCACCTCCATACCCCGGTGTACGGCCATGGAGAGCATGGCATAGATGAAGAAGACCAGAAGAAGAAAGACGATATCGATTAAGGGTAGCATTTCAATCCTGGGCGGACGGTAGATAGATTTCCGTATCTTCATGTCACTTTCCCTCTTCGTTCAGCTTTTCATAAACCACTTCCAGACTGGTAGCGTACTTTTCCATGACATGAAGGGCGTTTTCAATACGGGAACTGAAGTAATTATAGGGAAATAGCGTAATAATGGAAATACCCAGGCCGGTGGCCGTGGTAATAAGGGCCTGGGCAATACCGCCGGTTACTGCTTTGGGATCGGCTATGGCGCTGGCGCCCAGAATTTT
Source organism: Desulfobia sp. (assembly GCA_046497465.1). Taxonomy (GTDB): domain Bacteria; phylum Desulfobacterota; class Desulfobulbia; order Desulfobulbales; family SURF-16; genus JAWLDV01. Next base: position 19,712 of record JAWOFO010000065.1, read on the forward strand.
AAATGAAATTATAATACCCAGGACAGTGCCGAATATACCCAGCAGGGGAGCTACCGTGATAATGGTATCCAGAACCATCATCTTTTTGCGCATCTGCTTGAGTACGGTTTCCACCTCAGCCTCCATGGCCTTGGTCATGGAAAACTTACGATGCAGAATGCCCACCGCCAGAACCCTGATTACAAAATCACGGCAGCCGCTGGTCTTTTCCCGGATCAGCTCCCAGTCGCCTTTTTCGGCAATGGAGAGGATCTCGTCCATGAGCTGGCGGTTACGGTTTCTCTCGATACTGATCCAGAATAAAGCCCTTTCAATGATGACGGTGAGGGAAATAAGGGAACAGGCGAGAAGAGGCCACATGACCGGACCGCCGTTTTGAATAATCTCCCACATCTTAACTGCCTCCTTTTTTATCGCACGAAATCATAAAGCTGCAAAGATTTTATTCAACTCCTGATTACTGATTATCAATTTTCCTGGATACCGGCAGGACGTAAGGCCTCCCGGAAAGCGGATTTTCCAGGATTATGACCCTGGTTTGATAGATTTCCTCAATTGCCGACCGGGTCAAGGTGTCCCGGGGAGAACCCTGACTGTAAAGAGTGCCCTTTTTTAACAGAAGAAGGCGGTTGGAGTATTCAGCTGCCAGGTTGAGATCATGCAGGACCATGAGCACGGTCAGTCCCAGACTCCTGTTTAGATCCATGATGAGGTCCAGGATACTGATCTGGTGGGCTATGTCCAGATGGGAGGTCGGCTCATCCAGGAGCAGTACGGCGGGTTCCTGTACCAGGGCGCGGGCTATGGCTGCCAGTTGCTGCTGACCGCCGCTTAATTCATTCAGGAAGAGGCTGCGGCAGTCCAGAATGCCGGTAAGTTCCATGTAGTGCCGGGCAATTTCCAGGTCATGCCTGGATTCCAGGAACTGAAAAGGCCGGTAATGGGCCATCCTCCCCAGCAGAACATACTCTTCCACGGTCAGGGCAGGTGCTTTCTGGCGCTGACCTACTACTGCGATGAGGCGGGCCAGCTCTTTCTGGCTCAGGTTCTTGAGATTATTGGCAGCCAGAGTAATCCGGCCTTGCTTGACGGGCAGAATCCGGGAAAGACTTCTCAGGAGGGTAGTTTTGCCGGAGCCGTTGGGACCAATAATGGAGGCTATCTCTCCCTGTTTCAGGCTGAAGCTGATATCCGTAAGGATCGTCTCCCTCCCGTAGCCGCAGCTCAGGTCCTCTGTCTTAAGGATTTTTTTCACAGGGTTATCCTTTTACGGCTCAGGGTCAGAATAAAGACGGTGCCGCCTATGATCCCGGTTACTACCCCGACCGGCAGTTCCAAAGGAGAAATTATGGTCCGGGCCAGGGTGTCGCAGAGGATAAGAAAAGAGGCGCCTCCCAGAAAGGCGGCCCCAAGCAGCAGGCGATGATCCGGTCCCAGAAGCAGCCGCATGAAGTGCGGTACCACCAGACCGACAAAACCGATTACTCCGGCAACCGAGACGCTTATGCCGGTGAGCAGGGAGGCCAGCAGAAAGAGCAGCCTTTTACTTTTCTCCACCCTGATCCCCAGATGGGCGGCCTCCTCTTCGCCCAGGGCCATACCGTTAAGGTCATGGCAGAAGAGATAGCTGACCAGAAGACCGGCCAGGGCAGAGATTATGCTAAGCCTTATGAGTCCCTGATCAGGTTCATCAAGAGAACCCATTATCCAAAAGATAATGGAGTTCAGGTCCTCGGAGCGGGATATCGCCATCAGGAGCATAACCAGGGAGGAGGCGATGAAACTTATCATGACTCCTGTTAACAGCATATCCCGGATATGCATCCTTTTCCGGAAGCCGCTGACAAAGTAGACAAAGCACATCACCAGCAGGGCTCCGGCAAAGCCCGACAGAGGGTAGGCCAGGGTACCGATCAGGGCATGCCAGGCAAAGATTATGCTCAGGCAGACTCCCAGGGAGGCCCCGCCGGAAATACCCAGGGTATAAGGTTCGACCAGGGGATTGCGGAAAAGCCCCTGGAGGATGGTTCCGGCCAGACTCAGAGAGCCGCCCACCGCGATTCCCAGAATGATCCGCGGCAGCCTGATGTCAAGCAGAATGGTATGAACAGGATTGACAGCGTCTGGTGAGGAGGAAGTCAGACCTGCCGCCATAACACCGAACAGCTTGTTAAATGGTATGGATGTAGTACCCAGAGCCAGGGCCAGACAGCACACCATAAACAGGATCAGGGTCAGCAGGGGGATGCTCAGAAGGCGGCGATGCCTTCTCCCGGTATGGCTCTGTTTTTTTTTAGTCATAGGTTTTCAGGAAATTAGTAGCTGTTTGCTCAACTTTCCGACTTAAGAAAAATAGCAGGATTTCATGCCAACCGCTAACCACCCCCTGTCTGACGGAAAATTTTTACGTTGTATCATTACGTTGTATCATATAGATAAATCAAGTTGCAAAGTTGAGCTGTTTAGCCTCCCGGCCTCATAGCCTGATCTCACTGCCGGTGAATCAGGCTGGTTATCTCCTTTAAGGCCTTGACAAAATCCAGGGGAGACGGACTGCAGACAAGATCGGCATCCACCAGATAAATACTGTTATTTTTAACAGCCTGGAGAGACTTATAACGCTGCCAGGCCTTTTTCTCTTGTCTGCCGGCCTTGGTCTGGGAGCCCATCATGGCAATAATGATTACCTCCGGATCTTCCCGGATTACTTTTTCCCGGCTGTAGATCCCGGAGCTGGCCCCGGCCGCAATATTTTCCCCGCCGCCGAAGCGGATAAAGTCATGGGTAAATGAACTGTCGATCGAGGCATGGAGAGGCCGGGCGCCTACCTGCAGAAATACCCTTTTTTTTGTAAGGTTTTCTGTCTGCCTCCGGACGGCATCAACCTCGCTTCTGGCCCGCTCTACTATCCGGCGGGCTTTTTCCTCCCTGTCCAGAAGGCGGCCCAGTTTCAGGAATTGACTGCATATCTCCTGGAAACTGTCGGGCTGAATAAATCTTATCACCCTGATCCCCAGGGCCTCAAGTCTTGCCACCTGTCGCGGCCTGGTGAGAGCGGTGGCCAGCACCAGATCAGGTTTCAAGCTGACAATTTTTTCAATATTGACCTGGATAAGGGTACCTATCTTTTCCTTTTCCCTGGCAGCGGGCGGACTGTTGCAGTAGATCGTGTCAGCGATCAGACGGTCCTGGGCCCCCAGGAGGTAGATGTTCTCGGTGTTAATCGGCCCCAGGGAGATTATCCTTTGGGGGGACTCCGCCCTGTTCTCCTGACCAGCAAGGGCGGCTCCCCTATCAGGAGGCGCCGGCAGGAGCAGCAAGACAGCGAAAACAGCTGTTTTTATTTTGAGATAAAGATCCTTTTTCATTAGGCCACCGCTCGTTGTAAAGCCTGCAACTACGGGGTTGTGATGTTTTATCAATATTAACTTTTTCCCCAGTCATACCTTATTCCCAGGAAAAAACTCCTCCCTGGCATGGGGTATTCTTTTACGTATTCGTAGTCCTTATTAAGGAGATTACGGATCTCCCCTTTAAGGGTTATTGATCCGAGCCTGTGCAAGTCCAGGATCTTATCCTGTAACGTGAGGTTGGCCACGGTGAAGCCGCCCTTTTCCAGCCGGGTCACCTGGTAGGTCAGGGGATCGTAATAGTCTATATCCTGTTTTCCGGTATAGGCAAAATTGAGATCAGCTGAGAAGCCTTCATGATCCAGCACCCGTAGCCCCCAGGAACAGGTGAGATCAGAGGTGTTGAGCAGGTCATCGCCTGTCTCTTCATCTTCAGATTCTGTCAGCCAGACAAAGCTGCCGTAGGGGACAACGGCCCACTGCCAATCGAACAAGGAACCGATATCGTAGGAAAATTCGCCTTCCAAACCAGAGGTGGCGGCCTTTTCGATGTTCTTATACTTCCAGGTCATCACGGCGGTCTGTCTCGCTTCAATTCTGTTATCGAAATCATTGTAAAAACAGGTTAACGAGGTGTCCAGGGCCTGATGGGAAAAATCAATGCCAGCCTCGTATGTCTGCATCTCTTCAGGCTCCAGGCCGGGATTGGCTTGATACCACGTGCTTCCAAACAGGGCATCCCCGGCAGGCATCCTGAATCCTTCACTGTAATTGGCCCGGAGCTTTAGATCGTCTATAGGCAGATAGGAGATGCCCACGTTGGGCGTCCAGTTATTTTTTGTCTCATCTCTGCCTTTTCCCTTGGCCTCTACTTCATAGTCATCATAACGAATCCCGGCAGAGAGAAACAGGCTCCTGTCCATAAAAACGGCCTTGCCCAGCAGGAAATAGGCCGGGTTGTCATACTCGTAGTCAGTGGAAGCATCAACATCGTAGTTAACCCAGTCCACCCCGGCAGTGAGGCGATACTGCCCCGGATTGAAGGTTATCTGGGCCTGAGATCCCTGAATGTCGACTTCACGTTCATCGGGAATGCCGTCGTCCCAACCATCCGGATTGCTGCCTATGGGATCAACAAACCTGTATTTGTCTTCACCGCTGAAGTATCCGGCCTTCCAGGACCAGGGACCTTCCGGCAGGGAGCCGTCGTAAATGAAATCAATGGATTCATTGCTCTGCTCGGTGTAGTCGTCCAGATCGTTTTGGCTGATATAATAGGGCGCGCCTACTCCATCCGCATCAAAATTGGTATAGATGATACCTATCCGGTTTCCGGGCAGAAATTCATAGCCCAGGTTCAAGGAGGCGTGTTCCTTTTTGTCATAGCCGCTGTTGTAGTATTTATCTCCTTCAGCATTATCATAACCATTGTCACGGGTACTCCTGGAGAAGCTAACAGAGAAGTCAAAACCCTTGACCTCGCCCGAGCCCCCGACGCCTGCTTCCTGGTAATCAAAGCTTCCCAGATTACCTTCTGCAAAGGCCGAGGGCTTGCCTTTGCCTTCTTTGGTAATCACGTTGATCAGCCCTCCTATGGCAGAGGAGCCGTACTGCACTGAAGCCGGACCCCGAATGATCTCGATGCGCTCAATGTTTTTGGTCATGATCTTGGCCACGTTTCCGGTTCCGGCCTTGCGGCCGTTTAAGAGGATCAAAACACGGCCCTTCAGGTTACTGCCGGTATCGGTTCGAAAACCCCTGATGCCGATCCTGGTATCACATCCGGGACGTTTATGGATATGGCCGATCCCTTTTTCTGCAAAGAGATCGCCCAGGTTGTCTGCGGAGGAGAGGTTGATCTCTTTTTCTTTTATAACCACAATGTTCGTGGTGACCTCCTTTTTAACCTCCTTGACTTTGCTTGCAGTGACCACTATTTCATCCATTATTTCCATTTCACCCCCGACAGCGTCATCCTGGGCAAAAGCGGGGGAGGTCATCAGGCCCAGGAAAATCACAGGCAGATATCTTTTCTTCATGATTGTATTTACCTCTTGTTTCCGTGATCCGGGAAATAAAAAATCCCCGGATCAAATTTTTCTTGATCCGGGGATCCCTGATTTTTCCCGCAGACTCCGGTGCCGTATCTTTGCCTCAGACAGAAACAGCAGATATATTTCCAGGCAGGTCTTCTGACTTTCCCGCCCTGTTCAGCTGCCTTCCCACCCCCGTTTCAACGGGGCAGTGGCACACGAGGCTGACAGGGTTTATCATTCTCCGGGTTGCCGGAGAAGCAGGATTACAGCGGCGGGCCCGTCCCGGATTTGCACCGGGTTCCCTTTTAAGCTCCCGGGGGAGCACCTGAAACTTTTAATAAATGTAGAAGTATAATCCAAAATAAAAAAAGGTCAAGACCGGTTCCGGGAGTTTTAGTCGTGGCAGGTGCCGCCTGCTGCAACATAACCGGTGCCCTGGCATTTGGGACAGGTTATTTCCGGCGCGCACTTGCATCCCTCCCATTCATTACCGGACATGCTTCCCCGCCACTCATTGTCGCAGGTACAGGTGCCGCTTATTACTTTTTCCCCTTTGCATTCCGGACATATCATTTCTTTATGTTCGGTCATAGTTGTTGTCCTTATTTTGTTTCGTTTTATATCATTAATCCTGATTCAGGAGTGAGCAAGACTTGTATTTTCATGTTACTAAGGACGGTTATGGCTGTCAAATACAAAAGGGTAATCCCGGGTAAAACCATAGAGATTATGGTCCTGCTGATCAGGGGGATATGATGTGTTTTTTCCGGGAATCATCACTTTACTGGTTGTTCTGTTTTGAGTAATCTATAGAGGTAACTTCAGAGTCCAAAGTTTTCTCGTCATGCCGGTCCCGGATCGTGTCCGGGATGACGGATCCGGCATCCAGAAATCATATATTACTGATAAAATACTGGATTCCCCGGTCAAGCCGGGGAATGACGAGCATAAATATATTATTTTAATTATTTCAAATTATTAAGAAAGCTTTGGACTGTAAAGAGAGGTAATGGAAAAACGGGAAAAATGATTACGTAGGTCGAAACTGTAAAAAGGAGCAATGTTATGGAGGCGGCAGAGTGTATTAAGACCAGGAGGAGTATCCGGAAGTTTAAATCCGAACCTGTTCCCAAAGGGGTCCTTATGGAGGTGATTGATATCGCCAGGTGGAGCCCTTCCTATAAGAACAGTCAGCCCTGGGAGGTGGCGGTTGTCTCCGGTACAAAAAAAGAAGCCCTTTCCGGGCTGTTGATCGAACTTCTGGAAAGCGGTAGAGAAAAGGACCCTGATCTGCCAGAACCCAAGTTCTGGCCGGATCCTGAAGGCCAGAGGATTACCGAGCTGATAGAGCAGCGGAAAGCGGCCCTCGGTATTGATCTCAGTGATCCCGAGGTTATCCGTCAGGCAAGGATGGCCAATTTCAAGTTTTACGGTGCTCCCCATGTTATCTATCTTTATCAGGACAGTTCTCTTTCCCTGTGGTCCTTGTTCGACCTGGGACTGTTTGCCCAGAGTCTGATGCTTGCCGCCCACGACAAAGGACTGGGTACTGTACCCCAGGGCTTTGTCACTGACTATGCCGCGGAGGTAAAGAGATTCTTGGCTATTCCGGAAAGCAAGCGGCTGGTTTTGGGGCTGTCCATCGGTTATCCTGATCTGGAGGACCGGGTCAACAAGCTGCGCACTGAAAGGGGGGCAGTCCCGGAGTTTGTCAACTGGCTGGAATGATCCGATCCCGCCATTTTTACCCGGAAGCTCCGACTGGTAAGGGGTCTGTGGTGAATGCCCCGGGAAAGGGCTGACCGGCGATGGATCAGCAGGTCGACAGTCTGGGCTTAACTATTCCGGGGCAGGCTGTTTTCACCTCCTCATATACCAGATAAGGTCTTTTTTCGTATCTCCTGGAAAAATGAAAGGGGACCAGCTGACCGACATCTGCAGCCCGGGCTATCTCACCGCAAGCCCGGGCGGTCAGGTGGCCGCTCCGCTCTGCCTGTCTCCTGTTTTCTTCAACAAAAGCAGCTTCACAGAAAAGGAGCTGCGCCCCGGCGGCCAGTCTGATCAGTTTATTCCGGTTTGAGGGGGTATCGGCAAGGTCGGTGGCATATACCATTTTCCGGGCCGGGCTGGTCCTAAGCAGTTTTTCAGCCAGGTCCCCGGCCTTTTTTTTGTTATGGTCCGGCAGCCTGACCAGGCTGCCAAGATTGCCGGCAGTGATTTTCCGCTTGAGTTCCCCTAGCCAGGGACCGGTGGGCAGATTCATGGCAGCGAGATTTTTTTTACAGACATTGATTTTGGGCGCCTGTTCCAGACTGTAGGCCAGGACAGGGGTGGCAGCGTGATCCAGGGTAACTGCCCTGACCTTGAGGCCCTGATCTTCAAGAATCAATCCACCGGAGGTGCTCCTGGTCTTTAACTTGTCTCTGCCGGTTTTACCGGCCTGCAGGCTGTAAGCAACCAGCTGCCGGCCATGGAGTTCAGTTACCGTGAACCTGGGCCCCCAGTCACCCACCCGGTCCCAGAGGATCCCGTTCATCAGTGAAGCAATACTTTCCGCCAGGCCGGGGGGACCGAAGAGTCGACAGGCAGGGAATTTCCCTATCCGGGAGCGCATCAGCCAGAGAAAACCGCTGATATGATCGATGTGGCTGTGGCTGATAAAGACATCTGTAACCTGATGGGCCAGATGGGCAGCGAGCCGGTTGCCTTCCCCGAGATCAAACAGGAGGGATCTTTTTCGGTTGTGTAGTCTCATATGAAGAAGGGGATCTCCGAAAATACCGTTTAACAGGGTGGCGGTAGCGTCTCCTATCTTCACCAGGGGGTGGGGTCCGGTATGTTTTCCGGTCCCCGGATAAGGAGAGATATCAGAGGCGGGCAGATAGGTGAGCCCCGAGTTGATTTCGGGTTTGGTCGTGACCAGCCGACCTTGTTCGTTCCTGTAAGCATCGCGTACCAGGATCTGGTCAGGGGTCTCAGAGAAGCCGGTAATCCGCACGGTAAAGGTTTTACCCTTGGAGCCGGTCACTTCACCCAGTGCCAGGGTCCGCCTCTTTCTTAAAAAGGCGATCTGACGGCCTCTCCACTCTTTTTCCGCGGTCAGGGGAGGTAGAGTTCCGGTCAAAAGCCGGTTGTCCAGTTTTATTTCTTTTTCTTCTGCCTGTTCAAGGTGCCTGTCCCATAACAGGGTGCGCTGGCGGGCCCTTTTTCTGGAACCGGGGCATCGGGCCTGGGAAGGTGCCCGGCCCAGAAAAACCCGGGCCGGTATGGTTTTCAGTTCATTAATCAGGGGGATTTTTTTTTTGCTATGGGCCAGTACCAGTACCGTATCAATGCCTGCTGTTTCAACCAGGCCGGTGAGTAATTCAGCCCCGGCAACCCCGCGGACTAAACCGGGGGCATCAACCAGGATTCCCCCTTTTGTCACAGGTCCAATCAGCCTTGATACCGCAGAGACCAGCGGCAGGCGAAAACGGCCGGCGTCCAGGGTGCAGAGGGCCTCAAAAGCAAGAATCTGCCAGTCATTATCCTGCCATTTGGCCAGGCAGGCGGCGCCTGGAGGGCCAAAGGCCGGGAAGCCCGGGTCTGCGCTGAGACAGGTACAGGAAAGCCCTGCCCGGTCAAGCTCTTGAGCCAAAAACATTGCCAGCGTTGACTTGCCCGTACCGCTCTCACCAAACAGCAGTATCCGCTGATCAGGCGCCAGCAGTTTCGGGATTACTGTTTCAAGTGATTGCAAGGTTAAAACAGGTCTGTTCAATAGCTGGGTCCGAGAAATCCGGTGTTACCAGATCCCCTTTATTTCAGAGGAGCAGCCGGGGCACTTGTGGTTATCAAGCCTGACTTTGCTGGTCAGGCCGCCTCTTCGTTCAACCACTGTCTCCCCGCAATGCGGACAGAAGGTGTTATTGTTTGTGGGAATATTGCCCAGATAGATATAGCGGAGCCCGGCGTTTTTGCCGATCTCCCGGGCCTGCTCCAGGGTCTCAGGGGGAGTGGACTGCCTGCTGCCAAACTTGTAAGCCGGATGGAAGGCGCTGATGTGCCAGGGTATGTCCCGGTCAAGTTCGGCAAGGAACCGGGTCAGGCCTTCCAGCTCTTGCCGGAAGTCATTTTCACCGGGTATCAGGAGGGTGGTCACCTCCAGCCATATCCCTAGTTCATGCATCTTCTCGATTGTTTTGATTACCGGTTTAAGCCTTGCCTGGCAATTATTTTTATAGTAGTCATCCTGCCAGGCCTTGAGATCGACATTGGCGGCATCAAGGTAGGGGTGGATTGTCTCCAGGGCCTGGGAGGTCATATAGCCATTGGTGACGAAGATATTGCGCAGGCCGGCTTTTTTGGCCAATTTTGCCGTTTCAAAGGCATATTCGAAGAATATGGTCGGTTCGGTATAGGTATAGGCGATACTTTCACATCTCTGCTCCTCAGCCTCTGCTACGGCCTGTTTCGGTGACAGGGGGATCCCGAACCTGTTTTCATCACCGCTGCTGTCTTCGGGCTGGGAGATCTGCCAGTTCTGGCAGAAGGAACAGCGGAAATTGCAGCCCAGTGTGGCTATGGAATAAGCCCTGGAACCGGGCAGAAAATGATAAAGCGGTTTTTTTTCTATGGGGTCAACATTGCGGGCGATAACCCGCCCGAAAACCTTGGTGTAAAGAGTCCCTCCCAGGTTCTGACGGACCCGGCAGAACCCCAGTTCACCTTCTTCTATCTTGCAGTGCTGGGCGCATAGATAGCATCGAACCTTTTTATTTTCCAATTTTTTGTAGAACATAGCCTCTTTTGTCATTTTTCCCACCTCTGAGATTTTATTTATTTCCAGCCTTGTTCTCCCTGCAAAGGCACAAAGCGGCAGCCTCCCAGATTTTTTCTGTCCAGTCTGCCCTGTTTTTTGGTAAGCAGGATTAATTCCTGTAGATAATGATTGCCTACGGGTATCAGCAATCTCCCGCCTTCTGCCAGTTGATCCTGCAATGACTGGGGAATGCCTGGTGCTCCGGCGGTTACCATGATAGCATCAAAGGGTGCATGTTCCTTCCAGCCCAGGGTCCCGTCGCTTACCCCGGCGGAGAAGTTGTCGTACCCCAGCTCTTTGAGGATACTGACCGCCTTTTCCAGGAGTTCGGGATATTTTTCCACTGTGTACAGCCAGGAACTCAGCTCAGCCAGTATGGCCGCCTGATAACCGCTGCCGGTGCCGATTTCCAGAGTTTTTTCCTTCCCGGAAAGCCCGAGAGCCTCAGTCATCAGGGCCACTATGTAAGGCTGGGAAATGGTCTGGTAGTTACCGATGGGCAGAGGATAGTCGGCATAGGCCTTGTACTCCATATCTTTTTGTACAAAGCGGTGGCGGGGTATTTTCCGCATGGCTTCGAGCACCTTTTTATCCTTTATGCCCCGGCGAACAAGCTGTTCTTCAACCATTCTTTTTCTGGCTGCTTCAAATTGCGCACTCATAGGTATATCTTTTTCCATCTGATCCCGGTTTTGCGGATCTTGGTATCTGCAGTACACGGGTTTGCAAATCGTTTAAATCAGGTTAAGATTGTTTTTCATTTTTTAATATAAGGCCTTATACCGAGTCTTTGATTTTTTGCTTTTATAAATAATATAGTACAGAAAACGTGCCCGATTCAAATAAAAATAAGCCACTGTCTGAAAAGGGGCGGGTAATCTCCCTTAATACCATGGTGGAAGGAGATGTCTTCCGCTGGAATCTTGATGTCTGGCACCCTGATTTCCGTTTTGAGCTGGAAGAGGCCCGGGCGGTAATCCTGCCGCGAACCGTTCAGAAAGAGTTTTATTTTTTCTGCCGCCGTTTCTGTCCCAATGTTTTCCCTGACTACGACCTGCGTTTCCGCTGGGAGGGTAAGATCGGTGCTGCCTTGCTGTTTACCTCCCTGGGGGTCCCGCATCCCCGGACCATGATTTTCCCCAGGCTGGGAACCCTGGTGGATGAACATCCCCATATGGGGCATCAGCCGCCCCCGCTTCCCGCTTATCCTTATCTTATCAAGGCGTCCTGCGGGGGTGAAGGGAACTACGTCTGGGTCATCGATTCCAAGGCGGCTCTGGAGGCCTGTTTTCAGAGACTCAGGCAACTGGAACTGCAGCGGGAATTCGGTTTTGTGGTTCAGGAATATATCCCCGGTGTGGACCGGGACCTCAGAGTAGTGGTTATTGGAGACCAGGTGCTGAGCTACTGGAGAGTTCAGCCGGAGGGCTTTCTCCACAATATCTCCCGGGGAGGGACGGTTGACAGGGACTCATTTCCCGGGCTGCAGAAGAGGGGAAGGGAGGAGGTCAGGAGACTCTGCCGGAAGACGGGCTTCAACCTGGCCGCCTTTGACCTGATCTTTCCGAAAGGCAGTAATGCGCCGATTTTTATCGAGGTGAATTATACCTTTGGCTGGGCCGGCCTGGGAGGAATCGAGGATTACAGCGCCCTGCTCAACCAGGCAGTAGCCAAGTGGCTGGCTGACCGGAAAGACCAGGTCAAAGGCCGGCTGTAAATGCCGGGCTGAAATCATAATAGTTTTCTCAAGTCGGAAAGTTGAGATGGTGATTTGCCGAAGATTACCAGAGACCTTTCTGCCCCGGAAAAGGGAAGGTGGTAGTTGTGAATAGAGCGGATACTGAAGGGGCTGTCCGGTTGAGTCTGTTCCCATTCCCTGATCTCCTGTTCTGCCCGGGGTCCTTTCATACAGATTACCTTGCCTTCCGGGGGACTGTATTCCCGGACAAGTCCAAGAAAACCGCTGATAGAGGCAAAGGCGCGGCTGATGATCAGGGGATAGGTATTTATCATTTCAGAGTCGGGGGTTGAGACAAGACGGGCAGCCACTGTTTTTACATTTTTGAGTTGCAGGTTTCTTATTATATGGTCCAGGAACACCGCTTTTTTCTGCTTGGCTTCCACCAGGAGGACCTCCAGAGAGGGCAGGACGATTTTCAGGACCAGGCCCGGGAAGCCGGCGCCGGACCCCAGGTCAAGCATCCTTTCTTCCTCCAGTCCTTCTATAACCGGCAGAACCGCCAGGGAGTCGAGGAAGTGCCTCTCGACAATCTCTTTTTCTCCGGCCCTGGCAATCAGGTTGAACTTTCTGTTCCATCTGGTTAATTCTCTGCAGTACCAGGCAAGGCGGTCCAGGGATTGACGGGGCAGCATAATACCCATTTCCCGGCAGCCTTTTTCCAGCCAGGGGCTCATTCAGTCATGTTCCTTCCGGATCTCTGCGGAGCGGCTGTGGGCGGTGAGCCCTTCCTGGTCGGCCAGTCTTTTGATGTGGGGAACCTCTTTTAAAAAGGCCGCTCTGGAACAGGAGATAAGGCTGCTTTTCTTGAGAAAGGTTTCCACCCCCAGGGCCGAAGAGATACGGGCCGTACCCATGGTGGGCAGGACATGGTTGGGGCCGGCCATATAATCGCCAAAGGCCTCGGGGCAGTAGTCGCCCAGAAAAATAGCCCCGGCATTCCTGATTTGCGGCAGATATGACCAGGGGTCTTCCAGCATCAGTTCAAGATGTTCGGCGGCTATGTCATTGGCCAGACCTATTGCCTCGTTCAGGTTTTCCGCAATAAGTACAGCACCCTTCTCGGCAAGCGAGGTCCTGGCGATCTCTTTTCTGCTGAGTTTCTCGAGTTGTTTTTCCAGTTCTCTTACCGTTTCCCGGGCCACTTCCCGGCTGGTAGTGAGCAGGATGGCAAGGGCCTGGGGGTCGTGTTCAGCCTGGGCCAGCATGTCCGCGGCTATGAAAGCCGGTTTTGCCCTGTGGTCCGCCACGATCAGGACTTCACTGGGCCCGGCTGTCATGTCGATGCCCACCCGGCCGCTGACCTGCTGTTTGGCTTCGGCAACAAACTGGTTGCCCGGCCCCACAATAACCTCGGCCCGGGGAATGCTTGCCGTGCCGAAGGCCAGGGCCCCGACAGCCCAGGCGCTGCCCAGCTTGTATATTTGACTGATCCCTATTTCCCGGGCTGCAGCGAGAAGGGCGGGGTGTATCCTGCCCTCCCGGTCAGGCGGGGTTACCATGATGCGTTTTTTTACTCCGGCAATGCCGGCGGGAATGCCGTTCATCAGAACAGAGGAGATCAGGGGCGTACTGCCGCCCCGGCCGCCCGGGACATAGAGACCGGCAGAAGCAACCGGCCTGACCAGCCTGCCGGTAATAACCCCGTCTTCCCTGGTAATGAACCAGGAGTCCTCCAGTTCCCGTTCGTGGAAGGACTGAATCCTGTCCCTGGCCAGTTTTATGCTGGCGGCGAGCTCCGGGTCCAGCAGTCCGGCGGCCCGGTCCAGCTCCTCCCTGCCTACTTTAAGTTGAGCCAGGGTCATGTCCGGGCAGTCGAATTTCCGGGTATACTCCAGTACCGCCTCGTCCCCCCGGTCGGCGACGTCCCTGATGATTCCGGCCACTGTTTCCCGGCAGCTGCTGTCCGCGGTCTGAAAGCGGTCATTAATGGCCGCGATTTTTTCCCGGCCCTCCGGGGATGATGTGTTTACCGGCGAGATAATCATGGCAACTCCTGTACTTTGGTGAGCGGATTTTAAGACCTCAACTTTCCGGCTTGATTTATCTATATGGTATAAAGGGTACCTTGAAAAATTGTCCTGATCGTCATCCCGGTGAAAACCGGGATCCAGAGATATATGGGATTACTGGATTTCCGCCTGCGCGGGAATGACAGAAAATGATTGTTTCCCAATTTTTCAAGGTACCCTAAAGTAAAAAATTTCCATAAGATTGTGGTGCATAGCAGATGGTGTGCCCTTCAGGAACATTGCTTAAGTGTTTGTTAGCGGCTCTTGGCAAAGCGAATGGATGATTCGTCACTTTCCTTACCATAACGTACCGGAGGTACGGTCAACCTTAAAAATTTCAACTGAAAATCATTATATTTTTATCAAGTCGGAAAGTTAAGTTAAGATTTTTTATCGGAATTTGTTGAAGATTCGTGTATTACCGTTTAATCTATTGAAGATATTATCATTTTTATCTGTCTTTGTCATCTGTTTATTACCAGGCTGCGGGATTCTCAGTTCATAGTTATACCACCTGGCATACAGAAAAGAATGATTTTTTGGTATAGTTATGATATAAAAGAAGTTATAAAATCCGGATCAAAAATACAGGGCATGGTGAGTTATATGAAACGCATCCTTATTATGACTATTTTTTCTGTTTTTTGGGCCGGCGCTGTCGCCTCGGCCGGGACCTATACCGATTCGGCCCACGGCGACAGCAGTTCCGGCGTCGAACGAGACGGTTTATTCGGCGAATACGGCCAGGGCAACTGCGCCCACTGTCACGAGCAGCATGCCAGCCTGGACGGGAGTGAACCTGCGCCCAACAGCGGTAACGCCCTGGGTCCCGACAGCTTCTGCCTGCTGGCGGACAACTGGTCCGGTTCCCCTATAACCAATCCATATGACCAGGATGACTGCAGCTGTTTCTACTGCCACTCCTCGACTTCCTCGCTTCAGTATACAGCCTTTTCCAATTACAGCTACAGCCGGACCTTCGGAGGTTATACATCAGACTCCACCGCCTCTATAATGGACGCCTTCAATCTCACCTCTTACCATAATCTCTACGACCTATACGAATACATCACCGGCGCTTCCGGCAGCAAGTCGTTTTCCGATTTTCCGGAATTCAGCAGCCCCTGTTCAGGATGCCACAACGTCCATCTAGCCAAGAGGAACAGGGAAACACCCGGGGACCCTTCCAACACCGCCATATCCAAACCCTCAGGCCATGACAGCCTGTGGGGGGACGACTCCCCGGGCGAGCGTATGACCGCGGCCGCCTACGGCAGCGACTATCAGCCCCCGTACTATAACTCATCATCCAGTCTGGAGCCTGACGGCCAAAGCGGCGTCAGGGCGGACCAGGCGGCAAAGACCCCGGACTACAACACCTTCTGCATTGACTGCCACAACTCCTCAAATACCATTTACAGCACCAGCCTGGGCAGGAATCTGAAGACAATCGACTGGGACAATGAAAAACACGGCAAGGGCGATGCCACCGATTATATAACGGTTGACGGGCCCTATACACCAGGAAGCGGCTCCCTGGGTTACGTCCTCTCCTGCCTTGATTGCCATGAACCCCATGGCTCCGGTAACGCCTTTCTGATCAGAGAAGAGGTAAACGGCGGGGCAGTCGGGGGCAGCATCACCTCATTCAGCGACGGCGACTGGCACTATCTGTGCAACCGCTGCCATCAGGATGACTACGAAATGGATTCGGGCTGCCCGCAGGACTCCTACTACAACATTCACCACGATTCCTCCAGCGGCGACCCCTACCATTCCGACATCCGCCAATGCAGTGAGTGCCACAGTCCCGCTTTTACCCCGGAGACAAGGGTGGTAATGCATGACCGGACTTACCGGCCGATCGGGGAAATCGAGGCGGGCGACAGGGTGATGGGATTTGATTTCAGGAAAAACAGGATGTGCGAGGCCGAGGTGGTCCGCAAAATGAGCGATGACTGCAACAAAACCATCGAGGTCAACGGGGTGACCACAACCCCGGAGCAGCGTTTTGCCGTGGGAAGGGATCTCTGGAAAAAAGCAGGTGAACTCAAAGCGGGCGGCACGGTCCTGGGGAGCCTGAAGAACGGAACCGATCTCGGGAAATTTGAACTGGATGATCCGGTATGCCGGGAAAACCGGGAAGAGGTGGAGGTCATTGAAATCACGGTGGCGGACACCCACAACTTTTTCGTACTTGGACGCTTGCCGAACAGGAATGACAGGCAGCGGGGAGGAAAGAAAGGCGTGCCGGTCCATTTCCTGGTTCACAACCCCGGCGGCACCGACTGTACCAACACCAAGCCCCAGAAGATCTGCACGGACTGCCATTACCACGGCTCCAGCCACACGGAGGGCAGTACCTGGAGGACCTTCTAGGAGGCTGTCCCGGAGATTCTGCCCCGGGCCTTAGCTGTAACGGCAATCCTGTCCGGCCGGAAAGCCGGAGCCTCTAGTTGAAAAGCGGGCATTCGGTTTCCCGGGTATAGT
>JAWOFO010000071.1:0-6418 GCA_046497465.1 Desulfobia sp.
GGAGTGTCAATCAGGCCGGATTTCCGTTTTTACAATGGTTATCAAAAGGTTAATCTTGTCAAGAGGGCTGGAATCCTTCCCGTTCATTTTTCATTAGCAAATAACTACCCTGGGGATGTAATGGTGGATATAAGAGAAATTCAGATCATTGACCGGGCAGGCAAGTCAATTAATCAAGTGCCCCTGGATAAGGTCGTCGAAAAATCCAAATTTAGCTATAAGAAGAGTACAATTACAACCATTTTGGGCGGTCCGATCGGTATCCCCTCTTGGATCAGAACAGCCAAAGCTAATAAGAAAATAGATTCTAAAATGTCCGGTGATGCATTTTTAACTGCAGATATTCCTCAGGGTGAAAAATCTGATTGGTATTGTTTCTTTGATGTTAACAAATCAACACATAACCTTTCTGATTGGCGTTTGAGAATTAATTTCAACGTAGATGGAAAAAAATATATTGGAAGAGTTAAGTTTATAGGAAGTTATGAATTATTTGCTGAAGGTCTTGACTGTGTCGAAAAAGTAGATTTACCTGAACAACGCCCACATAGTGTGAAAAAGAAACTTATGGAGCTAAAGGAATTACTTAATGAAAACTTGATTACTCGAGAGGAGTATAATTCTAAACGTGAAGAAATTATTGATAGATTATAAATCCTGGGAAACCATGGAATAGTCAAAACCAATGTCCGATTTATCCATTAAAAAAAATCAGGCTGCGCTCCTTCTGGAGGCGGATGAGAATGACGAAATTTCCGTCAGGGTGATACGGAGCAGCCGAACCTGCCCGCAGACTTGTGCCAGGTAATGGCCAGAAAGCTGATAGAAGACAAACATTTTCTGTCAACTGTTCTGGCCGGACTGGATGAAACGGATGAGGAAACCTGAGCTTATGCCCTTCAAAAGAGTCCTACCCACAATCCTCACCACCGCCCTTCTCTTTTTTACCTGCTCCTCAACCCTATATGCCTGGCAAGGCAAAGTCATCAAAGTAACCGACGGCGATACCATCGAAGCCCTTCGCTCCGGCCAGCCGGTCAAAGTCCGTCTCTATGGCATAGATACCCCGGAAAAGAGTCAATGGTACGGACAAAATGCTAAAACATTTACTTCGGCCCAGGTCATGGGCAAGAAGGTCGAGGTTGAGCCGGTAGATACCGACGGATATGGCAGAACCGTTGGCATTGTCTCCATCGGAAATCTGAATCTCAGCAGACACCTGGTTGAATAACTACGTCTCTACGGCCTCTTACTTACCGACCTTCGTTTTTAGCATAATCAGGTCTTCATCCAGACTATGCCGCAAAAGGTCCAGGCGGGACGAGTAGGAGACCATCTGTGCGGCTGGGATATGGGTTAACTGGAATGGGAAAATACCTGGATTGTCCAGCAGCTCCTTGAGGGAAGCGGAGTCGTTAACACGGGAGTGCAGGTAAGCTTCTACCATCCAGGCGACAAGCCGTGGATTTTGAATTGAATATTGTTCCCCCTGCCTGTAGATACCTTTTTCTTTTGTCTCGCTCAGGACACCCCAGTCAATGAATGATCGAAGTACCCGTCTGGCGGCCCGTGATGCTGTTTCCCGTTCCCCGTACTGTTCTTTTACTCTCTGTTGAATCTGGGATGCTACAGCCGACCCCTGAAGCCGTAGAAGTCTGCCTGTGTTTGAGGCTACTACCCCCCAGAAGGGATAAACTGCCAGGGCCATTCCCCAGTGAACAGCAATACGGTCCTTACGTGGCAAACCCTGAAGTATATTGAGGCCCTTATCCCGTAACGCCTTTAATTCAGAGGGTACGGTAAGCCAGGTCTTTAACAGGATGGTGATGACCTTTTCTCTGTTGCCTCTGACAGCTTGACCGCCGACTGAAACCTTGTCATGCAGCATATCTTGAAGTGATTTGTTTATGGTAGCCTTGTCGTTCCCGGCCAGGATCATATTGGCAGTCTGTTCCAACCATTCGAGCCGGACACGCTGACTGAACCCGATCTGGGCTTTACGGCCGGTCATGAGTCTCTCCTCTCAATTTGTACAAAAGGCACTATTAATTCTTTCAGGGATGCTCCACCATGGGCTACAATACTTTCTTTTTCCCGGATAAATGCTGAACGGTCAGGGGCAAGCAGAGGTAAATAATTCTCCGGCAGTCCAACCGGTGGCCATTCCAGAGAATCCGGAAATAGCCTTTTTACCTGCCCTCTCAACAGATGATCAGGATAAATTCGAGCCCTCACACCGCGCAGGTCTGCCACTGCCCCTTCAGCAGGGCGGCCGCAACCGGTAGCCTCTATATTTCCGTGATCTGAAGTCAGATGAACACTGAAGCCGTTCTCCAGAAGCAGATCAATAAGATCTGTCATAAAAGAGCCACCGGCCCACTGCCGTACCTGGTTATGCATTCCTGCAGCGCCCAGTTCCATGCCGTGCATGATTTTGTCCACCTTATCAATAACAAGACCGACAACGCGGGCATTGGGCCGGGTAATTTTTTCTTCAGCACTGTTGAGTGTATCATCGTTTATCCCTCTGGCATAGGCTACTTCCTGTGATGTCAATCCCTGATCCATCCAGAACTGGGTCCAAAGTGCCGGTTCCTTGTCCGTGGTATGGATACTGTTTGGAAAGTAAACGGGTGGTTTCCCTGAAAAGGCTGCCTGACGTGAAACAGAGGTGATAGTCGGTACCCAGGCAAAGACCGCATTTTCCCGGAAGTAATGTCCAGGACGCTGTCTGGCAAGTTCCTTCCTCAGGACGATCCACTGGTCAAGAGAAAGGCCGTCTACCAGAAGGAAAGCGGCCTTGTTCCCCTTTGCCTCATGTATATGTCTTGCAAGATAACGCGGGATATGATGGAGCATGACCGGTGGTACAGGCGGCAGGTTAATCAGTCCTGCATAGCGGTTGGTTAACCAGGCAGTAAAGGTGTTGTCAACTTGAATCTGAAGGTTTGCCAACTGATGGTGCTCGGAATCGGATAATATTTCCTTTGCTTCAAGAACCAGAGCAATTAGTTCCGCCCAGGTTTTGGCAAAGAGGAACCAGTCGCCGTGCCGCGCCTCTTCCCGGGGAATTTCCGCAGCTAAAGTGTTGAGGAGTCCCTCCACCCGTCTTGCCCTGTCAGCTTGTTCGTCTGTTTTGACCCCAATGGCAAACCAGGACTCTGACAGCGATTGGGGCAGCTCTGCAGGAACGGCTTCCAGAAAACCTTCCAGAAACAGATTGTCAATGTAGACCCGGATATCGTGGTGGTCAAACGGCAAATCCGGAGGTCCGGAAAATTCAAGTTCATAGTTGCCCCCGGCTTCACGAAGGTCTATGTTATCCTGATTTAAGGACCGCTCGATAAATAAAGGCCAGCGTTCCTGGAGAAATGTGAAAAATGCCCGGCTGTCCGGGATGATCCTTTCCAGGGGCCAGTTTTTAAAATCATCCCTTTGACCTAAGATCTGGATAAAACGGTCGTCAACTAAAGCCGGGATACGTTGTTCCCGGTAGTGGCGACGCAGTAGTACCCGCAACAGATCGGCAGGTCCCCTGATGAGTTCCGGGGCAATCTCGAAAACATGCCGGAGAACAAATTCCTTGGTGGCATTGTCTCCCGAGGCATCAGGGGTGTATCGTTTCTGGGCTTCATAGAGAGCGTCCAGATCTCCGCGGTCCAGAGAGGAGACTACGGGATAACTAAGATTGGGAAAAATCGTACCCAGGTTAAAAGACAACCTGCGGCCGGCTTGAAGCAGGTCGTAGGGCAGGGAGTCAAGATCGTCGCTACTGGAGCGCAACACCACCACCAGAGACGTCTGCTCGCCCTGGTCCCAGCGGGAACGGAATCCGGACTCATAGACATACCGGAAAGAGATATGATCTTCAAAGGGAATCAGTTCAAAACCCTGTTGGCGTATACTGGCAAGAACGCCCTCTTCCAGGAGTAGTTCGTCAGGATCTGCAACCACGGTCAACCTGGCCACATCAGGAGTAAAATCCCGTAAGATCTGGTCGCGCCAGCTATTCATAGGTACCTCCTTCAATCCGGATGATAAGAAGGGGGACCATCTCCGGCAGAATATCCGCTTTGCGCTTAAATTCTTCCTCCCGGTTTCGTTCTTCCTTATGAAGCAGATTCAGTCGATAATCCCGGACCTCGGGCAGTCCAATACGTTCGATTATCTTACGGCGGGCCTGGAAAGCATATTCGCTTTTCTCCCTTTCCCTGGCCAGCTGCAATTGGTGTTTTTGAACAAGCTCATCATAAATGGCCCGGCCCTGCTTTTCTGCAACTTCAAACATCCGGTTAAAAACTTGCCGGGATTCATCATGGTTCAGATTATATTGTATCTCCGGGTTGACACTCAAAAGCTGGTCCCATATATGTCTGGCGGTTGGTGTGAAGACTTTGCCGTCATCAGCGACAAAAAGAGGCATAATCCGGTACCGGCTGCAGTTAGCCGAGACTATACCAATCTGCCAGAGGGACCATATTCCCTGAACCTTATTGCTGACTCCAGGAACTGTTATCCTGGCAACAGGCTGCCCTGGAACAAAGCGGGGCAATTCCACGGCCAGGTCCCGGACTCTTGAATCTTCCAGGGTCAATTGCCAGGCGCCGGGTGCCTGTTCTGCTTCTTTGCCGCTGAATACAACTCCGTTTAGTTTTTCTCCGTCCGGCCAGGTTAGATTCCAGACACCTTGTCTGCATACTGCCCGGCCTCTATTGGCTTTAAGGTAACTTACCGTCATCCGTTCTACCCAGTAAGGTAAAGGATGAGCCATTATACGCCGTGCTTCTGAAGGGTCCATGTCCTCGGTGGTCCCAAGAACGGAGGAATTTTCCTTTAGGGCCTGAGCCTGCTCCTGAAGACGGTTTATTGCCTGGTCAACAGAGGCATCGACATTATCGGGATACGCTATGGCGTTGACGTACAAATCATCAAAGATCTGTTCTGCCTGGGCAGAATCAAGGACGTCACCGGTCTTGTCGATACCCATTTCTTCAAAGATAACTGCCAGCTTCTTTTCAAGCACCTCCTGAACCCGGTGTTCCACCGAATCCTCGAACACAAAGTTTACAGCACGTACAAGGTGTGACTGGCCGATACGATCCACCCGGCCGATACGCTGCTCAATCCGCATGGGGTTCCAGGGAATGTCATAATTGACTACCACGTGGCAGAATTGCAGATTCAGACCCTCGCCGCCGGCGTCTGTGGAAATGAGAATACGGGTGTCACCGGCAAAGTCTTCCTGGACCTTTTGGCGCTCGTCCATGTTCATGGAACCGTTGAGACAGGCCACCGCAATCCCGCGCTCGCTCAGGAATTGTTTGAGCATCTGCTGGGTCAGGACAAACTCAGTAAAGACCAGGACTTTCAGTTCCGGATCCTGTTCCTCGGCCTGCAGCCGGTAAAGCCAGTTAAGCAGCGCTTCAGCCTTGGCATCAGGAGCAGTTTGTTCGCAGCTGCCGGCAGCCTCGAGCAGGAGTTTCACCTCCTTTTTTTCGTTTTTGAGCGCCTTCAGCCTCGTGGCCAGCACGGTCTCTACCTGTTCCTGTCCATCCAGGTCGGCCCACTCTTCGTCCGTAACTTCCGGGAAGAGAGCCGGTTGTTCCTGAGGCTCTCTGAGGACTTCAAGACGGCGCTCAAGTGTTGCCCGGATAGCACTGGTGCTGGAAACCACCAGGCGCTGCATGAGAATCATCAGAAAACCGATGTAACTGCGTTTCTCTTGTATTGCCTGATTGTAGCCTTCCCGGACATATTCGGTGACCGCCTCATATAGCAATCGTTGATCCCGGTGCCTTTCATCCCAGGATACAGGGGCAAGCTCCGTCCTTCGGGGTTTGAAAAGCGGTTCTCCCTCAGCGGTAATGGCGCAGCGTTTTTCACTCCGGATTACATAGGGCTGGACCCTTTCCCTGGTCACACTGTCCACATCAGGAAATGCCTGGGCATCAATTATAGAGAGCAGACGGTGGAAGGCCTCAGTTTTGCCCTGATGCGGTGTCGCAGACAACAGGAGAAAGTACGGTGCCGCCTCAGACAGCCCTTGTCCCAGCTTAAACCGGGCTACCTGGTTGGAACTGCCCCCGAGCCGGTGGGCCTCATCGACAATAACCAGATCCCAGCCGGCAGAGACCAGGTCTTCAAACCTTTCCCGGTTGGAATCAGCAACCTGTTCTGCCGACCAGCCTCGGCGGTTTGCCAGGGGTTTAACCGAATCCATGGGGCACACCACCTGGGGATGGCTCTGCCAGATGTTATCCTCTTTTGTAATACGGCGATAAGCCGAAAAATTGCCAGGGAGGAGCAGCCGGAAATCCTCGTTAAAATGGGTGCGCATTTCCGCCACCCACTGAGTAGCAAGTCCCTTGGGGGCCACAACCAGGACCCGCTTGACCAGTCCCCGCAGCTTGAGCTCACG
>JAWOFO010000050.1:0-11424 GCA_046497465.1 Desulfobia sp.
CACTGCCACAAGATCAGGTCCCGGATCGGCCTGGGGAAACAGTTTTTTCTTCCAGTAATAGAAGGCATGGTAGGAAAGACTATGCCGGCGGCAATATTCTTTCCGGCTCAGACCGCTCCGGCTGCAGGCCTTAATATGGGCCTTCCAGATTTTTTCTTTAGTGGCTGAACTGTTTTCTGATAATTCTGTCGGCATTGCTGACCTCCTTGATGTTGAATTTGTGGCCAGCATGACATATTATGGGGCTACCTGGTAGGTGTGGTTTAATTGGCGCTTAGTGCGCCGGGAGACCGGCGCGGAGTCGAGAATGAAAGAGTCTTACGGTGAAGGAGTAGCGACCCACACCGACCCCGAGTCATGCGCCGGCGGTCGTGAGGCCGGAGGTGAAGCGTTGACAGGGGCACGCACGGGCCAGCCATTGAGCGGCGAAATCAATCTGTCTGGGACGCCGACGCTGTTAAGCGAAGCGGAAGGCAACACCGGGGATGGCGTTATACGCGAGTCGTCCCAGGGTCCTGCGCCGTCGGAGACCCTGTGCACGTGCGGAAACTCCGCGCACGGGAACCGGGAGATCCCACAAGTTCCTCCCGAAAATGGCAAGGGTGGACGGACCGGGAAGGTCAATAGCCACACGCTGGTCATGAACGCTTGTGGGAAGTCGGATGCCTGCGTAGTACCTGGGAAGCAGTCGAACAAAGATCGGGTAAACCGGTCGGCGGAGATTGTGGAGGAAAGGCGGG
This sequence comes from Desulfobia sp., assembly GCA_046497465.1. Lineage (GTDB taxonomy): Bacteria > Desulfobacterota > Desulfobulbia > Desulfobulbales > SURF-16 > JAWLDV01. Next base: position 741 of record JAWOFO010000050.1, read on the forward strand.
CAACCAAGGGGAACACGATGCCGTCGGCCACGCCCCGGACACAGCGCCGGAAAAGCTTGTCGCCCGGTCTGCATCGTGTGCGAAAGGCGGCACGATCATCCGTACCCAAATGTACGCTTTTACGCCAAATACCCGAGGTAGGAGCCCGGTGCGGTAGTTCCGCTCGCCAGGATCTGTGCGGGGGGCCATCCGAAAGGGTGGTCCCTACCGCGCCCGGTTTAATCGTGACGTTTGTAAGGAATGACCTGATTTGAGAAGGGATTACGACAGATATTGTTTTGCATCCATGTTATTTCCCCCCTGTTAGTAAGGAATGACCTGATTTGAGAAGGCATTACGAACTGAAAAAAATAATTATTTTATTGCAGCATTTCTCGCTAATTCAGTATATTACAAATACCTCCGCGGACATAAGGAGTTGTTCTACTCAAAATTCTGGTTGAACATTTTTTTATTCAAGATAATACGTACATTTTGTTAAACTAGTGTCCATCAACCAATCCGGTTCGAGGCATAACCCATTTGTTTCCATTACTAAAAAGGGGAGTTGAAAATGAAAATACATAATTCTTTCAAAGTATTATGCGTGGCGGCAGCGTTCTCCTGTATATCATGCGCAATGCCGGAAAATAAAACGGGACAGGGCGGTATATACGGGGCAACAGGTGGTGCCGCTGCCGGGGGCATCATTGGCCAGGTGGCCGGCAGAGACACGGAATCAACCCTTATCGGCTCCGCTATCGGAGCGGCTGTTGGTGGTATGGCAGGTGCCGGGGTAGGCAAAATGATGGATAATCAGGAAAGTGATATGCGTGAGGCCCTTGCCGACTCCGAGGCGGCTGCTGTTAGCCGCGAGGGCGACCTGCTTGCAGTCAGCTTAAAAGGGGATGTTACCTTTGATCACGACTCAGCCACGGTTCGGCCGGGTCTCTACAACGAAATCGATAGAATCTCCAATATACTTCTTCAGTATCCGCAAACCGTTATCCGGGTTGAAGGTCACACCGACAGCACTGGCAGCGATAGCTATAATATGGATTTGTCGCAGCGACGCGCCCAGTCAGTGAAAAATTTGATCGTGCAACGGAACGTATCAGCGAACCGAATAGAAACAGCGGCCTTTGGCGAGAGCATGCCGGTTGCCGGCAATGATACCGAGGCTGGCAGAAGAATGAATCGGCGGGTGGAAATTAAAATAGCTCCCAGGCAACAGTAAAAACCTGGCTGCGCTGGTGTTCGTCTGTATAGACGGACGCCTGATAGGGTGACCTCCACTCAAATCCTATTTTCTTTTCCCGGAACTTTCTAGGAGCTACCTAACGGTCCGACTCTTAACCTTGATCAATAGTCAAAAGCAGAATTTCCTCATAAGCCGGTGAATCGGAACATAGCAGAAAATATTAGCTTGACATGGGCTGGATTTTATTAGTAAGTATTCAGTTTAGACGCTTATGTAATTCGAACATCCTTAAATCCTTTCAGATATTGCAGGTATTTAAACTAAATTAAACTAAATTAAAGATCAGTCTGAAGCCGGATCCCTTGAAACTATTCCTTTCAATTTTAATCAAAAAAAAAATACATTACACCTTAAGACTGTTGCTCGCTGTGCTATTGAGCACTGAACTTTGTCTGGCTGCAGAAGGCGAGGCGGATTTTAGAACTTTTTTTCGTGATCAGCAGTTTTTTCAGCCCATTTTATTTAAGGAACCCCTTCATCTGATCCTGGTGGAGAAAAATCGTCAGCTGCTCAGTGTCATGGAGTACAGGGAGAGCAACCTGCGCATTGTTAATAGGTTTTTCTGCACTACCGGGGAGAATCGCGGCCAGAAAAAAAGGAGCGGTGATTCCCGGACCCCTGACGGGATATATTTTGTCAATAAGATCTATAAAGACAACAAAGTGACAGTATTCGGAAAGAATGCCCTGCATCTTGATTATCCCAATTTTTACGATCTTAAGGCCGGCCGGGACGGAGACGGTATCTATATTCACGGTACCAACAAAGGCCTTGTCCCTTTCAGCACAAACGGCTGTATTACTCTGCAGAACAGTGATCTTGAGGAACTGGTCAGTTTATTGCACACTGATTTGACCCCGGTACTCATCGTTCCCAGCCTCAAAGACTTAGAGAATACTGAATCACTTCGTCCGGGGAAAAATCTTGTTGCCCGGGCCAGGTCTCTGGTTATGCCGGAACATTTGAATAAAGAACGTGTAGAGTTTACTTCTCTTTATATACTTCATTATAGGTCCCACATTGTTGTTGTCGGTTCCTTTATTCACAACCGGGAGAATTTTTCTCAGATGATGGAAGGATACAGCCGCAGCTATCTCGGCCTTGATCGTGAAAAAGGCTTGGTCAGGCTGAAAAATATTCAGTACAGCGAGCCCATGCATTTCAAAATTGCCCTGCGCAGCCCGGAACCGGTGAAAATTTCTTCTACCGCGGTCCCGGGGAGAGCGCAAGCGCAGTCATCTGCTATTAAAAAAGTTTCCAGTCAAACCGGCGAAACTTCTTCTGTTCCAACTGGAGTACAAGAGCAGGACGCTGTCCGGAAAGATAAGGGGCGGAGAGAGATAACGGCTGAGGCCAGACCTTCTGAAAGGGAGGAGCGCCGGAAAAAAGCAGTCAGTGACGGAACGGCAGGTTATCCTAGGGACAGGCAGCAGATCACCGATTTTGTTGAGATCTGGCGTCAGGCCTGGCAAAACAAGGATCTGGATACTTATATAGCCAGTTATGTCGAGGATTTCAGCCGTGGGAATAAGGACTTGGCCGCTTACAGGAAACATAAGAAAAGGCTGAATAGAATTTATGATTATATCAAGGTGAAAATAGACGATCTGAAGGTTACCTGGACCAGAGAAGGAGCCAGTGTCTCCTTCCGGCAGGTGTATGATTCTGATCGGTACCATGCCGTGGGGCGTAAAATACTTAAGCTGGCCTATATTAATCAGGAATGGAAAATCAAGAGGGAGTTATGGATATCAGAAGAGTAAGTAGTGATGATCCTGTTACCGGAGTGCTTCCTTTGCTGGTGCGGTTTGCAGTTATGTTGAGTATGTTTTTTGCCTTGTCAACCGGAGATGGTGCCTTGGCCCAGATTAAGGAAGAGGTTTTTCTTCCCGATACAGATCACGAGTTGAGGGTATACCGGATAAGGGGAGATGAGCCGGGCAAGACCATAATGATAATCGGCGGTATACAAGGTGATGAGCCCGGGGGATACCTGACGGCGGATCTCTATGCCGATATCCATCTCGAGCGGGGCAATCTGATCGTGGTCCCCAGGGCCAATTTTTATTCCATCCTGCTTAATCGACGAAACGGTGAGACCGGGGACATGAACCGCAAGTTCAACCTTGATGTTTCTGATTCAGATAAGCGCAGCCTGGAAGATGAAATTGTCACTATACTGAAACACCTGATTGCCGAGAGTGACTGTCTTCTGAATCTGCACGAAGGTTCGGGATTTTATGCCCCCACCTGGATAGACAACATGGAGAATCCCATGCGCTACGGCCAGTCTATAATTTATGATGCTGATACTTACAGGATACCCGCTACCAATCGTATTCTTTACCTGGGAGAACTGGCCAAGAGAGTGATATGCCGGGTTAATTCAAGAATCGACAATGAACGCTATCACTTCCGGCCCAACAATCACCGGACCATGACCGATGACTCCCTTCATAAAGAACAGCGTCATTCCGCAACTTATTACGCCCTGGCAAAGGCCCATATCCCGGCTTTCGGGGTGGAGACCTCCAAGAGTATCGATTCCCTGGAGCAGACCATCCGCATGCACAGGATGGTTATTAACGCCTTCATGAATGAGTTTGGCATAGTCCAGGAGAGTCCCGGGGTCAGTACCAAACCTCCCCGGCTTGATTATCTGCTCCTCAAGGTTAATAACGGTCATCCTTATGCCCTGCCTTCCGGTTTCGTACTTAAACTGAACCCGGGTGACGAGGTGGTTATAACCGATATAATCGCCAATTACCGGCGGGGGCTGGCCGCTGATGTCCCGGGTCTGGGGACAAACAATGATATGAACTGGCCCTTCCGCTTCACCAAACCGGTCAAGATTCTGGTCCGGAAGGATGCCGAAAAATGCGGCTGGGTCAAATTGGAAAACCGTGATTCTCGGGAGACCGGAGTTACTCCATTCCGGAAGAAACAGGGGGAAATCAGCGAGAATGAGCTGCGGGCCGAGAAAGTTTTGATCGATGTGGATGGAGAGACATTGAGTATAAAGGAGCAGGAGATTCTCACTGTAGTCAAAGGATCGCGTTTGACTCTAAAGGGAATAAAAACCAATATTCCTGTTTTGGACAACAGGGTGAAATTAAACTTTAAAGGTTTCGCTCCTCCCAAAGCGTATAACGACGGTCAGGATCTCCATTTCTCGATTTATACGGATCAGGATCTCTGGGTCCGCTATTCCCGGAATGGTAAAGGCAGATTTTACCCGATAATTGCTACCTACAAGGGAGAAAAGGTAGGTGAGTTCTGGGTGGAATTAGATTCAGATGATGATGCCGCCGAAAAACAGAGCAGATGACTGGATCTTCGGTGTTTTTGAAAGAAAACAGGGCTAATTTATGGTGCAACATATAATATTTTTTATTTCTGTAACTCTGATATTTTTTTTCTTGTTGTCCGGTTTTGTCCAGGGGGAAGAATTTCGATCTCCGGATTCTGAAATCGAAAAACAGGAAAGACAAAAGTTCGGCCAGGAGGGGGAGGGCTATCCCGCTAATAAAGAAGGGGTTCTGGAATTTGTTGAGACCTGGCGGCAGGCCTGGCAGTCAAAGAAGCTGGATACCTATATAGACTGCTATGCCAGGGACTTTAGAAGTGGTGGCCGGGATCTGGACGCTTACCGCAGACATAAAAGAAAGCTGAATAAGCGTTATGAAAAGATCAGGGTCAGGATAGATGATCTGAAGGTCACCTGGACTGAGGAAGGTGCCAAGGTCTCCTTCCATGAGGTCTATGATTCTGATCAATACCATGATGAGGGGCGCAAGGATCTTTATTTGGTCTTTGTTGATCGGGAATGGAAAATAAAAAAGGAATTGTGGACCCCGGCGGAATCGGAGAAAAAATCGGAAGCAGAGATTAAAGAAAAGATGGAAAAGGTTGTGGATAAGGCCAGGAAACCCGGAAAAATTTCGGAAAGAGAAGTGAAGGGAGAAGTAAAGACAGAGAGGGATAGGGCTGCTGAAAGCAGGAAGAGAATAAAAAAGCTTGAGCAGTCTGCAAATCATGGAAATATCGAGGCCCAGTTGACTCTGGCCCGGATCTACGGGAGTGACGACAAAGGGGTAAAGGATGATGAACAGTCTTTTTTCTGGTACCGCGAGGCCGCCCGTCAGGGCAGTATAGAGGCCCAGAAAAAGGTGGGAGAGATGTACACAAGAGGGCTTGGAGTCAAACAGGATAAAAACAGAGGAGCTTACTGGTCAGTCGTGGCAGCCGCCCGTGAGGGAGACAGCGAGGCCCAGAATGATCTGGGAGTTATGTACATCAAAGGTGACGGGGTCGAGAAGGAACCCGCCAAGGCGGTTTCCTGGCTGAAGAAGGCGGCGGAAAAGGGTAACAGCCGGGCCCAGAATAACCTGGCAATTCTCTATATACAGGGTACAGGGGTGGAAAAGGATATAGGCCGGGCCGCTTTTTGGACCAGAAAGGCGGCCGAACATGGAAATGTCGAGGCCCAGAACAACCTGGCAGTTTTATACAGCAAGGGCCGGGGAGTAGAAAAAGACATGGAGAAAGCTGCATTCTGGTTCGAGAAAGCGGCGGAGCAGGGCAGTATCCGGGCCAAAAAGATCCTGGGACTCCTTTATCTCGGGGGCGAAGGGGTGGACAAGGATGTAGACCGGGCCATGTATTGGTTTAAACAGGCTGAACAGGAAGGTGATGATGCTGAAAAGGGCTCTGAATCGGAGCAGGGTACCAGCCTTCAGCAGTAGGGCGGAGTAAGTAAAACAGGCCATTCATATCACGATTGCTGCAGCCTCTGTCTTCTGATTTCAAAGAGAATTACCGCGGCGGCTGTGGAGGCATTTAGAGAGTCAAGCTCACCTGCCATGGGTATTGCCAGATCAAAATCACACTGCCGCTGCACCAGAGGCCGGATTCCTTTTTCCTCGCCTCCAATTACGACGCAGATTCTGTCTCTTATTTCAGTCCGGTAAAGAGAATTTCCCTTTTGTCCGCTGGTGCCGTAAATCCAGATATCTTTTTTTTTCAGCTCCTGCAAAAAACGGCTTAAATTCACACTGCGGCAGATGGTAAGACAGGCCAGGGCTCCTGCGGATATTTTGGCAACAGTTCCGGTCAAAGGCGCACTGCGATCCCTGGTAAGTATTATTCCGTCTACTCCGGCAGCGGCCGCACTGCGGAGAATAGCCCCCAGGTTATGGGGGTCCTGGAGCGAATCCAGGGCCAGGAGAAAAGGTTTTTTTATACTGTCCAGCCGGACCAGGAATTGATCTTCTTCCAGGACGGGATATTCAGTTATTTCGGCAATTACCCCTTGATGATTTTCCCCGGAAACATTCGGTACCCGGATTGTTTTGACAAAACTGATCATTACCTGATTTTGCCGGGCCAATCTAATGATTTTCGCCAATTTTTCGCCGGAGCGCGATTCCTGGATACTGATGTTCTGGATAAGTTCCGGTTTTGCCTTCAGCATCTCCAGGACAGGGTGAATGCCCCATATCCTGGAAGATCCTTTTCTGGTTTTTCCCATTACAGATCAAGCTCGAGAGGTTTTCCCTCCGGATCACGCCGCTGCCTGCTTCTCTCGGCAACAATAATAGCGGTCAAAACCCGCACAGCCTCTTCTATCTGGTCATTTATAATAATATAGTCATAATAATCAGCATCTTTCATTTCTTCCAGGCTGTCTGCCAGGCGGATTTTTAAAGAATTCTCCGACTCACTGCCCCGGCCGCTCAGTCTTTTTTTCAGCTCCTGTCTGGAAGGGGGAACAATAAATACAGAACAACAGATATCTCCGGCTTTTTTTTCTACCTGTCTGGCCCCCTGGACGTCGATATCAAGGATAATGTCCCTGCCTTTCCGGAGTTCCTTTTCTACTTCATCTTTGTTTGTCCCGTAATAGTTGTTATATACCCGGGCCCATTCCAGGAAAGCCCCTTCCCTGGACATCCGTTTAAAATCCTCCTTGCTGACAAAATGGTAATCACGACCGTCAATCTCATTTGCTCTTGGGGGCCTGGTAGTGTGGGATACGGAGAAAAACAGTCCCCGGTTGTCTGCCATAACTCTTTTCAGGATGGTGGTCTTACCGGTACCCGAGGGGGCTGAAATTACAAAAAGCCTTCCCTGCATCAGCAATCATCCTCATTATACTGTTGGTATGTCGCGGGAGCAAACCTTTGGGTAAGGGTTTCCGGCTGGACTGCTGAAAGAACAAGATGATTTGAATCAAGAATAATGATGGATCTAGTTTTACGGCCTTCTGTTACATCGATAAGCTTTTTTTGATCTCTTGCCTCGTCCTTTAACTTTTTGGCTGGAGATGACTTGGGGTTTATAACCACCAGGACCCTGGAGGCCACTACTGAATTGCCAAATCCTATATTTACCATTCGCCTGTCCATAAATAAGTCCTCATAGTTGCAGGTATTTTAAAAAAAAATTTTCGACCTGTTATCTTTACTCTATATTTTGAATCTGTTCCCGTATTTTTTCCACCTCGTTTTTCATCTCAACTATCTGATGGACCATACCGGCATCACCTATTTTTGAGGCCGCGGTGTTTATTTCCCGCAAGGCCTCCTGGAGGAGAAAATTCAGCTTACGGCCGACCGGTCCGTCACCGTCAAGATAAGAGTTAAGCTGTTGGATGTGACTTTGTAATCTTACCAGTTCTTCGGTTATATCAGCCTTTTCCGCCAGTATGGCTGCTTCCTGGGCAAGGCGGCCCTCATCTATTGTACTGTCTTCCATTATAACGGCAATTTTTTCTTTCAGTTTGACAGCTTTTTTCCGATTGAGTTCAGGGCAGATATCCATAATTGCTTTTCTTGTCTGCTCAAGGGTGTCAAGCCGGCTGCTGATGTCTTTTTTCAGGTGGGCCCCCTCTTTTTTCCTCATTTCGAGACAGCTGGCAAGAGCCTGCTGTATTGCTTTGCGGATTGAAGGCCAGATTGCCTCAAGATCTGCATCTTCTTCACTGGTTTCAATAACTCCCGGGAAAGAAGCAAGTAGAGAAAGCCGGTCCTGGTCTGCAGTAAGATGCAGATCCTTTTTCAGGGTCTGCAGGGCCTGCTGGTATTGAGAGGCCAGAGACAGGTTGACATTTATGGAGGTGGTGAATGCCTCCCGGCCCTGCAAGCTTATATTTACTTCGATATGCCCTCTATTGAAAAACGAAGTTATCTCTTTTTTGACTTTTTCTTCCAGACCTTTAAACTGGGGAGGTATCCTGAGGCGCATATCAAGATACTTGTGGTTAAATGAACGTATCTCCACCAGGTATTTACAGAGCTCATCCTCACAACTGCCCCTGCCAAAAGAAGTCATACTAAGGGGATATGTCATTTCAGTTTCTCCAGGAGTTCCTCTTGTTTCACCGTTGCTGTTCCTATTTTACCAACAACAATACTGGCACAGTAGTTGGCCAGGGTAGCCGTCTCTGCAAAACCCAGACCGCTGGCCAGGCCCAGGGCCAGAGCTGCTATAACGGTATCACCTGCCCCGGTAACATCGTAAACCTCTCTCGCCTCAGCAGGAATAGATAAAGGGGGACATCCTTTTTCTAAAAGGGTCATCCCTTCTTCCCCCCTGGTAATCAGGACCGCGGTGCAATTCATGTTTTTCTGGATTATTTCTGCCGCCCGCAGCAGGGATTTTTCGTCTTTTATCAGGATTCCCGACATCTGTTCAGCCTCATGATTGTTAGGGGCTATTATGGTTATGTTTCGAAATAATGAACTGTTAACCGGCTTCAGGTCGCAGATTATCGGTATTTCGTTATTTTTTGTGGAAAGATTTAAGAGGTGTTCTACAACTTCAGGACATATAACTCCTTTAGCGTAATCCGAAACAACTACGGCATCAAATTTGTGGAAACAGTAATCAAGAAAAACATGCAGAGCCCTAATGCTGTCAGGGCTGAAAGGACCTGACTGCTCCCGGTCAAAACGGACAACTTGTTGGTTCTGGGCCACGATCCTGGTTTTTTTGGTGGTAGGACGGACCCCGCTCCTGACGATTCCGGCAGTATCTGAACCCAGGCCTTCGAGAAGCCTGAGAAGCTGTTTGCCCATGTAGTCGGTACCGACAACCCCGCACAGGACCGCCTTGCCGCCGAGGTCGTAGATATTGTGGAGAACATTGGCCGCTCCTCCCATGAGAAGACTCTCATTGGTTACATTCACCACCGGCACAGGTGCTTCCGGGGATATACGGGAGACACTTCCCCAGATAAAATGATCCACAATCAGATCACCTATAACCAGAATATTTACCTTGGGGAACCTGGCTGTTTTTTTCTTTAATTTTTCAGTTAGTTCTAATTCTGTCACTTTTTAAGTCTGTTGTAATGAAATATATTAATCTGGATAGGTTTGAGATAAGGAGTAAAAAACTTATTTAATAACGGCTTAAGTTGACAATGTAAAGGAATGATTTAATAATAGGGATTCGAAAAGGAAGTATTAAATGGTAAGTAAACCGAGAACCAGTAACATGGATGGACAAGGAGATCTTATGGCCAGAAAATTATACGTTATTTATATCGTTTTAGGTTTATCGGTGATTACCTGGTTGGCTGTGACCGGCTGCAGAAATAATATTTATATGTCGACAAAACAGGAGTCAAAAGCTGATAATGCGCTAAATGAAGTGACCGGGATTGCTGAAGATATTACTGAAATAAAAAGTGATTATCTCTATGCCCTCGTAGTCAAGGGCCCTCTCAAAGGGCATTATCTGCTGGTTGATTGTCGTCCTGCAGAACAGTTTCGCCGGGGCACGATATCTACTGCTGTTTCTTTTTTCAGCCTGGGCAGTGAAATAGGGGATAATCTACCGGAAGACAGATCCACCGAGATAATTTTTTTCTGTGAAAATTCTCGCTGTGATACTGATGCCAGGGCAGCAACTCTGGCTTTTAGACACGGTTACGAAAATGTCAAGGTACTACAGGACGGGGTCTCGGGATGGCAAGAGTCGGGACTTTCTTTGGTTGAGGGCAGTTATTAAAAATCAGGAATTAATACTACAGCAGCATTTCCTGTAATAAAGGACGGGTTGATCAGAAAGTTATATGCGAAACAAGATTCAGAATAAGAAAGAATTTCCGGAAGGCATGGTTCCCCTGGGGGATTCCGTCTTTCAATTCAGCTGCCATTCCGGTCTTAGTTGTTTTACCTTTTGCTGTCGTAATGTGGATATGCTTTTGTATCCTTACGATATTATTTTGCTGAAAAAAAAGCTTCAAATTCGTTCAAGTAAATTTCTGGAAAATTATACCCGCCTTGTTAAGGGAGATAACCCCTATTTCCCTTCTTTGATGATGAAGATGGATGAAAACAACAGTTGTCCTTTTCTTTCTGCCGAAGGGTGCAGGGTCTATGACTCCAGGCCTTTTTCCTGCCGGATGTATCCCCTGGAAAGAGCAGTAAACCGTAA
>JAWOFO010000074.1:0-22953 GCA_046497465.1 Desulfobia sp.
ACCCCGCCTACGGATAATAACTTATACATAGGACATCAGGCTGCCATGGACCTGGTGCCTTATCAATTGGACCCTGCTATCCAGGCCCTGCAACAGCCCAGACAGCGAATCCTGATCGCCGACGCCGTAGGGCTGGGAAAAACACTGGAAGCCGGTGTTCTGTTAAGCGAGCTTATCCGCCGCGGCCGGGGCAAACGTATCCTGGTGGTCGCTGTCAAAAGCCTTCTGACCCAGTTTCAAAAAGAGATGTGGAGCCGTTTTGCCATTCCCCTTACCCGTCTTGACTCCATCGGCCTGCAGCGGGTACGCTCCAGGATCCCGACCAACCACAATCCCTTTTACTATTTTGACAAGGCCATTATTTCCATTGATACCTTGAAACAGGACAACGAATTCAAGGTACACCTGGAAAATGCCCATTGGGACATAATCGTCATCGACGAGGCTCAAAATGTTGCTGAACGGGGCCATGGCCGCACTCAGAGGGCCCGCCTGGCCAAACTGCTTTCCAAGCAGTCCGATTCCTTGATTATGCTTTCGGCAACACCACATGACGGCCGGCCCCGAAGCTTTGCCAGCCTCATGAACATGCTTGACCCCACTGCTATTGCCGACCCGGATCATTACGGCCCGGAGGATATCCGCGGCCTGTTTATCCGCCGGTTTAAAAAAGACATCCAGCACCAGGTGGAAAGCTCTTTTCAGGAGAGAGAGATCGGCAAGTCCTATGCCCGGACAACCGACAAGGAAGAACATACCTACAATCTGCTGGTTAATCTCAGCTTTTCCAGCATAGACCGGGGCCGGAAATCCGGCCATTTGTTTAAGACGGTTCTGGAAAAAGCCCTCTTCTCCAGTCCGGCAGCCTGCCTGGAAACTATAAAAAACCGCTTAAGCCGGTTGTACAGAGCAGAAAATCCGGAAAACGACAATGACATTGCTGCCCTGGAAGAATTAAGAGCAAGTGTATCGTCGATCGGTCCCCGAGATTTCAGCAAATATTGCAAGCTCGTTGATCTGCTCAAGGATTCAAACAGTCAGCTTTACTGGACTGGAAAGGACAAACTCGACCGATTGGTAATTTTTACGGAGCGTATCGCCACCCTGCAGTTTCTCTACGATAATCTGCCCAAGGACCTGGGAATCAACAAAAAGGCTGTAACGATTCTCCATGGCGGCATGTCTGATATTGAACAGCAGGAAGTCGTGGAAAACTTCGGGCGGGAGGAAGCCCCCATCCGTTTACTTCTGGCTTCGGACGTGGCCTCTGAAGGTATTAATCTTCACTACCTCTGCCACCGCCTCATTCATTTTGATATTCCCTGGTCTCTGATGGTTTTTCAACAGCGAAACGGCAGGATTGACCGCTACGGCCAGGAACGAATCCCTTTGATCACTTACCTGGTCTCCGAAAGTCAGCATCCCAGGATACGGGGTGACATGCGCATCCTGGAGCTTTTAATCCAGAAAGACGAAGAGGCGGTAAAAAACATCGGCGATCCCTCCGCCCTGATGGGAGTCTATGATGTAGATATAGAAACAGAGAAAACCGCGGCAGCCCTGGAGGCAAATAAAACCACTGAAGCATTTGAATCCGAAGACCTTACTGCCGCCCGGGATAATGATTTCGACCTACTCGATTTCCTGCAGAAAGGAGAATCTGATGACCTCCCGCCTGACAGCACCACGGCAATCAAAACCATGCCGACTCTGTTTGCAGATGACTTTGATTATACTGTCCAGGCACTTAAGAGTATTGACCGGACATCGAATATAAATCTTGAGACAGAACCGGAAAGCCGGATGATCCGCTTTGCCGTGCCTGAAGATTTAAAACACCGTTTCCGCTATCTGCCCCGAGAGATCTGGCCTGGCGACGGTAAACTTCTTATGACGGATGATACCAGCAAAGTGCAGGATGAAATCAAGCGCTGCCGCAAAGATGAACAGGCATGGCCCAAATTCCACTATTTATGGCCACTCCATCCGGCTATCTCATGGCTGAATGATAAGGTCCTGGCAGGCTTTAGCAGAAACGAGGCACCGATACTTACCCTGACTTCACTGCCCTCGGATGAAATTATTTATATTCTCACCGGGATCATTCCCAACTTGAAAGGCCAACCCCTGGTCCAGCGCTGGGTGGGGGCAACAGTAAAAGATGAAAAATACCAGGGGATAGAACCCTTTAAAAAAGTCCTGCAGCGTACCGGACTCGCTGACCGGAGATTCTCCAATCCAGGCTGTGACCGGATATCCCAAACAGCAGCAGACCGTCTGCCTGAAATCATTGAGTATACAAAGGACTGGATGCTTCAAGAGCGCAATCATTTTGAGGAGAACATCAACGAAAAGCTAAACGAGCATTTACAGAAACTGGAGGGCCTCCGCGACCGTCACCTGCAAACCGTTCAGCACCGGATCCAGTCCATGAACATTGCCCAGAAAACCAAACAACGACGTGCCGAAGAAAGAGAACGTGAAATTCAGGGCCTCTTTGATGAATATATAAAATGGATCGAAGAAACCATGACCACGGAGAAACAGGCCTATACCAAGGTCGTCGCGGTCCTGCAGGGCACTCAGGAAAGCATGTAAAACAATTCCCGGATCCTGCCCGGGACTCAAAATCCGACATATACACCTATGACACTTGACCTGACTGGTATCACCAACGAAAACGAGTTCTATACCCATCACTACCTGTCTGCCATTCTGGAAAAAGATCTCAAGAATCTGTTCAAGACCTGGAACCAGCGCCAGAAGGAAGAGGGTGTCGCCTCCCCTGCCAGCGAGCTTGGATCATTGGCAAAAGACTATTTCAAGCTGCGGCATTTTCTGGAATCGGAAAAAGACAATCATATCCGGCTGCAGGCCCAGGAAGCCTTCTTAGAAAATCTCCTGAATGCGCTGGGCTACTCCACTGAACACACATTTCAAGAAGGCCTTGATGGGTATCTGATCCCTGTAGCCCAAGAAATTAAGCGGGCGGGCGGAGCTCCGGAACTCTGGATTATTCACGCTCCGAACCTCTCCGGAGATGAAGCAGATCCCCTGGAGCAGACGCCTGAACAGTCCTCCTATCAATTGGTTGAAGTGGAAAAGATCCCTGATTTCACCTGGCAGGAAGTTCTGACCAAACAGGTTTTCAGCCGCCAGGAGCCTCCCCGCTGGGTAATTCTGGCAAATACCAGCCAGTTCCTGTTGATTGACCGCAGTAAATGGGCCCAGAAGAGGATACTTCGCTTTGATTTAAAAGAGATCTTTGGCCGTAAATCAGATACAACGCTCAAGGCTATGGCGGCATTACTGCACCGGGACAGCACCTGCCCGGAAGACGGCATCGCCCTTCTTGACACCCTGGAAGAACATTCCCACAAGCATGCCTATGCGGTCTCCGAGGATCTGAAATATGCCCTGCGGGAAAGCATTGAGCTTTTGGGCAATGAAGCGGTGTGGTATCTGGACAATGTCAGGAAAAAAGGGATCTACAGCGGGGCGGAACAAATTGATGCCAGCCAGCTATCCCGGGAGTGCCTGCGCTACATGTACCGCCTGCTGTTTTTATTCTATATCGAGGCCCGGCCGGAACTGGGCTATGTCCCCCTGGAATCCGAGGCCTACCGGACCGGCTACAGCCTGGAAACTCTCCGCGATCTGGAACTGATCCAACTGACGACGCAGGAGTCCCAGGACGGCTACTTCATCCATGAATCTCTGGAAATGCTCTTTGACCTGATTTATAACGGCTATCCCAGAGAGCACCAGAAAGATTTAACAGCTCCAGACTCCCGGCACAACACCCTTGAAATCCCCCGGCTCAGGTCCCATCTCTTTGATCCTCAAAGGACACCGGTCCTGGCCCGAGTGCAATTCCGCAACAAAGTCCTGCAAAAAGTCATCCAGCTCATGTCCCTCTCCCGGCCTTCAAGCAATCGGCAGAAACGTCGGGGACGGATATCCTATGCCCAGCTGGGCATCAACCAGCTCGGGGCAGTATACGAAGGCCTGCTCTCCTATCAGGGATTTTTCGTGGAAAACGACAGCGGACTCTACGAGGTAAAAAAGGCAAACGAATTCTGGGACCCGCTGGATATTGCCTATTTTGTCAAGCCTGATGCCCTTCCCGACTATAACCAAAGTGAGAAGGTTTATAATAAAGACGGCACCCTGGTCCACTACCCCAAGGGGACCTTTATCTACCGGATGTCCGGCCGGGACCGGCAGAAGTCCGCCTCCTACTATACTCCGGAATCCCTGAGCCGTTGCTTGGTTCATTACGCCTTAAAAGAACTCCTGAAGGACCGGTCAGCCGATGATATCCTGGAGCTGACCATCTGTGAGCCAGCCATGGGTTCGGCCGCCTTTTTAAACGAGGCAGTGGGTCAGATGGCCGAAGCCTATCTGGAACGTAAACAGAAAGAAAAAGATCAAATTCTATCAGTCGAAGATTACAGTCGGGAAAAGCAGAAGGTCAAAACCTATCTGGCTGACAACAATGTTTTCGGCATTGACTTAAACCCGGTGGCTGTGGAGCTGGCTGAAGTCTCCCTCTGGCTCAACACCATCCATGCCGGAGGCTTTGTCCCCTGGTTCGGCAATCAGCTGGTCTGCGGCAATTCCCTGATCGGTGCCCGGCGCGAGGTCTATCCGGAAAAACTGCTGCGGAAGAGAACCAGGCAGGACCCTTTATGGCTGGATGAACCCCCTCAAAGGCTTGAACCCGAAGAGAAACGGCCCGGAAGCATGATTTATCATTTTCTCCTGCCGGACCGACAGATGGCCGGGTATGCGGACAAAAACGTCAAAAAGCTGGTGCCTGAGGCCTTTACCTCCATCAGACAATGGAAACAGGAATTCTTAAAACCCTTTACTGAATCGGAAGTAAAGCAGATCCGGCAGCTTTCCGCCACTGTCGATGTTCTGTGGAAGGAACATACCAGAAATCAGCGGGAACTGCGGTGCAGGACCCGTGACCCCCTGTCTTTTTTCGGCCATACTGAATCCGGCCGGGAACAGACGTCTGTGGAGAAAAAGGACAGGCTTTACCGCCAAGATCTGCTGGCGGAAGGTTACAGGCACTCTACTCCCTATAAACGGCTCAAGCTGGCCATGGACTACTGGTGCGCCCTCTGGTTCTGGCCCCTGGAAAAGGTCGATATGCTGCCGAACCGGGAGGAATACCTGTTTGAACTCTCTCTTATCATCCTGGGAGAGGTTTTTGACTCCCAGTCAGGGAAGTACAGCCAGGCCAGGCTGCCGGGAATGGCTACCGGCCCCAAACAGCAGACCATTAATTTTGAGTCCTCTCTGGGCCGGGTCAACGTAGATAAGCTGTCTGAGCAGATGGAACGGCTGCAGCTGGCCCGGGAGCTGGCGGCCAAGTACCGGTTCCTGCACTGGGAGCTCGAATTTGCCGATATTTTTGCCGACCGGGAAGGATTTGATCTGATTCTGGGCAATCCCCCCTGGATTAAACTCCAGTGGGAAGAAAGCGGTATCATGGGTGATCATGAGCCCATGTTTGTTTTAAAAAAAATGTCTGCCCCTCAACTGGCCAGTCTGCGGGAAGATACTATTGAACGCCTTAATTTGAAATCATCCTACCTGGAGGCTTATGAAGAGGCGGAAGGCACCCAGAATTTCTTGAATGCCTACCAGAATTATCCGGAGCTTAAAGGCATGCAGTCCAATCTGTATAAATGCTTTCTTCCCCAGGCCTGGCAGCAAGGAACAAAGCAAGGGGTATCAGCCTTCCTGCATCCGGAAGGCATTTATGATGATCCCAGAGGCGGGGCTTTCCGGGAAGAGGTTTATCCGCGATTACGGGCGCACTTTCAGTTTCAAAACCAATATATTTTATTCCCAATTGCTCATCGAAGTAAATATAGTATTAATATTTATAAGCAAAATAAAAACCATATAATTTCATTTTATCATATAGCAAACCTATTTACAGCTAAAACTGTATATAGTTGCTTTGATCACAATGGAAGCGGAGCAGTGCCGGGTATCAAGGATGATGAAAACAACTGGAATGTTCATGGACACGCCTCCCGGATCATCGAAGTGAGCGAATCCGAGCTTTCCCTTTTTGCCAGTCTCTACGATCCAGCCGGAACACCGTTTTTACAGGCCAGGCTTCCGGCATTGCATTCCCAGGAACTGATCGGCGTCCTGGAGAAATTCGCTGCCCAGCCTCAAAAACTGGGGGATTCGGAAGGTGAATATTTTTCCACTGAAATGTGGCATGAAACCAACTCGCAGAATGAAGGCACTATTCGCCGCGAAACCCGTTTTCCGGACACGGCTGAGGAATTGATCCTCTCCGGACCGCATTTTTTTGTGGGTAACCCTTTTTACCAAACTCCATGGAAGGTGTGTACTGAAAAAGGACATTATCACCATCTCGACCTCACCGAGCTGCCGGACCACTACCTACCCCGCACCAACTATGTCCCGGCCTGCTCCAGGGAAGAATATCAGCGGCGTACGCCTCAGGTGCCTTGGGATGGGAGGCCAGTGACCGAGTTTTTTCGGTTGGCTTACAGGGGGATGATTGGGCCTTCAGCAGAAAAGACACTAATCGGAGCAATAATACCCCCAACTGTAGGACATATAAATGGAGTACAAACAACGGCATTTAAGCACCTAAAATATTTACTCTATTCGACATACTTTGGGATTAGCTTACTTGGAGATTTCTTTGTTAAAACAACTGGTAGAACCAACTTACATTTCACATGGCATAATTTCCCATTGATAAATTCAAATGAAAAAATTTCCCTACGTGTTCTATCCCTCAATTGTATTAGTTTACACTATGCTAGTCTCTGGTACCCTTGCTGGCAAAATGCATTCAATCACGACTATTGGGCCAAATCAGATCCGCGCCTGTCAAACGAATTCTTCCGCAACTTAACCCAGGTGTGGCACCGTGACTGCGCCCTACGAAATGATTATGCCCGCCGCCAGGCTTTAGTGGAAATCGACGTCCTCACTGCCATGGCCCTGGGACTGACCCTGAACGAACTTAAAACCATATACCGGGTCCAGTTTCCGGTTTTGAGTCAAAATGAAGGTGACACTTGGTATGATCAGAATGGCCGCATCATCTTTACCAACTCCAAGGGATTATCCGGTGTCGGCTTTTCCCGGCCGGAATGGAATGAAATAACTGAAGAAAGCCGTGATGAGGATGGTAATATCATCAGGACTCCCAAGTCCGGGGACTTTCTCTCCCGCACCGTTACTGATGATACCCTCCCGGGCGGTCCCCGGGAAAAAACCATCACCTACCTGCCGCCCTTTGACAGATGTGACCGGGAAAAAGACTATGACATTGTCTGGTCTAATTTTTCCCAGAGACCGCCAACAGAATAACACAAGGAGAAAGACTCAAGATGAAAGCTGATGCCTATAGCCTAAACCAGGTTTTCAGTAATGGGAACCGCTCCGGGAAGACCAAGAACTGGAGAGTTTAAGATGTACTTATTCTATGTGGATGAAACCGGCAACCTTGATCCGGAAACAGAAAGAGTCAGAGAAGACGGAACTGTTATTGAAAAAGACTGGCTTTATGTCTTAACCGCTTTCGGACTCTTTGAACATAAGTGGCGTACATTTTATACACCGATTATCAGGAAGAAAAAAAGCCTGAGGGAAATCATCATTAAGAGGGGCGGGCCAAGGCTCGATACCTCTCAATGTGAAATAAAATCCAACTGGATCAGAATTCCAAGGGAGAGAGGAAAGCATCCCTTCTTATCACGACTCACCGAGGAAGAAATCAAATCCCTGGTCGACACTTATTACTATCAGCTAAATCGAATCCATATTCCCCTTTTTTCTGTAATTATTGATAAAAGATACCTCGAAGACTTCATGGACCATAACAAGCTGCACAGAAAGGCCTGGGAACTGCTTTGCGAGAGGATACAGAATTACATGGCAGAAAATCATAAGAAGCATAAGGCAGCTATCATTACCGATGATGTAGGCAAAAAGGCCAACATCTCCCTGGCAATGAAACACTCATATTTTCTGGAAAGCGGGACCAGTTCCGGGCTCTGGATGAAAAATATAATTGAGATGCCCCTGTTTGTGGCCAGTGAATTATCAGAAGGGGTGCAGTTTGCTGACTTATGTTCATACAGCATCTATCATGCTATAAAGTATGATAAAAAAGATTACCCGTTTTTTAGGCCGTTACTGCCGCTGATATACAACTCAGGCAATACCACCGCAGATAAAAGGGATGGCCTCAAAGTTTTCCCGGAAGAAAGCCCTGTTACCGAATGGGTCAACAACTTAGCATAAAAAAGCCCCCAACTCAGGAAGCTGGGGGCTTATATATGATGTCCGGCGGGGCGCAACCCTATCAAGCCGACAAGCAGCACCGGACTTATTAACTTTATTGTTAATAATACTAATATAATTAAAGCAGGACAGATGTCAATATAGATATAGAAAATAAATAACTTCTTTTTAGAAAAATACTATCTGAACTGAACAGATGCAAAACAAACCTCTTATAAAAAGGCCCTTATGATCCCTTCTGTGCTTTCCAGGCAAATCGAACAGGGCATCAAGGATTTCCTGTCAACCACCTTCCATGTCACTACCCCGTTCTTCCACGGCATGCTGGACAAATTTTTGCATGAACCCGGGGCTCTGTTCAAGGGGCCATATGTATCCATCAACCTGCCGTATCGACCGGGAGATGAGGCAACCAGAGATTTTTTCCCGGAAATTCCTTTAGCATTTACCTCTTACCGCCATCAGGAAGAGGCTTTCAAGAGACTTTCCGCCCCAAACCCGGAACCAACCATAATAGCAACCGGCACCGGCTCCGGTAAAACCGAATGCTTTACTTATCCTATACTGGATCACTGCCTGCAGCAAAGTGGCCGTCCCGGAATCAAGGCAGTCCTTATCTATCCCATGAACGCCCTGGCCTTTGACCAGGCCTCCCGTATAGCCAGAATCATCTGGAATACCCCTGGGTTGAAGGGAAAAGTGTCTGCCGGGATGTATATCGGTCAGGGAGAAAAAAGCCCTCAGCCGGTAATGGGTCCGGATTATGTCATCACGGACAAAGATATTCTCCGCGGCAATCCACCTGATATTCTGATGACCAATTACAAGATGCTGGACTACCTGATGATCCGCCCCCGGGACATTAAGCTCTGGGCCCGGAACGGCCCGGAAACTCTTCGCTATATTGTAGTTGATGAACTGCACACCTTTGACGGGGCTCAGGGGACCGATCTTGCCTGCCTGCTCCGGCGCCTTAAGGCAAAGCTGAAAGCACCGGAACACTTTATCTGTCCGGTTGGCACCTCGGCAACTTTGGGCGGTAAAGAAAGCATGGCAAGGCTGTGCGATTACGCCGGCCGGATTTTTAGTGAAGCGTTTCCCCTGGAAGCTGTTATCACAGAATCCCAGAAGAGTGCCGGGGAATTCATCGGTGATCAGGATGCAGAGTTAAGCCAGATTCCTGGGGCTGAACACATAGAGTTTTTGAAATCGGAGAACTATCCGGATTAC
The DNA here is from genome assembly GCA_046497465.1 of Desulfobia sp. Lineage (GTDB taxonomy): Bacteria > Desulfobacterota > Desulfobulbia > Desulfobulbales > SURF-16 > JAWLDV01. The sequence goes on from JAWOFO010000074.1 coordinate 9,550, forward strand.
CCTTCCTATGTGCGGAGCCAGGCCGGGCTCTGGACCGGCCTCCAGTTATCAGAGACAGAGTGGCCGGATTACAGCTGGCGGCTTATGCTGGGAGAAAAACTGAAGAACCATATCTTCTTCCAAAACCTGCTGAAAATTCTGAACGGCCGGGTCCGGCCGTATGATAGCGTCATCTCAGAACTGGTGGGAACGGCAAGAGAGCTTAAGAACGGGGATGAAATCTACCAGACCCTGCTCTTAAACAGCATGCTGGCTCTGATCTCTGAAGCCGGCTTTCAGGACAGCAGGAAACTACAGGTGCGGGTCCAGCACTGGTGCCGGGAACTTAAACGCATGGTGGTTTCAGTTGAGCCTGATCCTTGTCTGCGCTTTGCCGATGATCTTACTGATGAATTAATCCGGAAGCATCTGCCGGTTGTTCATTGCCGGGAATGCGGTCTGATGGGCTGGGTGGGTAAAAGCTCCCTCCACGGCGGCAGCATAGATACGGACCTGCAGTCCATCTACGTGGAATTTTTTAAGAAGAAAAAAGATAAGAGGTTGTATCTGCTTTTTCCGGTTCACCCTTCAGACCATCGGGATACGGGCATAGGTAGGCGCAAAAGACTCTGTACCAGCTGTATTCATCTCAACCAGGAGCAGGGCGGCAACTGCTCATCATGCGGTTCAGGTCAACTGATCCCGGTAGAAATCCCTGTTTCCGCCTCCCATAACTGCCCAACCTGTAATGCCGTAAACAGTCTCACCCTCCTGGGTTCACAGGCGGCAAGCCTTACCAGCGTAATGATCGGCCAGCTTTTTGCTTCCAATTTTAACGATGACAAAAAGCTCCTTACTTTCTCGGACAATGTCCAGGATGCGGCTCACCGGGCCGCCTTTTTCGGGGCCCGGACCTACCGGTTTACCTTCAGGACTGCCTTACAGCAATTTGTCAAGAAATACGGAGAAGGGTTGAACCTGGCTGAACTTGCCGATCAGTTAGTGGATCATTGGCGCCAAAAACTCGATCCGGAACAGTTTGTCTCCTTATTTATTGCCCCGAACATGACCGGGCACCGGGATTTTGAGAACCTGACCACCCAGGGAAAATTAACCCATAACTCTATACTGCCTGACCGGATTGCCAGACGGCTGCGCTGGGAAATTTATTCGGAATACGGCTTCAGCGCCAGGATCGGCCGGACCCTGGAAAAATCCGGAGGCTCAGTCCTTGCTGTCAATAATGAAAAGTTAGAATCAACAGCCAAGCTGATCTGCGAAATTCTAAATAATGAACTTGAAGAATTAAGACAGCTGAAGCCCACTGATACCGCCGCCATGATACTGGGGCTGATCACCAACATCAGGCAGCAGGGAGGCATTTTCCATCCCGATCTTGAGGACTACATCGAGGACTGGGGAAAAACATATAAGATATCGCAAAGCTGGAAACGATGGATGCCGAGTTTCGGGAAAATTACCCGGGCCCCTGCATTTGTAACCACGCGAGCGAATATTGAACGGTTCCCCCAGCTTCTTTCCCGGCGGCAGGGCTCCTTCACCTGGTATGAGTGGTGGGCTTCCCGTTTTTTCCCGCAAATGTTTTTCCACCAAAGCGACTTGCTGGAAAAATTATATGAAATTGTCTTCAAACAGCTGGAACAGGCCGGTATTGTAGAACACCGCTGGCGGAATCAGCATTACATCTGGGGGCTTACCCCCCGATCCCTGCGTGTGAGGTCTGATGTAATCCAGTACCGTTGCGACCGTTGCGGTTACATCGTTTCCGGATCTGCTGATGATTCAGCAATATGGACAAATATGCCCTGCCTGCGCCGTAATTGCCGTGGATCTTACCGGAAATGGCACCAGGGGCTTGACTACTATGGCCATCTATACAGTAAGGGCGATATCAGCCGCCTATATACAAAAGAACACTCCGGTCTTCTGGAACGGGACGAACGGCAGAGGCTGGAAGAAAATTTCAAAGCTCCTCCTGATGAGCGTAAACCCTGGTATCCCAATTTGCTTTCCAGTACCCCTACCCTGGAAATGGGAATTGATATCGGGGACCTTTCCACTACAATCCAGTGTTCCGTTCCCCCTGGCCAGGCCAATTATCTGCAGCGTATCGGCAGGTCCGGACGTAAGGATGGAAACGGCCTGAATTTAACAGTTGCTAACGGCAAGGCCCACGACCTCTATTTCTACAATGATCCGCTTGAGATGATTGCCGGTGAAATTCAGCCGCCGGGGGTATTTCTGGATGCCTCGGCTGTACTGGAAAGGCAGTTTACAGCCTATTGCTTTGACTGCTGGGTTTCACAAGGTCTGGCAGATGGAACTATTCCTCCCAGGCTGGGTACGGTCTTGAACTTTCTCGCCCGGAATAATCCGGATCAGTTCCCCTTTAATTTGATCCGTTTCATTACAAATCGCCAAACTGAACTGTTTGACGGTTTTGTTGAACTCTTCAAACAGGATATAAGCAGCCAGTCCCTGAAACATCTGGAGCATTTTGTCTATGGCAGTGCCGGACAGGAAGCGGGTATGACGTACCGGATAACTCAGCGCTTGAATGAGTTGTTTAAAGAACGTAAGTCCCTGAAAGCAAAAGTTGACCAGCTCTACCGGGAAATCAATAAATTAAAGGCCAATCCCGCCCGGGATCAGAACTACCAGGAGGAGATCAGCCAGCTTAAAAGGGAGCGGTCCGGGCTCCAGGCCCTGATTAAAACAATGAATGCCTCGGATATTTTCAATTTTTTTACAACCGAAGGGCTGCTGCCCAATTATGCCTTCCCGGAAAGCGGTATTATGCTCAACTCCATAATATACCGCAAGGTATCCCCTAACACTGAAGATGAAAAGCGCTACGAAAGTAAAAGCTTCACCTACGAAAGACCGTCTTCGGCCGGGATCAGGGAGCTTGCCCCCAACAATGCCTTTTACGCGGATGGCCGCCGGGTGGTAATTGATAAAGTGGATATGCGGCTCTCCAAGGTGGAAGACTGGCGGATGTGCGACTCCTGTCCTCATATGGAACATGAAGCCCTGGCTAAAGAACATCAGCTCTGTCCCAGGTGCGGGAGCAGCTTATGGTCCGACCAGGGCAGAAAGCAAGAACTTCTGCGCATCAGGCAGGTATTTGCCAACACTCCGGATTGGAAAAGCCGGATAGCTGATGAAAGAGACGAACGCGATCCGGTTTTTTTCACCACTAATATGCTGGTGGACAGCGATGATCAGGCAGTCATAGACGCCTATCAAATTAACGATCCGGAATGCCCTTTTGGCTTTGAGTTTCTCTCCAGGGCCACCTTGCGGGAGATAAATTTCGGTCCCTGCGGCAAGACAAGTAACAGAATCCGTATTGCCGGTCAGGACATGGAGCGGCCGGGATTTATCCTCTGTAAACACTGCGGGAAAGTCCAGGGAAACAGTGGAGAACTTGAACATGATTTTGGCTGCCCTGCCCGTAATAAGGATAAAGAGGAAAATTTTATTGATTGTGTTTATCTGTACCGGGAGTTTTCTTCCGAGGCCATTAAAATTCTGCTTCCGGTAACCGGATATGAAGGGTCAGAGCGGCGGCTTAACTCCTTTGTTGCCGCCCTGCATCTTGGCCTGAAACACTATTTCGGCGGCAGCGCCTATGCCATTGAACATCTGCAGACTACAGTAAGCTCAGAGCCGGTTCCTGATTCCAGTCTTTCCAAACAGTACCTGGTTATCTATGATACAGTTCCGGGAGGTACAGGATTTCTCAAGCAGTTAATGCGTTCTGAAACCCTGATCAAGGTCCTGGAGAAGGCTTTATCCGTACTTCAGTACTGTAAATGCCGCCTGAATCCGGAAAAAGACGGCTGTTATGCCTGCCTTTTCGCCTACCGCAACAGTTTCACCATGAGGACAACCTCGAGGGATACAGCCGTTGATATGCTGTCCCTCATTTTGTCGCACAAGGAGCAGCTGCTGCAGGTAAACAGCCTGAAAGATCTCTCAGTCTCCGGTCTTTTGGACAGTGAACTGGAAGCCCTGTTTCTGGAGGCCCTGCGCCGCTTACGAAAAAAGGGATTCTCTCTGTCCCTTAAAAAATCAATTGTCAATGGCAAGCCCGGATATTTTCTGGAATTAAATGAACAGGTTTATGAGATTGAACCCCAGGTTGAACTGACCCCTTCGGATGGAATAGCTATTCCCAGCAGAGCTGATTTTGTTTTCTGGCCGGCCCGCAGCACCATGAAAGTTAGACCGGTTGCCGTCTTTACCGATGGCTATATTTTTCACCGGGACAGGATTGGGCTGGATCTCGCTCAAAGGATGGCCATTATCCAGAGCGGTAAGTTCAATATCTGGTCCATTACCTGGAGAGATGTCAACGCCCATTTGAACCAACATAGTCAAAGGACTGCGGATCTGCTCCATCCGGAAAACAGCAAAACCGGGAGTCAGCGTTTCTTCAAACTCCTTGATAAATACGGCCTTAGCGAGTATCGCAAATGGCATACTCTGGATAATTTCTTGCTGTTTTCCAAGTTCCTGAGTGACCCGGATATTGAAAGTTGGCGGCGTTATGCCTTTGTCCAGGCTGTCAGCTTTCTGGATATAACGAATTCCGGGAAAAAAGACAGTTATCAGCGCTGGGAAGAGGAATTGATCGGTCTTTTCCCGGACCCCTTTTTACAGGACTTCAGAAACGATGATGCTGAAGGCCTTATAGGGCTGATGTCGGCAGACTTAATCAGAGTTTTTTTCCGGGCCCGGAAAGAGGCCCTGCAGCATTCAGATACGTCAGGCATTCAAATATTTGGCTATCTAAACGATGACAGCGCCGCAGTGGAAAAAGAGTCTTTTGAGAACCAGTGGGTCAATTACCTGCGGCTTTACAATCTGTTTCAGTTCCTGTCATCTTCTGTATTCATCTCCCAAGAAGGCGCAAATAACGGGTATTATTTTGAATTACAGTCATCTCCGGATGAGCTTTCCGCCAAAATTCAATCTGGTCCGGGAGAAAGATCTCCAGATAGCGAAGGTGAGATGCAGCAATGGGACGAGCTCTTTGCCTTAACAGATGAAGAAATTCATCCTTTGCTTTTGAAATTCCAGAAGGAAAACAGCCGGATTCCGGAAGCCGGTTTTGAACTCGCGGTTAATGGAAAAGTCGTTGCTGAAGCTGAACTGGGCTGGCCGGATCTCCAGGTTGCCTATTTGACTGAGGATCAGATGCAGAGGGCAGGCATTTTCCGGGAAGCAGGATGGGAGGTAAGTCCTTTGTCGAGCTTTCTCTGACAAGTTCAACTGGTGAGTTTCTTGCGAAAATATTTCGCTCAAATGTATTTCTAAAAAGAGGTTCTTATGGCATCTCCCAAGGTCGCTTTATCGTCGGATTTCTTAAATGCCTTTGCCCGGATTCCTAGGCAGAAACAGAACAAGGTGATTAACTTTGTCAGCAGATTCCGGGAGGACCCAACCCGGGCCGGCATTAATTATGAAAAAATCAATCAGGCGGCTGACCCCAATTTCCGTTCCGTGCGCATCGATGATACTTATCGGGGTATTGTGCTCAAGCCTGAAAAGGGAAATGTCTACATTTTGCTCTGGGTGGATAAACATGATGAAGCTTATAACTGGGCAGAAAGAAAAGTATGCTCTGTTCATCCGGATACCGGAAGCCTGCAGATATACGATGTTGAAGAATCAAGAGATGTTCAGGAACAAGAGAAAGATGACAATCTCCCGGGACTTTTCGATAATATCAGCGATCGTCACATTAAAAAGATCGGTGTTCCTCAGGACCTGATGTCGGCGGTCCGGGTTCTGAAGAACCTGGAAGATCTGGACCATCTTTCCGCAGCCCTGCCCCAGGAGGCTTATGAAGCGCTGTTTTTTCTGGCCGAGGGATTCAGCATAGATGATGTTCTCAGTGAACTTGCAGTCGATGAAACTCCCCGTGAAGTCGATACCAGTGACTTTGAGAAGGCTTTGGAAGATCCATTCTCCAAGCAAAGATTTCACATTGTTACCGATGATATTGAGCTTCAGACAATGCTTCAGGCCCCTCTGGAAAAATGGCGGGTTTTTCTTCACCCGGCCCAAAGGAAACTGGTGGAGCGCAACTGGAATGGTCCGGTAAGGGTCCTGGGCGATGCAGGTACAGGCAAAACTGTTGCAGCCATGCACCGGGCCTGTTGGTTGCTACAAAATATATATAATCAGCCTACTGATCACATCTTATTTACCACTTTTACCCGGAACCTGGCAGCTGATATCCGGGAAAACCTCCGCAGCATATGCAATGAAGAGGAACTTTCCCATATTGAAGTCGTTAATCTGGACCGCTGGGTTTATAATTTCCTGAAAAAAAGCGGTTATGAATATAAGATCGTCTATCCTGGCGAAGACATTTTAAAAGATCTCTGGGAACAGGCTGTAACTGTTGCTCCTGATGAACCTTCTCTACCCTTTTCTTTTTATCCGGAGGAGTGGGAGAAAATTATTCAAGCCCAGGGGATCACTAATTTGAAGGATTATCTGAAAGCCTCCCGCATCGGCCGCGGAGTTCCTTTAAATCGTAAGGCAAGGCAATCTATCTGGCAGGTATTTGAAGAGTACAGGGTACTTTTGAATGAAAAAAGTCTACGGGAAGTAGATGATGCCATGCAGGATGCCCGTCAGTTACTGCAGACTGAGCATAAACTTCCTCAGTATCGTTCCATAGTAGTTGATGAAGCCCAGGATATGGGGAGCCAGGTTTTTCAGTTATTAAGGCAGATGGTTCCTGAAGGCAAAAACGACCTGTTCATTGTAGGCGACGCCCACCAACGGATTTATCGACATAAAGTGGTGCTGGGCCGCTGCGGGATTAACATTAAAGGCAGGGGGCGGAAATTAAGGATCAACTATAGAACTACTGAAGAAAACCGCAACTGGGCGGTCAGTCTGCTTAAAGATGTCCCGATTGATGACCTGGATGACGGTTCTGATAATCAAAAAGGCTACCGCTCCCTGATGCATGGGAACAATCCGATCATTCGTAATTTTAATTCCTTTCAGGAAGAAGTGGATGCTATAACCGATTTTATTAGTGGCGACTCAAACTTGGGCAGCATCTGCTTAGTAGCCCGGACCAATCAATTGCTTAAGAATTATGGAGAGGCCCTGGCCAGAAGCAACATACCTCTCTATTATATTAAAAGGAGTGAACCTGAAGACAGGTGGAATGAGGGGCTTCGGTTAGCCACAATGCACAGGGTTAAGGGGTTGGAGTTTGACAGCATTATAATTGCCGGGGTCAATGATGGTATCGTCCCTCTTGCAAAGGCTTTGGTCGACACTTCAGATCAGACCATAAAAAAAGATGCTGAAATCCAGGAAAGGTGTCTTTTATATGTCTCCGCCACCCGGGCCAAAAAAGATTTGTTGATTACATCATTTGGTACCCCCAGTCCTTTTTTGAAGTAATCTGTCAATTCCATTGTCTATTCTTTTAATTGCAATCACCGGTGAGGCCAATGCATTCCCAGTGGTAGCTGGGCCTATTCTTTCTCGGTGGTAACAGTTTGACGGATCCGACTTTCACAGGTCCTGATAATTTTTTGTCGACTCATAGGAATCGCAGATACCAGAAGAAAAAGGAATAGGAGGAAAGAGCAAATGGAAAAAAAGGAATAAGGAAAAAGGAGGGGGCATAATTAAAAAACTCCATAGATTTTTCGTTCCTGATTAAAATTGATAAAAGCGGATGCTATATGACAAAAAAAGATAATAAATGATAAGTATCCGAATTTTCACAATTTTATACTTGACAATTATGCCCATTATGATAAATATTTAAATAACAAATCTTGGCAGTGGCATAGGAGAAACTGCTTTTCCTTTCCCCCCGCGCTCTGGGTGCAAAATATAGGAGCGGCTCCAACGTCATTATGGCTGCCGGGAGGTTAAAAATAGGAGCATAACGAAGACAGAGTCAACCGGCACTGAGGCCAGCGAATGGCTGGTAGGGTGGCCAGGCAATGTCAAGTAATCCACGGTCCATTATCTGATCCAGAGGCAATCAGGTGATGGAAGCTGGATGAGGCTTCGTTGATGTACGGATGTAATAGCCCCAGGGTAAGGAATGAGCCAACCGGCGTCGAGGCAGGCAAGTGGCCTGTATGGCGGCTAGGCAATGGCGACTAATCCGCGGCTCATCGCCTGTATATTGGGAGCTACAGGTGGTGGGAGCGAGCCGGATGAAGCCTCCCTGATGTTTTCGATGTGGCTCCCATGTGCGTCACTCCGAGCTTAAAAAGCGCGGAGTGACGCACACCCCGGTCAGCCTCCTGAGCCCATATTTTACGGGCTATAAAGAGGCGAACCGGTAAATGACGCCGGGAATAACCGGCGTCAGCCTGGCAAATTACCCGCAAACAACGGAGCCGGTACAGCCGGTGATAAAGCGGGGTCACCGGCCGCCCCTTAACAAGCCCGCTGCTCTGCAGTCAGGGCTGGGGCCAGAATCTCAACATTCACAACCACGAGGAAGTGGCCGGCTCTATATATCGTTGCTTCCTCCTGCCAGGCCAAATTTTATAACAACGGAGACACGGAACATTTTTCCAGACCCTTCATTTATGCCGGATAGTAGAAGGGACAGCCATGAGCAAAAAAAGCAGATTTAAAGCCGAACTGCAGAACACGGCCCACCGCTGCGGCGGCGCGACCCTGACCGTCCAGGGCCGCTCCCGCACCGCAGATCGTCTTGCCCAAATCCTCCACCAAAACGGCTACCCGCTACAATCCATTTCAGAAATCAAAATTAAACATATCGAATCCTATGTCCGGTGTAGACAACAGGAAATAAACGACATCCGCACCCTTCATAACGACATAAGCCACATCCGCTCTATACTCAGTGAGGCGGGCAGGCACAAAATAGCCGACCATGACAGATTAAAAAACGAACGGCTTTGCGGAGGCAAGGCAGAAAGAAGTCCGGCCCGGACTGCCCCTGCTAAACAAACCGCGGACCGCATAATATCTGCTGCTTTTGAGAAAGACCCCGGTGTCGGGGCCGGCCTGCAGTTGCAGCGGGAACTGGGGCTCAGGAGCCGGGAAGCAGTCCAGTCATACAAATCTTTAAAAACCTGGGAGAAGCAGTTACAACGGGGTGAAACAGTGCGGGTGGTTTATGGAACGAAAGGAGGAAGACCCAGGGACACCAGGGTGACGGACAGACAGCGAGCCCTGGCTGCCGTCAAACAGGCCCGAAGCGTAGCCCAAAGCAGGGAGGGCAAGCTGATTCAAAAAAATAGTCTCAAATCCGCCATGCGGCGCTTCGGACGATTGGCGGCAAAAGCCGGAGCCAAGGGAGTACACTCGCCGCATAGCTTCCGGTATTACTATACTCAAGTTAGACAGGAGCAGTATCAAAGGCAGGGGTATAGCCGGGACGTGCCCCGGGCCCTGACCTCTCAGGACCTGGGGCACGGCGACGACCGCGGCAGGTGGGTCAGCGGTGTCTATAATACAGATTGAACTCAGTGCATCGTCTGTTCTGGACATGGGGTTTTCCATGTCCAATCCTGACAATTTCTGGATCAACCTGTGGCTGGCAACATCATAGGCCGCAAGGATAGGCGGTGACTATCCCAAAAAAACTGGCCAAATGGATCCATTTTAAACCGGTGGTAGTGACAACTCTCGGGAACCGCCTGATGCGGACCCGTTTGTCAGGTGGTGTTAGGAGGGCGAGAGAAAGACCCGCCCTTACCCGATTAGCTGGCTCAACCGTGAATATCCTTTCATCTCTACAGATGAACAACATCCACATTGCCCCACTTCTGTTTCAAATACTCCCCAACCAATCGCCGGTGGCAGTAGTGCGGCTTGTCCTCGCTGCAGAGCAGGCAGGCCTCGTTCACCACCGAGCGGGGTATAGTTTCCTCGACCCGCCGCCTCTCCATCAGCTCGAGGAAGCGGTCCTGGTACCTTGCCCAATCGTTCCGATGTTGCTTGTACGCATCGAGAATATCCTGCGTCGGCGCCAGCTCAGGCCTGTGCTCGTAACCGATCCCGCAGATTGCACTGAGGAAGTACCGAAGGTCGTTCTTCTTTGCGAATCCAGCGAGCTGCGAGACGTTGTTCAAGCGCACGTCGACGACCTTCTTCACGCCGGCTTTCGAGAGGCGCGAAAAGAACGACTCAGCAGTCGTCTTGGTAAACCCGATCGTGTACAGCTTCAACGTCCCACTCCTTGCACTGTCTGGTCCTCGCTCGCTGCGGATTCCGAATAGGCAATCTGTTGCCCGCGCTTCGAGTAGGCTTTCTCGACGATCTCGTCTCGGCTCCTGAAGAGATCGCGCTCTGGAAGCCCCAACTCGCCCAGCAGCCGAGAGAGGGCGTTGTCATGACTCTCAAGCCGCCCGTCTTCGAGGATATGTTCCACGTTAACTTCTCGGGCGACCAGATGACGACAAACCAAAATGGTGCGGTGACAAGTGAGCGGATCCTTCTCCGCGCACATCAGCGCCACACGGTGGCTGGTCATGCCTTGGATGACACGTTCCAGCCCAACCTGAAATAGTTTACTCTGGGCGAGAAGGTCGTATTGGACCTTGCCGCCGGCGTAGCATTCCCTGTCCTCGGATCGTGCTCCCAGCTCGCGGCCGAGAAATACGTATGCGATACCAGCGGCTTTCAACAGCGCGGAAAAAGCCTCACGGTTGAATTGCGGGTTCATGCGGCTGTAAGGGCGCGAACGAACATCCGCCACAGCCGTAACACCGTGTTGGCGCAGGAGGTCGACCACCTTCTCTGCTGAATGCGTGGAGTGCCCGATTGTGTAGATAGTCGAATTCATCCTTCGCCTCCTGCGCGATCCGGAGTGATGACGGCTGCGACCAGCTTGTAGGCGTAGCCATCGTCATGAAGGCCGCCGAGACTCACGCAGAGGACCGCTTGATCGATCTGGTAGCGTCCATCTACTGGTCCCCAGTACTGCCGCTCGATCACGGGGTCCGTCACGAACAGGCTGTAGGTAGAGCCGTCGAGGGTAAACTGTGCACGAACGCGGCGTCTCGGATTCCCGAACTCTTCCCCCTCGGTGACAACGGTGATTACGAGATCACGCGGTTGGACCAGGTAGAGTGAGCGGCGGAGGTTGGTGAGACCTCTCTGTGGCACCCGGTCGTTGGTGCCGTAGTACGTTGAGTAGCCATTCTGCCAAAGTGGGCCGCCCACGACCTCTATAGCTCCCTGCAGTTGTCCCCAGCTGACCGCCCCCTTTCGCTCCCAGTAGTACTCCGCGTCGATCACGTGATTTTCGGTCTGGTGGTCGCAGGGGTTCGGCTTGCTCAACGGAATGCTGATGATGTCGAGCACCTGTGGGTCCTGTCCGTTCTCGTAACGGCGCTCCTCTTCGGAAATCTCCTCGGAAACGCGGGTGCTCACGGGTCGATGCCACGGACCAAACCCGTTCTCAACCACCTCACGACCAGCCACACACCGACCGGACGGAGGCTTTCGTGAGTTCGCGAGACAAAGGATCTTTTTTGTGTACATCATTCAGTAGCTTCCTCGAGCCAGCTAACATGACGGGTGAGGTACTGGTGTGGAGCGCCAGTGGAACACCAGTCAACCTCCACCCGATTGTTCGGCCTCCTTCCTTTCAGTCGGGAAAATCAGGTTCATCGCCCCAGATAGCCGAGCCTACGCGGTTTGCTCGCGCAGAACCAATACGGTTTGCAGCCGAGAAGGGAGAACTGATTCCGGCACTATCCGTCGAGCGATGTACAAGTCGGTCGCCCACGATGGTCCCAACGTAACGACCGTCGGTCCCAAAGACTTTCTCTCCCTTTAACCGCCCTACAGCAGTTCCAGAGCGACTGTAAACGATGTCTCCTAAAACCTGGAGTGGTCGTCCATTTTTTGTGTACAGATCCATACCTATTCCTCGCTATCGCGACATCCATCCTGTTATTTTTTCTTTACTTGTTGATTACTTCAGGTGTCAAGTATTTTTTCCTTTATAGGAGGGCTTCAGTTGCTTTGGAGGATTATGAACCGATCATGGCTGACCTGGGAGAGAATGAAAAATAATTACTGAATCATTGTCCGTATCCAGCGGACCATATGTCCATCCCGGACACAGAAGAACACCATGTCGGGATAGGAATATTCACCCTTGCCTACGACTTGCGCCCGCCAAGCGGTCGGCTAGGCGGTGGTTGCGCAGATGGCTGTACCGGGCCAGCATCTGCATGCTCTTGTGGCCGGTTATAGTCTTGATCTCCATAACATCAAGATCCTATTTTCAAAAAAAACGGCTGGTCACCTCATGACGCAGGTCGTGGAAGCGGAGATCTTCAATCCCTGCCTTCCTGCAGGTCCTGGCGAAGCTGTGGCTGATATAGTCAGCGCTGAGGCCGAACACACTGCCGCTTATCGGGGATGTCTTGTCAGGTATCAGTCCCTGCAGTATTTCCACCGCACAGATTGAACTTAGTGCTTCGTCTGTTCTGGACATGGAGGTTTCCATGTCCAATCCAGACAATCCGGAACCAACTTGCTGGCCACATCCTTCTGTCGAACGCCCAACTTGAGAGATGGGAATGAAGCGCAACGGAATGAGCATCTTTCTCAAAACTGATGTACGTTCGATTCAGGCTCTCGACCTTATGAACGGAGTGTATCCTTTGCCCCGTGGATCACCGCCACAACGTCAATCTGGTCTGGCTTAATGTGGTAAATGATGCGGTATGGACCTTCTATAACTTCCCGAATCTGATCTAGGTCATATTCAGGAACTTTGCGGCCTGACAACGGTAAATCTGCGATTTGCTGAGATCTGCGGGTAATACGATCCACCATACGCCTGGCGTACTCCGGCGAATCCAGTGCAATATAGGCGTAGATGGCATCTAAGTGTTCCTCGGCTGTATCTGTCCAGTGGACTTTCATTCCGGCAAGCCATATTTTGCGCGGACTTCTTTCACGTCCTTGGTCCGGCCTGCATTGCTGTCCGCCAACCCACGCTCAATCGTTTCTCGAACATATATTTCCCGCATCAAATCATCCCACGTAGACCCTTGGGGCATACGATCAATGAGCTTATGTGCTTCATCCTTTTCCATCATCGTTGACATAACTTAACCTCCTGTTTTCCTCTCAATATAATACCTCAAAATGGTGCTGATAAAAATTTGTAAACCCGTTATTGGAGCAAAAAACCTTATTATTTTTGTCTACTACGGTGTCAAGTATTTTCCCTTTTATTAGGAAGGCCTTGGTTGTAGTTGCAGGGTTATGGACCGAGGATAGTATAATTTTATAGGGGCTGAGAAGGGATACACAGTAATACATGTGTCCATCCCGGACACAGAAGAATGTCTTGTCCGGATAGGAATATTTACTTTTATCTGCGGCTTGCCCCGCGTTTTG
>JAWOFO010000008.1:0-14821 GCA_046497465.1 Desulfobia sp.
GCGGACCTGCTGCTGGCCCCGGAAATATCAGATGTTGATGGAAACCTAGAGGAGCGGAGCGGAACAATCTCGGTGTTCAACGGACCAAAACCGCTGATTTTATCATGTGATTCCGAGGAGGAAGAAGCCGAGGCTGTAGGTAAATGGTTGTCCGAGCGCATTGAGGAAGGGGTATTGCCCCACGAGATGGCTATTTTCGTTCGTTCTGCCGGAGAAATGAACAGAGCCCGGCAGGCCGTGGAAACTGCGGATTTACCTTTTAAGGTTCTGGATGAGAAGCTGGAGACCGCCAGCGGTCACATATCACTCAGTACCATGCATCTTGCCAAGGGGCTCGAGTTCAGAGCAGTGGCTGTGATGGCCTGTGATGACGAGGTTATTCCTTCCCAGGAACGGATAGAAACTGTCACAGACGACACGGACCTGGAAGAAGTTTACAATACGGAACGGCATCTTCTTTACGTCGCCTGCACTCGCGCCCGGGACCAACTCCTGGTGACCAGTGTTGATCCGGGATCTGAGTTTCTCGATGATATGCAGGGTAATTAGGGAGGGGAATCAATATATTTCAAAGCAACGAATTGGAGCTTGTGATGGCTAATAAGGCAATATTCGACACCACCCAGGAATTTTTGAGCGGATTACTGGAGGATACTCGATCAGGTAAACTGCAACTCCCTGATTTTCAGCGGGGCTGGGTCTGGGACGATTATGGAATCAGAAGTCTTATTGCCAGTATATCTCAAGCCTTTCCGGTCGGCGCTATAATGACCCTCCAGGCTGGGGGGGGATGTGGAGTTTAAGCCTCGGGCAGTGGAAGGGGGGCGTGAAGAAGAGTTGAAGTATGAGCCGGAAAGGTTGATCCTTGACGGTCAGCAGCGCCTGACGGATCAGGTCGCTTCAGAAGGGGAAGATCCTGGTGAGGAAGTAGAAGAAGTGCTGGAGTCAGTTGAATCAGTGAACCCGGAAAGCTAGAATTGATAAGCCAAGGATGAAAACCGTGATGGATCAGCCCCTCAACTATGAAGACATTTTCGAAAACATGTTCAGTACCCAAACAGCCCGAACTGCTATCAAGAGGGTTTCTGAGGGGCCACGCACCGATGCCGCGCGCGAGCAAATCAGCCAGCTGCGCACCAAACTTCTTAATCTCAACAAATCTAATAAGTTACTAAATTTCCGGCATTCTGAGAAAGCCCGTACTCACGTACGTGTGATCGATGAGTTACCGGATATTCTGCAGGAGAAATTATTTGAGGGTATGATGCTTACTTTCAAGTCATTACCTGAACCTGCAGAGGAGCCGAAGGACGAGCATGCAGATTCCTTTCTGATGGCACTTGAGGAAGCACGCGAGAATGATGAAGCTTACAAAGAAAAGATCGCCAGGCTGGACGATGATCCGAATTTAAAGGAATTTCGGCGTGCTGAACGTGAACTTAAAGACCGGCTGCGTACTCAATTGGGAATGCCTCCAAGGGCCCACACTGATATTATGTCGATAGCTGAGTATGCCAAGGCTCACGGATTTTCACCCAACTATGAACTTCCAAAGTCAAGTAAAGGGGAAGTAGAAGCAAGGCATACCGATAACGAGATACAGACGCTTCTGTTACCTGATCAAATGGAACGAAAACTCTCCGGGGTTTATCAACAGGCACGATCCACCTTGCAAGAGACAGGTGTTAATACACTTTATGTTGCCTTCGGATTTCTGGAGTGGACGGAAAGTCCTCACTCAGATCAAAAGTTATATGCGCCTTTAATATTACATCCCGTAGAGATTACAAGGAATCTTTCCGGTACTCAATATCGATACTCTATCAACTCTGTGGGGGAAGAGTCTGAAATAAATTTGACTCTTTCAGAAAGGCTTAAGCACAGCTTTTCTGAGCGCCTGCCGGAACTAAGGGAAGATGACACGCCGGAAGATTACCTGGTTAGGGTCCAAGAGGAGATTGTTGGCCGTCACCCCAATTGGCGGGTACGCCGATACATGACGATCGGTCATTTTGCCTTCGCACGTCTTGTAATGTATAAGGATTTGGACCCGGAAAGATGGCCTGAGAATGTGGCGCTGCATACTCACGCGGCATTATCGGCAATGCTTGGTGGGAGTAATGAAGACACCGGAACGTCCGCTGAGCCTTACGATGTTGATGACCCCAAAATAGCTTCTAAAGTACCCACCCTTGTTGCTGATGCAGACTCCTCACAGTTCTCTGCTATTGTCGATGTAATGCAAGGAAAGAATTTAGCAATCGAAGGCCCGCCTGGAACCGGTAAATCGCAGACTATTACCAACATACTTGCAGCTGCTATGGGTAATGGTAAGCGCGTGCTTTTCATTGCCGAAAAAATGGCCGCCCTTAATGTAGTTAAGTCACGCTTAGACAATTTTGGCCTTGGGGAGTTTGTTATGGAATTGCATTCTACCAAGGCTCGAAAGAAAGATATACTGGAAGGGTTGAAGGCTCGTATCGATATTCAGGGCAGAGAGAAGGAGCCAGAGGAGCTCTCTGAAGCTATACAGACCTTAGAAAATCTTAAAAAACGCTTAAACCGTTATGCCGAAGTGCTCAATACTGAGTATGGAGGTCTCGGAATGAGCATTCAACAAATTCTCTGGGCTGACCAGTGTCGACGTGACCAACATGGGTTTCCCTATGGCCTGCATAAAATGGAGCTCCCGGATGCTACCATCATTACCCCCTACGCCAAAGCTGAACGACAGGAATACCTACGAGTTCTTGAGAACCATGTTCAAGAGTTTAATGCTAACTTTGGTGGCGTTGACAAGCATCCTTGGTACGGTATAGGCAAAACAGAGATAGGGCCATTCGATCAGGAGACACTGCATGAGGGCATTGACGACTGGATAGGTACTTTGAAGCGCCTGCGAAATGCTGCGGAGGAAATCCCCGGCATTCCGACTACACTGGATGAAACACGTTATCTGGTTAAGATAACCAAGTCATTGCCTGAGCCGGCCGGCGATCTGGAACTTCTGTCCAAATTGGCGGACAGCTCATTAAGGGAAGCGGTAAGAGATCTATGTGAATCTCTTACGTTATACACAGAGGCGGCAGAAATCCTTGATCAAGCAGCGTGTGACCCAGGTGGTTTATACAATAATAGTGAAATACTTTACACCATAGCTGATGAGGCGCATGAACTAAAAGTTGAGGAGGTTACATCTGCCGATTTACCCGCCATTATTGACGACCTGAACGGAGAGGCCGCAAACTGGAGGGGGTTATCTGATAATGCAGGAAATCTCTGTTCGATTTTTGGTATCACAGAGGCGCCGACACCCAAAAAATTAATACCGCTTATTAAGGCGGCACGATTGGTAAGGGATGCTGAACGGCGGATTTTGTTATTACGTAATCCTTTCCTTAATGACGAACTTGCCGCTGAAGACTTGCACCGTGGCCGTGACGAACAAATAGCTCTTAAGAACAGGCTTGCCGATCTTGAAGAGAATCACATTATTCCTGTAGAAGACAAGAGTGCCCCGGAAATGTTGCGCCAGCATGCCGACGCTCTTAGGGATACCGGTTTTTTGAGTGGCCTCAAGGGCAGAGTGCGTCATGCTAAGCAGTACTACAGGATGCTCACACGCAATAAACCGCCGAGCGGCGACCGGGCTCAAATCGCAAATAATCTTGAGCGGATAGCCGAAACCATAGAGGCGGTCCAGGCTTTCAATGCCAATTCCCGCTTTTTTGAAATCTGCGGTGATCGTTTCATGGGGCTTGAGACCGATTTCCAAAGCTTGATAGCGGTTAACGACTTCTCGATCAAAATTCGTAATACTCTTGCCGGGATCGATGAATCATCCCGTGCCGCCCGACGTCTTCTCCTTGAGGGATCCATAGGGGATTTGGACGACCTGATTGCGCTAACCGGTGATGAGATGTTTAATCGGCTAGATAGCACAATTAAAACTCTGAGCTATTCCCCTCCAGACATTCCGATTTACAATTATGTAAAGGAGGCTGAAAGCAGAGCTGAAGCGGTGGAAAGTCTGGAGGCAAAAGTCAATCAAACAGGCCTCTCCGGGACGGTGATACTGGGCAACGCTGCTGACCTTGCCAAAAGAGATACTGACCGCATCAAGGCGAGATCAGCAATCGATGATAATTTGACCGCACAAAAAACGCTTGGCAAGTTATTCGATGGCGTTGAAACCGATCATTTCCTTCTTAGACAGACGCTTGAGGTTGCCGACAGCCTTGATAAGCTAAATCTTCCAGATGCACTACGAGATCATTTTTTTGACCCCAACTATTCAGGTCATCTTCGGGATATTCGTGAACGGACACATAGCCTTGCTAACATCCATGAGGAATTAGACACTACGATAGAGGAGACTGTTAGCGCCGGAGGTATAGACTTGCCCACCTTCTTTGGTAAAAATCCCGAGGAAATTGGTTTTGAGTCTCTTTTGGAAAGACTTGTATGGGCTCATGATAATATCAGTTCGCTAAATAGTTGGGTGAACTATATCCGTGCCCTTCAAGATGTTCGAGCGGCTGGACTCACCCCTGTCTTAGATGCCTATGATGCTGTAGGTCAATCATACCAAGGTCTTGAAGCCGCTTACTCATTTATTCTTTATCGTAGTCTGGCCCGCAGTGCTTTCCTGAATTATCCTGAACTTAAACATTTTTCTGGTGTCAATCAGCAGGAAGCACAGCGGCATTTTAGGGAACTCGACTCCCGCGTAATAAAACTTCAACGGCAGCATCTCCGTGCTAAGCTTGCAAGAAATCAGGCGCCTCGAGGTAACAGCGAGGGCAAGGCCTCTGATCGAACCGAATTAGGCCTTATTCACGCCGAACTAAATAAGAAAAAAAAACATGTCCCAATTCGACAGTTACTTACTCGGGCTGGCACAGCCGTACAGACTCTTAAACCATGTTTTATGATGAGTCCGTTATCTGTTGCGCAATACCTTGAACCAGGTCAGCTGGAGTTCGACCTGGTAGTAATCGATGAGGCTTCACAGGTACGTCCTGAAGACGCTCTTTGTGGACTTGCACGGGCAGATCAGGTTGTGGTGGTCGGTGATCCAAAACAGCTGCCGCCAACCAGTTTTTTTGAGGCTAAAGAACATATAGATGATGAAGAGGAAGAAGAAGCTGACGCTGCCTACATCGAAAGTATTCTCGATTTGGCGATGCGTACTTGGCATCCTTATCGTCGCTTGCTTTGGCATTACCGCTCTCGCAATGGCGAACTTATAGCCTTTTCCAATGAAAAATTTTATGATGGTGAATTGATTGTTTTCCCGGGTCCTCGTGATAATTATCCGGATTTTGGAGTTAGCTATGTTAATGTAGAGGACGGATACTATCGCGGACACATGAATGTGCCAGAAGCACGCCGTGTGGCTAAGGATGCAATTAATTTCATGGCCCGGCATCCCGATCGTTCGTTAGGAGTGGTCGCCATGAATAAGAAGCAAACTGAGTTGATACAAGATGAAGTAAACCGCATTTTATCCCGTGATCATGCTGCCTATAACTATATTAGCCATTGGGAGGACAAGGAAGGAGGACTCCAGAGCTTTTTTGTTAAGAATCTGGAGAATGTACAGGGAGATGAGCGTGATGTGATTTTTATCTCCACAACCTATGGTCCTGATCCCGATAGCAAACGTGTGCTTCAGCGTTTTGGGCCAATCAATTCAGCAGTGGGGCATCGCCGTCTCAATGTGCTTTTTACTCGGGCTAAGGAACAAGTAATTCTTTATAGTTCAATGAATGCCCATGATATTAAGGTAAATGAGCCAAACACCAGCCGTGGTCGGCAAGCCCTACGCGACTATTTAGAGTACGCAGCCACCAAAAGACTTCACGGAGGAGAAAAATCAGGAGAACCTGATAGCGATTTTGAGCGCTTTGTTAAAGATAAGTTGGAGGCCCGTGGTTATGAAGTTTATTGTCAGGTCGGTGTTGCTGGCTACTTTATTGATTTAGCAATCAAGCATCCTGCTCACCCACACGGATATATTATGGGCGTTGAGTGCGACGGAGCCACCTATCATTCCGCCAAGTCAGCGCGGGACCGCGATAGGTTGCGTGAAGAGGTTTTGCGTAATCTTGGCTGGGAAATATATCGTATCTGGTCAACAGACTGGTTCAACGACCCGAACACTCAAATAGCCAGACTTGAGGCACGTCTTGCTGAGCTGCTACGTAAGCGTGCTGTAACGACCACGGATACGCAAGAATTTGAACAGGATGTTTTTGAATCAGTAGGTTTCTCCCCACAATCTGTGGATGGAAAACAAGACTCAGCGACGGCTGATAAAATTTCTTTGGAAGATTCCCAACAAGAAGGGCAAGATTTAGATGAATCATCTGTTGTCCAGGGCAATGTTGTTGAACCAGGTGATTTAGTTAAGTATTTGGAGATTGATAAAGATGGAGATTATCTCTATTATCAAGCTCTTATCAGCAGTTCTCCAAGTGATCCTGATTCCGGGATATTGAACATTCGTACACCTCTGGCCCAAGCACTGCTTGATAGCGAAGAAGGAGAAGAGGTTGAAGTAAATCTCCCAAAAGGTAGAAAGTCCTTTTATGTTGAACGAATTGAGAAGGCTAATTCTACTGCATCTCGAGAGAGATCGTTTGAATTTCATTCTGACTCTTTTTTGTCTGAGGAATCAGAGGCTTATGTTATTAAAGGCAAGGGGGTTGATGGCAGGGCTCTTTATGTTTCTAAAAAAAGGATGAAAGTTTTAAGAGGAAGTATTGCTCGAGGAAAGACAACCAATTCATGCCCGGAAAGCCTTTGCAAATCAAGGCAGAGATTAATTCAAAACAAAGTATTGGAAAAGACTGATAATGGAGGGTATCTCTTTACCAAAGATAAAACTTTTCCATCACCGTCGCATGCGGCTGGAGTGATTCGCGGTGCATCAGTTAATGGATGGACTGAGTGGGTTCATGCTGAATCTGGGGAGACTCTTGGAGCAGTAGAAAGGAGGTGATAGTTTCAATTACCCTTTAACTCAACTTTCCGATTCCTATGCCTCGTTCTTGATTGGGGAGACAGCGACTCCCAAATTTCAAATAGATTAGCAAGGCCTCGGTTTTCCCCGAAAGGCCGCTAACTTCATTGTTTTCTGAACAGATGGTATCAATAGCGTGGTTTTGTAAAGTTATTCCAGAGGATAATGCCCCCGTCTCGGAGAGTTTGGGCCAAGAAAGTTTATCCGATTTATTCTCAATAAGTTTGAGCCGGAGGAGAAGGTGAGAATAAGAAAAAGCCGTAAAGAAGGTGCTCAGGAATTTTGGCGAAATGCCGCAAAGGCACAGGAGAATGTAGAACAGTGGCCGGAGTGGAAAAGAAATGTCCGGTTAACAAGATATTCTGAAGCATTACTCGACAAAAAAGAAGTAAAAGAAAATTGCGAAGATCAATAGGATGGTCAGATAAAATATCTTTTAAAAAAGAAGTTGAAAATAACTTCTTGGTTGACAAAGAATTAAAAAAAATTGATGGTTGTCAACCAAGGAGGTGGAAACATGATTAATGAATTCGGCATACGACTCCGTTCCGCCCGGAAGATGGCGGGTATGAGTATGGCTGAACTGGCGGAAAAAGCTGGGGCAATTGTCAGTAAACAGGCAATCAGTAAATATGAGAAGGGGCAGATCAAGCCGGGTAGCGAGGTAGTATTGGCCCTGGCAAGGGCTCTGAACCTCAAGGCGGATTATTTCTTCCGCTTCTCCAGGGTTGCAATCGACGGTCTGGAGTTCAGGAAAAAGTCCAGGCTGAGTAAAAAATCTGAAGAACAGATCAAGTACCAGACTCTTGATTTTCTGCAAAAGTATCTGGAGCTGGAGGATATTCTGGGTATCCCGCCGGGATTTGACAATCCGATCACTGATAATAAGATACGATGTTATGAGGACGTAGAGCGGGTCGCCTGGGAAATCCGGGAGAAGTGGAAGCTTGGTGAAGGACCGGTGCCACACCTTATCGAATTGCTGGAAGACAAAGGTTTCAAGGTCTTTGAAGTCGCCGATTTTGAACATTTTGACGGATTGTCCGGATTTGCTTCCGGTATGGATATCCCGGTTATTGCAGCCTACAAAGACAGTAATCTGGTACGCAAACGGTTCACCGTAGCCCATGAAATGGCCCATCTGCTCCTTGATTTTTCGGAGAGTGAAGAAGAATCCACTGAAAAATTATGCCACGCTTTTGCCGGGGCTCTGCTGCTGCCTGAAAATATCATGCGGGCTGAGATGGGCGAAAAGCGCAACAAAATAACCGAATGGGAGCTGAAAAAACTGAAAGGTATTTTCGGCATCTCCATGCAGGCCATAATGGCCCGGGCTTTGAGACTGGAGATCATCTCGGCAAATGCTTACAGGCTTTTCTTCATCTATGCCGGCAAGCATGGCTGGCGCAAAGAGGAACCCGGTAGATACGAAGGCAGGGAAGTTGCCAATCGTTTCAAACAGCTTGTTTACCATGCGGCTGCCGAACAGATCATCAGCTTCAGCAAGGCGGCTGAACTGTTGAACAAGTCGGTGGCGGAATTTGACCGGGAGGTTCATTTCGTTGCATGATTCTCCTGGTAAATGATGCCAATATCTTCATTGACCTGTTAAAAATTGATCTGCTGGAATCATTTTTCAGGCTGCACTATGAGTTTCATGTTACGGATTTTGTGATAGGCGAGGTGCAGGAGGAGAAAGTCGAGCAATTGTATGAGTTCATCAATAACGGAGACCTTCGGAAAAAATCCTTCAATTATGAAGAATTAACAGAAATCCAGTTGCTGGAGGTTGAATACAGGCAGCTCTCAATCCCTGACTGTTCCTGTCTTTATTACACCAGGTCTCTCAATGCCCGGCTGTTGACAGGTGATGGCCAACTTCGGAAGACAGCTGAACAGTTGGATATTCCTGTTCATGGCATTCTCTGGGTGCTGGATCAACTGGTGGCCCAGGAGATTATTTCCAAAAGAGAGGCACATGACAAACTGGCGGACCTTCTTTCCATTAACTCCAGACTGCCGGAGGCTGCATGCCGAAGCAGATTGAAAAAATGGAAAAAGGAATGATGACGCAATGAACAAAAATAAGGGATAATTGTCGCGAACCGGACAAAGTAATTGACATCTAATACATTGGCGGTGTTCATACAGCCCGGGGCCTATTCCAGTGAAACTGGGCACTGATGGCAAAGGTCGTCAGGTAGGGTATAAAAATAATCTCAAGCTTAATGAGGACTTGGCATTTGCGGAATCTTGGAGCAAGGAACAGATCGATAAGCGTACGGAGAAATTAGCCAATCAGGCAATAGAGTTATTCAGGCTTAATCGGGCAAATTAATAAAGTATCAGCCTGTTCAACCAAAATATCAGCGAATCGCTATTATTATAGCTTTCTAAAGGGGCTCCATTTTGCCAAAGGAAGTAACATTTTTTTGCACAGTAACACCTGCTATGTTATTGTGCAAAAAAATGTTACTATAACCAGGGAGCACGATGCAAAACCTCGTCAACCGCTGCCAGAGATACCTGTCCGAGACGCTCGGTATTGAGACTGAATTCTCCAGGAAGGAAACAACCGGAGGTCTGCCTTTTTTTCTCCATGAGTACTATGACTTTTACAATCTCAGCCTGTATGGGGAAAATTTCGTTGTTCTGGCAGTTAAAGACAGCAGCGAACTAACCCCCGCCGGTATCCGTAAACATATCCAGCTGGTAAATGAAAAGCTGGATGCCAGATCCGTCTTTCTTGGTGACAGTCTCTCTTCCTACAATCGCAAACGATTGATAGCCTATAAAGTCCCTTTCATTATTCCGGATAATCAGCTCTACCTGCCGGACTTGGCTCTCAATTTGAGAGAGTTTTTAAAAAAAAATGAGCCGGCGGCTGAGGCGGTAAGCCCTGCCACTCAGGCTTTGATCCTTTATTGTCTGAATCTGAAGATTAATGAGCCCCTGACCCCGGCAGCACTGGCTGAAAGAATTGGATATTCCAAGATGACCACCTCCCGGGCCTTTGATGAAATTGAAGCCGCCGGTCTCGCCCAGGTCTCAAGCTCTGGGCGTAACAGGCTGGTCCAATTCACTGCTGATCGTCGGAGCCTGTGGGAAGAATCCTTGCCCCATCTGAAAACACCGGTTCTGAAAAGGTTGTGGATAAAGTCTTTTGAAAATGCCCCTCAATTCCCGAGAGCCGGGCAAACTGCCCTGGCAGAATATTCCATGCTGGCACCACCGGAGCGGCCGGTCTATGCTGTTTCCTCAGCGGAATGGAAAAGCCTGCAGGGAGGAGGCGTGGAGGTGCTTCCGGCATTTTCCGACGAGGCGCAGTTTGTCTTGGAGATCTGGCGCTATTCGCCCCGCTTGTTTGCAAGGGGACAAAAGGTAGATCCATTTTCCCTCTATCTGAGTATGAAAGAATTAGGGGACGAGCGGATTGAATCCGCCCTGGAAGAGATGATGGAGAATATCCAATGGTAAGAGGTGTAGAGCTCTTCAGGGAGTATTTCAAGGACCATCAGGATAAGTATATCCTGATAGGTGGTACTGCCTGTGATATCGTCATGAGCCAGATGGATCTCGATTTCAGGGTTACCAGGGACCTGGACATTGTTTTGGTGGTTGAAGCGGTGGATGCCGAGTTCAGCCGTCTTTTCTGGGAGTTTGTCAGGAAAGGCGGCTATAAGAACCGGCAGAAGAGCACCGGCAAGGTCTTGTTTTACCGGTTTTACGACCCTGAAGATGATGCCTTCCCCTTTATGCTGGAACTGTTTTCCCGAAAGCCCGATATCCTGACTCTGCCTGATGACAGCCATTTGACCCCGATTCCCATAGAGGAGGCGGAGTCAAGTTTGTCAGCTATTCTGCTGGAAAGCGATTACTATGACTTTGTGGTCAGCGGCCGGTCGGTAACAGAAGACCTTTCCATTATTCCTCAGGAGTATCTGATTCCCCTGAAGGTCAGGGCCTATCTCGATTTGGTACAAAGAAGGAATGCCGGTGGCAAAGTTGACAGTAAGGATTTGAAAAAGCATAAAAATGATGTCTTCCGGCTCTACCGTATCTTGTCACCGGAGACCAGGGTTGCCGTGCCAGGATCGGTCGCCGAAGATCTCAGGCAATTCTTCGATGCTGTGGCCGCAGATCCGCCTGACCTGAAAAACCTGGGCCTGAAAAATACTACCATCGAGGAGATCCTGGGCAATCTTAAAATGATTTATCAACTGTAAGGCAGGAACTTAAAGGGATCACAGAAGTGGAATATGCGCATTATTGATAAATTGAAACAGCACCTCCGGGATACGGCAGATTATAATCCCGAAGTACAGGTGGCACCTGCCTGCATCCTCTGGCCTGATAAGGAAAGGCAGTGGGAATCAGTCATTCCCCGCATTCAGGCGGAGATGCCGGAGCTCTTCATCCTGGGGGAATATGACCCGGAACGATCCACCGGACCCGGAATCTGGCTGCGCTGTGTCATTGCCAGGATCCTGGAGGGAATCAGTCTGCCGGAAGACCGGATACCGGTTATCTATCTGCCCGGGGTGGGCCGCCAGGACCTTCGCGCTGTGGAATCCTGCCCCGATTATTTAAAGCCGGTGGTGGAGCTGCAGTACAGGGGGGCTGTCTGGACCCAGCATAATACCAAGGACTGGACTGTACTCGCCTTTTTTGTATCCACTAAGGGCGGGCTTGGACTTGATGTCGCCCGGGACCGGGCCACCTTGAATGCCATGCAGGTGGCCTTATACCAGGTGCTGGATAAGGAGTATGATTTGCTTGCCGGGCGCCACCTGGATCAGAACTTTTTTAATAACCTGCTCACCGGTGGCGATCCGGTCAAGGATCTGCTGCAGTGGCTTGATCAGGGGGAGGTTTTCAAGCAGAGCCGGAGTGGGAACGAATGGCAGGCCTTTGTTTCAGTGTGCCGGTCCCAGATGGGTTTCAACCCTGAAAAGGAAGGAGTGATAGCCGGCGCCCAGAAACTGGCTGAACGGAAAGGCCCCTGGCAGTCAGTCTGGGACCGTTTTTGCGAGGCACCTCAAAGATACCAGCGGATTCCGGAGCGGCTGCGCCAGACCAAAATGAAGCAGGTGACTCTCTTTGCAGACGAGGACTCTCACGGCGGCTGGCCTCAATGGAACGAGAGACAGGAAGGTCAACTGCGGGATGCCTTGGCCACCCTGGAGCGCAAAACTCCCTCCGAGGCTCAGGCGAAAATTCTGGAGCTGGAAAAAAGCCATGGCGGTCGCCGTCATTTTGTATGGGCTGATTTGGATGAAACACAACTGGCGGATGCATTACAATGGCTGGCGGTCCTGGCGGAAAAGACCCAGAGTGCACTTGCCGGCGGCAGCATGGAAGATATAGTTTCCGGGTATATCCATTCAGGATGGCTGGCGGATGACGCCGCTTTACGGGCCTTGGCCTCTGTCAGGGATCAAGCTGATGCTGCCGTAGTTATTACAGCTATCCGGACGATCTATCTGCCCTGGCTTGATGAGTCGAACCGTAACCTGCAGAAATTAGCAGAACAAGATGGCTATCCCGGAAAAGAGGAGGCGGCTCAGATCCTGCCGAAATATAAGAAAGGGGAGTGTGTTCTCTTTGTTGACGGTCTGCGTTTCGACATAGCCCGGCGGTTGATCAACCGGTTGGAGAATAAAGGCTACGGTGTTGACCAGGTCCGGCGACTGGCTCCCCTTCCGAGTGTGACTGCCACCGGTAAGCCTGCTGTATCACCGGTGCGTGACAGGATTGCCGGCAAGAACTCCAATTCTGACTTTGAGCCGGTGGTGGCTGAGAGCGGCCAGTCTCTGAAAGGCGGTTATCAGCTGAAAAAGCTGCTGGGCGAGGAAGGCTGGACTGTTTTGGATAAAAAGGGTAGCGGCCAGGGTGAAACAGGCTGGTGTGAATGCGGAGATATTGACAGCGAAGGCCATAAAAGCGGCTGGAAGATTGTACGATATATTGCCAATATCTTATCCGAGATAACTGAAGAGGTAGAGTCCTTAATGCAGGCCGGCTGGACAAGGGTGCGCCTTGTCACGGACCATGGCTGGCTGCTCATGCCGGGTGGGCTGCCCAAAGTTGACCTGCCTCTTGCTTTGACTGAAAACAAGTGGGGACGCTGTGCGGTTTTAAAGCCGGGGGTTAAGAGCCAGGAGAAGCAGTTTCTCTGGTACTGGAATGAGAATCAGCCTGTGGCCCTGGCAGGGGGGATCAGCTGCTACCGGGAGGGGATGGAATACAGCCACGGCGGGTTGAGTCTTCAGGAATGTCTGCTCCTGGACCTGACCGTAACCGGCGGGATTAATAAAGGCCGGTCCATAGAAATTACCGATACTGTCTGGCGGGGCCTGCGCTGCAAACTGGCTATCGACGGTGATTATCAAGGGTTGTCTGTTGATATCCGTCTCCAGGCCGGAAAAGCGGAAAGCAGTGTGGCAATGGACCGGAAAACCAAGCCGGTGGATAAGTCTGGAAAGGCCTCAGTCGTTGTGGAAGATGATGCCCTGGAAGGCAGAGAGGCCTTTGTGGTGGTAATTGATGAAGATGGCGATCTTGTTACCCAGCTGCAGACCGTGATCGGGGGAGGAGAATGATGGAGATGGATAATCTTGACCGGCTGGCAGCCGAAGTTCTCGATGGGTACCTGGTCCGCAAAGACCTGGTACGCACCTTCAGCCGGCAGTTTCCTGTTCCGACTTATGTAGTGGAGTTTATGCTGGGGCGCTACTGCGCTACTACTGACCCCGATGAGATTGAGGAAGGCCTGGAGATCGTCTCCCGGCAGTTAAAGTCCAAGACCGTGAGAGCGGGTGAAGAGGAGCTGTACAAGGCAAAGGCCCGGGAAACCGGGGAAGTGAAGATCATAGACCTGATCAGTGCCAGGCTGGATATAAAATCGAACTCCTATATCGCCTCTTTGCCCAGCCTGCTGCTGGATAGTGTTCACATCAGCTCTGAAATCGTTAAGGCCCATGAGCGCATGTTGACCGGCGGCTTTTACGCAGAAATTACCCTCAGCTATGATCCGGTGATTGCCGAGGAGAAAAAGGGCAGTCCTTTTGCGGTGGAGAGCCTGCGGGAAATCCAGCTTTCCAAGCGGGACGTGCTCTCCATCCTCTCAGAGGCCAGATCCCATTTCTCCACCAGCCGGTGGATTGACTTTCTGCTGAGGAGCGTGGGTGTTGAACCGGCAGCTCTCTCGGAGCGGCAGAAAACCGTACTGCTGCTGCGCATGATTCCTTTTGTGGAGCGCAATTACAATATGGTTGAGCTTGGTCCCCGGGGGACAGGGAAAAGCCATCTCTACCAGCAGGTCTCCCCCTATGCCCATCTGATTTCCGGCGGCAAAGCCACAGTCCCCAAGATGTTTGTCAATAACAATACCGGTCAGCGCGGTCTGGTATGTCAGTATGACGCGGTCTGCTTTGATGAAATTTCCGGTATCTCTTTTGATCAGAAGGACGGGGTCAATATCATGAAGGGGTATATGGAGTCGGGTGAGTTCAGCCGCGGCAAGGAAAGTATCCGGGCGGACGGCAGCATTGTCATGCTGGGCAATTTCGATGTCGATGTTGAGCACCAGCAGAGAATAGGCCATCTGTTAAGCCCGCTTCCCAAGGAGATGCGTAATGATACCGCCTTTATGGACCGTATTCATTCCTATCTTCCCGGCTGGGACGTGCCCAAGATCAGCAAGGAGCTGCTGACCGATCACTTCGGCATGGTCAGTGACTTTTTATCCGAGTGCATGGACCAGTTACGGTGGCAGAACAGGCTGCAGGTCCT
>JAWOFO010000020.1:0-110183 GCA_046497465.1 Desulfobia sp.
AGTAATTAGATGGCCGGCGACAATTAGAAGCTTAACAAATGACAATTATCTACACCGCCTTGCCGGCAGGCTTAATTGTCATTATCAACTTAAAATCAAGGCATGACAACCCCGAAAACCGGGAAATAAATAAATAGAAAAACCGGACAAGATAATTGTCATTAACCGGACAAAGTAATTGACATTTGATAAAAGCCGTAGGTTTTTTTCCAAGACCTTGGCTGGTGATATTTTTGAACTTTAATGATTAGCTTTGGAGTGTATGTTTCCCGGCCCCACAGCTCAACCGTTCGTCCCATATAATTTAATCATATTGCAATTTAATATTGCATTATGCAATTCCATATGCTATCTTTAAGAAAACAATATAATAGGAGGTATAATAATGACAACAGCAGTAAGAATTACCGACGAATTGGTTCGGGAAGCTAAAATATACAGCAAAATCGACAAGCGTTCCTTAACAGGCCAGATTGAGCACTGGGCGAGGATTGGGAAATGTGCTGAAGAAAATCCTGATCTGACCTACAGCCTAATTAAAGAGATTATTATCGGTCTTGCGGAATTGGAACAAGGAGAATCATCTGAATATAATTTTGGATAAACGACAATGAAAATTCTCCAATCCCGATCTTTTGAACGTAAAATTAAAAAATTCACCAAGCAAGAAAAAAATGCGTTGGATAAACAGGTGGAAATGATTGCCGCGAGCCCATCTATCGGAGAAGAAAAAAAAGGGGATCTCCGTAGAGTGTTTGTCCATAAATTTAAAATAAAAAGTATCCAATATTTGCTTGCATATCGTTTTGTGGGGGATGACCTTGAATTAATTATGATCGGCCCGCATGAAAATTACTATAGAGATTTAAAAAGCTACCTTAAATCAAAATAGAGGGCGAACCATTCGCTTGTGAGGACCGGGAAAAGCCGTCGTTTTTTTCCAAGTCTTTGATTGGCGATTGTTTGAAGCATCAAAGAGAAGCTGTGGTATATGTTTCCGGGCCCCACAGCTCAATCGTTCCGTCCCATAATTCGAAATAAGGACAGCACTATGGATGATTACCAGCTCTTAATCGACCTTCACAAGCAGGCCCACCGACAGGGTCCGGGCGGAGATGCTGAGACGCAGCAGGCGCTCAATCTGGCCATGGTCGATCGGGCTGCGCCGCTGAAGGTTGCAGATATCGGCTGCGGCACGGGGGCATCCACCCTCGTGCTTGCCCGACTCTTGAATGCGCGGATCACGGCGGTAGACTTCCTTCAGGACTTTCTGGACGTCCTTAAGGAAAGAGCTGAAAGCATGGGGGTGGCGGATAGGATCTCGACGCTTGCATGCTCCATGGACAACCTGCCTTTCGCCGACGAGGAATTGGATGTCATCTGGTCAGAGGGGGCAATCTATAACATCGGATTTGAAAAGGGCGTAGCAGACTGGCGGTGTCACCTGAAAGCGAGCGGACTGCTGGTTGCTTCCGAGATTACCTGGATCACGGATTCCCGACCGCCGGAACTCCAGAACCATTGGGAGGACGAATATCCCGAAATCGATGTGGCCTCAGCCAAGATCAGGGTCTTGGAGAAGCACGGTTATTCCCCGATCGGCTATTTCGTGTTACCGGAACATTGCTGGCTGGACGAGTATTACCGTCCAATGCAGGCGAGATTCGATGACTTCCTGAACCGGAACGGGCACAGTCAAGAAGCACGTGAGATTGTGGCCGCGGAGCAACAGGAAATAGACCTCTACGAGACATACAAAGCTCACATCAGCTATGGGGTGTATGTCGCGAAAAAGACGGATAAAAGGCGAATCGGGTCACCACCATGACATATTCTGACCAAATTCGCAATGAGGATCGCATTATCGCCAAGGTCAGAGAATTATCCCAAAGCCACACAGATGCGACGCGGTATAAATCGAGAGATTCACGTACGGATCTGTGAGGGCCTGAGGGGGTGGTTCCCTCGGGCTACTCGACCACCGGCAGGTGAGCAGATCGTTCGCTTTCAGCTTGACATTACAACATCATAATGTTATAATGTTGTAAAATTACGGAGGTACAACATGACCACATTATCGAAACGTTCAACCATATATTTGGATCCATCGCTTCATCAGGCTTTACGGATAAAAGCCTTGGAGACATCCAGATCAATGTCGGAAATAATCAATGAAGCTGTCAAAGAGGCTCTTGCCGAGGATGCAGAAGACCTCGCTGTATTTGATGAAAGACATGATGAACCTCTTATCAGCTATGAGCAGATGATCAAGAGACTCAAAAGAGATGGCCGGATATAAAATATTTTTCAAAAAATCAGTTTGGAATGATTTTAAAACAATTCCGGATAAAGATTTAAACAAAATTCTTCAATGTATTGAATCCTTGGGCGAAGATCCACGCCAACCTGGAAGTAAAAAATTGAGCGGTCAGGAAAGATATCGGTTTCGGGTGGGGCGATATCGTATTATTTATTCCATTCAGGATGAAGAACTAACCATTTGGGTTGTAAAGGTGGGGCATCGAAAAAATATTTATCGCTAAAGCGAATCGGGTAGCCGGGGGTTTTAACCCCTATCAACGGGATCGGGCGATAATACTCCGATATTCCGTAATAATTCATCCAGCCCCGAATATATTCCGCTAATTTTTTGTACCGGTAGTCCATGGACACAAACCAGCTTCTGCCGGTCAACCGGCGGATACACCGTTTGAACTCGCGGAAGGACTTATCGCTCCACTTGATTTTGCCGCGGACAAAGACAAAACCGAGGAAGCCACAACTTGACTCAGAAAACCAGGGAT
Organism: Desulfobia sp.; assembly: GCA_046497465.1. Classification (GTDB taxonomy): domain Bacteria; phylum Desulfobacterota; class Desulfobulbia; order Desulfobulbales; family SURF-16; genus JAWLDV01. The sequence continues at coordinate 2,805 of JAWOFO010000020.1, forward strand.
CAAAAATAGAACAGGTCCAAATATTTATTGCGAGCCGGTCAGGACAATATCCTTTCCGGTTTTTTTTGTCTGGTTAGGAATAGGTTAGGAAATAAAAAAGGGGTTAGAAAGAAATTCTCTCTAACCCCTTGAATTTACTTGGTAGCGGGGAGAGGATTTGAACCTCTGACCTTCGGGTTATGAGCCCGACGAGCTACCAGACTGCTCCACCCCGCATCAGGTAGAGATCACTATATCCATTTCTTTGCAAACGTCAAGGGGGAAATATTTTTAGCCAGAATATAAACATAAGGATATATGAATATAAGGATACTTGTTTTCATAAGATGTGGTTATATTTGAAGAGTTACAAATTTAGGATATTACCTTTGACATAATGTTATAGAGGATTCTATAATATTAGTGAATAGCATTCAATTGACAAACAGTTAACTGTAAAAGCCGACAAACAGGAGGAAACTATGTTCAGAAATATAAAAACACCTTTGATTATCTTATTTGTTATGATTCCGGCCCTGGGTTTTGCCGCTGATATGGGTTCTTACTCATACAAGGATTTCAAAAAACCCCGGAATTGCCAAATGTGTCATAAAGAGATAGCCCAGGAATGGCAACAGAGTCTTATGTCCCAGTCTTTTACTCACAAGTGGGATCAGGTCGAGTATTTCAAGCTGGCCTTACCGCATTCCCAGGAGTTGGAAAAGGTAGCCGGCATCAAAGGGGACTGCATTGCCTGTCATGCTCCTCTGGCTTTTTTGAGCGGGGATATTCCTCCAAAAAAGGCGGCTGAAGACACTCGGGCCAATGAGGGGGTAAGTTGTGAGATCTGTCATAATATAACAGGAACAACTGAAAGCTCTCCCTTTAACTTCAGTTACAAAATCAGTCCGGATAATGTTAAAATCGGACCCCGTAAAGATGCCGAAAGCCCCTTCCATGAATCAGAGTATTCCGAATTTCTGCAGAGTCCCGAGTTATGTGCCACCTGCCACGATGAGCAGAGTCCTTACGGTGCATGGGTGAAATCAACATATCGAGAATTTAAAGCAGGTCCTTATGCCAAAGAAGGGATAACTTGTCAGGACTGTCATATGTACCGCTTTCAGGGTAAATCGGCCATGGGCGGTAAAGAGCGGGATGATGTTGCCCATCATGTCTTCCACGGCTCTCATTTCGAAAGCAAGCTCGGCGGTTCGCTTGATCTTGCCCTGTATTCTGACACCATGGAGGTTAAGCCTGGTGATAAGGTTAAAGTAAGGGCCGAACTTCTCAACGGCAAGGCCGGCCACTCAGTACCTACCGGTTCCACAGAGGAAAGAATGGTCTGGCTTCAAGTTTTGGCCATTGATTCTAATGGCAAAATTTATATCCTGAGAGTTGAACCCAAGGGTTTTGAGGGTGAAGAATACACTATTGCCGATTCTGAGGCCATAGCCTATCAGGCCATGGGAGAAATCATGAAGGTAAAGAACCATAAAGGGCTTAGAAGGGACGGGATTATTGCTGACGGCTCAAGGATATTCCGGCGTCCCTTCTTTGACCCCAAGGGCAGAATGACTGTCTGTCAGTGGTACACCGCTGATAACACCAAGGTTGACTACCGTGTCGGTCCAATGGAGACCAAGATTGAGAATTACATTTGGCAGGTTCCGGAAAATATTGCTCCCGGGCCGATAACCATTAAGGCTGATCTTTTTTACAGTCTTGTTCCCAGTTCAGTAGGCGAGTTTCTGGATTTGCCTGAAGACGAGTATAAAGCCATGCTGGTTAACAGTACAGAACTCCTTTTAAGACGTTGAGATAGGATTTATAAGGTGGTATGCCGCTTAAGGTATTTGGCTTAGAACAAATAAATAGATCCGGCGGCAGAATTATTGTTCTGATTATTTGGGGTGCCGGGTATGTCCTTGAATAAGGTAAACTTGTAAACTGATTAATTTTCAAGGGAGGAGAAAGATGCAGAAAAAAATTGTTCAAACGGGGATCGTTATGATTATTTTAGCTTTGCCCTTGATGGGGAGAGCAGGGGATAACTGCATGGAATGTCATACAGAGATTTCTCCGGGCCAGGTTCAGGATTATAAGGCGAGCAGGCATGCTGAAAGCGGGATTACCTGTAAAATTTGTCATGGTTCGAAACATCTCAGCGTCGAGGATTATGAAAAGGCAGTATTGCCGGATGAAAAGGTATGTAGAGGCTGTCATCCTAATAAGTACAAAGAGTTTTCCAAAGGCAAGCATAATTTCGGCTGGACTTCGTTGAATATGATTCCGGCAACCCACATGGCTCCTGACGAACTGATAGAAGGCGGCCGGGGCTGTGGCGGTTGTCATAACATGGGGATCAAGACCGAAAAACAGAAAAAGGAATTACGGGAGAAAGGTTACCGTTATCAGAATAACTCCTGTGACGAGTGTCATACCAGGCATACTTTTTCCACAAAAGAGGCTCTGAATCCGAAGGCCTGCCAGCAGTGCCACATGGGTTATGACCATCCCCAGTGGGAGATGTGGTCAAGCTCCAAACACGGAGAGCGCTATTTTGCCAAGAAATTCGGGGACCTGCCAGAAGACGCGGTTGCCCCGAGCTGTCAGTATTGCCATATGCCGGACGGCAGCCATAACAACCATACGGCCTGGGGATTTCTGGGAGTCAGGCTTCCTCTTCCTGAAGACGAACAGGCCAAGTCAGACCGGATCACTATCCTCAAGGCTCTGGGTATCCTTGATCCGGAGACCGGTGAACCTACCGCGATTCTCGATGCTGTCAAATCAGTTGATATGGTGAGACTGACCCAGGAAGCCTGGCAGAAAGAACGGGATAAGATGATCAAAAACTGCAGCAAGTGTCATTCCGAGAAGTATGCCCGGGAGCAGCTGGAGATGGGGGATTCCATCCTCAGGAAGTCTGACCGTCTGATGGCCGAGGCCATTAAAACAGTGGCCGGTCTCTATGAAGACGATATCATTGAGAAGCCTGAGGGCTATCCCCACGACTATCCCTTTCTGCTAACCTTCATGCACACCAATGGCGCCAACTGGGATCAGAATCCGGATGATCTTTCTTATATAGACCAGGTGCTGCTCCAGATGTATATGAAGCACCGGATGCGGACTTATCAGGCCTTTTTCCATGTCAATCCTGATTATGCCTACTGGTATGGCTGGGAGGAAATGACCAAGGATCTTGGAGAGATCAAGGAACTGGCAAGAACCATGCGAACCACTCATGAAGAATAGGATCCTTCAATTATAGAACTCAAATCAGAAAAAAGGCGGCAGGGAATTCCTGGCCGCCTTTTTTTAAGGTAAGAATCATGTGGATTATGAATTAAAATCACGAAAGCCGTAATTTTTAGTTCAGCTGAGCCGAGGTTACCTGAAGCAGCAGGCTTGCAGCCGGTAGACTGGTTTTAAGCTTGACAGTCCGGCCTGCGGCAAGCTCCAGAGGATATTCAAGTCTTTTCCGGCCACTGGAGCCATCCGGCCTGGTATAACTCGCGGTGATAACGATATTTTTGACAGGCAGGGGAGTGGTGTTTTCAACATTAATTTCCTCTATTATATTCCTGTCATTTGTCTCTGCCCTGAGCCTGATGTACTTCTCCGGATTATCCGGCAGATCCAGCCTGATCAGGGAACTAAGGGCCTCTTTTCCTGCCCGGGACTGAGACGCGGCCGCCTGTCTGAAATATTCCTTGGCTTTTTGACTTTTATTTTCGGCAAGGGCCAATCTTCCCAGTTCGTTATAGGCCACTGCAGTTGGCAGCAGTTCCAGGCTTTTTTGAAAGTCAATCTCTGCCTCACCTGTCCGGCCCAGTTTTTTTCTGACCAGTCCCCGTTGAAGATAAAGCTCGAAGAATTCCCCCGGTTGATAGATGCCGCGGTCATAGGCCTCCAAAGCCTGCTGATAATTATGGCGAGCGGCCAGGATATCACCCTGCAGACCGTAAAACTTTCCCTCTTCAGGTTCAACTTCAAGGGCCTTGTCCGCAAGTTCAGCCGCTTTATCCAGATTTCCTTTTTTCAGGGCTATGAGTCCCTGGTCATAGGCGACGTAGGCAGGGGCCTTCTCGCGGATAGGGGCAATTTTTTGCTGGTAACGCTCTTTGAAGATTAAGCCCCCGGCCCGGAGTTCCCGGGCGGTTTTTTTGTTGGCCTCCAGTCTTTGCCGGGAAGGAGGGTGACTGCTGAACAGTCCCTCCAGCCAGCTGCTCTTCTTGGCATCGGCCAGTTTGATGAATTTCTTCTGAAGGCTCACTGCGGCTTCCGGATCATATCCTGCCTCAGCCATATAGCGCATGCCGTAATAGTCGGCTTCAATCTCTGCCTCACGACTGTACTTCTGGTTTATTAACTGGGCTGCCAACTGGGCACCGCCCACTGCCAGATGGGCATAATCGCTGTCCTTCACCGCAAGGCCGGCCGCCATAACCCCTCCCTGGATCAGGAGGCCTCTTTCCACTTGTTTGGCACCGTGTCTGGCGGCGGCGTGGACAATTTCATGACCTATTACTGCGGCCAGTTCCGCTTCGTTTTCCAGTTCAAACAGAAGTCCCCGGTTTACTGCAATTTTTCCGCCGGGCAGAGCCCAGGCATTGGGAACAGAGTTGTTGATAACCGCAAATTCATAGGGCAGATCACGGCTGCTTATCGCGGCCAGTTTCCGGCCAACCTTCTGGACATAACTGTTGATTTCCGGATTGACAGCATATGGCCCACCCTGCATCTGGATACTGGGAAGATACTGCTTTTTACCAATGTCAACTTCCCGTTGCGGACTAAGCAGGGCCAGTTCCCGTTCACCGGTTACCGGATTGACCGCACAACCCGTTAGCAGAATAAAAAAGGATAAGATTAGAAAAACGGGTCGTTTCATAGTCCTTTATGTTCATTCATAGTCATCAGGAATAAATTCAGAGGCAATAAGATTGAATCTGTTTTTTCCTTTTTGTTTGGCCAGATACATGGCAATATCAGCCGCTCTGATCAGATTGTCGGGATGAGAAGCGTGGTCGGGATAAAGGGCTATTCCCATGCTGGTAGTCACTGAAAAGTCAGGATAGATATCAGCTATCTCCTGTTCTATGGCCTGACACATTTTTCCGGCAATAAGGCCGGCATCTTCACTATGACTGATCTGAGGCAGCGCTACAACAAATTCATCTCCCCCCCATCTGCAGATCAGGTCCGAAGCCCTCAGGCATTTGCGGACTATCTGAGTTACCTTGATCAGCATCTTGTCTCCGGCATTATGACCCAGTCTGTCATTTACCTGTTTAAAGTTGTCCAGGTCAAAAAAACAGACTGCCACCTTATTCATGTTTCGTTGGGCTTGGCTAACTGCCTGATTAAGGAGGATATGAAAAAGTCTTCTGTTGGGCAGGCCGGTCAGGGAATCGTGATAAGCCATGTGTTGAAGTTTCTGTTGGGCTTTTTTCAAGTCTGTTATATCGTGGAGGGATATGACAGCACCAGGCTTGTCGTTTCCGTTATCATAAATGGCCCTGCCACTGACCCGGAGTGAATGCTCTTCGGATTCCGCGGTTTTGATAACCATTTCCTCATTGCAGATTTTTTCTCCCCGGAGGACCCTGAATAAAGGTTGTTTTTCAGTAGGAATAGGGGTTATGCCGTCTTCTTTATACAAATGGTATTTCTCGGTCCATTTCATTGAAGTAAATGTATCTTCATCCAGACCGTGAAGTTTACGGCCGGCCTGATTAAAAAAGGTTAATTTGTAATCCTCGTCACAGGCAATAATGCCATCCTGAATATTCTCCAGTACGGCGCTCAGGAATTTTTGTTGCCGGTCAAAGATTTTGTTAATTTTTTTGAATTCTGTGACGTCAGTAAAGTGCCATAACCTGCCAAGGTATTGATCTCTGTTATAAATGGGAAAAGAATTACGGTTAAAGACCCGGCCGTCTGTAAATTCCACTTCATCGCTGGTAGTTTTATCAGATGGCTCACAAAATTGTTCAAATTTTTCCAGGAAGTTTTCAGGATTTTTTAATTTAGGCAGTAGCGGAAAAAGTGCCTTGCCGATATCCCGGCATTGTTTACCAAAAGAGGTTATATCCCATATTTTAAGAAATTCTTTGTTATAGTAAACTATCTCCCTTTTTCCATTAATAAACATTATACCGGTAGAGGCATGACGGTACTGGGCTTCAAGGAGTTTCAGTTTACTGTCCGGAGTAGACTTTCTGTTTCGTTCAGGCTCTCCCTCTTCCTGGAGCTGGGCTATAACGGTGTTACCGGGTAGACGGGACAGGTGAAGGGTGATTTTTTGTCTGGATTCATCACCACAGAAAAAATCAGTTGTCCATCTAACTGCCTGTTTAGAAGGCAATTCTTGGAAAAAACTCAGGAAACTACTTCTACTGCTGCTGGTAAAAAAAGAAGATAATTTTTTACCGATGAGGTCAGAAATTTCGTATTTCAGTAAATCCGAGGCAAGCTGGTTTGTCTGCAGAATAGTACTGTCTTCTCGCAGTAACAGGGTGCCTTGGGGCAGGTGATGAATAAAATCCATTTAAACATAACACATGTTTGTCTGGAAAACATGTTTTTTGACTTTCTAGGTTATATTTATCAATTCTTGCCAATTTTTTCCAAGTAAGAACTTCTGAATCCTTTTCTATTAATGTTACTTAATCAACTTTCCGGCTTAAGAAAAATAACAGAATTTCATGAGGTTGGCATGTCTATTCAGGAACGGCTTCGTGTTTGAGTGGCTCTAAGGCTCGCTTCACTAAAATTTCAAAACTCGCTCGTACCTCGCTCAGACAGTTGAAATTTTTAACGTTTGCTTCGCCAAAAGCCACTAACAAAAACTGCACAATGTTCCTGAACAGACATATCCACCGCTGAATACCACTGTCTGGCGGGAGATTTTCAGGTTATATCATATAAATAAATTAAGTCGGAAAGTTGAATTACTTAGAATCTCTTTATTCATGTTATTCTCTGAAGACAGACAGGAATAACGGAAAAATAATTTAACAAATTGGAGGTTTAAAGTAAATAGCAAAATGATAAACCACAAAATATTCTGGTGTCCGTTACAGGAAACACGCTACCAGGAACACAAAGTTAATTTTAATGATACTGCGTCCTCTCTAATAAGCCAGTCGGCAGTGCGTGTGAAACTGTATGAAATTTCTAAAATCCCTGCCAGCTGTAAGTTATTGATTTTTGGGAGCCACCTGGCGGAGTCGAACCGCCGGCCTTCGGGTTACGAATCCGATGCTCTACCGGCTGAGCTAAGGTGGCTTTTCGTCATTAAAACAGTTAATTAATTTATAGGACCCGGGTCATATTTCGTTAACCTTTAAAAATTTTTACCCTTATTTCCACTATTGGAAAGTAAAAGGGACAAAATGAATTGTGAAATATACCAAAATCCTATTAAAAAAAAAGCTGAACTTGTGCCTATAATTAAATATGCTGTATTGACAATTACTTCAATACAGATTCTTGAACAAATCAGAGCTGTCTGGTTGACAGGCAATCCTTTTGCAGGGGCAGGGTTCTGATCGTCTTTTCGTATTCATCGTCTGTGGCTTTGACCAGGCCTTCTAAAGGCAAAATATTTGACTTTTTACTGTAAGTCACAATAAGTGAGGCGGCGCGTGCAATATCTTCCGGGTCCTTGCTGTAACGCAGGAGACCCAGGGGGCCTGGCCGGTCCTCAGGCTTAAGCTCAATGTCGCCGGGCTGTTTGAGTCCGGCTATCCTTTCATTTTCTTTTTTTCTTCTGCCCATGATCAGCCGGCCCCCATGGGGAAGGCGAAATTGCCTGCCGGTAAGAATGAATCGGATATCAGCTATTCCTATCTGTTCCAGTTCACCATATAAAGACTTGATTCTTTTTCCCAGTATAGGGTCCGTCAGGATACATCCTCCGGCAGGACTGGGATAATCCTCAATACCGAGATTTTTAGCCAGTTCCATCTGGGGTGTACGGGAACGTCCTTTGAAATCAGGGAGTTCTTCGCGGTTGACAATACCCTGTTCTTCCGGTTCGGTCGGTTCGAGGCTTCGGGCGCATAAAGGCCGCATAAGTATTCCTGTACTGCCGCTGTCTCTTTCTATAATCCTTAAAGCATCCCGTCGCTGGGACATAAGGCGCTGACTTATGACCTCTCCGCTGATAATAAAGGAGGCGTTGTATTCAGGCATCATCCTCAATGTTTTCCGGATCATCATGATCTTGCAGTCTATGCAGGGATTGAAGTGTTTGCCGAAACCATGAGGAGGGTTATGAAGCAGGGCCAGATAATCCTGGCTGATGTCTTTAACAATAACATCAATCCCGTATTTCTCCTTAATATTCCTGCAGTACTCTTCTTGTTGATTCAGGAGATTATAGTCAAAGAACGGACTGATATATTTAACTGCCTTAATATCGATGCCCTGGTCAGCTATAACCCGGCAGGCCAGAATGCTGTCCAGACCCCCGGAAAACAGGGCGAGGGCGCGTTCTTTTTTTTGTTGTTCATGCTGATACCTGACAAGATTTATTTTGATCATTTCAGGATCTATACCCCTCTTGATTCTCTCGGCCATAATACCTTGTGGAGTTGCAGCTGAAGCCTGACCTGGAGATGGTCTTCCAGGATCCAGCCGGCCAGGCGGAAAGGCGGCAGACTGGTGGTCTCAGGGGAAAAAAGAATGCTGGGTAAATCATTTAAATCCGTTTCCGGAGAGGAAGGATGATAACGGCTTCTGACTATATCAAGTGCCCAGTCATAATCCAGACGGGAACTGATGACAAATTTCAGCTCATCTGCCGGGGTAAGGAAATCAAGATTACTGAAATTCATCTGTTCGGACATGCCGCTGTCCGGACATTTCAGGTCCATAACCTTGACAACAGCCGGTGGTACTTCTCTGACGCTTATGGAGCCATTGGTTTCCAGCATAACTTTCCTTCCTGCCTCCAGCAGGAGTTCCATCAAGGGATATACCTTTTCCTGAAGCAGTGGTTCGCCGCCGGTGATCAGAATCAGAGCGGCAGGATACTTCTCAGTCAACTCCATCAGTTTGCCTAGGGAATATTTTTCCCCGGTTTCTTTATAGGCATAAGCTGTATCGCAGTAGGAACAGCGTAAATTACAGCCGGCCAGGCGGATAAAAAAACAGGGGTAGCCGGCAAAGCTGGATTCTCCCTGGATAGAATAAAAAAGTTCAGAAATGTTCAGGGAGCTGTTTTTCGAACTAGCTGGTCTGTCTGCCATAATAGATAACGCCGGTTTCCCGGGTCTCTCCTACCATAATCGAGTGGAGATGGTAGCGGTCTGACTGGAGATCGTTTTTAAGGCTGTTAAAGATATATACTGCAATGTTTTCGGAAGAGGGATTCTGGATCTTGAAGGCTTCATGTTCATTGAGATTCTGATGGTCAAGGTCATCAAGAATTCTGGCTACCGCCTTCTTTACTGTCCTGAAATCGACCCCCATCCCCAAAGGGTCCAGTTCCTTGACCCGGACGGTTACTTTCACACTCCAGTTATGGCCGTGGGGCCTTTCGCAGTTGCCCGGGTAGTCCCGCAAATGATGGCCTGCAGAAAAGTGGGTCTCTATAAAAATATCAAACATGAAAAACCTCCTTACAGATTATGGCCGTCAATTGACAAGAACAATTATAGTTGTTAGTGGTGTTTTTTTTTATTTTCGGTTATAATCTGCCGTTTTACAATTTCTCGGTGTTTTAGTATTAACCAGTTAGCAATAGTTGCTTATGACTGGATGTAAATTTGCTGTTCAAAGCCTTACACGACCGCCAGTCGTTAATCGATAAAGGAGATAGTATATTATGGCAAATATCAGGCCTTTTCAAGCAATTCGTTTTAATAAGGAAAAAATAGGCAGGATGGAGAATGTGGTCTCCCCTCCCTATGATGTCATTGACGAAAAGGATATGAAGGATATGATAAAAAAAAGTCCTTATAATATAGTACAGCTTGATCTGACCAAACACATGGGTGAAGAATCTCCTGAAGAGCGATATGGCCGATCCAGAAAATTTTTTCAGCAGTGGCAAAAAGAAGGGGTGCTTATCCAGGATGAGAAACCCGGCATCTATCTGTACTATACCCACTATAACCTGCCCAGCGGTAGAAGATTAACCCGTAAAGGCATGATGGTTGAAGTCAGGCTGGCCGAGTTCTCCGAAGGTGTTATTAAAAGGCATGAAAAGACATTCAGCAACGCGGTTGATGATCGTCTGGATCTTCTGGACACCTGCAGGTCCCAGTTCAGTCCTATCTTTTCCCTTTTTTCCGATCAGGATAATTCGATTATCAATACTCTGGAACAGTATCGTTCCGCTGCTCCCCTGTATTCTGTCAAAGATCACGACGGCTGTACTCATTACATCTGGCCGATAACAGACACTGAGGCTATAACCCGGGTCCAGGAAATGTTAATTGATAAATGCCTTTATATTGCCGATGGTCATCACCGTTATACCACCGCTCTGCAGTTCAGAGAACTCATGAAAAAACGCCTGGGTGAAATCAAACCTGACAGTCCCTATAACCACACCATGATGTATATCTGCCCTATGGAAGAGGAGGGGCTTTCTGTTCTGCCTACCCATCGCCTTCTTGATTATCCCGGCATCCTGACTGCTGAGGGGCTGGTTGAGTTAATGAGGCCTTATTTTGAGGTCGAAGAGATAAAGGGAGGCGGCCGGGAAATACTGACCACCGAGGCTCTCTCCCGGATGGAGACAAACCGGGGGCGTAAGACAATGTTTGGTATGTATGAACCTGATTCAGACCGTTGTTTTCTTCTTACTTTAAAGAGGGGAGTTATGGCTGAAGTTATTGGTGACCATTTGCCCAAGGCCCTTCAGGAACTTGATGTTGTTGTCCTGTCCAAACTGATAATTGAACATATCCTGGGATTAAACCAGGAGCAATGCGACCGGGAAGGCTTTATCACCTATCGCAGCGATTCCGAAGATGCCCTGGATGATGCGATCAAAAAATCGTCTGTCTCCATTGGGACAACCCCCGTCCTTTTTCTGATGAATTCTACTCCGGTTCCTCAGTTAAAAAAGATCTCTGACGAAGACTTAACCATGCCTCAGAAATCAACTTATTTCTATCCCAAGATCCTGACCGGATTACTGGTTCGGAAAGTGGATTAGTGACTGAAGAAACACTATTTAAAGGAGATCTGCGATTTTTCCAGCCTGAAAAAGGCTACCGTTTTTCGGTGGATTCCGTTCTTCTGGCCCACTATATATACCCACAGGCCGGTCATAGTATCCTGGATCTGGGGGCAGGCTGCGGCATAATCTCTCTTATTCTGGCTTACCGGTGGCCTGAAGTAAGGATAACTGCTCTGGAATTACAAGATAGTCTTTACCGGCTTTTAAAAAGCAATCTAGAGATAAATGACTATGCTGGACGCCTGAAATCAATTCAGGGGGATTTCAGGAGGATCAGGGAGATAGTGCCGGCGGAGTTTTTTGATCTAGTGGTCTCTAACCCTCCTTACCGAACAGTCACCAGTGGCCGGCAGAATCCGGAAAGCGAAGAGGCCATTGCCCGGCATGAGTTGAAAGCAAACCTGTCCGAGGCTGTGACAGCAGCATCCTATGCTGTTTGTAACCGGGGCAGGGTGGCTTTTATCTATCCGGCGCAGAGGCTTGCGGGGTTAATGGAAACCATGAGAGAAAACCGCCTTGAACCTAAAAGATTACAGATGGTCCACGGCCACCCCGGGGTCCATGCCAAAATGGTACTGCTTGAAGCTGTAAAAAACGGGGATGAGGAGTTGAAGATCCTTCCCCCTTTTTTTATTTACAAGAAAAAAAGGGGAGAGTACACAGCCGGGATGGCGGCTTTGTACAATACGAACTATAAAGATAAAAAATAAGAATAAAGTAATAAGATTAATAGACCGTGGATTAGGTCTGTAGTTGCATAAGCCGATTTTGGGCAAACTCCAGGGCCGGATCCAGGGAAAGGGCTATTTTCAGATACTTGACAGCCTTTTCTGCATTGCCGTTTTCCTGGTAGTTGACCCCGAGGTTGGCGTAATCTATGGCCGAAGAGGGTGAGAGTTCCACCGCCTTGTGGAAGTGTTTTATCGCCTTCTCGTATTTCTGTAGCTTGAAATAACAGACTCCCATTATGTTGTGCATGTCCGGTCTTTTTCCGTCATAGCCCAGTCCCTGCTCCAGGATGTCCAGGGCTTCACTGTATCTGCCCAGATCTTTCAAAGAGTCTCCTAGAAAAGAATGAATATAGGGAATATCATTATAGTCCGGATCCAAAGAGAGGGCCCTTTTAAAATGGTTTATTGCCTCTTCAGGCCGGCCGCTTTCAATCATCTTATGTCCTAAGTAGAATTCCAGGTAATAGGCCCCGGGGAAGACTTCCTGCATGGCAGTGAGTCTTGCGGCCGACTCAAGAGGGTCGGTAATTTTTTCAGCCGCCAGTTTAGCGGCAAAGAGACCGGCACTGGTGTTGCGGGAGCGTTCCCGGAAGCAGGCCCCGGGTATTACGGTATAAATTGCCGGGATTTTAAGGTCAGGGTGGCTGATGTTAATGATATAGACATCCAGGCTTATTTTTTTAAGCGCTGTTAGACAATTTTCTATTTCTTTTTTGATGTTGTCATCGGCAAGATTGGTCATATCCTCCAGATTTCTTAACCTGGAAGTCTTAGTCATATAGTCTATTTCCTCCGGAGACTCCGGTTTGGGAAGACCGCTTGCCTCATAGTTTGATCCTGTATTAAAGTCGCCTCCCAGCTGGGCGATTTCGGTCAAGGCCCTGTTTACCGCTTTTTCAGGGTTTGGTGAGGTCCCGGCGGTGTAAACTATCTCGCTTGTTTCCGGAAAGGTGGCAGGATCAATAGCTACTCCGGCTACTGTAGGTATCCCGGTATCAAGACTTATGTCGTTAAGGTAGACCCGGATCCCGTTTTTTTGAAACTTGTGGAGAAGTTCCCGGTTGATCGGATCCTTCGGGGAGTTAAGATCAATTGCCGCCGTCTCCATGCGGTTATGACTGACCAGGTCGGAAACATGACGTTCCACTACCTCACACAGTCCCTGGCAGATCGCCTCTTCCGGGGTATTACCTGCAGATGAGCCGTTGAACTCGTTTATGGTATAAAACCAGCTGAAGGGGATCAGTACATTTTCCTTGCTGGTCAGGTTGGTTGCCCAGGTCCAGGATATGGGGATCAGGTCCAGAAGCTTCTCCATGGTCTCCGGAGAGGTCTCTTTATCATGAACCGAAGCAGTAAGGGCTTCAAGCGGCATTACAGGATAACCCTTTTCTGTAATCCCGTGGTAGGTGTCTTGAATAAAGTTACCCGCATTCCGCATAAAACTGAAAAGACTGAAACGTTCGGCCAGTTCCATACAGGCGCTGGCCCGAGCCTGTTCAGGAGAACCGCCTTTGCCCATCTGTTTTTTGCTGCCTGTAATTCTATAGGCATCGTTGCCGCAAACACTGAAATAGACAGGAATATCCAATCTGCCGTTATCGATCCGCCGAACCTCTTTAAGGACATCGAGGCCGGTCTCTTCAAGTCTTTGGTGAAAATGTTTAACCGTTTCATTGGGGGAACAGGCCTTGTCCTGATCACGGGTAAACTTTTTGTAACAATCGCTAAGTATTATGGTATGATTTCCCATGCAGTTATTTTGCCGGTTGGCAGTTTCCTCAATCAGGTCCGGCTATCTTACCTTGTAAGTGTCTCTGGATGATCATGGCTGAAGTTATGCTCATCCACGAGCCATGCAGATTTATTAGGGGGATATCTTTATAAGGTTGCTATAAATATCATGGCAATAACCATTGCCAAAAGGACAATGCCGGCCTTCAGAGGTACCCGGTAATCTCTTTCTTCGTTACTTCCGTTTTCGCCATGTCCGCTCATAATTTTTCTCCATATGGTGATGATTAATGATTAAAGGTTTTTTGAACTATTAATATATAATCAGCCGTTCAGTCAAGTCAACTTTTTTCTGATATTACCTGCTGCCACTCATCAGGATCCGGTTCTCACTATTTTATCTTAAAGGCGGATTAAAGTAGCCAAAGCCCAGGTCCGGGAAAATTTCTTTAGTTTTTTCATGCCAGCGGCGAATACCCATTGGTTTCCTTCTGGGTTGATGCCGAACTGTCTCGAGGTACAAGTCGGGGTCTATATTGAGATTGCGCAGTTGGATAAAATTTGGCTTATATTCGCTGAGCATGCTGATCAGGGCCTCGAATTCCTCTTCATCATCTGTAAAACCAGGAAATATGAAGTAATTGAGGGAGACGAATCTGCCGTGTTCTTTCATAATACGGATGGACTCAAGCACATCCTTGAAGTTGAAATCACGAGGGCGGTAATAGAGGGTATGGCAACCCTTGCGGGCACTGTTTGTGCTGACACGAATAGAGTCAAGTCCGGTTTCAGCCAGTCTGTTTACTGCTTGAGGCAGGCTGGCGTTGGTGTTCAAATTTATGGTACCTTTATCAGTATGTTTGCGGATAAGCCTTATAGACTTTTCCAGGGTTTCCGCTTGCAGGAGTGGTTCCCCCTCGCAACCCTGGCCAAAACTTACTACTGCCCGAGGCACCTGCTGGAGGTGTGGTACAGCGATTTCAGCAATTTCTTCGGGAGAGGGTATGAACTTTAAACGATCCTGGGTAGCAGGGCAGCTACCGGATGACTGCAAAGAAATACAACCCACACAACAGGCATTGCAAGAAGGGGAAGTGGGGAGAGGCGCTTCATGACGTTCCAGGAAAAAATTTTTGGCAGCGGGACAACCATAGGTCAGGCAGCACTTGCCCAGGTGCTGGATAAGCCGGTTGTCGGGGTTTTTCTGTAATTTTTGACTGGTTTTTTTTCTTATCAGGTCCTGGGGCGTATCACTAAAATCCTGGCGTTGATCCGGGTCACTTCTGAACCCGGTGACCCAGAAGCGGCCATCCAGCCAGCCTACCGCAGCATAGCAAAACAAAGGCAAAGGGGCGGCCCCGGGGTGCTTCTTTTCATAGGCGGCAGTAAAGATTGCGGTATGAGCCGGGGCCATGAAAGCGGCTACCCCGGAAATTGTTTGATGTTTATTTTCAGGGTCATCCTCAAGAAGAACCGGTTCCCTGCTCAGGCGATCAATGCCTATGGGGCTGCGCTCCGGCAGAATAAAGAGTTCGCTTTCTTCCGGAAGAGGTATAAGGTCATTTTTTTCAGGCAGGGAAAAGAAATTGCCGCTGCGGCCGGCCATATAAAAATCCGGCAGATCAAAGATCTCGCCTTTATGATTGGCATAAACAGCGGCAGGTATGTCTTCAGGATGATTATCCCCCATAATTTTCGTTTGGCAGTCAATTTTCCTGAAATCCTTTATTCACTTGGCCTGATTCTGTCCAGAATTGAATCCACCACTTTGTAAATGTCGATATCATCACCATAGACGTCATCTATTCTGGGATGATTAATCAGATCTTCGATAATATACTGTGTCATGTAAAGGCTAAGAAAATTTGGATCTGAAGTTAACTGCCGGAGAGGGGCGATCTTGAATTGGAGATCAAAATCTTCCATGTCCTGCAATTTCTGCAGTTCGTTGCTTACACTTCTACGGACCGCATCTGTTGAGTCTGTTTCAATAATATTTTTATCCAGAAGCCTCTGAACAAGATGCAGTGCGAGTTCATCAGCAATTTCGTAGGCTCTTTTGAACATATAGCGCCGTTCTCTTTCCCGTTTGCGATCAATGGCGTTAACGGCTTTGTTGCCAGCACCGTATGGATTACTTGCTGATACATGGCCCATTTTTTCTCTCCCGGCTAATGAATTTGGTTTTGCTCTTATCTTGATTTGCTAAACAGTTTAAAGTTTCCTGATAGTCAATCTATCGATAGACAGGCTGCAGAAGGTTATCGTTTGAATTTGGAAATTATAGTAATCATATTAAAAAAATAAAAGGAAAATTCCATCAGTTTGAGGAGAAATTTGCCGTCTCCTTAAAAAGAGCAGGTAAGGTGCTAACCGTCCTGCTTATAGAAACCGGGATTAAGGGTTTTACAAGATTATCTGTTTTTATTTAAACAAGTTCAATTGCTTGACTACTTTTTTCTTTCTGGCTGTCTTATTACGCCACTCTATCTTTTCAAGCAGGTTTTCCGGGATTTCCTTTATGAATCTTGAGACCTGGTCACTGCCGGAACAGGACAGGTAAAGCTCTTCCCTGGCCCTGGTCAGTCCCACATAAAAAAGGCGCCGTTCTTCCTCCAACTCACTGTCCCTGAGCAGGTAGGGAATACAGCCTTCATGGCAGCCCACCATGAAAATCACCGGAAATTCCAGGCCCTTGGCGCTGTGCAGAGTCATAAGGCTTATAGCCTCGGCCTTGTTATCATAGATGGTGGCTTGGCTGTTTTCCCTGAGATGCCTGGCCAAACCGTTAAGAGAACCAAGAGCGGAGGCCATTTTTTTAAGCCGGAGGGCGTTACTGGTACCTGGATCGATTTTGAGGAATTGAAAGGTCTTTTCCAGTTTTTCAGCCAGTTCTGTTTCGGAGTCTTCTCTGAATCCGGTCAGTCTGGCGGCAAGTTCACTGAGAATATATATCGCCCGGTCAGGGAGATCTGTATTTTTGGCTTCTTTAAAAAAATTTTCCGTTTTTACGGGGACAGCCTCTTCAAGTTTTTCTATAGTACTTTCTCCCAGGCCGGGAGTTTCCCGGCAAAGAGAGATGTATTCGGCCCTGGAGGCCCCTCCGGCGGCGCACAGGAGCCAGTAATAGCCCCCCCGGATGTCTTCCTGTTTGAAAAAGGGACGGGTTCCTATAAGCTGGAAGGGCAGCCCTCTTCTTTCCAGGGCCTCTATCAAGGGGCCGGTCTGGCGGTTGAGACGGTAAAGTACAGCCAGGTCCCGGAAACTATAGGATTCCTCCCTGTTGACCGTACCTGAAGGCACGTTAGGACAGGAAAACTGACCAAACAATCCATTGCCGGAACGTCCTGTATTTATAGAATAACTGCTGACCCCACCGACAAGTCTTTCCATCTGTGCCACTAAATACTCGGCCTCTGCCTGAGGAGTAGAGGCTTCATAAAAAGTGAGCGGCTTTTTCCCTGAACAGTAAGGGATGAGCTTAACCCCGCTTTTAAGGCGGTTATGACTTATAAGTTCCGAGGCCGCCGACAGGATGGGGGGTGAAGAGCGATAATTTGTCTTAAGTTCCAAGACCTCGGTTGCATTATTCCGGGCGAATTGAAAAAATAAATTGACATCGCTTCCCCGGAAGCCGTAAATGGCCTGGTCCGGATCGCCTATTACAAAAATTTCCGCCTGCCTGCCGATCAGCTCAGTCAGTTCGTATTGGGCCTGGTTTACGTCCTGAAATTCATCAACCAGCAAGTATTTTACTGAAGCGGTTACCTTTTCCCGGAAGCCTTTGTTTTCCCTGAAATTATTAATGAAAGCAGGGATGATCTCCTCCAGATCGAGGGCCCCGAGAGAACGCAGCTCTTCTTTATACCTTTTTTCCGTCTCTATGATCTCTTTATCCTTTGCTTCTTTTTGGAGCATTGACCCGGATAGAGCAAGTGAGTCGGCAATTTTCAGGCTGATCCTGCGGCGGTCCCGGCCAGATAAGCCAGGTAAAATTCTTTTAAGTATCAGGTCTCTTTCCTTCTCAGCAATGACAGTGATATCCTTTTCCTGCCCGAGCCGGTTGAGACAGAAACTGTGAAAAGTGGAAACCTGTACTTGCCTGCCTTTATCCCCGGCGCTTTTTTGCAGACGTTCCCTGATTTCACCGGCGGCACGATTGGTAAAGGTAATGGCAACAATCTCTTCCGGCGGCACTTTCCTTTCTTCCAAAAGGTGAACAAGTCGGGATACCAGGGTATAGGTCTTGCCGGTGCCGGGGCCGGCTGTGACCAGAAGACGGGAACTTCTGCTTTTAACAGCCCTTTCCTGGTGGTCATTGCTCTGGAAACTTTTACCGGCATCTTTGACTGTATCTGCCTGTACAACAGATCGCTGTGAATATTCTTTACGGTATAAGGTATCACTGAACAGGCTGTTTTCCTTTTTTCCCCGGGACATTTTCTGTTCAAAAAGAGTACCCTGTCCCCTTAATTTGTCCAGCTCTCCTTTTTCAAAAACGGTAATAACACCGAACTGCCCGTCAAAACCAGCCTTGCGGATAACCTTGTTGTTTCTGACCCTTTTTACCGCTTCATCCAAAAGAGGCAGATTGTATTTGAGGTCTTCCGGAGGGGTGTTTAACAGGATATTAAACTCGGAACCATAGCTGTTAATCAACAGACGGTAGTGATTAAGTACCCCCTTAGAGCCGGGGCCTATGCCAACAATTTCCGAGATTATTTCCATAAGAGGAATAAGGCTTTTATAAACAGGGGCGTTTTCGGTGTACATCGGGGCCTTGCGATCAGCCAAATCCATGATCCGGTGGTTTACTCCTACGGTCAGCGGCCTGCCGCAAACCGGGCATATATTATTGGCTGCCCTGGTTTCCAGGGGATCGAAACTGACCCCGCACTTGCGGTGGCCGTCCAAGTGATACTTTCCTTCTTCCGGAAAAAACTCTATGGTTCCTTCAAAACCAAGGAGAGGATCTCTAATGGCCTCTTTCATACTGGAGAAGTCAAAAGGGCAGTTGAAAAGATTAACTTCCCGGCCCAGTTTGGCCGGGGAGTGGCAGTCAGAGTTAGAAATCAGGGTGTAGTTGTCCAGGGCCGATATGTAACGGTTCATGGCCGGATCAGAAGAAAGGCCGGTTTCCAGGGCAAAGATATATTCACTGAGGTCGCCGAAGCACTCTTCAATACTGTCAAAGCCTGATTTTGAACCAAAAAGGGAGAACCAGGGGGTCCAGATATGGGCAGGTACCAGGAAACCTTCCGGGGCCTCTTCTAACTGAATCTCCAGGAGATCCCGGCAATCAAGGCCGATAATAGGGCGGCCGTCTGATTCAATGTTACCGAGGGCAGCCAGGCGCAGATTAATTCTTTCTGCTGCCTCAAAATCAGGGACCAGCAGGATATTGTGGACTTTTCTGACCTTGCCGCCCCGCTTGTAAATACTGCTGATTTCCACAGTAAGGACAAAACGGATCTCGATAGGTTCCGGCCAGACCTCGTCAAAGGCCGGGGGAATGTTTTCATCCCTTAGCCTGAAAAAACCAGGTTCAGCTGGCACCAGATTTTCTTTCAGATGACTCAGCCAGCCGGGATGGGTAAAGTCACCCGTACCCACCAGATGTATTCCCTTTACCCGGGCCCAGGAAAAAAGTCCGGGAATATCACTTTTTTTGCTGGTAGCCCTGGAAAAATGGGAATGGATATGAAGATCAGCCAGATAAGTTGACATTAAGGGTTCAGGTGATCTCAGGTCTGAAAAAATAATATACCGTCATGGTTTTAAATCTAATCAAAATTGATATATTCGCAATATATATTATCCTCAAACCTCAATTTTTCTTTTTAGGAAAAACAAAATAATTTCAAAAAGATGGTTTACCAATTCAGGAACGGCTCCGTATTTGAGTGGCTCTGCTGAGTTCAAACCTTTTGACCAATAACGGTTAAAATGACTAACATCAAAATATTACAAGATAATCCCCTTTCCGCCGGAATTATAGTAGTCCGTTTTCTGGACAGTGTACAGCACTATCTGTTGCTGCGGGTTTTCAACTACTGGGATTTTCCCAAGGGGCTGGTGGAAGAGGGCGAAGAGCCTCTGGAAGCAGCCATTCGTGAAGTAGAGGAAGAGACTGCTCTCAGCGGTCTTTATTTCCGCTGGGGCTACGACTTTCGCGAAACCGAACCTTACGGCAGATATAACAAGATAGCCCGTTATTACCTGGCTGAATCTAAAGAGGGAAAAGTTGATCTGCCGGTGAGCCCGGAACTTGGGCGTCCGGAACATCACGATTACCGCTGGGTTGATTTTGCCGAGGCGAGAAAAAAGGTGGCTGAGAGGGTTAAACCCATTCTGGACTGGGCTGATTCTCTGGTTACATCCAAGGTGAGCGGGTGAAAACTCGGGGTACGTAACAGAAACTGCAGCAAAAAACAACCCCGTGGAAAATTTTCCACGGGGTTATTGGTGTCGGAATGTAAATGGTCTGCTTATAATTTCATTACATTCTCAGCTGCAGGCCCTTTCTTGCCTTCTACAACCTCAAAAGAGACTTTTTCACCTTCTTTCAGGGTCTTGAATCCTTCTGCCTGAATAGCTGAAAAATGTACAAAAACGTCTCCTCCATTTTCCGATTCAATAAAACCAAAACCTTTTGCTTCATTGAACCATTTTACCGTACCTTCTGTCATTTCATACTCCTTGATATGATGGGGCAAATACATTTATGCATGACAGAGAGAAACACAGAGTTCTTCGCTGTGCAACAGACTTCCTGTCATGCATAAGACTACAATAACTTAGTAGGTACCACTACCAGATCCTCAATCTAATAGCAATGAAATAATAACAAAATTTGACCGAAAATTTTGAATATCCAATAATGGTCATATCTGACTCTGGAGTTACCTGAGATGGCGTCTGATTTTTCCAATTCCGGAAAGACCTGCCGGAGATGTTTCAACTGAAGAGGTTGTTGTCAAGAATCAGGGAAGACAGGGCAACCATGCCCAGAAGCTCTCCCTCCTCTTCCACGGGAGCTCTCCTGATTCCGATACGGTAAAGAAGACGTGCCACATAGCGGACGTCCATGTCAGCTGCGACCGTAATAACCGGCTTGGTCATTATTTCATAAACATTAACTTCTTCCGGAGGCCTTCCCGGAACAATCATTCCCCGGATCAGGTCCTGGACAGCAATAATACCCCAGGCATCATCAGCATGCCTCTTATTTACCAGCAAAGCTGATACTTTTTTTTCCCGCATTTTAGCGGCGGCTTTCTGGGCAGTATCCATGCCATCTATACTGACTATACCTTTACTCATAATATCCCGTGCCCTGATAATCGTTGATTTTTCTGCAGCCATGATGATGTCCTCTGTAAGTTCTCAGTAAGTCCCGGTAAGATCTAAAATCAATAACTTCGTCAAAGCCATCAATGCTAAAAATACTGGTCCTGTACCTCTTTTTTGAATTTTTCAATCTGGCTTTCCAGGCCGACAACCTGTTCCACCGGTACAACAAAGGCGATACCTGTTCCCGGTTTTTCAAATTCTCCGGCCTGTCGTATAGCGTTCAGTATATCCTGAACTATGTGTTCTTCAAAAAGAAACATTATAATATCAGTCTGGGCCTCCAGGGTAAGACCAAAAAAGGTTTTGGCTTCGTGTATCCCCGTACCCCGGGCCGGAATCACAGTTGCACCTGTGGCGCCTGCATTTTTGGCACCGTCAATAACCGCTTCTGTTTTATCAGTCTTGACTGAAGCTAAAATGAGTTTGAATCTCATTGCCTACCTCCTCTGGAGATTTTTTTTACGTCGGTTCATGGACCATTCTATAATCTGGGCATAACCCAGGACAGTTATAATTGGAAATAAACTGGCAAAAGCTATAAGGCCGAAACCGTCCAGAGAGGGATTGCGGCCGGGGACAGAGGAAGCCAGACCCAGTCCAAGGGCTGTGACTAAGGGGACAGTCACTGTTGAGGTGGTTACCCCGCCGGAATCATAGGCAAGGGGTATTATATTTCTGGGGGCAAATATAGTCTGGGCCACTACAACCAGATAACCTGCCAGAATATAAAGAAAAAGAGGGGTGCCGGTTACTATCCGGTAGGCCCCCAGGCTTATGCCCAAGGCGACCCCCAGGGCTACTACCAGTCTTAAGACCCATTGGTTGATAGTACCTCCGGAGACCTCGTTTGCCTTAAAGGCTACGGCAATAAGCGAGGGTTCGGCAATCGTCGTGGAAAATCCTATCAGTGCGGCAAATAGATAGATCCAGCCATAGGCCTTCCAGTCGTTCTGGACTACAATATCTTCAGCACCGGCAAGAAAGGCGGGGTCAGAGAGCTGTTCAGCCATTATTTTGCCAAGGGGAAACAGGGCCTTTTCCAGACCGGCCAGAAAAAGGGCAAGGCCTAAAACAACATAAATTCCGCCCAGGATCAGACTGCGCGGATGGGGAATGGGCTGGCGCAATACCAAAGCCTGAAAGAAGATGATCAAAAGCAGAATAGGCAGGATGTCCCTGAAGGTACTGAGCAGTATATGGCTGAAATCAACAGCAAAGTCCATTCATTAATCCTTTTGCAGTCAGAAAATGAGCAGGCCGTAGCCCATAACAAATATCATGGGAAGAAGCGAGGCAAGGGCTATGAGACCAAAACCGTCCAACATCGGGTTTCTGCCTTTTATAGTGGAAGCCAGGCCTACGCCCAGGGCTGCCACCAAGGGCACAGTTACTGTTGAAGTGGTAACACCGCCGGCGTCATACGCTATTCCTATAATTTCTTTGGGAGCAATAGCAGTCATCAGCATTACCACAATATAACCACTGATAATAAGATAATGCAGAGGCCAGCCCCGCAGAATTCGTAAAACCCCCACAAGTATGGCGATTCCCACTGAAAATGCAACTGATAATCTGAGTCCCAGGGCATAAGATTTAAGCGCCTGTTTATCTGAATCTATCAGGCTGCCCTGACTGGCAATTTCTGCAGCTTCTTTGGAAACGGCAATAAGAGCAGGTTCGGCTACAGTAGTTGAAAATCCGAGGGCAAAAGCGAAAGTCAAAAGCCAGAAGAGACTGCCCTTGCGGGCCAGGGCATGGGCCAGTTCTTCGCCAATTGGAAACATTCCCATCTCCAGTCCCTGAATAAAAAGAACGAGGCCGGCTACCAGCAGTAATGTCCCCAAAAGGACTTCCCCTAAATGGGGTAAAGGTTCCTGGATCACAACAAGTTGAAAGAAACCAATAACCAGAGCAATGGGAAGAAGATCTGCACAGGCGCTCCGCAGTTTTTTAAGAATCAGGGGGATCAGCCTGCTGTTTACCGGTGATTTTAGTTTTTGGGTCATGTTTATAATTAAATTACAGAAACCTTTCCTTGCAACAGGTTAATTGTCGGCCATGGTTTTTGTAAAAAGTCACAAAACCACAAAAGGTTTTATGTGCAGGCTGCATTTATGCCGGCAGTCTGTCCAGCTCGGGGTTTCGCTATAGCGCTAGTTAGTGCCGCCGGAATAAGAGTTGCTGAATATAGCAAGGGTTAACATTATAAAAAGAATCTGAATCAGCCAGCCGATCAGGCAGACACCTATCGCCCTTCCGGTGCTTTTATAATCAAGGGCCTGCCTTACAGCAACAACCATGGCTATCAGCATCCAGACGCCTGCTATCAGGGATAAGATATTGTAAAGGCCGGGAACGGGAATTATACCCAGTATCCTGATCATCCCGGGAGAACTGGAAAAACCGATAGTCCGCAGGAGTTCACCCAGGTCAGTGGAGGTCTGCGGTTCAGGCATAATTTTGCCGCCGATGATATAAATTAATAAGGCCCATACAAACCAGGCAATCAGGGCTGAAATTGTAACCATAACAATGCTGCTGATACCGGTTACATTGATTGTGCCGATGCCTGCGGCTATACTGGACAGCACCACTACAGCGACAGCCTGTGGCATCGCGGTGGTGTCAGCCTCAACTTCTTCATAAAGCTCGATATCCAGTTTAGCCGCCCGGATCATCCTTTCAATTAGGTTGGCCATTTTAATCTCCTGAGAACATTGTCTAGCTTTTGATATAATAGCTGGGTATCTTGAGAGTCTAAAGTTCTTTCGTCATGCCGGTCCCGGATCGTGTCCGGGATGACGGATCCGGCATCCAGATGCCATATGATGCTGAAAACATTCTGGATTCCCCGGTCAAACCGGGGAATGACGCTACAACAATTTTGGTTCTAATCATATCAATAAGTTAAGAGAACTTTGGACTCTGGAGTGGGTATTTTTTTATATTTTAAATATAGCATATCTGTTTTCATTTCCAATAATTGTTTACCAAGAAGATAAAATTCTGGATCATCCGGCAAATCAGTACCTGTCAAATATGTTCACATATGATTTTATTGTTAGCCGTAGTGTGGAGCCAGGGGCAATAAGAGTAATATCTTCTCTCGCAAAGGCGCCGGGAACGCAGAGAAAAATTTTATTATCCTTGGCGTCCTCAGCGCCTTGGCGAGAGCTATACCTTTTAATCTCAGGTATCCATTAACCGGATGATCCTAAATTCTCAATAAGTCCCGGCAGGCTTACCATGGGCGTGCTTTTTGAGATGGGTAGGACGAATCCCGGTTATCAGGGGAGGCAGAATCGGCTAAGAAGATTAAAATAGTGAACGGTTACCCAATGTCACTGTGGTGTTAGATCGTCCCGAATTTCAGATTTCTGACCGAATCTTTCTATGACTTTTCATAAGATATGCAGACTCTTCCTTTTCGATTTTGACAGCGCATACCTTGAATTCAGGGGTCTTGGCTATGGGGTCCAGTGCCCTGCTGGTCAGAATGTTTGTCTTTGTTTCCGGAAAATTAAATGTCATGCAGACAACATGCGGGGAGACAGTTTCTGTTATTTTTGTTTTGGCCTTTATACTGCCCCTCCTTGAGGTTACCTTTATGATTTCGCTGTCCTTGATCTTCAGGGAATCTGCATCAGCCTGATTTATCTCAACACAACCTTCATCTTGCAGTTCATCAAAGCCTTCGGCTCTGTGTGTCATTGCTGCGTGATAATGGAGGGCGCTGCGCCTGGTGATAAGGATAAAGGGATACTCGCGGCTGGTGGTCTCTGCTGAAGGCCGATAAGATATGGGTACAAATTTTGCCTTTCCACTCGGTGTATTAAAACGTTCACCGTAAAGATACGGCGTTCCCGGGTGTTCACGATCCGGGCAAGGCCATTGCAGCCCGGATTTGTCAATACGTTCATACGTAATGCCTCCGTAACTGGGGGTCAGGCTGCACATCTCTTCGAAGATCTCTTGAGGACTGCCAAAATCAAAACCTTTTGCCTCCATGCTCTTGGCAATATCGCATATGATCATCCAGTCTGGAAGTGAGTCGCCTTTAGGCTCTATCGCCTTGCGAATCCTTTGTACCCTGCGCTCACTGTTCGTAAAGGTCCCGTCTTTTTCAGCAAAACTGGCAGCCGGTAATACAACATCTGCCAAACGCGCTGTCTCTGTGAGGAAGATATCCTGCACGATGAACAGTTCAAAGTAGGAGATCGCCTTCTCAATAAAATTCGTGTCTGCATCAGTGACTACCGGATCTTCGCCCTTAAGATAAAGGGCCTTGATCTTGCCCTCATGAGCAGCTTCAAACATCTCGGTCAGTGTGAGCCCGGGTGATGGATTGAGCTCACACTTCCATGCCTTTTCAAATTTTTTCCGTATCTCTTCATTTTCCACCTTTTGATAACCCGGATATACATCGGGAAGTGCTCCCATATCACAGGCGCCCTGAACGTTATTTTGTCCCCTCAGGGGATTTACTCCGCTTGATGGCTTGCCGATATTACCGGTGAGCAGCGCCAGATTGGCCAAGGCCCGCACATTGTCCGTTCCGTGTGAATGTTCAGTGATACCCAGGGTATACAGGATGGTAGCAGGTGAGGTGGAAGCGAAAATTCTGGCGGCCTTGACTATATCCTGTACAGGTACACCGCTGATTTTTTCAGCGGTTGCCAGATCATTCTCCATGATGGAGGCCTCAAGGGCCTCATAATCCTCGCATCGTTTCTCAATAAAGGCTGTGTCCAGTAAATTTTCTTCGATAATCACTCTTATTATTCCATTAAGGAGTGCTACATCGGTGCCAGGACGCAACCTGAGCCAGACATCGGCCATACGGCAAAGGGGTATTTGCCGGGGATCAGCCACAATGAGTTTTGTCCCTTTTTGTACAGCTCTGGTAACTTGTCTGCCAATAATAGGATGATTGGCTGTGGTATTGGTACCGATGGCAAAGATACAGGCTGCCTCGCTGATTTCATTGATAGAGTTGGTCATGGCACCACTGCCGAAACTGGCGGCCAGACCAGCCACCGTTGGTGCGTGTCAGAGACGGGCACAGTGGTCAATATTATTGGTTTTCAAGACCGTCCTGATAAACTTCTGAAAGAGGTAATTCTCTTCATTTGTGCATCTGGCCGAGGAGATGGCCGCTATTTCCTCTCCTTTGTAATGGGCCAGACTGCTGGCTACATACTTGATGGCCTGGTCCCAGGTGATCTCTACAAACTTGCCTTCTCTCTTTACCAGGGGCAGTGTTACCGGTCTGCCTTCTTTTGTTACTTCAACCACAGAGGACGGTTTTACATATTCGTCGTATGCACGTATGAGTGGAAGAGACAGTCTTTCCGGACTGTTGACAAAACTATAACCAAAGCGCCCGCGAACACATAGATTACCTTTATTAACAGGGCTTTCGTAATCGCCCCTTGCCCTTATTATATTGCCTTCACGCACCCCTAAGTAAAGCCCGCATCCTATGCCGCAGTATGGGCAGGTAGTTTTTACTTCCCGGCTTGGGTGTTTAATCTTCTTAGGTACCAGAGCCCCTACAGGACAACGCTCCACACATTCTCCGCAAGATACACATATAGATTCTTTCAAGGGTTTATCGGCAAAAGTGCTGACCTTGAGGTCATAACTTCGGTATGCCATATCGATTGCATCAATACCTGAAATCTCGTGACAGGTACGAACGCATATTGTGCACTGGACACACTTGTTGGGATTGAAATCGAAAAAGGGATTACTGGTGTCAACAGGCAGTTCCCTGGCCACATGCTCTAAGCGGTTAAACCGGTGTTCATTGAAACCTACAGGGTTGACCAGTTCCTGAAGCCGGCACTGACCGTTTTTAGGACAAAGCAGACAGTTAAAATCATGATCACTTAAGATTAGTTCAAGGATAACTTGGCGCAGCCGCTCAATTTCAGAATCGTCCGTAATAACCACCATACCCTCTTCTGCAATGGTCCGGCAGGCCGGTTCAAGCCTCCTTCGATTTTCGATCCTGACCAGACACAGGCGACATACACCTACAGAGGAGACATCAGGACAATGACATAGAGTAGGGATGTATATCCCTGCTTCCTGGGCCGCTGTAAGGATGGTATCACCTCTGTTTACCCTTACCGCAATTCCGTTTATCTTTAAAGAAACACTATTCACTTTTATCACCTAAGCCCTCTATTAGACCTGTAACGCACTCTACTGCATTGAAGCGCTTGGGACAAACCTCCATACAGGTCCCGCATTTAATACATTTACTCTGGTCAATTTCGTGGACCTGCCATTTTGCACCTATAATTGCATCAACAGGACAGGCCCTCAGACAAAGCATGCAGGCCTTACACCTGTAGTCCTTGATACGGTAGAAAATAAGAGATCTGCATATAAGAGCCCGGCAACGTTTTTCATAGATATGTTCTTCGTACTCCTTGCGAAAATAGCGTATAGTAGATAGTACCGGGTTTGGAACTGTCATTCCAAGACCGCATATGGAGGCCTGTTTGATAGCATCGGATAATTCAAGCAGGATTTCAATATCTCCGGGTTTTCCGTTTCCTTTTGTGATATCCTGTAAAATTTTAAACATCTGCTTTGTGCCGAGCCTGCAGGGAACACACTGGCCACAGGATTCATTCTGAGCAAAATCAAGGAAGTACCGGGCAATGTTTACTATACAGGTATCCTCATCCATGACAAGCATACCCCCAGAGCCCATGATCGAACCAGCCTTGGCCAGTGATTCATACCCCACCGGCAAATCCAGGAGTTCTTCAGGGATGCATCCGCCGGAAGGCCCACCGGTCTGTATTGCCTTAAAACGCTTGTCTCCCAGGATTCCTCCGCCTATTTCAAATATAATCTCGCGAAGCGTCGTCCCCATCTCTACTTCGACCAGGCCTACATTCCGGACCTTACCTACAAGCGAGAATATTTTTGTTCCCTTATCAGTAGCAGTGCCAATTTCTGAATACCACTTACCACCGTTCAGAATAATTCTGGAGACATTTACCAGTGTCTCCACATTATTTATAACAGTAGGTTTACCCCACAGCCCCTGTATAGCGGGAAAGGGGGGTTTGGGTTTTGGCCTGCCGCTTTTTCCTTCGATTGAAGCTATAAGCGCTGTTTCCTCTCCACAGACAAAGGCGCCCGCACCCTTTACTATTTTGATTTCAAAATTAAACCCCTGCCCCATGATATTGTACCCGAGAAGTCCCAGATCAGTGGTCTGGGCAATGGCTGTGTCCAGATGATGAATAGCCAGCGGATACTCTGCCCGGACATATATGATCCCATGAGAGGCTCCAACAGCATAACCGGCGATCATCATTCCTTCCAGCACGCTGTAAGGATCACCTTCCATAACGCTTCGGTCCATAAAGGCGCCCGGATCACCCTCATCACCGTTACAGATTATGTACTTCTCTTCATCAGGGACATTGCGTGCTGTCTCCCACTTGATACCGGTCGGGAATCCGGCACCTCCTCTTCCCCGAAGACCGCTTAGTTTGATTTCTTCAATGACTTCTTCAGGGGTCATTTGAGACAGGATTTCGGCAAGGGCCTGAAAGCCGTCAACCTGTATATAGTCTTCAATGCTGGTGGGATCTATGAGGCCACAATTTTTCAGTACAATTCTTTTCTGTTTTTTGTAAAAAGGAATATCATTTTCATGAAGGCATTTTTGGCCGGTAGCCGGATCTTCGTATAAGAGCCTTTCAACCACTTGGTTTTTAAGCAAAGTCTCAGAAATAATTTCCGGCACATCCTCTTTTGTTACGCTATTGTAAAAAATGTTTTCCGGGCCTATTATCACATTCGGCCCCCTCTCACAGAAACCATGGCAGCCCGTTTTTTTCACTGTTATATCATCTTCGAGCTCCTGTTTCTTGATTTCTTTAACAAAAGTCTCCAGGACATGCTCGCTTCCGGAGGATATACAACCGCTTCCGCAACAGACGGTGACAATTTGCGTGGTTGTCTTTTCATCGGTAATGAGAGAATCCTTGAGGAGTCTTAACGATTCCACACTGCCTATCTTGTAGTCTTCTATTGGTATTATTGAGTTCTTCATACCTTAGTATTGGGTTTCTGACTATGATAATCTTGCTGAAAAGTCTCGTCTGCTGTGTTGTATAAAAACTGAAAGCCTGAAGCTGAAGCCCTTTGAGTTGATTTCAGCGGCTTATGTGCTGAAGATGATTTTGAGCAGGATCATGTCCGGGAGTCTGTACTATCGAGGTCCTCTGTCAGTAGTTTCTTGGTCTCTTTTATTGTCATTTTCGAATGCACTTGGTCATCTACAAGGACAACCGGGGCCAGGGCACATGACCCAAGGCATGCAACTCGTTCCAGACTGTACTTATAATCAGGCGTTGTCTGACCTGTCTTGATTTTGAGACATTTTTCCGCTGTTTCCAGGATATCTCGTGCGCCTAATACGTGACAGGCGGTCCCCTGGCATACCGAAACGAGATGATCACCCCGGCGGGTCAAATAGAAATTGTCGTAGAACGTTGCCACACTGAATACCTGGCTCGGAGGCAATTTCAAAAAATCTGCAATCGAAAGCATAGCCTCTTCAGGCAGATAGCTAAATTCTTCCTGAACTCTCTGAAGGATGGAGATCAGCTCTCCTCCTTCTCCTTCAAAGATGGCGAGTAATTTATTTAATCTCTCGTTATCCATAATAAATAACCGCAAAATCCCTTGTTATAGATCTCTTTCAACGCTTACCTTGAATTATATCTTCAGCCATCCGTACATCTTCCGCGCTGCCAATAAACACCGGCACCCTTTGATGAAGATGTTGTGGTTCAAGATCGAGTATACGTTCAGTACCGGTACTTGCGTATCCTCCTGCCTGTTCAACTATAAAGGCCAGGGGATTGACTTCGCAGGTCAGCATCAGTTTTCCATGAGATTTTGAAGGGTCCTTTGAATCTTTTGGATACATGTGTATTCCACCCTTCAGAAGATTTCGGTGAAAATCCGTCACAAAAGAACCTGTATAACGAGCTGTATAAGGCCGGCCGCTCTTTAAATCAGGTGTCTTGAAATACTCGATTACGTCCTGGACGTTTTCTTCCCAGAAATAATAATTTCCTTCATTGACGCTGTAGGTTTTGCCTTTTTTGGATATACGGATGTTTTCGTGGGAAAGAAGAAATTCGCCTATACTTGGTTGCAGCGTAAAACCGTGTACTCCCTTACCTGTTGTGAAGACCATGATCGTGCTTGATCCGTAAATACAATAGCCGGCTGCCACCTGTTTACAGCCGGGCTGCAAGGCGTCTGCCATTAAACCGTATTCACCTGGATCTCGTTTCTTGAAGAGCGAAAAAATCGAGCCGATAGCAATAGGTACATCAATATTCGTGATACCTCCCAGGGGATCAAACAGCAATATATAGTTACCCTTACTGTATTTGTTGGGGATATGTATCAAATCGGTATTGATCTTGGAGGCCATACAGGCCAAGTGCCCTATATGACTGAGTCGATTTATAATTGTGGAGTTGGCATATTCGCGCAATTCCTGTACAATCGATTCACCAACGTCCTCTGATTCGATAGTATCAAGCGAATCAGATAAATTTGCTTTGTCCACCTTTTTGGCAATGATCTTGGCTGCCACTGACAACTCGGCCATTATCGATGAAAAGGCCCCTGTAGCCTCTGGCCGTTCTTTTTGACCGGATAAGATGAACTCGGTAACGGTTATCTCTTTAGCCATTTCAAATCTACCTTTTTGTATTTTACGCTGTAACCCGGAAATTATTTTTCTGAAAATACTCCATCTGCCGCCTTGCCTAAGTCCTCAATAATTTAAGGCTTTATCTTTTTAATATTTAATATTAATCACCGGGTTAATTAATCCGTTTCAGATGATAATGTCAAGACAAATTCATACGTTCTTGTACTGTTTTTCCGAAGAATG
Organism: Desulfobia sp.; assembly: GCA_046497465.1. Lineage (GTDB taxonomy): Bacteria > Desulfobacterota > Desulfobulbia > Desulfobulbales > SURF-16 > JAWLDV01. Next base: position 33,763 of record JAWOFO010000020.1, read on the forward strand.
CAGATCTGCGAAAACTCATGAACCAGCGGATTCAATTCCTGATCAGGGATATTTTCTGGATCAGGCAGCTTTTTGTTAAACCTCATGTAAAAACTATGATATAAAAATTTTTTCTATCTAAATTTTTCTTGGGCAAAATTTAAAAAAAAACTATATTTTGCCAGGACTCCACACTGAGGAGTTTAGGGAATGACGTCCTGGAAACCTTTATAGTTCAAGGGTTATTTATTTGAATTCGTTATTTTTAGCCTTAGGTTGTTTTTTCTTTTATATTGCTGCTTATAATATCTATGGGCGGTATTTGGCCCGGACCATTTTCCGGCTTGATGATAGCCGCATCACTCCGGCTCACCGTCTGTATGATAATGTCGATTTCGTACCGGCCCGCAAAGATTTTCTTTTCGGCCATCACTTCACTTCCATTGCCGGCACCGGCCCGATTGTCGGTCCGGCAATCGGTGTTATTTGGGGCTGGCTGCCGGCCCTCATCTGGGTAGTGATAGGTCCGGTGCTTATCGGAGCCGTTCATGACTTCGGCTCCCTGGTTTTATCGATCCGCAATAACGGCAGCTCCCTGGCCGAGGTTATGGGTAAAACCGTTTCCCACCGGATCCGTTTTCTTTTCTTCATTATTATCTTTTTCGAGCTATGGATGGTTATTGCTGTTTTCGCTCTTATTATCGCTCTGCTCTTTGTCATGTATCCCAACTCTGTGCTGGCCGTGTGGATAGAGATTCCTATCGCCCTGTGGCTAGGCCGTCAAGTTCGGCGGGGCGGGGCGAATCTGTTTAATTTATCGCTCATCGGCGTCGTCCTTATGTACCTGGCCGTTTTTACCGGGGCCTATTTGCCGATTCGCCTTCCGACCATTTTCCAGCTTTCACCGGTATTACTCTGGATGATTATCCTCTTTGTTTATGCTTTTATTGCCTCAATTGTACCGGTCGATCGGCTTCTGCAACCCCGTGATTATCTTAATTCGCATCAGCTCCTGATCGCTATAGGGCTTTTGATACTGGGGCTGGTGGTCGTCCATCCGCCGATGTCGGCCCCGGCCTATATTGCTCAACCACCCGGCGCCCCAGCCATGTGGCCTTTTCTTTTCGTGGTTATTGCCTGCGGTGCGGTATCGGGCTTTCATTCCATGGTTGGTTCCGGTACCACCTCAAAACAACTCAACCGTGAATCGGATGCCCTTTTTATCGGATACGGCTCCATGCTTCTGGAGGGGACGCTGGCGGTGCTCGTCATATTGGCCTGCACCGCCGGCCTGGGCATGGGGATAACCGACAGCGACGGCTCGGTGCTTATCGGTCATGCTGCTTTTCTTGGTCATTACTCATCCTGGAACGTGGCCAGCGGGCTCGGTGCCAAACTTTCCGCCTTCATCGAGGGCTCTGCCAACCTGATTGTCTCTCTTGGTCTGACCAAAAATATAGCAGTTACGGTGATGACGGTTTTCATCGTCTCCTTTGCAGCTACCACCCTTGATAGCGCCACCCGTATTCAACGTTATGTGGTAGTGGAATTGGCCGAGACCTCAGGCATCAAGACGGTTTCCGGGCGTCTGCCCGCCACTTTAATTGCAGTAGGCAGTGCCATGGCTTTAGCCTTTTATTCCGGAGACGGCAGAGGAGCCATGACACTATGGCCCATTTTCGGAGGCGTTAATCAACTCCTGGCAAGTCTGGCCTTGCTCGCCATTATCTCCTATCTTGTTCACCAGGCGCGTCCGATAAAAGTCGTGGTGCCGCCCATGATTTTCATGGTCATCGTTACTGCCTGGGCCATGGCCTATAATGCCCAATCATTATGGTATCAGGGGAATTATCTGTTGGCAGGGTTGAGTCTTTTTATTATAGCCTTACAGGTCTGGGTGCTGTTCGAATCAGTTATGATTGTACGACGCCGAACCGCCGGCACCGGAGGTGAACTATAAACCACCATCAGTCCTGTTCCCCTGAGTTGTCCCAGGGCAGGTCCTGCGGGGCGGAGGCCTTCCAATTTTCTAAAATTTTTACAGCCTTCTCATAGTCAGACTCGGAAACATTTATGACTCCCCAGCCTCGTTGAATTTGAAAAAGGCCGTCATAGGCGGTATCGTAAAAAGAAGTTATCCGGGCAGAAATATTATTCTGTTCAAGAATCTGCCTGATTATATCGGCTTCGGCGGCATTTTCAGGCTGAATAAGTTTTTTCATTTTGTTGACAGTATTCAAGTAATTCTGCTGATTATTGAAATCGGGGGTGGCAGAGATATGGTGGGTTCTGATTTCAGGGTTACGGAGGTTCAATAGGCGGTTTATTGATAAAATCCATGTAGTCGCCGTCTTCGGATTTCTCAGGTTTTTTTTGGGCAGGACGCTTAAGGTCTCCGGTAGGGGAGAGCGTTCTGTAATCCTGTTTATTGGCTATATAGAGAACATAAATAAAAACCAGTAAAAAGAGAATCAGGAGACCTGACTTGAATATCTTCCGGATATTGATTACTTGTAGTTTCAAAAGAATTCGGGGACCGGGACATATTCCCTTAGCCTAAGGAATTAGCTTCGATCGTATTCCGGTGATTTACGTATTTATTGATATTGTTGTATATACATTATCATTTTTTAGTTTGACTGACTAATAAAAAAGTATTAAAATTAATATTATTAATTGTCAAAAAGTGTTATCAATGCTGAAACGTTTCTCTATTTCACTTGAAGATAGCCTGCTCAATGAATTTGACTGTTATATTGAACAGCAGCAGTATAATAACAGATCAGAGGCCATCCGGGACCTGATAAGGAAAATCCTTGTTCAGCGGGAGTGGGAGACTGACAAGGAAGTTATGGGAGTTATATCTCTGGTATACGACCATCATCAGCACCAGCTGCAGAAAAAAGTAACAGAAATTCAGCACGACTTTCACCATTATATCGTCTCGACCAGCCATGTCCACATGGATCATGACAACTGTCTGGAGGTTATTATTGTCCGGGGCAAGGCCCGGGCGATAAGAAGACTTGCCGATCAGCTTATGGCCTTGCGCGGGGTAAGAGATGGCAACCTGGCCATGAGTAGCACCGGAAGCGGCCTCTATTAAGATATTTTTAGCTTGGATTAATACTACACCGACATTTGGTTCTCTCTCCCGTCATTCTCCGGCTTGACCGGGGAATCCAGTTTCTTTTTCTGGATTCCCGCTTTCGCGGGAATGACGGAAATAGAAAGGAAGTGTCACTGTAGTATTAAGTGTTGGTAGATATATTTTTTGTTTTTCGTGTTACGAATTTTTATTTTATATTAAAAATGCATATCTCTGAGGGTATAGTTTCGGCACCGGTTTTAACAGGAGGAGCAGTCCTTACTGCAGTCGGAACAGCAGTCGGCTTGAAGAAGCTTGATTATGAACGGATTATGACCAGTGCTATACTGACAGCGGCCTTTTTTGTGGGCTCTCTGGTCCATATTCCTGTTGGGCCGGCCAATGTACACCTTATACTTAACGGTCTTATAGGGGTGATTCTGGGCTGGGCCAGTTTCCCGGCCATACTGACCGGCCTGTTTATGCAGGCTGTCTTTTTTCAGTATGGGGGGATAGTAGTATTGGGGGTTAATACTTTTAATATGGCAGCTCCGGCCGTATGCTCTTATTACTGTCTTCGTCCCTGGCTTGACAATTCCCGAGGTAAGCAGGCTGTGGCGGCCTGGCTTGGCGGTTTTTTTTCAGTATTTCTGGCTGCAGTTTTCCTGGCTCTGTCACTTACCCTGACTGATGAAGGGTTTCTGGAAACCGCCGGTATATTGATTGGCGCTCATCTGCCAGTGATGATTATCGAGGGTTTTGTCACCATGTTTGCTGTGGTTTTTTTGAACAGGGTTCAACCGGAAATACTGAAAAGATCAAAGATGAGCGTTCAGGAAAAGGTAAGCAGGAGCATGACCGAATGAGACAAACAGTTAATGGTTTATCTCTTTGTCTAATTTTCTTCTTCCTTCTGGAACTGGATGTCCAGGCCCACGGAGTAAGAGTCTTTGCCTGGAGTGCTGGTGAGACCATTAAGGTGGAAGCGGCCTTCCGGGGAAGTGGACCCGCCCGGAAAGCCAAAATTACCGTCCAGGAAGCGGAAAGCGGTCACGAGCTCGTCAGCGGCTTAACTGACAGTAAAGGTCTTTTTCAGTTCCCTGTTCCGCCGCAGGCCATTCGAGAGAAAATGGATTTAAAAATTACTGCTGACTGCGGCCCGGGCCATAAAGGGAAATGGTTGCTTAAGGCCGCAGACTATCTCGAGATGTCGGCCCATTCTCCTCCCTTACCGGCAGCGACAGGAGGAGAACAGGAAAAAGAGGTTGATGGAGGCGGAAAAGAGGCTGCTGGGCCTGAAATAGATGAACATCTGATCCGTACTATCGTGGCGGAAGAGCTTGACAAAAAACTTGCTCCGCTGAAAAAACTGCTGCATGAAAGTCTGCGTCCTAAGATTGACAGCCGGGATGTTATAGGCGGTATCGGCTGGCTTCTGGGGCTGGCCGGGATAGCCGCCTGGATTAAAAACAAGAAGAAGGAGTAATTATTATGATTTACAGGTTGTTATTTATTTTATGTTGCCAACTGCTGCTGTTATTTCCGAGTATTCCTGCTTCGGCTCATTTCGGTATGGTAATCCCCTCTGACAATATTATCACCTGGGAGGACAAGAGCCTGGAACTTGAACTGTCTTTCTCTCACCCCTTTGAAGGACAGGGAATGGACATGGCCCGGCCGGAAAAGTTCTACGTGGTTAAAGACGGTAAGCACACCGATCTTCTGGGTTCTTTACAGGAGACCAGGATAATGGAGGGACAGGCTTGGCAGACCGTTTATAAAGTCAAACGGCCGGGGGTCTACCAGTTTGTCCTGGAGCCGCAGCCATACTGGGAAGAGGCTGAAGGTTTATCCATTATTCATTATACCAAAACCCTGGTTGCCGCCTTTGGTGCAGAACAAGGCTGGAAGGAACCTGTAGGCCTTCCTGTTGAGATTATTCCCATGCTCAGGCCCTTTGGCAACTATGCCGGTAATACTTTTACAGGTAAGGTGGTCAGGGCTGGTGAACCGGTACCCTGGGCAGAGGTGGAGGTGGAGTACTATGATTCCGGAAATCGTTACCAGGCCCCCACTGCTTATCATATTACCCAGGTGGTGCAGGCCGATGAACAGGGAATTTTTTCCTTTACCTGTCCCGAAGAAGGATGGTGGGGTTTTGCCGCTTTGAGCGAGGCGGACTATAAGTTGAAAAATCCGGCTGGTGAAGAAAGGCCGGTGGAGCTGGGAGCCGTTCTCTGGGTCCACATGGATGAATGGCAGGATAAGTGATAGAAGAAGAGATTTTCAGCCGCGGTGATTCTTTACTGCACAGGCTTGACCCCAGAATAAAAGTAGTTGCCGCTTTTTCCCTGACCGTGGTTATTGCCCTGTCTCAGACTTTCCCGGCTGCTTTTATGGCATTGTTTATTGCCTCATGTCTTCTTGTGGCAGGCAGGTTGAAGTTCTCTGCAGTGCTTAAAAGAGTTCTGGCTGTTAATACCTTTATTGCTGTTTTATGGTTTACCCTGCCTTTGACTTACAACGGAGAAGCCATATGGCATTGGGGTTCATTGGAAATCAGCCTTCAGGGGGTAAAATTGGCTGCCCTTTTGACGGTTAAGGCAAACAGCCTGATTATAATACTTATTACCCTGCTTGCCACTTCAAAGACAGCTGAAATCGGGCACAGCCTGCGCTTACTGGGGGTACCGGAAAAACTATGTTTTCTGCTTCTGGTTTCCTACCGCTATATTTTCGTGATAAACCGTGAATATCAGCGTTTGAGGCGGGCCGCCAGGCTGCGCTCTTTTACCCCCCGCACCAATCTTCACACTTATCGTACTTATGGCTATCTTTTCGGCATGACCCTGGTGCGAAGCTGGAACAGGGCCAGAAGAGTAAATCAGGCCATGCTCCTGCGCGGTTTTCAGGGGAAGTTCTTCAGCGGGCTCTCCCGGGATATACCTTGGCCTGATTTCGTCTTCCTGGCCATATTCATCCTTTTTACCTGTCTTATTGTCTTTCTGAATCTGCTGTATCCGGGAATTTCTTAATGGATCAACAAACGCCTTTGCTTGAATTAAAAGGAATTACTTTTTCATATCCTGACAGTTCCCGGAAACTGTTTGTCGGCGTTGATTTTGTTCTTCAGGAATATGAAGGAGTCGGATTAATCGGTGCCAACGGCAGCGGCAAGACAACTCTTTTTTGTATAATCATGGGACTCATTAAGCCTGACATCGGCTGGGTACTGTTTCGGGGAGAGCCTATGCGAACCGCTATCGATTTCAAAAAACTCCGCCGAGAGGTGGGATTCCTTTTTCAGGATGCTGATGACCAGCTTTTTCTTCCTACAGTCCTGGAAGATGTGACCTTTGGTCCCTTGAATCTGGGAAAAAGCCAGGAGGAGGCCAGGGATATAGCCCTTCAGACCCTGGCCTCTCTGGGATTGGAAGAATTCAGGGAAAAGATCACCCATCATCTTTCCGGTGGTGAAAAAAAGCTGGTCTCCCTTGCCACCATTCTTGCCATGAAACCCAAGGCCCTGCTTCTTGATGAGCCTACCACTAATCTTGATCCTTATACCAGGGAGAGACTGCTTGATATACTTTCTTCCAGAAATGAAGCCTGTGTTATTATTTCCCACGACTGGGACTTCCTGACCAGGACTACCAAAAGGGTCTGCGTCTTGGAAAACGGAAAACTGACTTCAAGTGAAAACTCGAGAATTCATTATCATCCTCATATTCATAGTCATGGGGATAAACCCCACCATCATGAATCATGAAAGACATTATCCCTACAACGATATTTATTATTCCGTCATTCCCCGGCTTGACCGGGGAATCCAGTCGCAGTTGCAAGAAAACCGATCAATTGGATTTTCTTTCCATACTCAGACTCCTGGATGCCGGATCCGTCATTCCGGACACGATCCGGGACCGGCATGACGGAGTGACAAATGCTGCACAACTGGTAAGTGACGTTGTAGGGTTATTAGATGGCTGGGAACAGCAGACACTTCCAGCCAAGGTCTTACTTCATGCTTTGATCTTGCCCATTGAACCGTTATGAAATGTAAAATTTGAGAACTGGCTGGGAGACAGGGATTCGAACCCCGACTAGCAGAGTCAGAGTCTGCCGTCCTACCATTAGACGATCTCCCAGCATGTTTCAGATGTGAAGTCGAGGTATTTTGTTTAAGATTGCATGTTAATAAACTTGCAGAGAGCCTGTCAAGTAAAATCAAGTCACAATGAAGCCGGCGTAGCCTACCACCTGGCTGGTATCGCCGGTAATATCCGCGGAATCACTGTAGCCGACCAGTTCCGCCTGCCGGGCTCCCAGGGTCAGGGCTGCCACCATGGTAATAGTTGTGGGTATGATGCCGCACATGGTTATACCCTGGTTTATTACTGTATTATAGAGGGCTTCCGGGTCCAGATTTTCTATACACTGGATCGCCTGTTTATCTTTGGCCATAGCTGATTGCCTGGATTCAAAATGTGTCATATCTGTACTGGCTACCATAAGCACAGATTTACCATATTCTTTTATGGCCCTGGCCAGTTCCGTGCCTATCTCCACACAGGAGAAATAGGGGAGATGGGAAATCACAAAAGGCAGCAGAGAAAAATCATTGCGAAGGTACTGGATAAAGGGCAGTTGCACCTCAAGGGAATGCTCGAGCTGGTGAGCCGTATTATCTTCTTCAATCAGGCCGGAGGTATTAATCAGAGAAGCCAGTTCGCTGTTTATGGGGATATTGCCCAGGGGCATCTGATAGTAGCCCTCGGTCATCATGGCTACCTTGGCCCCTCTGCCGTGATGATTCGGACCCAGGACAATTACATTTTTGGGAATTTCTACGCGGGAGAAGGTCTCACCGGCAATTTTGCCGGAGAATATATAACCCGCGTGCGGGCTGATAACAGCCAGGGCCTTTTTTTTGACGGTTCTGTGGGGGATCAGTTCTTCCAGGGTGCGGCTCAGCGTGGTCGGGTCGCCGGGGTAAAAACGATCATCTACTGCCGGGGCTCTGATAGTCATGGTAACCTCCTTATATTTTAAGACTGTATTTATCTATAAAATAATACAGGAGCGGCCTTTTGACAAACCATAAACCGGATCCGGCTTAGGCAATATCCTGGGGTTAAAAAGGAAAACTCTTGATTCCAAGTCAACGGCCGTGTTAATTTTACTTAATTCGTATGCTAAAACTTCTCTGGGTAATACAGCTACATAAATTATTTCAAAGTCTGAAAAATATTCAGATCACCTCATTTTATAGAATTCAGAAGGTTTCACTTGTTACCTGTCTTTCAGCAACGCAAAATGCACGTCACAAAACCATGTCCCTCCGGAGACGCCACAAGCTCATTTTGCGTAGTGTGGCGCAAACACCTGCTGTGACAGGAAGTGTTCGGCGCGTCTGGTGGCAATGGAGTGCTGTGAGCTTGCCGGGCCATGTTCCATTCCGGGGACATACGCAGGGCCGTGGTCTGAAGGACGAGCCACCGGCGACGCAGTGGCTGATCGATCGAGTTCCGACGAAGAAGTGGCAACACAGCCTTGCCCACTGATCAACAGTGCGGCGACGAGCAACGTGGATGTTGTCTCCATATCTTCAAACACAACGCAGCGCTCACCGGCCGGTGAAGCTCCTTGTTTCGGCGCAAGGCGCCGCATGTCGGCTGCAACGCAAAGTTAGGCAAACTGGCGCACGGTGGTCATCCAGATAACCTTCCGCCTCAGTCGCTGCGAGGGAGGTGGACCATGAAGGTGGTCCCCCGTGCCTCTGAAGACTCCACTTCAATTCGCCCGCCATGTGCGTGCACGATGCGCTCGGCGATGTAAAGTCCCAGGCCGAGGTTTCCGGTTGGACCATGGGTTGAGGGCTTCCGGGGCGTCGCGCTGAGCTTCATCGGGTTGAAGATCCCGTTCAGCCGATCCGCCGAAATGGCGGTGCCGCGGTTGTGGATCATGATCGCGACATCCTTCTCATCTCCGCCAAGCTCGACCCTTACCGTAGTCCCCGGGGCACCGTGCTCGACTGCATTGCCCACTAGATTAGTAAGGGCTTGGCTGATACGCGCTGCGTCCCACTGACCAATCTGTTCCCCGCCCGTATCTACCTCGACCTTCCGCTCCGGGTGTGCAGCTATGATCTCGTCGACCACGTCATGCACGACCTTTCTGAGATTGATCTCCGCTCGATTGATCGGTATGCCCCCGCCGAGGCGGCTCCGGGTGAAGTCTAATAGGTCGCCGACCATCTGCGTCGCTCGCATCGCGCATTCGGCGATCTGCAATGTGAGGGTCCGGTGTGGCTCCTCCATCTCGCTGGTGTCGCGCATGAACAAAGCCGAGGTGTAGATCGCCCCCAGCGGATTGCAAAGGTCGTGGCCCAAGATGGCGAGGAACATCTCCTTCGCGTTCTCGACATTTTCGATGAACTCGGCTACGGATTCCGCGAGCGACTGATCAATAGCCTCGTTGAATCGCGTCAAGTCCGCGATGTCGGCGGATTTCAGCTCACCGCACTCCCGCGTCCACAGTCGGAGCACACTGGCCCGAAGGGCACGGTACTCAGCCACCACCTGCGCTACGGTAAACCCACTCGTGGCCCGTCCCGACCCGTGTTTTTCGGCTGCCGTCAACCCGGATTCGTCGGTATCCGGTGCGTGCCCTTTCGACTTCTCCGACTGCTGGAATTCGCCTTGGTAAGTCTTAAGATCCGCAGCGATCACCATAAGCATCTCGTTCGCGTGATCGCGAAGTGCCCTCATGTCCATGGTGATGCTCGCCAGTGCACAGGTGCGCGCGAACGTCTCCCATTCGATGAGGATCTGCTCACGGTTCGTCAAGATGAAATCGTGGAGTCGCATCTGATGTTCTCCTTTGGTAAGCGCTTAGGCAACCACCTCTTTTAAAATATCCGGGGCCAGGATAGTATTATTATCAAGGTGCCAGGGCAGCAGGGCCTCAAAATCTTCCACCGTTTCCGCGAGAGGGAGTTTGCCGAAGATATAGCGCAAGTAACAGTAAGGCTCCAGGTTATTGGCCCTGGCTGTTTCAATCAGGCTATAGAGGGCGGCACTGGCAGCGGCTCCTTCAGGAGTGCCACTAAACAGCCAGTTCTTGCGTTTATGCTGAGCTCAGTATAAACGCAATTATGCACAGTTCAAGATTATGTTGAGCTGCCTGTCAACTTACCCCATTGTACCTGAAGCCTATTGAGTATAAAAGGATTTTCCTTTTTTTTAACTCCGCATAAAAATTGAGTACACCCTCCGAATCGACGCGAATCTATCGACAACGTTTTGTCCGCACCTTTCTCGTCTGTGTCACCACCGATAAAGAATGGACCCACCCACCACCGGAAAACGGACCCACCTCACCGGTGATTATCATTAAAAGAATACCGGTTTAGAGACCCACTTTTCTTTTTTCCTGTTTTATGGTTATCGTTTCCCGACCTTGATTCAAGAGGAGGAAACGATGTCATCATGTCCCGGAAGTAAAAAGCGTCCCTGCAGAATCTGCCGTAAATGGTTCAGACCCCATCCCAGGCTGGGAATGCGGCAAAAGACCTGCGGCACTCCAGGGTGCAAAAGGAAGTGTGGCATGCCAGGAAGTGCACCGAGCGGAACAGAAAACACCGCAGCTATTTTCAGGCCAACTATTTAGCCGCCAGACTGCAGGAGAGTGCCAGGGAAGAAAAGAGCGGCAACAAATCACCTCCTTGCCAGCCCCGGAGATAGTGGAACTACATCTGCGTATGATTCCGTCAAGCAGCACCAGGTTGCTAATACACTCATGATTATATTGTCAAGGTAAATCTGATGATAATTCATGCAGAATGATGTCTTTTTCGGAAGGAGGATTTTTATAATGTATGTAAACTTTATCCTTTGGTCTCGTCCAGCACCTTGCGTATCATGCCAACAAGGGTTTTAGACGAAAGAGGTTTTTCTATGAAATTAATACCCTTGTCCAAAATACCATGGTGGGCAATAGCGTTGTCTGTGTATCCTGACATATAAATCACAGCCAGATCTGATTTTTGATGTTTTAAATGTTTCACCAGATCTGCGCCGCCCATTTCCGGCATCACCACGTCGGTTAACACCAATTGAATGCTGCCTTCTTGTTCCTTGAAAAGTGGTAATGCCTCTTCTCCATTTTTTGCCTCAATGACAGTATATCCGAATTTTTTTAATATCTTTCGCGAAAGTTTTCGCAATGAATTGTCGTCTTCCACGACCATAATCGTTTCAGTGCCCTCGAGTTTTTCTTCCATTGCTTTTTCGGCTTCATCAATTAAAATGTCTTCCTCGGATCTCGGCAGATACACTTTTATTGTCGTGCCTTTACCGGGCTCGCTATAGATCCAAATATGTCCATGGTTTTGTTTTACAATTCCATACACCGTCGATAGCCCTAATCCGGTGCCCTTGCCTTTTGCTTTGGTTGTGAAGAAGGGCTCAAAAGCACGCGAACGCGTATGTTCATCCATACCGAATCCAGTATCACTAACAGCCAGCACCACATAAGGCCCTGGAGGAATCTCCACAGCATGCTCATGGAAATATTCTGCATCCAAGTCATTGTTTGCCGTTTCAATGGTCAGCTGACCCCCCTTGGGCATGGCATCTTTGGCATTCACTGCTAAATTCATAATTACTTGCTCCACTTGACTGGGATCGATTTTAACAAGCCACAGGCCGGAAGGTGTTATCATTTCTAACCCAATATCTTCACCGATGATGCGTCTGAGCATTTTTTCAAAATCCAATAATATCCCATTAAGATCAATGACTATAGGTTTGATGATCTGTTTACGGCTGAATGCAAGAAGCTGTCGAACGAGCGTTGTTGCCCGGTGTCCCGCTTTCTTAATCTCATCTACGTACTTGGATTTAGGGTCATCTATACCGGTTTCTTCATCTAAAAAGTCGATATACCCGATGATAATCGAAAGCAGATTGTTAAAATCGTGAGCAATGCCTCCCGTTAATGTGCCTATGGCTTCAAGCTTCTGGGACTCCTGAAGCTGCTGTTCAAGGCTTTTTTGCTTGGTGATGTCGCGGAATAGACCCAGGATTAGCCGTCGTCCGTCCAGTTCAAAAGGGGAGGCGTTGACATCGGCAGGGAAGATGCTTCCATCCTTGTGCCTGACCGGGATGTTCGGGGCCAGTGCGATCTCACCGCGGAGCTGCCTCTCAAACTCCGCAAGAACACGATGCAGCTCTTCGGAAGGATGGATATCGTCAACGTAGAGCTCAGTGAGTTCCTCCTGGCCGTAACCCAGCATTTGGCTCATGGCCGTGTTGGCCTGCACGAGTTGACGCGTCTGTGCGTCTGCCAGCAAGATGCCGTCCCTGGCGTTCTCAAAGATGGTCTTCAGGGTCTGTTCCGATTTCTGCAGGGCGGCTTGGAATTCGATGCGAGCCTTTTCTTCCCTGTCCCGCTGCAACCGGGCATTCAGGATGGGCGCGATATACCCAGCGATGATGGTTTCAAGAAGCTGTGAATCCTTCTCGTTGTAGTCCGTTTCTTTATTGGCAACCATGAGGTTGCCGATGAGTTTTTCCCGATAAATGACAGGTACAGTCAAGGCACTGTTTATCGGTATGTGCCCTTCCGGCACCTTGAATGGCCTATTGGAGTATAACGTTTTTTTCTCCACCATGGCCCTGCCCCAAATCCCCCCCCATTGCTCCAGCGGGAACACGATGTCCTTGTCGGTAACGTTACAATCCTCCCAGACTTCTTGCGTCAGGGTAGGGCAGATGAAGTTCTGTTTATCGTCTATGTATCCAAATACCCCGAAGGGACTTGCCATGGCTTCCTGAACCTCTGTAAGCACTTTTTCGTACATCTTTTCATCGGAAATGGTGAGCATGATTTCCATAATCCGGTTGCGGAGCGTCAGCTCCTGCTCGTGCTTCTTGCGTTTTTTCTCTATATCCATGTTGTGCAAGGCGAAGGCGATATCGCTGGAGACTTCCTCCAGAAAAAGTTGCTCCTCCTGGTCTGCCGCAGACCGCTGATGCAGGGAAATGCCCATGCACCCGAAATGTGTTCCCTGGTATTCCAGCTTTACCGACAGTCCGGCGCCTTCTTCTTCGTAGTCGTTTGCCAGCGGGCATTCCTCGCATTCAAGCGTGGGGTTTATGGTGGCGATGATGCTTCCCTCGGCCTGGGACCGGCTGCAGCACTGGGGCATTTTCCCCTTCTTAAACAGGGTGACCAGTTTTGAAAATTTCTTGTCGGTGAACCCATAGTGTGATGCATCTACACGTTCGGGAAGCCGGTCTGTCAGCACGATCCAGACCCCGTTGAAGGCGCGGTCCCGAACCAGTCCGCTGCATGCCACCTGAACCAGCCGTTCGCGACTTGGCTCACGCACGATGAGCTGGTTCACATTGCGGATTCCTCGAAGAACTGCATTGAGGTGTTTCTCCCGGCCCAGAGCCTCCGACCGCGCGATGGCCTGTCCGAGTACGCGTGCGATGCCCGCAATGAGTGCCTGCTCCTCTTTGAGAAACGGCCCCAGGTCGGCATTCGGCCGCTCCTCCGTGTAGAACACCTCGAGAGCACCTCGCGTTTGTCCTTGAACCACGACATCGGCATCCAATCGCCACCGGCTCTCACGGAAAGGTTGTGAGGTAATCTTTCCATCGTCCAGGAGCAGCCGGGCGCAGGTGATGTCGGGATATCTCAAGCCGGATGGAATGTGGTTCACGGCCCGGCGCAGGGCTTCATCTAACTTTATTGGTTCGGCGAGCGCTTCTGAAATTTTATACAGACAGGCCTGTTCCTTGACCCGCTCCTGGATGAGTTCGTTGAGTTGATCCCGATGCTTTGTCAATTCCTCGTGGATTTCCGCAAGCTCCAGGAAGACACGAACCTTTGAAACGAGAACACCCGGAGTGTACGGCTTGACAATGTAGTCCACCCCACCGGCCTCGTAGCCCTTGAAAATGTGCTCCTCCTCGGCATGGCCCGCCGTGAGAAAAATCAGAGGAATGTTTCGCGTCTTGGCATCGCTCCTCAGGTACTTAGCCAATTCGTAGCCGTCCATCCCTGGCATCCTCACATCCAATATCGCCAGGGCGAAGCTGTGATCAAGGGTGGCGGCAAGGGCCTCGTTGCCGCTGGCCGCTTCAATGATTTCAACGTCTAAACCGGAAAGGACCTGGCGCAGGGCCACCAGATTTTCCTTCCTGTCGTCCACGATCAGGATCTTCTGGTTTACAGCCATTTTTGACCTCCAATTTTTGATTTTCGATTAGGTGGTTGCCCCTTGCTGCTACCTGAATTTGATTACGTTCGATCATTAATCGCCAATTCAATCAGTCGCCTCCCAATCTCCTCCGGCTCAAGAATTTTCCCACTACGCCCGCATCTGGGGAGAATGGCGCTCACTTCTTCTTTCCAGGCGTGGGCCACACTCTCGAAAAGAACATCTATGGAGGGCCTGGACCAGTTCACTCTCCCTTCCGTGGAAAGAGCTATTATCCCGTTTCGCTCCACAAGCATATGGTAGTTGGCAGAAGCTATATAGACAAATCCCCGGTTTATCTTCTGCTTGTCACAAGGCGTGACCACAGAGAGCTTAACCTCCAGGTCTATATGTTCCGCAAAGTTCCCGTTGTCTCCCGGATGGAGATGATGCACCACCAGAATGGGTAGACCAATATTATGACCTGCCAATTTATTTGAGGATTGTAATGGTATTCAAAAGTTTTGTATTCCGTGAATACTCCACTTTCGGATAATTAAGCACAACCTTAGCTTTTAGGCCCATCCAGCATTTTCCGGAACATTTTGGCCATTTTCACTTTATCGATCGGTTTCATCAGAAATCCGTCAAGATCCAGATTCTCTCCGTGATTATTGATCTTTTCGCTGAACCCGGTGCAGAGAATCATCAGCATATCAGACCTGAGTTTATTTAATTTGTGACGGTAGCCCCAGTTTAAAAGTGGTACCTTTATTTATTTCACTTTCTAATTCAATCCAGCCTTGATGGCCGGAAATGATATCCCGGACGATCCCGAGCCCCAGTCCGGTACCTTCCCCCTCTCCCTTAGTGGTAAAAAAGGGCTCGAAAATCTTCTCCTGGTTTGCTTCGGGAATGCCGCAGCCGGTGTCACTTATCATAACCGTTATATAGCCTTCTTCTTTTCTGGTGGTGATAGAGATAGTCCCCTGTCCTTCAATGGCATGAACGCCGTTAACCAGTAGATTGATAAAAATCTGGACAAGCTGATTCGGGTAGCAGTCTATCTCTGGAATCTCCCCATAATCTTTTTCAACAACCGCCTTGTACTTTATTTCGTTCCAGGCAACCTTGCAGGCGTTATCCAGGCACTGGTTAATATCAGCAAGTTGAGAGGCGTCCTGCTTCTTATGGGCAAAGGACTTGAGGCCTGAAACAATTTCTTTTATTTTTTCTACTCCCTCGATGCTCTCTGCAATCATTTCCGGCAGATCCTCCATCAGGAAATCTATATCAAGGTCTTGCCGGGCCAGCTGAACTTCAGCGCTTTTTTCAGGTGGTAACTCCCGGAGGAAACGGTCCTGCAGACCAACAAAATCAACAATTTTTTCCAGATAGTCCCCCAAAATTTTCAGATTGCCGCCAATATACGAGGTGGGATTTTTTATTTCATGGACAATCCCGGCAGCCAAATGACCGATAGTAGCAAGTTTTTCCTGGTGGAGGAGCTTTTTCTGGGAGGCCTGCAGCTCTTCATAGGCCTTTTGCAGTTCCTGCGTCCTAGTTTTAACCTGTTGCTCCAGATTTTCTCTGGCCTGGGAGAGTTGGTCATGCAGGTCCTTTACCTTGAGTAGCATCTTGATTCTGGCCAGAACTTCAGTTTTATCAAAGGGTTTGGACAAGAACTCCTCGGCCCCGGCTTCTATCCCCTTGATCCGGTCCTTTCTGGAAGTCAGACCAGTAATCATGATAACCGGTATGTTGATCAGATTCTTTTCGCTTTTGATCCTGCGGCAGACTTCAAAGCCGTCCATCTCCGGCATCACTATATCCAGAAGAACCAGGTCGACTTTATGCTTATCGATATAACTGAGGGCTTCTATCCCGTCTGCTGCTGTAATGACCTCATAGCCTTTTGGGGTCAGCATTGACTCGAGAATATTGAGATTATTAATCTCATCATCGGCACAGAGTATTTTAGGACTGTCTGCAGTGTGTTGTTGCATAGTATGGATATCTTTAATCACTGTCCTCTCCATCTCTCTGCTGGTAGACCACAACTTCAAAAGGCTCGATAACTCCCACGGTTTTTCCGTAATTGCGCAGCCTCTCCATGACTGTCCTGCTGATCTCCTGGCCCCTGGCGCTGAGCAGGACACCGTTCCGGGCTATAATATCCTCGTTGGCCACCATTCCGGTCTGGAGCCCTTTCAGATTAATGGTTTTGTAAATTCTTTCCTTAAAACCGCTTTCCAGTTCCCTGAGGACCGACAGGATCCTGGGATTGTATTCATCCGGCCGGAAAAACAGTTCATTACAGGCCTCTTCAGGGGAATAGCCCAAAAAGAGAAGGTTATCATAGTCATTGGCCAGGTGAAGAATCTGGGCCCCTACAGCGATTTTTTTCTCCGTGTCATCAATACGGTCAGACAATGTCTTGAATTCCCGGTAAGGCTGAAACTGTTTTCTTATTATTCCGGCAACAATTTCAAACCGGGGAATATTTTCCAGGAGACGAGCCCCGGTTTCCGGATGCCTCAGGTACATTTTCATTTCAAAATCACTTAAGACCCGGCTCTCATGCTTCTTGCTCAAAATACCGGCGGGCAGGGAGATACAGCCGATCTGGGAAAGGAGCCCGGCTATTTCAAACTCCCAAATATTTTTAAACAGAAGATTATGGGCAATTTTCCTGACCAGGTTCCTGATCCGGTAGGAACGGCTGAAAGCCTCAGGACCGACCAGGCTGAGGATCTCTGTCAAGACCTTGACGGTACCCCGCAGGGTTTTATTCAGGAGTTCTTTTTCAGCGGTTTTCAGACGGTACTGCTCTAAGGCGTCATTGACCGCCCTGACCAAGAGATCAAGAGGACAGGGCTTGTTGAGAAAACGAAAGATCCTGCCCTGGTTAATTGCCTCCACGGCGGTCTGCTGATCGGCATCACCGGTCAGCATCATTCCCACGGTATCCGGGGCGATCTCATTGACTCTGGCCAGAAGCTGAACACCGTCCATCTCGGGCATCCGCATATCAGCGACCAAAACGGCAACCGGGCCTTCACCGCGGATTATTTTCAAGGCCTCGGAACCGCTCAGGGCGGTCTTTATACTGAACTTCCTGCGGAGTTGGCGTCTTATACCATCCAGAACATTTTGTTCGTCATCGACAAAAAGAACCTTCTCGGTCACTGTTGCTCTCCTTCTTGGGTAGAACAGGATTTACGCCAGCCGGGGAGGGAATTTTCATAACCCAGGTTGGCCAGGTAGGCCCGGTCCAGGGAGCACCTTATTTCCTCCCCGCCTTCTCTGTTTTTCTCATGATCCAGGAAATTGGCGGAATGTACTGCCGTAACCGGGCCAAACTTTTTCTCGGGGCTGGCGGCCGGCTGGTGATGATAGATTACTCCCTCCATAACCGCACTCGGGAGGCCCCATAACCCGAGAAGATAGGCCCCCACTTCGGCGTGGCTGGCCTCTAGTATCCTTTTTTCCGCCTCCCAGTGATGGATTTTTTCCCGGTCCGCCAGTTCCAGGACCCGGTGGTACTCCTCCGGCATATTGGCGGCAAGAACGAGTTTACCCACATCGTGTAAGAGGCCGCTGATAAAGGCGTCATCGATAATCTCCTTATTCCCTGAGCACTCGGACTCGGCTATCCTTTTGGCGCAGGTACCGGTGGCCAGGCTGTGTTTCCAGAGCTTATCCAGGGATAGGATTTTGATATTATTCTCCTCATACTGCGAGAATATCTGGACGGACAGAACCAGGGACTTGATGGTATCCAGTCCCAGGAGATGAACAGCCTGAGCCGGACTGCCTACTTGCTGGAATAGTCCGAAAAAAGCGGAATTAACCAGCTGCAGGACCTTGGCGCTCATGCCGACGTCACTGGCAATGCACTGGGCCACATCATCCACAGAACTCTCCGGATCCGTCAGCAGCCTCTGGACCCTGGCATAGATGGAGGGCAGGCTGGGAAGACTGTCTATCCGGGCCACCAGTTGCCGGAGATTTTTATTAGTCAGAATCTGATGGAGTTTACAGGCCCGGTGCAGGACGATTTTTAATCTTTCCGGCTCACAGGGCTTATCCAAGACCTGGTGGGCCACCCCCACCGTCCGCAGCATTGCTTCATTATGGGCCTGTCCGGTAAGGATAAGACGGATGGTCTCAGGATACTGTTCCTGGATCTTTTTTAAGAGTTCATCGCCGCTCATGCCGGGCATCCGCATATCAACCACCACTACATCATAAGCCTTTTCCGCCATGGCCTCGAGCGCCTCCCGGCCGCTTTCCACAAAGGCCATATCAAGTCCTTTCCGGAGGGGGTGCAGCATCCGGCGTAAGCCCGCCAGGACATTAGGTTCATCATCCACAAAAAGAACGCGTTTACTGGACATAATTATCCTTCCTCAATAAAAATTTAATGGTGACCGTTCACAGGGGAAGCCCTATGATAAATACCGATCCTTCTCCAGCTTCGCTTTCACAGCTCAGGGTCCCTCCGTGCTTTTCCACTAACACGTCATGGCAGATGGAGAGCCCCTGGCCGGTCCCCTTACCCACGGTCCTGGTGGTAAAGAAGGGATCAAAAATCCTCTTCATTATATTCCCGGACATGCCGATGCCGTTATCTGCCACCCTGATCTCGGCCCGGTCCCCGAAAAGCCTGGTCGAGATGGAGATCAGCCCTTTTTCCCCTTCCGGGTTATCACCAAATTCGCCCTTTATGGCCCAGGCCGCATTTACTACCATGTTGAGAATAACCTGACCCATTTCGTCGCGCAGGCAGGGAACAAAGGGCATTTCCGGCTCAAGATCAAGGTTCAGCTCGGCAACATACTTCCACTCATTGCGGCTCACGGTCACCGTATTTTCGATAATCTTGTTGAGGTCTTCCGGCTTCTTCTCCTTGCCCCCCGGATGGGAAAACTCCTTCATGGAGCGGACAATATTGCTGACTCTTCCGGCTCCATCCCTGGACTGCTCCAGGGCCTGGGGTATCTCTTTGACCAGAAACTCGTAGTCGATCTCATCCTTCAAATCATCAACAGTCTTAACTGTCCGGTCAAACACCTCCTCTTTTCCGGCTGACTTCTGCAGTTCTTCAAACTTGGCAATCAACTCCTCCAGGTCCTTAAACGCATCAATCAGGAAATCTAGGTTAGAGGAGATATACTGGGTGGGGGTGTTTATTTCATGGGCTATCCCTGCCGCCAGCTGCCCGACCGACTCCATCTTCTGGGCATGGAGGAGGTTGACCTGGAGCTTTTCCTTTTCCTTTTCCGCATCCCTGCGGGCCGTGATATCCCGGGCATAATAAACTAATCTCCTAAGGATTTGATCTCTGTTCAGGATAGGAATCATATTAATCTCCAGATAGGCGTCCAGATAGTCTATATACTTCTCAAATACCACGGTTCCGCCCTTAGAGAGTTGGACATATGGGCACTCCTCAATAACGGATTCAATGCAGCCGGAATAAACAGTACAGCACCTGTTTCCCACCATATCCCCGGGCTCCATACCCACCTTTCCGGCCATGGTCTTATTCGCCCGCATAATATTGCAGTGCTCGTCCAGCAGGGCCAGCATCTCCGGAATGGCGTCTACCGTCTCTTCCCATTCCCTTTTGGCCTTTTCTGTTTTCCTCTCTACTGTTTCCCGCCTCCTGATCTCCTCCTCCAACCTGTCCTTCTGAATACTTATCTTTTTATAAAGCCTTTGAAACGAAGAAAAAAACATAATAAGGGTAAAAATTACAATATAAACAACAGAGTTGATTAGTTCGCTGAAAAGTGGCACCAGTTGCCGGATCCCCTTCTGGCCCTGATATAATAGCTGGTACTCGGGACCGGGAGAATCGAAAACGGCAAGGGCATAGGTCGCCATATGACCGAGGGAATGGAAAACAGCAAAAAGGACAAAAGCCGAAGTGAGCATGAACATGTGGTGGGGGAAAAGGGCTGCGCTGTTTCTTTTTTTCCATATTAAGGCCTGACTGGCACAGTAAATCGAGAGTATAAGAGTGATTATAGTGCCCAGGACACCGCTTAAGTAAACCGGGAACCAGGGAATAATCATCCTTGCCCACTCCATTTTCTTATGGCCAACAGGAGAAAAATAAAGGCCGGTACCAGAAACAGATCGTTAAGCCTCCCCAGGTAATAAAGAACATCGCCGAAATTGCTGACAATAAGAGATTCAACCCGGCCCCCGGCATTTCTGATAAAGTTCTCCGGCTCAACCGAGCCATGCAGCCAGCCTGCTGTAATGGTGAAGACACACCAGACTACAATAAACCAGAGGAAAAGCCTGAATTCGGGCCAGCCTTCCTCCCGATATCCTTGCCGGTAAATCTGGTAAAGCAGGTAGGCTACAGCGAAGAAAAAAAATAAAATACCGACTTGGTGATGGGTCTCTTCACTCCCTGCCGCAGAGACTGGGACCGCCCGAAAAATCAAAAAAACTGCCAGGCCCGAAAAAAAGAAAAACCCCTTTTTAATAAAATAATCCACAGCCTCGTCCTTTCTGGGTTTAAGTGAAGGGTTCCGCCCTTAATTAATTGCTGATGATTAAGGATGGAACGCTCCATCTTGAAATATGAATCACCAAATCTGGAAAACCTTATAGTATATTAGCAGAAGACGGCAGTCAAACCAAAATTTCCCCCTGCCCCAAGGCCGCATTTTGGACATGTCCGGCCGGCCTTTGCCGTTTATGTTGACACTTTGCTTCCTGCAGCCGGGATCTGCATCTGCCCCTAAGAATTAATCTCGGACTTGCCTGGGGCTAACCGAATCAGAAAGTTAGCCTAACTAAGAAGCAACATCTCAATAATTAAAGGGAAACCCTCTGGATTCCGGCACCTGTCCCGAACTCCGATCCGGGATTCGCCGGAATGACGAAACAAGGCAACCAGCTGTCATTCCAGCGAAAGCTGGAATCCATTACCGTGTCGGAGAAAGCAGTTCCCCCGATTTATTGAGAAGATACTCTCAAATGACTCAACATACTTATTTCACAATTAAACCAATGTGAAGTTAGTATAATATGGGTGATATCCTGATTTCATTATCATTGACATATTTCTGGTAATAGTACAACATGGAGTGAAGGAAATTCTCTATATTGACCCGGAAGCCAGGGCTCTGAAAAGGATCTTTTGTTATCATGTCCGAAAAGAAACGGAATAATACCGGTAAGCGGCAAATCGTTATCAACCAGGTACCGATTGAGTGGAATGAGCGGCAAGACAGGTTTACGTTTTTCGGTATCGAAGCAATCATATTCTGGAAAGATCCTTCCTTGCTCTCCATTCTCAAGCCGTTGCGGGAGGAACTGGGTGAAAATCTGTTCAGCCTGTTGATAGCCTATGAAGCCGCCAAGGGTACTTACGAAGATTATTATCAAATGGTTGCTAAACTTGGCGGCAGTTTCGAGGAAGGCTTTATGAGCTGGGGACGTGCTGTCAGCGGCGCCGGCTGGGGGAGATTCGATCTGCAGGAGATAGACTGGGATGCCTGCCGGGCCAGGGTGCTGATCCAAGAGCCGTGGGAATTGAGTTTGTTTTCCCCTTCGGTTCAGCAGAATGCGGTACCTTTTCTCAACGGCAAGTTGTCCGGTATTTTTTCTTGGGCTTTTGACCGCCATTGCCGGGCAACTGTTAAAGAAATGCGGGTTTCGGCGGACAGCTATGTTCTGCTGGAAATAGCTCCCTCCGCTATGACTCTGGAACAGGAACTTGAGAAACTCAAGTACAATATGGAGCTGAACAGGTTGGAGCACCTGCAGGTTACCAATCGAACCCTGCGGGAGCAACTGGAGCGCTACCTGGATGTTATCGAAGCTACAGGAGAGTTTATCTGGGAAATGGATCGCTGGATGCAGATAATATTTGTCAGCAGGATCTTCACCGATACCCTGGGCTATGAACCCGAAGAGATTGATGGCCTGGATTTCCGGGAATTGCTCACCGATGACAGCCGCGCCCTTATCTCCTCCTGGCTGGAAAAGGAAGCCGGCCGGAAGAGCGGTGCGGTTGAGATGGAACTGGCGGCTTACAGCCGTAAGGGTGACATATGTTATCTTTCCGTAGGAATTATGCCAATAATTGATATGCGTGGCCTTCCTATCGGTTATCGCTGTGCGGGGCGTGATATAACCAGTAAGAAACGGGCACAGGAAGAACTGCGGGAAAGTGAAGAGTGTTTCCGGCAGATAGCGGAAAATGTGGAAGAAGGTTTTTATGTTATGGTCTCTGATTGTTCCAAGATTTTGTATGCCAATTCC
Source organism: Desulfobia sp. (assembly GCA_046497465.1). GTDB lineage: Bacteria > Desulfobacterota > Desulfobulbia > Desulfobulbales > SURF-16 > JAWLDV01. Next base: position 56,334 of record JAWOFO010000020.1, read on the forward strand.
GCCTGTGGAAAAATATTTGACATAGGGCTCGGGGATCTCTATGAGAATCCCGGAGTCTGGCTGGAGAAAGTTTTACCGGAAGATCTTGAAAATTTAAAAGAGTCCATGGGGAAAAAAGAGGATTCGAGTTCCGGCCGAAAACAGGAATTCAGACTAGTTCATTCCAGCGGGGAGGTAAGGTGGCTGACTTCCCACTTTTATCCAGTAAGGGATGATCAGGGAGATACCATTCGGTGGGCCGTGATAGTCCGGGATATTACCGAGAGAAAAAAGGCGGAAAGTGAAAAAGATCAAGTGCAGGCCAATCTTCTCCACTTACAGAAGATGGAATCCATAGGTCAGCTGGCCGCCGGTATTGCCCACGAAATCAATACACCCACCCAGTATATCTCTTCGAATCTGGATTTTTTAGCAGAGGTATTTGAGGATGTGAAAGGGCTGGTTGAAAAGTATGAGGCCTTGCGAAGCAAGGTTATTAATAAGGAAGATGTTAAAGATATAGCAACCGATCTGGAGGAGTTCAGGACGGATATAGACTGGGATTTTCTTACCGTGGAAATACCCAGAGCCCTGGAACAGTCCAGGGATGGAGCCGGAAGAGTCAGTAGTATTGTCCGGTCCATGAAGGAGTTTTCCCATCCGGGGGGTAAGGAGAAGAAGCCGGAAGATTTCAACAAGATTATCGAAAATACGGTAACCGTGAGCCGGAATGAATGGAAATATGTCGCGGAGCTGACTCTGGATCTGGACCGGGATCTACCTGCTGTTTCCTGCCTGCGCGATGAAATGGGCCAGGTATTTTTGAATATGGTTACCAACGCTGCCCAGGCTTTAAAGGAAAAATTGGGCGATAATCCCGAGGGGGGGAAAGGGCTGATTGCAGTTGAATCCCGTCTACAAGGGGATGAAGTGGAGATCAGGATTGCGGATAACGGTAGGGGTATGGGGAAAGAGGTAAGAGAAAGAATATTTGACCCCTTTTTTACCACTAAGACAGTTGGTCAAGGTACCGGCCAGGGCCTTTCTATCTGTCATGATGTCATTGTTAACAAGCATCAGGGAACTCTCGCCTGTGAGAGTAAACCGGGACAGGGGACGGTTTTTATTATAAGGCTGCCTCTGGAATGATATTCCGGTTCATTTGGATAGGGATTGTTATTTATGTCGGTTTCAAAAACAAAGTTCTCATCCCTTGATTTTCCACTGTTAAAAAGGGAAGGAGTTTATCTTGCCAGGGATATCATTACTCCCGAACCCGTGTACTATATCCGTCAATCTTACCGGGAAAGCACAACTGATTTTTCCTTTTACCGGGAAATCCTCAATATCGGTAAAAATCCCGCTGATTACCTTATCTGTATCGGTGACAGAGGCTATTATATCAGCCCTGTACTGGAGGAGGCGGTTGAACCTTTCGTGGAAGGCGATCCGGCTGAAATTCTCGAAGACCTGTTCTGGCCTTTTGTGCCAAGAGAGATTCGCCTGAACCTTGAAAAATTCGGAAAAAGGGGCATGAATGTAAAGCCTTCCGCCCTGACTGACAGGGAACAGGCCGCAATTGAACAGGAGATCCACATCTTTGACCGCCGGAGGCTGCATTATTTCTGCTACGGCTCAATAGATCAAAGCCGCCTCTTTCAGATGCCGCTCAAGTTGTGCCGCAGACTGCTTGGTATGTCCAGGGACCAGAAAGAACAGTACTTCATTAATCAGGAGCGTATCTTGACTTATGATGAAGTCAAGCAGTACATATATACCGTCTTTAACCTTCAGCGTTACTTTTCCGAAACAGTTGCCCGCGTGATGCCCCAGGGACTGGATCAGGAGAAAATGGACGACTGTTTTGTCAAGGAGCTTTGTGACCTCAAAATCGATGACAGCTTCTGGCGGGGTATAGAAAAGACTGAAAACCTTTCTCCCTATCTGGTGCATTACCTTATCCGTTTTTTTGACTATGACTTCGGCAGAAGCAGCGCCCTTGACGATTATATAAGGCAGTTTATTAACAGTCACAGGCAGTTTTATTTTCCTGAAAAGAAGACCGGGATGAACATGTCCGAGGCAAGTGATATTTTCTCGGAATCACAGGAAAAAATCAAGGAATTGAGTAAGTCAGAACTTACCAGGCTTTTCCGGCGTAAGGCAAAAAAACTGCATCCTGATACAGGCGGTAAACACGAGGACTTTCTAAAGCTGGTAGAGGCCTATGAAAAAATACTGCGGACAAAATAATTAACTCCGTAACCCCTGATTATGTCAGTGGATCAGGTGATCTTTACCTGCCAGGTTGTGCCTTCGGGTGAGTCTTTTAGTTCAATATTCCAGCCTGCCAGTTTATCCCTGATCTCATCGGCCCGGCTCCAGTCTTTGGCGGCCCTGGCTTCGGCCCTTTGCCGGATAAGATTATCAATGACGATGCGGTCTATATTCAGCCTAGCAAGTGTCTCCTCCTGTTTTCTCTTGATGTAGCCGGTGGGTTCTTCCTGCAGTAAACCCATGAGGCCGGCAAGCTCCCTGACGGTTTCAGAGGTGCGGCGCAGCAGTTTCAGATCGCTTTCAGCAGGTTTCCGGGGCAGGGCCTGGAGGACAGTATTTAACCCCTTTACTGCCTCAAAGATGTGGCCCAGGGCCTGGGCGGTGTTGAAATCGTTATCCATGGCCTTATGGAAATTATCAGTTAAGGCCTCAATTTTTTTGACATTTTTTTTGCCTGCGCAACCCGGTTGATCGGGATAGCCCTGTTTCGGAAGGCCGGCAATATCAGAGAGGCAGTTATATATCTTGTCGAGGCCGGTCATGGCCTCTTTCATGGCATCTCTGGAAAAATTGATCGGGCTGCGGTAATGGGTGGAAAAGGTGAAAAATCGCAATACCTCTGCCGGCCATTCCTCCAGGATATCGCGGATGGTCAGGAAGTTGCCCAGTGACTTGGACATCTTTTCATTGTCAATGGTAACAAAGCCGTGGTGAATCCAGGCCCTGGCGAAAGTCTTACCGGAAAATGCCTCGCTCTGGGCGATCTCGTTTTCGTGGTGGGGAAAGATCAGGTCTTTGCCTCCGCCATGGATGTCAAAAGTATCTCCAAGAAACTTTCTGCTCATGGCCGAGCATTCGATATGCCAGCCTGGCCGGCCCTGGCCCCAGGGACTCTCCCAGCCCGGTTCTTCCGGTTTGCTTTTTTTCCAGAGGCTGAAGTCCATGGGGTTTTCTTTCTTGTCATTGACCTCTATTCTGGCACCGGCCTCCATATCTTCCAGGGAGCGGCCGGAAAGTCTGCCGTAGCCTTTGAAGCGGCTTACCCGGAAAAAGACATCGCCGTCTATTTCATAGGCCATATCTTTACTGATAAGGCCTTTGATCATCTCGATAATCTCCGGGATATTGTCTGTTGCCCTGGGCTCCAGGTCAGGAGCTATATTGCCCAGGACCTCCATATCTTCATTAAAGGCTTTAATAAATTTATTGGCAAGGGCCTCTGTTGTGGTATGTTGTTCATTGGCCCGGTTAATGATTTTATCGTCTATGTCTGTAAAATTCCGTACATATGTGAGCCGGTAACCCTTATAACGCAGATAGCGCGAAATCATGTCAAATATAAGGGTTGACCTGGCATGTCCTATATGGCAATAGTCGTAGGCGGTAATACCGCAGACATACATCTTGATATGCCCTTCCTCCAAGAGGTTAAGGGGTTCCTTTTTCCGGGTCAGGGTGTTGTATATTTTCAAGGTCATGATGGTTTAAGTGGTTGGTCCTGTTCAGACCTTCTTTGATATAATGTTTTTATCTTGAGAGTCTAAAGTTCTTTCGTCATGCCGGTCCCGGATCGTGTCCGGGATGACGGATCCGGCATCCAGATGCCATATGATGCTGAAAACATTCTGGGTTCCCCGGTCAAACCGGGGAATGACGCTACAACAATTTTGTTCTAATCATATCAATAAGTTAAGAGAACTTTGGACTCTGGAGTTTTTATAAAAACCGTGAAAAATTAATCGTCATCCCCGCGCGGGCGGGGATCCAGATAATCCCGTAATCACTGGATTCCCGCTTCCGCGGGAATGACCAAACAAAAATATTTTCTGATTCTTCAAGGTTCCCTTATGCTAAACTGGCCGGGTTATTCTACTATGTTCCTGATCTCTAAGCAACTGTAGTTATCAGGACCCGGCTAGCCTACATTAGGGTGGGAACTTTGTTTTCCTTTCGAGAAAATCCAGGTACAGGGTAGTCTATTGCGGGTTTTAATGATTTCCGCCAATACCGAACAGGTCAACATGCCGGTGCTGCCCATAGGTATGGCCCGGGTGGCTGCAGCAGTGGAGGCTGCCGGCCATGATATCCGGGTCGTTAACCTTATGCGGCCGGAACATGTGATCCGGGAACTGCCTGGCACTATCAGTGGATTCGCCCCTGAGGTGATCGGCATCTCGGTCCGCAATATCGACAATCAGGACCGCCAGGATCCGAAATTTCTCCTGCCCCCGGTAAAAGCGGTTATTGAAGAATGCCGGCGCCTGAGTGCTGCTCCGGTCGTGCTGGGAGGTCCAGGTTACAGTATCTTCCCCCGTGCTGTCCTGGCTTATCTGAGTGCTGATTACGGTATCCAGGGAGAAGGCGAAAAGGATTTCCCCGAATTGCTGGACCGGATCGCGGCCAAAGCCTCTGTTGAGGATATCCCGGGTCTGGTAATGCCGGGTGAGGGTATGCGCCGGCCTCCGCATCGCATCAGACAGCTGGACGACTACCCTCTACCCAGACCTGGTCTGCATCTGGTGGTTCCTGAAGATGTAGATACAGAACAGCTCTGGGTACCTTTTCAGACCCGGCGGGGATGTCCCATGAACTGCAGCTATTGTTCCACTCCGGCCATCGAGGGGTCTGTGATGCGGCATCAGTCCCTGAAGGCCTCTGTAAAAAATTTGGAAACTTATGTAGCTGCAGGATACAAGCGTTTCTTTTTCGTGGACAATCTCTTCAATGTGCCGTCCGGCTATGCTGAATCCCTGTGTGACGCCCTGATTACAGCAGATGCGGATATCGCCTGGCAGGCGATTATTTATCCCGAAAGGCTTGATAATCAGCTGGTGGGAAAAATGGCCCGGGCCGGATGCACCGGCGTAGCCCTTGGTTTCGAAAGCGGCAGCAAACAGATACTGTCCGCCCTGAACAAAAAATTCGGACCTATTGATATTCGAAACGTCAGTGAGCTGTTCAGACGATCCGGCATTTCCCGGAGGGGTTTTCTGCTGCTGGGGGGACCCGGTGAAACCCGGGATACGGTTGAAGAAAGTCTCGCCTTTGCCGAATACCTGGATCTGGAATCTGTCAAACTTACTGCCGGCATCCGGATTTATCCGCACACTCTCCTGGCTGGTCAGGCTATCGAAAAAGGCCTTGTGGAAGCGGGCGATGATCTGCTTTATCCCAAATTCTATATGGAACCGGGGCTTGAAGACTGGCTGCCGGAAAAAGTTATGCAACTGGCGGAACAAAGACCGGACTGGTATATCTAGTCTTTTAAACAGCTGGATTTCAATTAAGCCGTGGTTCTTAAGCACTTGAGAGTCTAAAGTTCTTTCGTCATGCCGGTCCCGGATCGTGTCCGGGATGACGGATCCGGCATCCAGATGCCATATAATAGAGAACTTTGGACTCTGGAGTTAAGCACTGTTGATCTGAAATTGAAAAATAGTTAAATTATATTTCAGTAAGAAGTCAAGGTAAGTGCATTATTTAACTCATACTCGCAATCTATTCCGTTTCAGGACAGGAGAATCAATGGATCCCTTGTGGCAATGAAGGATTATTACATTATTCTGGGACTGCCCAAACAAGCAGACAAGTTCAGGATAAAAAAGGCCTACCGCGATATTGCCAAAAAACTGCATCCTGACAAGTCAACTTCCAGGGAAAACCGCAAAAAATTCCTGGAAGCCAAGGAGGCCTATGAAACTTTGACAGATGATGCCGCAAGGAAGAAGTACGATCGGGAACTTGGCTTGCAGCAGGGCGGTATCAAAGTGGATATCAACAAAACCTCCAGCCGGAAGAGGTGTTCTCCTTTTCGAACCGGAGGAAGCCGGAATTATCATTCCGGTGTTCACGCTTTTAAAACCGATACTTCCTGCCGCCGGGATTACTGGCTCAAGATAGCCTTGAGTCCTGAACAGGCCTGCCGCGGTGGTAATTTTACTGTTACCCTGCCTTTTATTCAGCCCTGTCCGGGCTGCCGGCATAAAGGACCTCTGGGTCATCTTTTCTGCTTCGAATGTTTCGGCAACGGGATGGTTAGCACCAACAAGGATTATATTGTCACCCTGCCTCCGGATCTGGACTCCGGAAGCTTTTTTCGCCAATTGGCCTATGACAACGGTTTTCTCGCCTTATACCTGAATGTTGTTATCAGAATTGACCCCCTGCTCTGAAATGAAAAAAAAAGCACCACCCATTCCTGCAGAACAGTTTGATAGCGTACGGCAACAGATAATAAGCCTGTTGCGGGAGGGAGATCATTCGGCCCGTGATCTATCAGTTAAGGTCCGTATTCCAGAGAAAGAGATCTACAAACATCTTGACCATATAAGGAAAAGTGTAGGACATCTGAAACTTCACCTGACAATCTACCCCGCCGCCTGTCACAAGTGTGGTTATGTCTTTGACAAAAGAGAAAAATTAAATAAACCCGGTAAGTGTCCCATTTGCCGTAGTGAACAGATCGACTCACCCCGCTTTGCAATAAAAAAGTGGGGATACTGAACCAGAATGGAACGTATGGGTAGTACTTGAAAGAGAAATGTAATATATTTGAACAGAACACCGGAGATATTGCTTTATCTCTTGTTGTTTATAGCGGCCTCCAGAAGATGGGCCGGTACTTTATGAAACTCTAAACCCCAGAGAAGGTATAAAATGGAAGGAGAAGCTGTTTTACTAGAGAACCTGCAATTGGCCAATAACCTGTCGGTATCCATGTACGATTTTTCCCGTAAAGTTGCGGGTGATCGCTGGCTGATCAGTATTAAATGTATAGCCAGTACCGGTTTGCCAGAGGATTTTTTTAAGGAGAAGTTGGAGCAGGAAAGTGACTCTGGTCTGGTTGATGATATAGAAAAAAAATTCGGGGGCTGCCTGTCTTATGAAATAGTCCGGGAACTTAACTTTGTTGATGAAAATGAAAAAGACAGGTCGGTTATTAACCTGGTGGACAGCCTCAGGAAAAACAGCATTGATTACATGAGCAGAAAGTCTTTTTTGGACAAATTACTGGCTAAGAAATATGATGAGTTTAAACAGGAAATTTTGGTCGAGCGGGAACTGGGATTAACAGAAAAAGACAAAGAATATGAGGATGAAGGGCCTGCTGATTTTTCCGCCTGTTTTCAGCATTGAAGCCTCTTGAGAGAGAATGGCCGATATGTTTTTCTTGACAAAATGCCTTTATAGCGTATATTTACACGTTTAATATTTAGATATTTTAAATGATATATCCCGTTTAAGCCTTTTAAGTTCACTGTTTATTGATGGAAGTGAATGTTTTTACCTCTTCATACAAAAGGCTTTGGTGTTTTCGGGAAAATTGGACTAGGAGAATATATGAAAATACTGATAAGTGATAATCTGGCCCCGGTTGGGGTGGAAATATTAGAGAAGGCCGGTTTTGATGTAGATGTTAATACGGGCTTGAATCCGGAAGAGTTGAAATCCATTATCAGTGAGTATGATGGCCTGGTCATCCGCAGTGCCAGCAAGGTTACCAGGGAATTAATCGATGCGGCTGACAACCTGAAGGTTATAGGCCGTGCCGGTATAGGTCTTGACAACGTAGATGTGCCTGTAGCCAGCCAGAAAGGTATTGTAGTAATGAATGCCCCGGACGGCAATGCCACTACTGCTGCTGAACATGCCATTTCCATGATGATGGCCCTGACCCGTAATATTCCCCAGGCCACTTCCAGAATGAAGGAAGGGGGATGGGACAAGAAAAGATTTCAGGGCAGGGAGGTCACCGGCAAAAAGTTAGGAATTGTAGGTATCGGCCGGATTGGAGGCATTGTAGCCAACCGGGCCCAGGGTCTCCACATGAAGGTTTTGGCTTATGACCCCCATATGCCGGAAGATGTTGTTGATAAAATGGGGATTGAACTTATCAGTCTTGATGAGTTGTGTCAGCGCTCTGATTATATCTCTGTACATGTCCCTCTAACCAAAGAGACAGCTAAGATTATCTCCACCAATGAATTCAAGTTGATGAAAGAAGAAGCCATGTTCGTTAACTGCGCCCGGGGAGGGGTAGTTGATGAAGAGGCTCTTTATGATGCTCTGGTTAATAATGATATCCGCGGTGCCGCCCTGGACGTTTTTGAAAAAGAACCGACCTCCCTGGAGACCACACCTTTGCTCAAGCTGGACAACTTTATCTGTACTCCCCACCTGGGTGCCTCCACTGCAGAGGCCCAGGAGAATGTAGCCTCTGCCATAGCCGAGCAAATGGCAGACTACCTGCTGAAAGGCACCATAAATAATGCGGTTAACGTACCCTCGGTCAGCTCTAAAGTTCTTTCCAAGGTCAAACCCTTTGTTAATCTGGCCCAGATACTGGGCTCTTTTCATATGCAGATCACCAGAGGAAGTGTCAAAGAGGTATCAATCGACTATATCGGCAAACTTGCTGAGATGGATACCGAGCCTATCACTGTTGCTTTTCTCAAAGGTTTTTTCACTCCGATTCTCGGTGATGCGGTCAATTTTGTCAACGCCCCTGTTCTTGCCAAAGAAAGAGATATAAAGGTTACTGAGTCAAAAACCAAAAAAGCGGATGCCTTTACCAGCCTTCTTTCTGTCCGGGTAAAAACCACAAAAGGTGATAATACCCTGGCAGGTACTGTTTTCGGCAAGAGTGAAATAAGGATGGTGCAGTTTAACAGCTTTCGGCTTGAATTGGAACCCACCGGGAATATGCTTTTTATTATCAGTGAGGATACCCCGGGTATTATGGGTAAAATTGGAACGTTTCTCGGTGCGGCAGGGGTTAATATTTCAACAATGGTTATGGGAATGAGAGTGGAAAATGGAGCCAAAAACAAGAATATTGTCCTGCTTCATACCAAGCCGGTAATTGACAAGAAGCTGCTTAAAGAAATAAGAGAACTTGAGATGATAGATGACGCTATGGTCGTTACTATTTAGTATCTGATTGATAATCCATGGAAAGCTAACCCGGGAGACAGGTAAAATGGCAGCAGGGTCAGAGAACTCAAAAGAGGAAAGATGCAGGGAGGCCGGCGGGCAGATGGTTGACGGCCACTGTATTATGCCGGAAGTAACATTTCCTACCTTTATTATGTCTCTTAATACCACAGTACTTTACCATCTGGGGGAGCTGGCCGACCCCGTTACCGGAGATAAGGTAAAGGATCTCATACTGGCCAAGCATACCATTGATACCCTGGAGATGCTCAAAAAGAAAACCGACGGTAATTTGGAAGCTGATGAAAAAAAGATGTTAAATGACATCCTTTATGATCTCAAGATACGTTATGTGAGGATCTGTGGTTGATTTAGAACCTAATGCTCCTTGGCCTGTGACCTTTTCGGCTCCTGCGAAGATTAATCTTAACCTGCAGGTTCTGTCCTCAAGAGATGACGGTTATCATGAACTGCAGACCTTTATGCAGAAACTTGAACTGGCCGACAGGATTACCTTAACCCCTTCCACCTCTCTGGAATTATCCTGTCCTGATTTATCTCTGTCCGGAGATAAAGACAATCTTGCCTATAAGGCCGCTCTGCTTTTCGGAGAAAGGTTCTCCAGATTGCCGGAGGTCAGGATAGTAATAGAAAAAAATATTCCGGTCGCAGCCGGCCTTGGAGGAGGGAGCAGTGACGCCGGCCTGGTCTTGAGAGGGCTTAACAACATGTTCGGTTTCCCCTTAAGCAATGAGGAACTTGAAAGAATGGGAGGTCTGCTGGGAGCGGATGTTCCATTTTTTATCTCGGATTGCCAGGCAGCCCTGGCTACTGGAATTGGTGACCGTATTGAAAAAAAAAACCTGTATCGGGTTACTGGTGTCTTCTGGTTAACCCTGGTTATGGAATCTCTACCCGGGATGTCTATGATCAGTTTGACCGAATTCCCGCCGGTAAATTAGCGTTGACAAAAGATAATAATTCTTATAAAAATGTCCGCTTTAAGGATAATGTAAATCTGGCCTGTTTTAACGATTTAGAAAGTGTGATTTTTGAAAAACATCCAGAGCTTGCAAAGTTAAAAAATATTCTGATAAATGCCGGGGCCCTGTCTTCTTTACTGGCCGGCAGCGGACCAACTGTATTTGGCCTTTTCGACGAACAAAAAAAAGCTGTCAGCTGCAGGGACGGACTAGCTGATTCTTATCCTGTGCTGATTCTGACCAGGACACAGTAAGACAAAGGTATAAGGCGTCCTGCACTGAACTTTTGACAGAAGTTCTAAGAGGTATCCTGCTGGGGCGTCGTCAAGTGGTAAGACACAAGACTTTGACTCTTGCATGCGCAGGTTCGAATCCTGCCGCCCCAGCCAATTTTTTAAATATGAGATTTAACCTGAATTTAGAATGGATATGACCAAAGAAATTAAAATATTTAGTGGTAATGCCAATATACCCCTTGCCGAGGAAATCTGTCATTATATCCAGATTCCTCTAAGCAGGGCTGAGGTCAGGAAATTCAGTGATGGTGAAACCTTTGTTGAGATCGGGGAAAACGTAAGGGGGCGTGATGTTTTCGTTGTTCAACCGACATGTACGCCGGTAAATGACCATTTGATGGAATTAATCCTAATGGTTGACGCCCTGAGAAGGGCTTCAGCCCGCAGAATAACTGCTGTCATGGCCTATTATGGCTATTCCAGACAGGACAGGAAAGTAAAGCCGCGTGTACCTATATCCTCCAAGGCGGTGGCTGAAATGCTTATGGCAGTGGGAGTTCGCCGCTTGGTTACCGTGGACCTTCATGCCGGCCAGATACAGGGTTTTTTTAATATACCGGTCGATAACCTTTACTCTGCGCCGGTACTTCTGCAGGATATTGGTGACCGCTTTGCCGGTAAGAAAGTAGTTATGGTTTCTCCTGATGCTGGCGGTGTGGAGAGAACCAGGGCCTTTGCCAAACGCCTTGATGCTGACCTATCCATAATTGACAAGCGAAGGCAGCGGGCTAATGAGGCTGAGGCCATGAATGTTATCGGCAAGGTAGCAGGCAAAAGTGCTGTTATTCTCGACGATATGGTAGATACCGCGGGCACACTCTGTGTCGCCGCGGATATGCTGATCAAGGCGGGGGCAGTCGAAGTTTACGCCTACTGTGCCCATCCGGTTTTATCGGGCCCGGCTGTAGAACGGATTGATAAGTCATGCATAAGCAAGCTTGTGGTCACCAATACCATTCCCTTACAGTCAAATGCCAAAGAATGTTCGAAAATAAAAGTGCTTTCTGTATCCGAACTATTAGGAAAGGCTATACAATGCATACATTTTGAGGATTCTGTCAGTTCCCTGTTTATTTAACACAGCAGGAAGGTTATAAAATCCGGCTAACCATAAACTGTCAACTAATTTTTTTAAATTAAGAGGTAGATAGTATGTTACAGGTAGATGTAAGCGCCCGGGTCCGCAAGAATTGCGGTAAAGAAGCTACCCGGAATCTAAGAAAAAATGGCAAAACCCCGGCTATACTTTACGGTCCCGGGACTGATCCTATTGCTCTGGAAGTTGATACTAAAGACATGAGCAAAACCCTTATCTATATTCAGCGGCGTAACGCTGTAGCCAACCTCACCATAGAAGGGGAGAAAAAACGCTACGTTATGATCAAGGACATCCAGTCACATCCTGTTTATGATACACTTCTTCATACCGATTTTTATGAAATAGTCATCGATAAACCGCAAACATTTGATGTACCGATTAAGTACAGAGGTAAAGCTGCCGGAGTGGACATGGGAGGTGACATGATAACCTATTTTGATAAACTCCCTCTCCAGGGTAAGCCACTGGATATTCCTGATTACATCGAAGTAGATATTTCTTCTCTGGGGCTTGACGAACATGTTACCTGCGGTGACCTGAAGATCCCTGAAGCTGTAACAATGCTGGAGGATAAAGATAAGGTCTGCCTGAGTGTCAATGCCCCTGTAATAGCTGGTTAGTCAGTCCGCATTTAAAAGATAATGTATCTTATTGCAGGTCTCGGTAATCCTGGCAGTAAATATGAATACACCCGGCATAATGCCGGGTTTCTTTTTCTTGACTATTTGGCCGAAACCTTAAAAATCAATTTCAGTTCTTCAAAATGGAAAGCCAGCACTGCCTTCAGCACCATCTCCGATGAACGGGTTTTATTAATAAAACCGGAAAGCTACATGAATATAAGCGGGCAGCCCCTTGCCGCCGCAACCTCTTATTACAGGATACCCCCGGAAAAGATAATAGTTGTTCATGATGACCTTGATCTACCTTTTGGTACCGTCAAGATCAGCGTCAATCGTGGCGCTGGTGGTCATAAAGGCGTAAGTTCCATAATTGAGCAGCTGGGCAGCAAAAATTTTATCAGGTTAAGAATCGGGATAGGCCGGCCTGAATCAATTATCCCCATAGAGAAATATGTTCTTTTGAAAATGACTGATGAGGAACTGCAGACCCTGAAGCGGCCTTTTGTTTTGCTGGCTGAAGCGGTGGAAACTGTCCTGGTCAGTGGTGCCCCTGCAGCGATGAACAAAGTTAACGATACACCGGGACCGGGCAGTAGTTGAGAAACCTGAATACGAACAAAGTAAGTTGAGTGGCTGAGCCGATATTATATCTTTCTGTCGCAGAAGATCTGGACAATAAGCGCCTTGACTCCTATCTTGCCGGTCTGGAAGAGCTTGCTCATTTAAGCCGCAGCAGGATACAGGATCTTATTAATTCCGGTCAGATCCTGGTAAATGATCAGCCCCGGAAAAAAGGTTATCTGGTTCGCAGAAATGACCGGATTGCAATCTCTTTTCCCCCGCCTAAAGACATCATCCCTAAAGCCGAAAATATTCCCCTTGATATTGTTTATGAAGATGAGGATATTATTGTCCTGGCCAAGGCTGCCGGTCTGGTAGTCCATCCGGCCGGTGGTCATGAAAAGGGAACATTGGTCAACGGTCTTCTTTATCATAGTTCTTCATTTAAAGATTTCAGTGGTGATCCCCTGCGCCCCGGCATTGTTCACCGTCTTGATAAGGACACCTCGGGGGTCATGGTAGTGGCTAAAAATGACAGTTCCCGTCAGGAACTGATCAGGCAATTTAAGAACAGGAAAGTGGAAAAGGTCTATCACGCTGTTCTGAGCGGAGTGCCCGAAAAAAAAGGAACTGTCAGAAAAGACCTGGGCCGGCACCCGGTTCATCGTAAAAAGAGGGCCATTTTGGCCAAAGGTGGTAAGGAGGCGGTAACTCACTGGCAGGTCCTGGAGGTACTTGGCCGCTTTTCTTTTGTCAGGCTCCAGCTTGATACCGGCAGGACCCACCAGATCAGAGTTCATCTGGCTTTTCTGCACTGCCCGGTTGCAGGTGATCCTTTATACGGCAGAAAAGAGAGGCTACCAAACCTGAAGTCCCCCAGGCTCTGTCTCCACGCTTCAAATCTGACCTTCAACCATCCCAGCCGGGGCCACAGGATAAGCTTTACAGCTCCGCTGCCGGCCGATCTCCGGAAATTTCTTGAAATTTTGCGGCATAACAACAGCTAAACCGCCTCTTACTTTATACATGAACCACCAGGGTGAGAAAGCAGCTCAATTCTGCCTGAGCGAGTTAACAAGACGCCTGACTCCCTCGTTTGTAGAAATCCGGGGACTGTAGTTAAGGTCCCTAACTGCTGCCTTAAGGCTGAACCAGTGAGAGCGGGCCAGTTGTTCAGCCATGAATCTGGTCATGGGCGGTTCTTTCTTAAACCTGATTGACTTATAGTAGCATTCCAGGATCAGTCCTGCAAGCCGGGCTTTCCGGAAGGAGATCTGCCGGGTAACAGGCGGGATATCAAGCTGGGAGAAGAGTGAGTTGATCCATTCCCACAGCCTGACCGGTTCGCCCTGGGAGATGAAATAGGCCCGGCCTGCTGAACGTCCTTCCTTCTCCAGGTCGTCAGCCGCCAGCAGATGGGCCTGGATAACATTATCTATATAGGTGATATCGACCAGATTATTACCATTTCCCACGATTTTCAAGTCTGATTTACGGCCGCGCTGGAGTAGCCTGGGAATGAGGTTGGTATCATCCGGTCCCCATATTAAGTGGGGACGGAGAGCCACGGTTTTCAGGCTGCTGCTGTTTGCCTTTAAAATCATCTTTTCCGCCAGGGCTTTGGTTTGGGCATAGTGGCATAAAAATTTCCGGGGGTAGGGCAGGGATTCATCTCCTCCTTCTATATCATCCCTGTCAAATACCACGCTGGGAGTGCTGGTATAGATCAGCCTGGGAACGGCGTTATGAATACAGGCGGCCAGAACGTTAGCGGTGCCGGTGACATTAATAGAGAAATATTCCTCCCTGTCTCCCCAGATTCCGGCTTTAGCCGCAGTATGAAAGACAGTGTCACATTTCCGGCAGGCTTTGAAAAGAAATGCTTTATCCCTGATGTCTCCGACCGCAACCTCAGCCCCCAGCCGGCGTACGTCCGGATAGTCGTTGCGGCCCAAGGCAATAGTTTTTATACCTTTTTGCAGAACTTGCTGAACCAGGGCTTTTCCCACGAAACCGCCGCCGCCGGTAACCAATACTTTACGCATTTTCAAAATTCCTTATTACCTATCTGAACCTTTAATCTTTTAAACTTACCTCCACCATACCCCGCACTGAATTGGCCAGGTATACGGCGTCTGCTGACTGCAGATCAGCCGGGGTCAGGATTTCTTCAGCCGAGTCTTTATGAGTTTCCAGAAAATACTGGCGGAAGACTCCCGGCAGCAGGCCGCATTCGATAGGAGAGGTATAGTAGAAACCATCTTTTTTGATAAAGAGATTTGATACAGATCCTTCGGTCAGTTCATTTCTCTGGTTGGTAAAAACTACATCGTAGTACCCGTGAGCCACGGCTTCCCGGTACAGCCGGTTATACATATGGCGGCTGGTTGTCTTGTGGAAAAGAGTGGGCTGCCGGGAGTCTACCTGTTCCCCGGCTATGGTAATTCGGGGAAGATCTTTCCCGTACCGGGGTTGATCGGTTAACTCCAATAATGTACTGCTGATTTCAATATCGCCGTTCTGGTATAAAAGCAGCCTTATTTTTCGAGAACGGGCAGTATCAAATCCTCTGGATTCTTCCAGTAATTGCTCTTTTACCTTTTTTCCGGCAAAGGGAAATTCAAAATAGGCGGCTGATTCTTCCAGGCGGCTAAGATGTTTTTCCAGAAGCCAGTAACCCCCGTCCGGCTGCCAGAGCATGGTTTCAATAAGCTGAAAATCTTCCCGGGGGCAGGTCAGAAAACGGGCCTTAAGTAGACATTCATCCCATTCTTTCTCCGGATCAGAGTCATGAATTATACCTGAGCCTATTCCCATCTCTCCTTTATTTTTTTTCAGGGTCAGTGTCCTGATGGGGACATTAAAAATGGCTTCACCATCAGGAGCCAGAAAACCGATGGCGCCTGTATAAACCCCTCTGGGCAACTCTTCCAGCTCGTTAATGATTTCCATGGTCCGGATCTTCGGGGCTCCGGTGACCGAACCACAGGGGAAAAGGCCCTGAAAAAGTTCATATAGACTGAGGTTGTTACGCAAGGTGGTCTGGACAGTGGTGGTCATCTGGTGCAGTGATTCATAGGTTTCCACATCAAAAAGGGATGGTACATGGACAAAACCCGGTTCCGAGATACGTCCCAGGTCATTGCGGAGCATGTCAACGATCATTACATTTTCACTGCGGTTCTTAGTATCAGATTGAAGAAATTTTTTAATCTTCTGGTCTTCACTTGTGTTTCTACCTCTTTCAATGGTCCCTTTCATGGGTCGAACTTTACACATTCTGCCTTTTTTGCGGAAAAAAAGTTCCGGAGAAAAAGACATGATCTGGGTATTTCGGTGCTGGATAAAAGCACTGAATGATACTGACTGATTTTTTCGCAGGGTAAGGTAGAGTTCTTCCGGGGGTCCTGTAAAATCAAAGAGCAGTTTCAGGGTATAGTTGACCTGATAAGTGTCACCTTGGGCTATATAATCTTTAATGGTTTTTATGGAATCTATATAATTTTCTTTTGACTGACTGGGGCGTATGTTGTCTATTTGAAAAAAGGTCTCCGAGGGAATGTCAGTTCTTTCATCTGTCTCAGGGGGTAATCCTTCATTCTTGTTCCATGTTTTATTATTATGGTTATAAATCGCTGGTTCAGCAAATACACCAAGGTCCGCAATGATCCGGCCACCGATCTCACTGGCAAGAGAATTCAGGCCTGCTTCGAGAAGGTAGCCGAATTCATAGGCGAACCAGCCGCTAAGATAATATCCCTGGTCAAGTTTCTCCTGGATCTGCTCCAGAAATCGGTCGGGTTTGTCCCTGCCGGCTAAAAGCGTTAAACGTCCTGCCGGCTTCCTGAACAGCAGGGTGCGGTAGTCTTCATTACTGCCCCGGGTCGACTCCAGAAGAGTAAAATCTTCATCCTTTAAATGTTTCAATAGATTGCCCAGAATTTCCGGAGGAAGTGGCTGAAAATATTGCACTTTGTATCCTAAGTTTTATAATGTCAGTAAATTTAGAAAATTGTCTGGTTGTTAGAATCGTAATTACTATTGCCATATTTTTGGTGATAATTTATAAAGATTGACAGATTAATATATGATAATATTACAGAGAAAGATAGATAACAATAGCTATTCGATATTATCCAGAAGGAGGGATATATATGCTAATTCAGGATTGGATGGCAAAAGATGTTATGACGGTTGACGAGAATACATCTCTTATGCGGGCCACCAGGACAATGAAAGAAAAAAAAATCCGGCGCCTCCCTGTTGTCTCGCATGGCAAATTGATAGGTATTATAACCGATCGTGATGTAAAAGATGCCTCACCATCCAAAACAACCACTCTTGATGTCCACGAACTTTATTACCTTCTTTCTGAAATGAAGGTAAAAGAGGTTATGACCAAAAATCCCATAGTTCTCTCCGGAGATGATTCTTTGGAGAAAGCAGCCATTATTATGCTGGAATGTAAGATCTCCGGCATTCCGGTTGCAGATGACCAGGGTCATTTAATAGGTCTTTTGAGTGGAACCGATGTCTTGCGGGGTTTTATTCACAGTACCGGTATCAAGGACGGTGCCATGCAGTATGTCTTTGATCTGCCCGACCAGCCCGGTTCCGTAACTGAAGTTGTCAAGGTTCTGCGGAAAAACAAAATGAGGATTATCAGTATACTTACCTCTTATGAGGATGCACCTGAAGGGATGAAGCAGGTGGCCATCCGGGTTATAACGGAAGACGGCGGCAGCTATAAAGACCTGAGCAGAATCCTGCAGGAAAAATTTACTGTTGTTCTGAAGGCCAAGGATGAACTGAAAAAGATACCTTCTAAAGATGATATTTACTAAAAATAAAGCTTACCGGAAACAAAATCTAAAATCAATATCTTCTCCAGACAGAAATTAATTATCCCATGGCAGACTATCTTTTTTAAAGGGAAGCCAGTTTGTTTTATCCTTATCACCCGGATTATACCTGCCCGACTTTCTGTTAAAAGGTAAAAAAGTAATCTCTTCCGGTGCAGAAAACCGTTTTTCACCGTTTTCAGCTTCCTTCATGAAATCAAGCCATACAGGGGCGCAGGTCCTGCCTCCTGTTTCCTTTTCCCCCAGGGTCTTTCTCTTGTCAAAACCCATCCATATACCCGTAGCCAGCTCGGGGGTGTAGCCGATAAACCAGCCGTCACGCAGGTTGTCTGTGGTTCCTGTTTTGCCGGCCGAGGCTGATTCCAGTCCCCAGGCAAGCTTACCGGTTCCCTCGGTTATCACTGCCTGCAGGAGATAAGTCAGCTGATAGCTTGTCTCCTTGGAGAGAACCTCTTGCCCTTTGGAATTATTCTCCTCCAAGGTTTTTCCCTGCCTGTCTTTTATCTTTTTAACAAAAAGAGGATGAACAAATTTTCCCTGATTGGCAAAGGCCGTATAGGCGGCAGTCAGTTCCAGAAGGGTAACTTCCGAAGTACCCAGTGCTAAAGCCGGACTGTTACCGAGAGGCGTCTTGATTCCTAAATCCTGCGCTAATTTTTTAACCTTTGATATACCAGTTTTTTGTAACAGTTTTACAGTAACTATATTCCTGGAATGGACGATACCTGTATATAAAGTAGTAGGTCCGTAATAATTATCACTGAAATTGTGGGGCTGCCAGGTTTTGCCTGTTTTACTGATGACCAGTTTCAGTGGTTTGTCATCAATTATAGACACCGGGGTATACCCCATTTCCAGGGCGGCAGCGTAAATTACCGGCTTAAAAGCCGAGCCCGGCTGCCTTTTGGCCTGGATAACCCTGTTGAACTGGCTTCGAGAATACTCTGCTCCTCCCACCAGGGCCTTTACTTCTCCGGTCCCTATCTCTATTGCTACCAGAGCGGCCTGGGGAGTTGAAGGCCTTCTTCCAGGATGCCTCTTTTCCCATCTTGAGATCCCTTTACGTATGGAGGCAACCGCCTTTTTCTGCATAGCCGGATCAAGGGTGGTATAAATAGTAAGTCCTCCGGAATAGAGTAATTTTTTACTGTACTTATCTGTTATGTAATTCCGAACATGTTGGCAGAAATAGCCTGTTTCTTTATATTTTTCCTCTCTGTTCTTATTTCTGCAGGAGGCCCATAACAGGTTATGCTGATAGGCCTTTTGAGCTTCAGAGGGTTTTATGTATCCTTCTTCGCTCATTCGGTTTAAAACATAGGCCTGGCGTCTCTTGGCCAGGGCAAAGTTGTTGAACGGTGAATAGCGGCTGGGAGCCTGGGGCAGGCCTGCTATGATAGCGATCTCGGCAAGATTAAGTTCAGAGGCATGTTTATCGAAATAGGTGAGACCGGCGGCCTCCACTCCATAGACCCTCTCTCCCAAATATATCCGGTTGAGGTAAATCCGCATTATTTCGTCTTTGGTAAGCATCCGTTCAAGGCGGATGGCCAGAATGGCCTCTTTGATTTTACGGATATAATTTTTTTCCCGGTTGAGCATCAGCATCCTTGCTGTCTGCTGAGTAATCGTGCTGCCTCCTTGTTCAGGGCGGTCGGCCCTGATATTATGAATGAATGCCCTGAGGATAGCCCAGATATCAATTCCGTTATGTTGTCTGAACCTGGCGTCCTCGGCGGCGATAAAGGCTTTGGTCAGTAAAGGGGGCACTTTGTCAAGAGTTATGGGAAAACTCTTTTTCCGGTAGATTCGTTCCATAACAGTACCGTCATCAGCCAGGACGGTTGTGGGGGCCGGAGGCTGGTAATTAAGAGCGATACTTATATCCGGAAGATGCAGTGAGTTCAGGAAGTAAAACAGAAAACCCAGGATAACGGATAGAAAGATGCTGATGAGCAGGCAGAAAATACTTAATTGGACATGGGTCCAGGTTTTTTGAGTACTGGATTTTCTGGAGGAATTTGATCTGCCGGAGCCGCTTCGGGAGGCCATGTGGGCTGAACAGAAACGTTAAAAGGGCTGTCAAACGACAGCCCTTTTAATTAATACAGTCTGTTAAAAATAAGTATTACTGGTTCTCGGGAGGATGACAGACGGTACATGTATTTTTGTCCGGGGCGTCTTTTTTATGACAGCCCTTGCAGTTCTTGTGTGTAGCGCCCATGAGTGAGGCCAGCTCACCGCTCATGTTGTCTTTATTGTGGCAGGCAGCACATTTAGGAATTTCCTGACCTTCATGATAAGCTACCTGGTTGCCATCTTCATCCTCGCCATGATGACATGCCCCGCATTCGTACTTTTCCTGATGCATAGCATGGGGTAAGATCGCTGGTTTGATACCCCGTTCCGATTTCATGGTGATGTCAGCCGGGCCCTCGTCAGCGGCAAGGGCGGAACCTGCCATGGCAAATCCTGATAGAAAAGCAAATGCAGTTGCAAGTATTAAGGTTTTTTTGATCATATTTTATCCCCCTTTTCTTGATTAAGATTTAAAATAAAGCTTATAACCCATTTGACACGTGAAGTTAAGCTTTTTTATTGTTTTTGTCAAGCTTAAGTGGCAGGTTTGAAAAAACGAATTACCGGACATTATACATAAATTAATATGTAAATTTTTATTAATTTTAAGCTGTTCCCTACGTAAAGGGAGTCCTTGATCGCGGGTCTTTTCAGGCTGTAGCTTTTCATGCTAATTATCTGAATACCTATCCTTTTTAATAACTGTGCAGGCCGGAGAGAAGATAATTTACTCCGAAATAGGTAAATATTATAGATATAAATCCTATGATTGACAGCCAGGCTATCTTCCGGCCCCGCCAGCCTTTGGTAAATCTGGCATGGAGGGTACCGGCATATATAAACCAGGTAATCAGGGACCAGGTCTCTTTGGGATCCCAGCTCCAGTATGTGCCCCAGGCTGAATTGGCCCATATGGATCCGGTTATGATACCGGCACTCAGCCAGAGAAAACCGAAGATGATGGTTCTGTAAATCAGTTCGTCTATTACCTTAAGGGTGGGCAGGGAGTGGAGCAGGGAACCGGTGTTATTATTTTTAGCTCTGTATTTTAACAGGTACATGATCCCCAGACCACAGGCCGCGACAAGACCGGCATAACCAATAAAACAGGTCACTACATGGGCTATCAGCCAGTTGCTTTGCAGGGCCGGAATCAAAGGTTTTATCTGCTGGTCTATATTGCTGGATAATGAGGCATAGGCCAGGGCAATAAAGGCAAAAGGCAGGGTAAAGGCCCCTATGAGACGATTCTTGAATTTTACTTCCAGATAGAGATAGAAAAGTACTATCGTCCAGGAGAAAAAGATCAAAGATTCATACATGTTGGTCATCGGGGCATGGCCTATCCCTATATCATAAGATTCCACCCAGCGCAGGATTATCCCAGCTGTTTGGGCCAGGAAAGTAGTTATGGTTACTATGGTCGCTATCACCCCTGTTTTTGGGGTTTTGAATAAAAAGGTAGCGATATATAGCGCAGAGGCCAGCAGATACCCTAATGTACTCAGCCCTAAAAGTTGTGAACTTGTCATGATTTAGACCCTATTTTTTTTGTTGTATTTATCTTAACGGCCAGTTCACGGTTCAAGTTGATTTGTGGATTTTCCGCGTTACAGTTCATTTTCTATTGCCTTTGCGGTTTCCTCAAAGGTTTTGTTAAAGCCCGCTTTGTTTTTGTTGCTGTTACCGCTTATTATTACTTCCGTATTACCGTCTTCTTTAATTAATATCCAGAGCCGGCGGTGGGAAAGGAAAAAGGCTATGTAAAGACCGCCCATTATCATGGTAAAACCGAGGTATACCCACCAGACCCCCGGGTCTTTGGTAACCTGAAGGGTGGTAGCGTAAAACTGTTTTAGACCGAAAAGATAATTACTGTCCTCTGTCCGGACTACAGTATTTTCCCCATCGGTCAGCCAGAAGGTTTGAGGCTCTCCAGATCTGTCATAAAACCAGACCTTATATTTGAAACGTCCTGGTATTTTTGTTTCTGCCCGGTTGATAACCCCGAAGCTTATGCCGCCCTCCTCCCACTTTGCTTCTTTTCCCGGTTCTATAAGTATTTTTGTCCCTGTGTTTTCCTGATTATCCCTGATCGTGGCAAGTAATTTCTGGAAGGGTTTGAAACTGGCCTGATAAAAAGTATGGCCCTTATAGTGCAAAGGATCATTGACCTCTATTTTCCGGTTAAGGACCTCCCTGCCGTTTTCTATGACAGCCAGCTCGGAAACATAGCCCTTTGGAGTACCGTCGGGATAACGGCTTAAGGAGAATTCTTTGCAGAGGATTTCAAAATCCAGTTTAATTTTTTTTTCATCATTAAAAGAGTATATCTCTCCCTTTTTGGTGGTTTCCGGGATCATCACTGAACCCTTGTAGCCATAGAGTTTGCCGATCATTGCTCCTATAAAAATAATCAGTATACTGGCATGAACGAGATACACACCAAATCTGGTCCACTCTCCTTTCTGGGCAAAAAGAACCACCTCTTCATCCTGCTGTTTTTCCTTCGGTCGCCAGCCGTTTTTATTCAGGGCTTTGATGACCTTATTTTTGACCTCTTCCAGAGATAACCGGGATTGGAAAATTTTATGTTCTTTTCTTTTTTTAAGCCTTGTCGGGTCAGGGGCAAGGTTGTCTTTACCAATAATACGCAGAATATTGGGCAGTCGTTTAAAAGAACAGACTATCAGGTTTAAAGACAGCAGGAATAGCAGAGTTATAAACCACCAGGAACTGTACATGTTGGTGAAATCAAGGAACTGGAAGAGATCGGCTGTTTTTTTCCCGTATTCCTTAACGTATATCTCTGCCTGCTTGTTCTGGGGAATTATGGTGCCTATGATAGAAGTAAGTGCTAAACAGAAAATAAGAAAAAGGGCCAGTTTTACCGAAGAAAAAAAATTAACTATCCTGTTGTTTTTCATAATTATTCTTAAAAAGATTGTGTTGCTGTAAGTTATCGGCTAATGACTTGATTTTTAAAGAGGTCCAGTGATTGTAAACTAATACCAGAGAGACATTTTTTATAATACTGAGATGCCTATAGTCTGATAGATCCGTTCCTTATTGCACAAGAAGGCACAAATACAAAGCAGGTTGCGAGTGTCTTTGAGTGTAAGAGTGTAGTTTCATATCATAAGTTCCGGGCCAAATACGGTTCATGTCAATTACCATGAATTATGATCGCCTGTCAATTGATTATATTCAGCTGATTATGGAGATAAGGTGATTTTGCAGTAGTTCTGGAGAAAAGTTGATAAAAAGAAAATTATTGCTTTATTTGGGGAAAAGAGTTAAATGTTGATATTTTGTTGATGACATCTTCAGGTTTGGTCATCTGACAGGTGGCTGTCCATTCTTGCAGCATGCCGGGTAGCTTGATGGCCTGGAAAGACTTTTTACAGATCATAATCTTAATATCCAACTTTCCGGCTTGATGTATTTGTATGATATAGCAAAAAATTTTCTGTGAGTCGGGGTTGCTTGACGGTTGGTGTGCTTATTCAGGAACATTGTGCAGTGTTTGGCAGTGGTTCTTGGCGAGGCGGAAAGTTGATTTAACAATTTTAATCTAATTTTATGAAGAAAGCAGTGGAGGAGAAGAGATAACATGGCAAAAAAATGTGCTTTTTGCGGTAAAGGGCCTATGACCGGCAATAATGTGAGTCATGCCCATAACAAGACACGCAGGCGCTGGCTTCCCAATCTGCAGAAAGTGCGGATAGCGGCGGCAGGAGGAAATTCCAGGCAGGTACGCATATGCACCCGGTGCCTTCGATCAGGAGCAGTGGAGAAACCCTTAGTCAAAAATGTCTCGACAACCTGATTTCCATCTGATTCGAGTGAACCCTTATTATTTTCTTCTGGCCTCGATAACACCATTAATTCCTCTTAGATGCTGAAGGATTACAGACAGATGGTCAAGGGTATTAACTTCCAGTTTAAAATCAAGCTTTGCCAGGTTGTTTTTCATGGTCCTTGCTTCCACATTGCGAATATCGGCATTATTTGCGGAAATTGAGTTACAGAGGTTTACCAGTAGGCCTTTTTTGTCCTGGGCTGTAATCTGAACATGGGCCATATAGGGGGTCTCTTTCCCGGTAGGGGACCAGTTTACTTGGATAAGGCGTGATTCATCGTATCGCTGTAAATTCGGACATGACCTTTTATGTACTGTCACTCCACGACCCATGGTGATAAAACCTATGATATCATCTCCGGGGATGGGTTTACAACAGCGCCCTATATTTATAAGCATATCATTAATTCCATCTATCTCTATATTTTCTCCGGATGATGTCTTTCTGACCGTTCTGGTTTTTCTGATTACCTGTTCTTCTTTTTCCTTTTCGATTTCCCGCGGCAGCATAATCTCTTCAAGCCGGCCGGCACTGAGTTTCCCTGAACCTACCTTGGCCAGCAGATCGTTCAGGTTGGGACTTTTGGCTCTCTTAAGAATTTCTTTCAGGTGGCCTGTTTTAATGATTTTCTTCAGGCTCAGATTGTATTGCCGTAATTTTTTTTCACAGATTTCCCTGCCCTTTTTTATATGCCTTTCCAGTTCATCCTGGCGCAACCAGTGCCTTATTCTGTTTTTGGCGCGGCTGGTTTTAACCATCTTGAGCCACCCCCTTCGGGGATGCTGTTTGGCAGAGGTCAGAATCTCCACCACATCCCCGTTATGCAGCTCGGTCTTCAGGGGGGCAATAAGACTGTTCACTCTGGCCCCGGTACAAGTGTTGCCTACTTCAGAATGAACGGCATAGGCAAAATCCAGAATAGTGCTGCCTTGGGGAAATTCCTTTATGTCTCCATCAGGAGTCAGGGTGTATATGTTGGTCGTCGCAAGTTCATATTTTATGGCATTCAGTAATTCTCTCGGATTCTCGACCTCCTGCAGAGAGCTGATCAGTTGTTTGAGTGACTGGAATAACTTGGCATCCCTGGGTGATATGGATCTCTCTTCTTTATAAGCCCAATGAGCCGCCAGACCTTCCTGGGCAATTTTGTCCATTTCCCTGGTACGGATCTGGATTTCCATAAAATTGGAAAAGGGGCCTATGACCGAGGTATGCAGAGACTGATACATGTTCGATTTAGGAGCATTGATAAAATCTTTGAAACGGCCGGCAATAGGGGTCCAGAGGTTATGGATAAGCCCGAGCGTCTCATAACACTGGGGGATGGTCTGGACTATGATTCTAAAAGCTACTTTGTCATAAACCTTCTCTATAGGAATGTTCTGGGCAACAAGTTTTCGATAGATAGACCAGAGGTGTTTAGGGCGTCCCAGGATTTCAAAATCGGTGATGCCGTGGTCGCCGAGCAGTTCAGTTAATATATTTTCTACCTTTTTTACATAGGTTTGCCTGTCAACTACAGCAGACTCGACCTGATCAGCAAGTTTCTGATATGTCTCCGGATGGAGATAGGCAAAGGCCCGGTCTTCCAGTTCCCTTTTCATCCAGTCAATGCCGAGGCGGTTGGCAAGGGGGGCATAAAGTTCCATGGTTTCCCCGGCAAATTTTTTTTTCTGCCTGTTTGGCAAGTCCATGATTCGAATATCGTGAAGCCTTTCCGCCAGGCTGATCAGAAGAATACGTATATCCGAAGACATGGCTATCAACATCTTCCGGATTTTCTCAGGCTGCATGGAACGACTGGTATTCAGGCGAAGACCGTTTATTCTCTCGATTTCAATGATTATGTTAAGTACTTCCTGGCCGAATTTTTTGCTGAGTTCTTTCCTGGATACCCCGAAATCAGAAAAAAGGACACGTCCCAATAGAGCTCCCTGGAGACCTTCCAGGTCAAGGCGCATACCTGTGAGAATAGAGGCTACGGCAAGTTGACGATCTATGTTCTGCTCTTTAGAAGACAGTTGATGACAGCCATAGACCTCACTGGCGAATTTACAGGTTTTTTCCAGTTCAAGCAGGTTATCTTCAGAAAAATAATTACCGGCCTTGGTCAGTAGATCATCAATAGTAACTTTTTCAATATCATTATGAGACATCGGCAACCGAATATTTATGAATAAGCCCTAATACCTGATTTTATTCTTTATTGATATTTTTTAATCTCTGATTCCAGATAATTGACTGCCTCAGCTAAGGGTAAAGCCCCTGTTTCTCCTGTTGCTCTTTTCCTGATCTCCACAAGACCGTTCCGGGCAAAATTTTTACCAACTGTAACCCGCAGAGGAATCCCTGTCAGATCACTGTCCTTGAACTTAATACCCGGCCTTTCATCCCGGTCATCGAGAAGGGTGTCAATCCCTCTTTCTTGGCATTTGTTATACAGGAACTCTGCAGCGCTGTCTATGGATTCGTCCTTTATCCCAAGGTTCAGAATTACGACCTGCAGGGGGGCAATAGGCATTGGAAATATCATGCCGTCTTTATCGTGGCTCTGTTCAATTGCGGCAGCTATCAACCTGCTTACCCCTATCCCGTAACATCCCATGACAAAGGGAATATCCCTGCCCTTATCGTCAAGGAAAGTGGCTTTAAGCGCCTTACTGTAGGTGGTGCCGAGTTTAAAAATATGGCCTACTTCAATGCCTCTGGTCAGGTTAAGAGGCTGCTTGCACAGAGGGCAACTGTCTTCTGCGGTAACCGTGCGAAGATCTTCAGTTGTCACTTTACCCAGATCGCGGGCCAAATTGACGTTGAGCAGATGGTGGTTTTTTTCATTGGCCCCGCATGAAAATTTCGGCAGGGCAGCAACTTCTAGATCGGCAATGATCTTCATGTCCAGATTGACCGGTCCCAGGTAACCGGTTGCCACTCCTGTAAAATCGTAAATCTCATTTTCCTGGGCCATTCTTATATCATCTGCTTTCAGGGCATTTTTAAGTTTGGCCTCCTGTACCTCGTGGTCACCACGGATAAGAACGGCAACCGGTTTGCCGTCAGCGATGTATACCATGGTCTTGACCAGTTCTTTAGGTGAAATTCCCAAAAAATCGCAGACTGTGGCTACTTTGCGTTTACCCGGGGTTTCCACCTTTTCCGGGGCAGGAAGATCCCTTGTTTCTGGTTCCGGAGGAACCGCGGCCCGGGCCTTTTCCAGGTTGGCGGCATAGGAGCAGGAAGTGCAGGTAACCACGATATCTTCGCCGGTATCAGCCAGTATCATGAATTCGTGGGAGTAGCTGCCGCCGATGCTGCCGGTATCAGCCTCGACCGCCCGGAATTTCAGACCACAACGCCTGAAAATACGGTTGTATACCTCCTTCATTTTCTGGTAAGTCTTTTCTGCCTCTTCATCACTGACATCAAAACTGTAGCCATCCTTCATGATGAATTCCCGGCCCCTCATAAGTCCGAAACGCGGTCTGATTTCATCGCGGAATTTGGTCTGTATCTGATAAAGATTCAGGGGCAGACTGCGATAAGAGTGGATGTTATGCCTGATAAGATCGGTTATCACTTCCTCATGGGTGGGGCCAAGGCAGGACTGTCTCTCATGCCGATCTTTAAACCTGAGAAGTTCCGGGCCATATTTTTGCCATCTTCCGGATTCCCGCCACAGGTCAGCAGGCTGGACCATGGGCATAAGAACTTCCTGGGCTCCGGCCTTCTCCATTTCTTTACGGATTATATTTTCAAACTTGCGTATAGAGGCGAGTCCCAGAGGTAGATAGGTATATACTCCTGAAGCCAGTTTTCTGATAAAACCGCCCCGCAGCATGAGCTTGTGGCTCATTACTTCCGCTTCGGCCGGGGTCTCCTTTAAAGTGGGTATGAATGATTGTGAGTAGCGCATGATTTTTTGCGGATTTTTAATCTTTTATTTTTTCATCTCTTTCCATTTTTTCCAGTTCACTGATAAAAGTATTGAACAGTTGATCTTCCGGGACCTTTTTAAAAAGTTTACCTTTTTTGAAGATTATTCCCAGGCCATTGCCGCCGGCAACCCCTATATCAGCTTCCCTGGCTTCTCCCGGACCATTGACCACACAACCCATTACCGCTATTTTCCAGGGAGTTTTTATCTTCCTGACATATTCCTCCACTTTTCCTGCCAGGGAAAAAAGGTCGATCTGGCAGCGGCCGCAGGTAGGGCAGGAGACCATCTCCGGTCCCCGTTCCCTTATATGCAGGCTTCTTAAAATTTCATAGCCGACCTGAATTTCTTCTATAGGATCCCGGGTCAAAGAAACTCTTATAGTATCACCAATTCCCTCATAAAGGAGCATACCCAGGGCAACAGAGGATTTCACCGTGCCAGGGATAAGACCTCCGGCCTCAGTTACTCCCAGGTGCAGGGGATAGTCACATTTTTCAGAAAGGAGTCGGTAGGCCTCTATAGTGGTTAAAGTGTCAGAGGATTTCAGGGAAACTTTTATCTCCTGATAACCCATGCTTTCCAGGAGTTCTATATTCTTCAGGGCACTGGCGGCCAAGGCCGCGGCTGTAGGCCCCCCATAATCTGCCAGAACATCTTTTTCCAGCGAACCTGAATTTATTCCTACCCTTATGGGTATATTGTCCTGCCTGGCCGCATCAACCACCCGGGCCAGCTTTTTCTCTCCACCCATATTCCCTGGATTAACCCTGATACCCTGGGCACCATGTTCGATACTGGCAATTGCCAGTCTGGTGTCAAAATGGATATCGGCTATTAGTGGTATTGATATGCCGTGGCTTATTGATTCTATGGCCCGGGCAGCATTAAGATCGGGTACAGCCACCCGGATAATTTCACATCCTGCTTCTTCAAGTCTGTGGATCTGCTCCAGAGTTCCGGCAACATCACGGGTATCAGTGTTGGTCATGGACTGAACAGCAACAGGGGCCTTACCGCCTACCGGGACATTTCCTATCTTTATCTGCCTTGTCCTTTTTCTTTTAAACATAAGATGTCAATATAGTCTTTTTCAGTTAAGATGTTAAGCTTTTTAAGCCCCTTTGTTTTTGACTTTAACGGACTATTTTATTACTATAATCATTATGAAATTTCTGTTATCCCTGATTGGTGTTTTTCTTATACTGGAAGCCCTTCCTTATGTGGCCAGTCCGGAGATCATGCAAAAGTGGCTAAAGCAGCTTTCCGAGACGGAACCTTCCCTGTTGCGGGTCATTGGTCTGTTTTTCATGGCTGCTGGTCTGCTGATCTGTTATGTTGCCCGTTGTACGGGTCTATTCTGAATTTTATTTAACATATGCCCTTAGTCCCTTCTGGATTTGATATAAATTCATATCATTACGAACTTCCCGGGGAATTGATAGCCCAGCATCCCTCTGACCGCCGTGATCAATCACGTTTACTGATTTATGACTTTATTCATGATGAAATAAGTCATAAACTTTTTCATGATATAACAGACTATCTTGAAGAAGGTGATCTGGTGGTAATTAATGACAGCAGGGTATTCCCGGCCCGGCTTATGGGCAGGAAAGAGACAGGAGGAAGAGTTGAACTCCTTATGCTTGAGTATCCGCAAGTTAACGGCTGTACAGCTGAGATCACAGGTCTTTTAAGGAGCTCCAAGAAAATGAGGACGGGACAGAAAATCTATTTTGCCCCTGGATTCAGCGCTGATATCCTGTACCTCCTGGATAAAGGCAAAATAAAGGCACGTCTTAACTTTACCGGAAATCTCGATGATCTGCTGCACCATTATGGAGAGATGCCATTACCTCCTTACATAAACAGAGAGGAGGGAAGCAGCGATGAGGACCGGCAACGCTACCAGACAGTATATGCCGCACAAACCGGGTCAGTAGCTGCACCAACCGCCGGTCTCCATTTCAGCAGGCCGCTCCTGGACAGGATCAGAAAAAAAGGTGTTGAATTGGCCACCGTAACACTGCACGTAGGTTATGGAACCTTTGCCCCTGTGAGGGTTGGAGATATCCGTCAGCACCGGATTCATTCCGAGTTCGTCTCCGTCTCGAAAAAAACCGCTGAAGCAGTCAACCAGGTCAGGAAGAAAGGAAAAAAACTCTGGGTAGTGGGGACAACCACGGCAAGAAGCCTGGAATTTGCCGCTGATGAATCAGGAAAATTGAGTGCAACCAGAGGCTGGTGTAACCTTTATATCTATCCTGGATATCGATTCAGGGTAGTCTCCAACCTGATAACTAATTTTCACCTGCCGGGTTCTTCCCTTCTTTTTCTGGTAAGCGCCCTGACAGGTAGAAATAAATTGCTTTACTGTTACAGGGAAGCAGTCAGAAATAAGTACCGTTTCTTCAGTTACGGGGATGGGATGTTGATTATGAATTGATCTTCAGAGCGCCTGCACTGGTAATCGGCAGAAATCCGGTAGTTATTTATCAGTGTGCTGCTTCTGGTGAGCTCTTATATTCGGCTGCCCCGGAGGTCTTGTTTTCTTTCTCTGTGCTTTTTGTTTTTTTGCTGTCTGGAGTCGTTCCCCCGTTGTCTTTCTTATATGCTGTTTTTTCAGGGGCTTTTTGTCCATTACTGTATCCGTCAGCAAACCAGCCCCCGCCCTTAAGAAGGAAGGAGCTTTTAGAAACGACCTTTTTTAAAAGTCCCTGGCAGTCAGGACATGTGGTTAAAGGTTCTTCGGTAATACCCTGCCATTTTTCAATAATTCTATGACATCTTTCACATTCGTACTCATATATAGGCATCTTTTTACTTATCCTTATTAATTATAATGTTAATCAACTATGGCCACCTTGAAACCTACAGTAATCATATAGAACTATAACCCTGATGAGCAGTTACATAATTTTACTGTATGAAAATCCCCTTTTTTTTTACTTTTAACCATAAATCTGATTGGTTATGTTGCTTATTAACTCTTATACTATTTAAGCATGCTTTAACTTTCTGTCAAGTAAAAGGTGTTACAAGACCAGGATAATTCTTAATAAAAACAATTAATTAAAATAGAAAAAACCCCGACAAATCATCACGACAGTCACTTGGTAAGTGACGTTGTAGGGCTAAGGCTCGCTTCAAGGAAAATTTGCACGTTATATCATACCAGATAAATCAATCCGGAAAGTTGAATGTCCCGGACTCCGCTCCGGGATTCGCCGGAACGACGAAACAAGGCAACCAGCCGTCATTCCAGCGAAAGCTGGAATCCGGTACCGTCCCGGAGAAAACAATCCTCCTGATTTATTGAGGAGATACTCTCAAATGACCCAACATGCTTATTTCACAATTAAACCAATGTGAAGTTAGTATAACATGGGTGATGTCCTGCCGAATTTATCTTGCAAATCAATTTTATAAAGAGTATGGGGATATTGTGTTGGAATTCATCATAGGTCAGATTATGAACATTGCTAGAGCCAACCACTTGTTTTTTAAAGAATTTTTTTAAAAATCGGCATACCCCCGACAGGAACGGAGTATGTTCAGACAGGATTCACCATATACCTTCCATTTTAATCCTTTTCTATACAATTAGTACCTAAATTGATCTTGACAAATGAATTTTGAAAAGATTAAGTAAAATAATTGGTTTCTGCTGTCTGACAGGAAAAGTTCAAGGCCTCTCTTCGATCAATTCCTTGAAAAAGCAGTTTGTTATCAGTCAGTAAATCTGCTATTTTAAACAAAAAAGACGGATACTTTTAAAAATTTACCAAAAACAGAAAGTTAGATTGCCAGCTGATTGGTGGAATAAAATAACCCATCGTGCTCTGCGGTGGTTGACCTTGGAAAAAGGAAAATCTGAACTTTTCCGGCATCTACTTATTCTACTGCTTTTGGCACTAGTCTCCCAGCAGGCCGCTAAATTGATCTGGTCTCTGACGGAAAGGCCCCAGATACCATCAGTCTCTCTGACTGATCTCCGGCAAAATGACTTGACAAATGGGTCTCCTGCACTGAGCAGAGGTGGTAATTTCGAGGAGGAGATTGTCTCATTACATCTGTTCGGTGAACCGGAATCAGTTCTTAATAATGAACTTATGGCTACTCCCGTGGACGTTCCGGAGACCACCCTCAACCTGACTCTGCGGGGCGTTATTGCCTCTTCTCCCATGAAAATGGCGATTGCTGTTATCAGTGAACAAGGGAAAAACAAAGGTAATGATATCTACAAAGTCGGGGATGAAGTTTCAGGAAAAGCTTATTTGAAAGCAATTTATCCCGACCGGGTAATTCTGGAACGGGCCGGGGAACTGGAAACTCTTTTTCTGGAGAACGACAGGCAAAAAGAGAAAACAAGTTCTTTCAATTCGGTTAACAGGGACCATATGCAAATCAAACGTCAGTACCTGACCCGAAAAATGGAGAATATACCGGATCTTGCTAAGGAAGTGGAAATGGCGGGTTATCATCGTAACGGTAAACAATACGGTTACCAGCTCATTTCTGCCAAGAACGACCAATTTCTGAAAAACCTGGGCCTCCAGCCCGGAGATATCCTCTACGAAGTAAATGGCATCCGGCTGATCAATACCGGTAATGTAATGAATGCCTACGAAACGCTTCAACAGGACCGGGAAATCAGGCTAATAATCGAACGTGACGGACAACGTCAGACCAAAATCTACTCCATCCGCTAATCATGCCGATGTTCAGAATTTTTTTGATTGTTAATTTGTTGCTGGTATTTTGTTCCGTCTCCGCAGCCAGTACCAGCAAAACTGTCAGTTTCAATTTCAGGGATGCCGATATTCGCTCAGTGATCAAAAGTGTGGCTAAATTCACCGGGAAAACTATAGTGATTGATCCCAAGGTGAAAGGGAAAGTAGATATTGTCTCGAGCCAGCCGATGGAGGCGAAAAAGGCATACGACGTCTTCCTTTCCATTCTGCAGGTTCATCATTACACCGCCATCGAGGCGGGCAATGTGTTGAAGATTGTCCCTTATCATGAAGCCAAGCAGGATATGGCGGCGGAAGACTATTCTGAGCAGATAGACGATCTGCCAACGGACAGCGTTGTTACCCGGATTTATAAACTCGAGCATGTATCTGCCAACAATATGGTGAAAATCCTGAAGCCGCTGGTTACCAAACATAGTTATCTCAGTGCCAATCAGGAAAGCAATTCAATTATCATTTCCGACCGGGCCGGAAATGTCAAGCGGTTGCTTCGTATTATCAAACAGCTCGATCAGGAAATTACCGGAGAAATCGAAGTAATACGCTTGGAACATGCCGATGCCAGAGAGATAGTTGCAGTTATAGACGATCTAGAATCGAGACGGAAGACAACCGGCGAACAACTGCGTATGGCGGCGGATACCCGAACTAATAGCATCCTTTTGAGCGGTGATGAGCAACATCTCCTGCGCGCCAAGGCTTTGGTCAGTCATCTTGACAACCCCGTTGCAAATCAAGGCCGCACTCAAGTAATTTTCCTGCGTCATGCCAAGGCAGAGGATTTGGTGCCCATCCTAAGGGGCCTTGAACTCCCTGACGACCAGAAATCCGATCGGGTTACCTCTGCTAAAAAGCGTTCCGATATCTCTATAGGAACTCATGAAAATACCAATGCCTTAATAATTACAGCTCCGCCGACAGCAATGCACTCATTCCAGGTGATTATCCGGGAGCTTGATATTCGCCGAACACAGCTAATGGTCAAAGCGGTGATTGCGGAAGTCTCCACTGACAAGGGAGCGGAGCTCGGCGTTCAGTGGAGCTCAACCGATACAGTGGAAAGCGGTGAGAGCGGCGTGATCGGCGGAACAACTTTCAGCGGAACCAATCCGGGAATCTACCAGTTCAATGAAGATCAGGCGGGAGCGGCGCTGTCCAGTATGAGTGGATTGAACCTGGGATATTTCGATGGCACGACCACTATCCTGGGCACGGAAATTCTCAATCTGGGAGCCCTGATTTCAGCACTGTCCACCGATTCGGACACTAATATACTCTCCACTCCTTCTTTGGTTACCCTGGATAATCAGGAGGCGGAAATCGTCGTAGGGCAAAACGTACCTTATATTACCGGCAGTTACACCACTGATTCCAGTGATAGCAGTGTTAATCCTTTTCAGACTATTGAACGCGAGGATGTGGGCTTAAAACTCAAAATCAAACCGCAGATTAATGAAGGCAATATCATTCAGCTTGATATAGAGCAGGAAGTTTCGAACATAGAAAGCTACCGGGATGAGGGGCCAACTACTAATACCCGTAGTATTACCACCAGCGTTGTGGTCGAAAATGGTAAAATATTAGTGCTGGGCGGCCTCATCTCTGACGAATTGCAGGAATCGGTACAAAAAGTGCCGCTACTCGGTGATATTCCCCTGTTAGGACAATTATTCCGCTACACAAGTTCCCAACAACAAAAGCGGAATCTTATGGTTTTTTTACAGCCTATTATATTGCGGGATTCATCGATGAGCTCAAAAATAAGCATGAATAAATATGATGCTATTCGCAATCTCCAGCTCGATCGCGCTGCAAAAGGCATCCCTCTGATGCCAGATGCCCGGCAACCTGTTTTGCCTGAAAATGGGATGTCTATGGAAATGGATGAGTTTCAGATAGAAGAAAAAGATATCCTGGATCCGCTGCCCCAATCACATGACTGAGCATTCCCCTCCCCAAAGACCTTCTTACAGTTTTGCCAGGCGTCATGGGCTGTTGGTCACCGGCTATGAGGGAGATACGGCATGGGGGGTTTGTAGTGACAATACAGCCCTGCACTCCAAACTGGAACTGCGCCGCTTCCTTGGAACACCAGTAAAACTGGAGACTGTTTCCCGGGAACACTTTGAAAGCCTTCTTCAGGAAGCCTACCAGAGCAGCAGCAGCGAGGCCGAACTCATTGCCCATGACTTGAGTGAGGATATGGACCTTCAATCCATAGCCCAACAGCTCTCAGAACCTAAAGACTTGCTGGAAAGCCAGGACGACGCCCCGATCATTCGTCTTATCAACGGGTTGCTCAGTCAGGCGATTAAAGAAAATGCCTCGGATATCCACATCGAACCTTTTGAGAATCAGTTGCGAGTCCGTTTCCGTATCGACGGTATTCTCCAGGAGGCGCTGCAGCCCATCAGTGCCTTGGCACCTTTGATCATCTCACGTATTAAAGTCATGGCTAGACTGGATATTGCCGAAAAACGTCTGCCCCAGGACGGCCGGATTTCATTAAAAATCGCTGGTCGGTCGGTGGACGTACGTGTTTCAACTATACCGGCTGGTCATGGTGAACGAATAGTGCTGCGGCTGCTGGATAAACAGGCCGGGCGACTGAATCTGGAACAACTGGGAATGGCCAGTGATACTATGCAAAAAATCGACCGGCTAATACACAGACCCAACGGCATTCTGTTGGTTACAGGCCCGACCGGCTCCGGCAAAACCACCACTCTGTATGCCGCATTAACCAGGCTCAACGATAAGAGCCGTAACATTATGACAGTGGAAGATCCTATCGAATACTATCTGGAAGGTATCGGCCAAACCCAGGTCCATTCCAAGGTCAAAATGACATTCGCCCGCGGGCTGCGGGCTATCCTTCGACAGGATCCGGACGTGATAATGGTTGGGGAGATCCGTGATCTGGAAACAGCGGAAGTTGCTGTGCAGGCAAGTCTCACTGGTCATCTGGTTATCTCCACCCTGCACACCAACACTGCTGTGGGGGCAGTTGTCAGACTCCGGGATATGGGGGTTAAACCTTTTCTCCTCTCTTCTTCTCTAATCGGGGTACTGGCCCAGCGCCTGGTCCGCATACTATGCCCGCACTGTAAGGTGCCCTATCAGCCAACTGCCGCCGAACTCAAGGACTTTGATCTGCCGGTTGGTGATAACAGCAAAATTTTCAAGAAGGGCGGCTGTGAAAAATGTAATTTTCAGGGATACATTGGAAGAACCGGAATTTATGAGCTGGTGGAAGTTGACGGGTACTGCCAGTCACTTATACACAATGACGCCGGTAATCACGAACTCGAGTCGCATGCCCGCACCAGGACACCCAGTATAAGGCAGGACGGGTGGCGCCGGATAAAGGCCGGAGATACTTCGGTCGAAGAAGTTCTTCGGGTGACACGCGAAAGCTGATATTTTTATATATATAAATGTTATTACTTTTACAACAAATAGATTCTTCAACAGATTAATCTATGGCAGCCTTTGAATTCAGCGCCATCGATACCAAGGGCCGGATGCATGCAGGTCTCTTGGAAGGGGACACCCCACGGCAGATCAGACAACAGTTGCGTGAAAAAGACCTGACTCCCCTTTCAGTAGATATGGTAGGGGAGGAAAAGGTCAGAGGTTCCGGAGGATACCGATCAGCCAAGGGACGGATCAGATCCACTGACCTAGCTTTAATTTCCAGGCAGCTGGCCACGTTATTACAAGCTGGTACGGTTATGGAAGAATGCCTGCGAACAGTAGCTGAGCAGGCGGAAAAAAAACGGTTGAAAAGCATCCTGCTATCGGTGCGCTCCAAAATTCTCGAAGGCTATAGTATTGATCAGGGTCTGGCAGACTTCCCTTCTGTCTTTCCGGAGCTATACCGGGCCACCTTGGCAGCGGGAGAACAAGCCGGTCATCTCGACGTGGTATTTGAGCGCCTGGCGGACTATACGGAATTCCGCCAGCAGCTGCGGCAACGATTAATGCTCGCCCTGCTTTATCCCCTTCTCCTCACTGGCGTGGCGGTTCTGATTATAGGAGCACTCCTCATCTATGTAGTCCCCCAGGTAGTCGATGTTTTTACCCGTATCGACCAGGAACTGCCTCTGCTGACCCGGTTCTTGATCGGAACCAGTGATTTTCTGCAGGAAAAAGGTCTGTTTTTACTGATCGCAGGGATAGGACTGGCGGTCTTGATTAAAGGGTTGCTACGCAAGGAAGCGGTAAAGCGCTACTTCCATCATTTTCTCCTTAAACTGCCGGTAATCGGTAAATTAAGCTGTTCCCTCAATGCTGCCCGTTTTGCACGGTCTTTCAGTATAGTCACGGCAAGTGGAGTCCCTGTATTAGAAGGCCTGAAAATTTCGTCTCAGGTCATTAACAATTTGGCTATGAGGGAGGCACTTGACCAGGCCACTGCCAAAGTGCGTGAAGGTAGCAGCCTCCATCAGGCCCTGGCTGCCGGAGGTTACTTTCCGCCGATAACCATTCACCTTATTGCCAGTGGAGAAGCGAGTTCCAATCTTGAAAATATGCTTGACAGAGCTGCTTCAACTCAAGAACGGGAGATCGAATCTCTTACCGCAGTAGCCATGGGGATATTCGAACCGGCCCTCATCCTGGTAATGGGGGGAATTGTCTTGTTTATCGTCTTGGCTGTACTGCTGCCTATTTTCGAGCTTAATCAACTGGTGCAATGAGCCTGGCAAGAATCAGCTCGCGCGGCTTTACACTTTTTGAGATCCTAATCGCCCTCACAGTACTGAGCTTGGTCTCTCTGGCGGCGTTCAAGGCCACCGGCAATGCAGTAAACAATATTCTCTATTTGAAGGAACGAACCTTGGCCCATTGGGTGGCGATGAATAAAAACGCCGAGATGGAGCTGGCCGAAACCTGGTCCAAGGTGGACAATCGTCAAGGCACCGAAGTCATGGCCGGCACTGAATGGCCTTGGCGTATAACCGGCCATCAGACTCCGGATCCGGAATTCCGGCGTGTAGAAATAGCAGTTTGGCACGGTAATAGGGAAGGGGAGCCAATCACCACTTTAACCACTTACCTGAAAGATCGGAAACCATGAAAGATCAAGGATCAGGCTTTACCCTGTTAGAGGTGCTGGTAGCCCTGGCAATTTTCGCTGTCTTATCACTGCTTGCATATAACGGAATCAAGAGCATGATTACCAGTAAACAACATATAACAAAAGAGGCTGATCAGCTGGCTGCTCTTCAACTCGCCATAACAAGGTTGAGCCGGGATCTCGAATTTGCGGTCGATCGTCCCGTTTGCAACGAATTCGGAGAGGAGCGGCCTGCCTTTGTATCCCGGTCACACCTGGAAGAAGAGCTGGAATTAACCCGCAGCGGCTGGCGTAATCCCGCGGACCACCAGCGCAGTTCTCTCCAGCGGGTAGCCTATCGCCTTATGGAAGGAAAACTGCTCAGGGATTCCCGGCCGGTATCTGATCAGGCCTATGGGCAACAGCAGGAGCCTTTCAGCCAGGAACTACTCGATCAGGTCAATAACCTGGAAGCCCGCTTTCTCGATCATTCAGAGAACTGGCATAATCGTTGGCCGCCTGCCAATTCTCATTCCAGGACCCTTCCCCGGGCCGTCAAAATTACTCTGGAACTGGAGGATTGGGGTGAGGTCAACCGGCTGCTGGTACTGACTGACTGAGATGGACTGCAGAAACGACTGTAAAAAATGGCCGGGAATCTGGAGCGATGAAACTGGTGTAGCCTTAGTCTCGACCCTGCTTATAGCCGTCCTGGTAGCAATTTTGGCAACCGATCTGATTTCCCGCCAGGAAATTGATATCCGCCGGACGGCCAATACTATACACACCGATCAGGCGCTGGTTCTGGCCCGGGCTATGGAAAACTGGGCTACAGTACTTCTAAGCCGTACCACTAAGGGAGAAGAACTGCAATATCTCAACCGCACTCTGCCTCCAACCTCTGTAGCCGGTGGACAGGTAACAGGACATATAGATGATTGTCAGGGTTTTTTTAATATCAACAACCTTATCCTCGGAAGCAGAGAGCACCAGGAGCAAAGCAGATCACAGTTTAGGCGCTTACTGGATTTCTGTGACATGCCGATCGAGCTGGAGCAGAAACTCACGGACTGGCTACACATAGACCTGCAACAATGCTTTGCCGATGGGTATGAAGAGTCCGCTCCTCCAAAATATATGGTCACCGCCAGCGAAGTCCGCCAGCTTAAGGGATTTTCCGGCAAGTCTTTTGAGACTTGTCTCCAGCCGCTCTTGCGTGCGCTGCCGGAGGCAACCCTTATTAACATCAATACAGCTTCAGCCAGGCTCCTTGCCTCACTCAGTGATAATCTGGATCTGCATACTGCTGAGCTTCTGGTTAAATCCCGTCCGGAAGAGGGATACAGTAAAGTAAACGAATTTCTGGAACAGGATCTCCTGGCCGGCACCGGTCTCCAAAAGGATTTTCTTACTGTAAACAGCAGCTACTTTATGGTACATTCTGAGACAACCATCGGACAGGGGCAGATCTCTCTTTTCAGTCTCCTGAAAAAGAGAGAAGAAAATATCCAGGTCCTGCGCCGCAGTCTGGGAGTATTTTAACAGCACCACCTGTAATCCTTCAATAATGCCATGAAACGAATCATCATCAGACTCGGTGACCAAGCTCCTGCCAAGGTAGACTGGGCGGAGATTAAAGCTGAAGGAAAAATTTTTACAGCCAGAAACAGCTTGGCAGAGATAAGTGCCCGTATCAGAGGACACCAGGTTATTGCCCTGATCCCTGGTACAGATGTGCTGCTTACCCAGGTTGTCCTGCCTAAAACCAGCTGGAAACGACAGGTACAGGCTGTACCCTATATTATGGAAGAATCACTGGCCGCTGATGTGGAAAATTTGCATTTTGCCTTAGGCGGTCGTCTGAAGGATAACACTATAGCCGTTGCGGTTATTGCCAGAGAACTTCTGGATATCTGGTTATCAATTTTGACAAATGTGGAAATAGAACCGTCTTTTATAGTACCCGATATTTTAGCTGTGCCATTTACTGATATACCTGCCATTCTTTTCGATGGCCATATGGTTCTTTGTCATACCGGGAGGCAGAGCGGCTTCTCTTTTGAACTGGCGAACCTGCCGGAACTGCTGGCCTCGGATTCGGAACAGTTTGCGGAAATTGTCTCTTACGGTTACCGGCAAAAAGAGGATATGCCAAGCGAGATCCAAGACAAAATAGTAGCAGAACATTCACTGCATGATGAACCCATGGAAATTCTTGCCGCCGGTTTTGAGGAAAAGAATGCTATTAACCTTTTACAAGGACCCTATAGTCCTCATGCCCAGTGGGAACGGCTGTGGTATCGTTGGCGTTTTCCGGCAGGGCTCGCTCTGACAGCAGTCCTTCTTTTTGCTGGACTGCAAACGGAACGCTATTTTACTCTAAGACAGAAAAATGCCATGCTCTCCAAGCAGATAGAACAACTTTACAGGGAGGTATTCCCTGAATCTCAAAAAATTGTCAATCCGCGTATCCAGATGGGGCATCGACTTCAAGAACTGCAGAAAAAGACAGGTGGTTCAGATGATTTTCTGTCCCTCCTGAAAAACACTGCCGCGCCAATGCCCCCATCTGAGGGTTTCCGGCTTGACAGCCTTCATTATCATAATGGTGTACTTGACCTGGATATCAGGCTGGCTGATCTCCAGGCCCTGGATAACCTAACAAGCCGGCTGTCAGCTCAAAATTTCGCTGTGAATATCCGTACTGCCTCTAGTATCGAAGACGAAGTTCAGGTTCAGCTGCAGATAGGTGAGGAATCTTTATGAAATCCTATTTCACTAACTTGACCAGACGTGAACGTATGAGCCTGATAGCAGGTTCCCTGATTTGCGCTAGTCTGTTGGTATATGTCCTGATTGTTGAGCCTTTTCAGGATGCAGTGACCAATTACCACCGACAAATTCAGATCCGCCAGGACGATTTCACCTGGATGCAGCAGACGGCTCAGGAAATTATGCAATTGCGGCAAACTTCTATTCAGAAAGACAATCCTGTTTCAAGCTTGTCTCCGCTTGCTGCCATCAATGCAAGTGCAAAAAAGCTGGGTCTGAGCAAGGCATTGAACCGGATGGAACCGGAAGGAAGAGACAAGGTAAGAGTACAGATGGACAAGGTTCTGTTTGATGATGTTATAAGATGGCTTGCCCTGCTCAAAAAATCCTACAGCATTGAAGCCGGAGAATTTCGGGCAGAGAGCCGCGACCGTGCCGGATATGTAGATGCCAGGATTACTCTGGTCCGAAAAAACACTTAAAATCCAATTTTGCTCCGGTGTCCTTCAGACCGTCGCTAAGAAAAATTTATGTCTGACAATAAGAGAAAAAAAAAGCGTTCAGCAACATCCTATGCAGTGTACGGCGCTCTCTTTTTTGCTTTTTTTCTGCTTCTGTATTTTCCTGCCTCCAAGGCCCAGGTACTCCTGAAGAAGCATATTCCCGTACTGTCCGACCACCTTGAACTTACCGGCCTGCAGGGCCCCTGGTATGCCGGAAAAGCCAGTCGGGGATCTGTGGCTCAGATACCGGTTCGGCATATTAGCTGGAGTTTTCACCCTTCCTTTTCCGGGCTGATTCAGGCGGATGTGATTCTGCACGGTATAAAGGAAGGTTATCTCGGGACCCGGATTGGTATCCGTCTGGACAATACATTGACCTGTAGCGATCTGCGTGCCAGAATTCCCCTGAAATTATTCCAGGATATCCTCCGCAGGCATGGTTGGGAAGCCGCCGGTTCCATGGATCTGGCTATTAACCAGCTGCATTTACAGGATGGCTATCCTAGCAAGGCCGAGGGCACGATTGATTTATCCAAAATCCGGATAGTTCATCCCAGACAGTTGTCTCTGGGAGATTTTAAAGTTGAGCTGATCAGTAATGATCAGGAAATCCAGGCTTTCTTAAGCGATCGCGGCGGGCCCCTTTCAGCTGATGGCACTCTTCATATACGAAATGACGGCTCCTACTTCTTCTCAGGTAATTTTACCGCCCGGGAAGAAGACAAAGAAGAACTGAAATCTGTCCTCCGGCTATTCGGTAATCCTGATAAGAACGGGACAGTGTCAGTGAAATTTTCCGGCCGCCTGGGGTCGTTCTTCTCCTGATCACTGTAAGGTTTAAAATTTTTGGTTTCGCGCTCAAGAAGTTGACAGGTTTCGGGAATGAAAAGGTTAAAACAGATTTCCTGTTAAAAATATTATACCATAGGAAAATGCTATGCACAGTAATAAGTATTTCAGCAGCAATCAGTCAGGCTTCACCTTGATTGAAATAATGATTGTCGTGGTCATTTTGAGTATTCTGGCTGCAGTGGTGGTCCCCCGGATTATGGACCGGCCGGAACAGGCCCGCAAGGTCAAGGCCAGACAGGATATTCGCATTCTTGAAAACGCCCTGCGGCTCTATAAACTGGACAATTACCATTACCCCACCACCGATCAGGGGCTGGAAGCCTTGGTTGAAAAACCTGGTACCGATCCCAGACCCCGTAATTGGAAGGAAGGCGGTTATGTTGACCGGCTGCCCAAAGATCCTTGGGGTTTTTCTTATAAATACCTTAATCCCGGGAAACACGGGGAGGTAGATATCTTTTCCCTGGGGGCGGACGGAGAACAAGGTGGTGAGGGCATTAATTCCGATATTGGCAACTGGCAGGACGAATAACAACCCAGACCGGCAAGGCTTTACCCTGCTGGAGCTCCTGGTAGTCTTAATTATAATAGGAATTGTGATTAGTTCCATCAGCCTGTCTATTGATACCCGGCGGCAAAAGGCGGGGATCGAGGCTGAGCGGTTTACTACGCTCTTAAACCTTGCCGGTCAGGAAGCGATTTTGACCGCCACCGAATATGCTGTGGAAATCCACTCAGGAAAGTACCGGTTTTACCGGTTGCAGCAAGACCGGTGGCAGCTTGTCCAAGGGAATGATGTTTTTCGGCCTCGTCATCTGCCGGAGAATTTTCATTTTGATCTCCTCCTTTCCGGGAAACCCATGTCCCCATCAGCAAATTCTGACAGCCGGAGGAGAGCTCACCGCATATATCTCCTGTCAAGCGGTGAAGTTACCCCCTTCGAACTTTCTTTGAAAGATAACTCCAACCGCAGTCTTTATACCATCAGCGGAAGCAGGCAGGGTAATATCAGTCTGGACAAGCGGGAAAAATAATCATACAATCCTATTGCAACATATATCCTTACCAGCAAATAAAAAACTGTACAAAAAAAACGCTAATCTTCTTGACACCTCCTGATATTTAACATACAATTTAATCGACTTACCTGATAATTAGCAGGTTTGACAAACATTTTGCAATATCTAACCCGCTTTCACGCAGATATGCAATAGCAATTTGGCC
Source organism: Desulfobia sp. (assembly GCA_046497465.1). Lineage (GTDB taxonomy): Bacteria > Desulfobacterota > Desulfobulbia > Desulfobulbales > SURF-16 > JAWLDV01. The sequence goes on from JAWOFO010000020.1 coordinate 98,984, forward strand.
CAACAGTCAAACTGCTTTATAGATTATTTCCTGCGTTGCTGATTTCCGGATACCTGATTGCTTGGCAACTCAGCCCGGAACAGACCGGGGAAAACACCCGCATTACCGAGTGACAGCCATCATAGGCCGGGAGCCGGTTAATAATGCCGTTATCGATAATCTCATCTAGAAGCTGTCTTTCCATTGTTGGCAACTCTTTAACAGGGGATTCAACTTCCTGTTTTAAATCATATTGGTCAATAGCTTCTGCCAGCACTTTCCGGGCAAGGTCTTTCTTATCTTTTTTGACAAGGCGTTTCCATTCTGGATGCTGCTTTTCCAGTCGTTTTCTTACAGTTAATTTTATATATTTAGTGGTGCATAAAAAGTCTCCGTTTATTAAAGTCAGTTTATTTTTTTAATCATGGTATCTGAGTTGCGCTTCAACAATTATGGCTGCAGTTGCAGCAATGAAGATTCCTTAACCATTTCCATACAAGGGAGGAATAAGACTATGAGCAACAAAAAATTTCTACAGAAAAAAAAGCCTAACTTGTTCGGCCTGCTAGCACTGCTTGTGTTTCTGGCATTTTTTCTGCACGGCTGTAATAGCAGTGATGGCTCGGATGACTATGATGAGCCGGTCGACACAACCAGCAATCCAGCCACAGAAACTGCCAATACAAATGCTCTGATCGAGCCGAGTACCCTGAAGTCCTGGATGAATGAAGGCTTGGTCGGAAGTAAAAGCACTTTTAATGACAAGGTCGTCATTATCGATGTGAATGCCGGTGATGAACTGATCCAAGGGGCCAGCAAGGTTTCTCTGAATGATGAGCTGATCGAAAACCGGATCGAAGGGGTTGCTAAAGCGGGTTGGCTTGTTGCCTCTGGCAAGCAGATGGATGCCTGCATCCAGAGCCTGGGCATCGATGAAAATACCACCATTGTCTTTACTACCCCCGGGAATCCTTATGCTGCTACCCGGGCCTACTGGTCCTTCCGCTACTGGGGTTTCCCGAAGGACAGGTTGAAGGTCCTGAATGGCGGCAACGAGGCCTTTAAAAAAGAGTATCCCAGCTCGATGACCGATACAGCCTTCGTGGCCGAAAAATCTGACTACAGTGTTCAGAAGCTTGACGGGATCAAGGGCGATCTGCGGGCCTCCATCGGCGAGGTGATCCAGGTCTTTGACGGCCTGCCGGAGGATGAAAACAATATTGTCTTTGATGCCCTCGGTGATGGTGCTGAGTCACGCTATCAGGGTACGAAAACAACTAGCGGTAAGTTCGGATATGTAGTGGTAGTGGATGGTCATCCTGAAGGTGGCCAGGCCCTCTCATATAAGGAAGTGCTAAATGACGACAATAGTTTTAAGTCTGCGGCTGAGATAAAAGACCTGATCACGGCAAAAGGCTGGGACTCTGAAAAAAAGGCCACAGTCTACTGCACCTCAGGCTATGCCGCCAGCGTTTTATTCTTTGCCCTGGATGCCATAGTTGATACTGACGTACAGCTCCATGACGCCTCCTGGAGCCAGACCGGCAAGTATTCCGATTATCACTCGGCCGGCGGTGAAATTCCGGCCGGCAGTAACTGGGCTATTGATGATCTTTTGGATCCAGCCACCATTCTGTATAATAACACAGTGCTCGCTGATCTGACCATTGAGACCCTGGGACTTGATGAACTTGAGGTGCTGGATGACCCCTTTACCGGGAATGATCCGAGTAGTGACAGTGATGTCAATCCTGCGGCCAACGATATAGAAGAAGAAGATCAGGCCGCTGTGGGTAGTTCTCCTACGGTGACAATTACTGAACCGGATGCTACTGATACGTTAAACGTACTTATTGAGCCCGCCACCCTGCAGGACTGGACGAATGCCGGCCTGGTCAACGCAGACTTGGGTCAGGAGCGGGTGGTCATTCTGGATGCCACTTCAGACTCAGGCTACTCTTCAGGCCATATACCCGGGGCCCAGTTCTGGGATATAAGTCAGCATGTGCAGGAACGCCTGGAAGGCCCGGCTCCGGCGGTCAACATGGCAGTTAACGCCACCAGGATGAACCAGCTGATTCAAGAGCACAGTATTGACGAACACACAACAATAGTATTTACTACCGGGGCTCATCCCATTTTCGCCCACCGGGCATATTTTCTGTTCCGCTATTACGGCTGGTCAAAAAACCGGCTGAAAGTCCTGAATGGCCACAATGGCGCTTGGCCTGATCATGAGGTGACCACCGAGGTACCCACAGTGCCCGATTCGAGCCTGACAGTCCAGGATGTTGCCAACCTGCAGCCGGACTACCGTTTAGCTCTGCCTGAGTTCATGGACGCCCTACGCGATAACCGGGGCAGGGCGGTTGACGTGCGGGGTGACAGTTCCGAAGCAGGTTCCACCAGCGGCGTTTGGGACAATAGCGGTGATTATGTGGTTTTTGAAGGCAGGCCAAAGAACGGCACCTTTTTTGACTGGACCGATTTCATGATCGACTACGCTGCCGGCGATGAGCGTTTCAAGTCAGCGGATGCACTCCGCAGTGCCCTGAATGCCAAAGGCGTAGAACCTTCAAGTGACGGCTCATATGATAATCCCGTCTACTCCTATTGTCGTACCGGCTATCTTGGCTCCACCGGCTTCTTTGTATTCGACGCTATTCTGGGGTGGGATGCCATGCTCTATGACGGTTCCTGGAGTCAGTTCGGCAAGATGTCCGATAATCCCGATCAAGGAGGGCAGCTGTCTCCCGGCTCACCCTGGGCACTTGATAACTCCACCTATATGGAAGAGATCAATTACAATGTCGATGCTACGCTGGAAATCGAACCGCTTAATCCTGACGAGGATGCCTTGGAGTACGATCCTCTGGAAAGTCCACCTAACCAGGTAGAAAAAGAGGATGCCGATTATATCGAGCAGGGATCCGACGTATCTGATGATGGTGGAGGAGCTCCTCAATCGGTAGATGAACCGGTAGTGGGCTGTTAATATAACTATGGCTAACACCCCCCCCGTTCTCCTGAGCGGGGGGGATTTCACCTATATCTAGAGAAGGAGGATTAGCATGAAGATGCAAAAAATAAAACTACTCAGTGCGGTAATCATAGTTCTTGCAGTAGCGGCCTCTCCGGTTGCGGCTGGCCCTACCTGGGAATTTGGTCCGAACTATGAAGGATTGGCAAAAATAGAATATAAGACACAACTGTGGGCCGCTTATCGCGATTCCGGTAGCGGAACAGACAGCGATGATGACACCATGGAATTTAATTTCCGCCGAAATCGTCTCGCTTTGATGGGGGCTTGGGAGGATTGGCTGAGTCTGTATGTACAGGCTGAATACCAAGATGACAGAAATATTGGGCCTATCACAGTCAGTGACGGCGGGGAAAAATTCTATCTCTTAGATGCTGTTATGCGCTTTCGTTACAATGATTCTTTAAATCTCTGGGCAGGAAAGTTCAAGCATGTCCTGACCCGGGAGAACCTGGAACCCTGCTTTGGGCATCTTAACCTGGATCGCTCGTATTTCATCGGGACCCCCTTAAATGATGACGGCACCAGGGATAAGGGAGTGGAGGTCTGGGGTAACCTCTTTGAGAAACGGTTTCAATACCGGGCTGCAGTGACAAATGGTCGCAATGATTCCAGCTCCACCCCGGATTCGGAATTTCGCTATACAGTACGGGGTCACTTATCTCTGCTGGATCCGGAAGATCACCACGGCTACGATGCTACCTACTTGGGCGAGAACAAAGTGCTGACCATTGGTGGCGGCTATCAATTCGAAGATGACGTAGCTTTTGATAACGTTACTGGACAATCAGGATCCGTGGATTACGAGGGCTGGACCGTCGACTTATTTTTTGAATATCCTTTCGAGGATATCGGCACTATTACCCTCTCCGGTGCCTACACCGACTATGATCTTGACGATGCCTATCAAGGGGTAGATCCCGATCCTGAAACTATCGGCAGAAACGGCGAGAAAAATGGCAGCTACGGAAAAGTTGGTTATATGCTGCCTAATATGCCGCTTCAATTTTTTGGCCGGATGGAAAACTGGTCCTTTGCTCAGCTGGACGGTGTTACTGATCAGGAGATAGACTGGTATGCCGGAGGCTTCAACTACTATATACGGGGTCAGAAGCTGAAACTGACCATGCAGTACTCCTCTACAGAGTTTGACAAAGAAGCGAACAACGTCGAGGATTTTGATACCTTCATTACGCAGCTCCAATTAAGATTCTAACACCAGCTATCTCCCTCCTGCAGTCTGCGGATAATACGGTGGTTGCCCACCGTCGTATTATCCGCTTTTTTTTAATGCTCCGATAATCTATAGATTTAACAATTTTTACTAATTCTTTCTTGATACAACGTCAATCCGGGGAATACTTTTAATATTGCGTTTTCTATACGGTTTATTTCTGCTGGTTCTGCTCTGCGGATGCTCCTCCGAACAGATATCGGAATGCCGGAACTGTCACCAGGGACTGGAAGAGGCATCTCCTGCCCATGAAGACTGTGTCTCCTGCCATGGCGGGGATAAACAGGCTACCGATAAAAAAGAGGCCCATAGAAATATGTATGGTAAAGGTAAACCCGGTCACCCGGTTTGTTGGCAGGATACCTGCGGCCGTTGCCACCTCTACCAGTTAAAACGGGTTCAATCCGCTCTTATGACAACCAATACCGGCATGATTCGCAACATCCAGTTAACCTGGGGTAGTGAGGATGTCAGGCCCTATGCGGTCAGACCTGCAAAGGTATATGATAGCAGTGGTGAGCCCCGGACGCTTACTCCGGTAGCCGAGCTGGACGATTTGGCAGGCGAACTTTACCGTAAGTTTTGCTCACTCTGTCATGTCGGCCGGGAAACCAACGAGATCTGGGCCGGTAGCCATGGCAGTGGCTGTGCCTCCTGCCATTTTCCTTATAATAACAACGCTACCTATCAGGGCGGAGATAAAACAGTTAAAGGTGAGTGGCCGTATTCAGATACGCACCGTCTGGAAGCACTACCGGAAAACGAAGTATGTCAGCGCTGCCACAACCGGAGTGGTAGAATTGCCCTGTCATACCAGGGGCTGAATGACGGCAATAACGGACTGGTTCCAACTAAAAAAGGGATGCCGGGGCCCCGCCTGCTGGGCGGTCTCAGAAATATGACCGCCATAACTCCGGACATTCATTATGCCAAAGGAATGGATTGTATAGATTGTCATACTTCCCGTGATATTATGGGAGATGGCTACGCTTATGGCAATATGTACCAGCAGACCGAAATATGTTGTGAAGACTGCCACGGAAGTCCCAGGGAAGAGCCGCGGCATAAACCGGTTAAACAGGAAAATGCTGAACCGGTACGAGAGTCCCGCAATTATCAACATCAGGTGCTAATGGGTGATGAAATGGTGCTCACCAGTAAGGGACGTTTCTATTCCAATGTCTTTTTCGAAAATGGCAAGGTCCGGGTAATCGGCAAGCGGGATGGCAAGAGCCATGAAAGCAAGGTGATTACCAATACCCCGGAACACACCATCGCCGGTCATGAGCGGCTTGAATGTTATGCCTGTCACTCCCGGGCCGTCCCCCAGTGCTATGGCTGCCACACTAAGTATGATCAGACCGAAAAGGGCCGCGATTTTGTCAAGGGAAGAAAGACCCCCGGAGCTTTCAGTGAAACCGAAGATTACCGAAGGCTCTATCCATTTCCCCTGGCCCTGAACCAGAGAGGAAAGATTTCTCCGGTTACCCCGGGATGCCAAACCTTTGTAACGGTTATCAGTCTGGATGGCAAAAAGCGTCTGGATGAGCACGTTTTCCGCTATAAAGGCAAGACCAGGCTGCGCTTTGCCCCCTTTTACAGTCATAATACTGACGATAAGGCAGTGGGCTGCCGGGAATGCCACAGCAACCCGGAATTTTTTGGTTTTGGCCAGCATGTGGTGGAAAATGACAACATCAGGGCCACCCTGACATGTGAGAAGTCCCGGGATAAACCACTTGATGGCTACCTGACCATGGAGGATGGAAAAATCAGGGCCTTTTCCGCTATAACCAGGGAGAACTCCCGGCCCTTTTCCGGGGAAGAGATAAAAAAGATAATGCAAGTCAATTTGTGCCTGGTTTGCCATGAAGACGACAAAGACCCTATCTATCAGAAAGAACTCAATTATGATGCCTTGGATAATTGCCTTAATCGTCCTCCCGCTACTGACCATTAGCTCCCAATCAATTTTAGCTCAGGGCAAGAAATGTACCGAAAAAGATAATTGCTCCGAGTGTCACCAGGAGCGACTGACCGGGACCCACGCAGAATTTTCCTGCCTCGACTGTCACGGAAAAGGTCCCGAGTTTCTGAGTGATCCCGTGGCACCCCTGCACCAGACCGGCGGCTGTTTTAACTGTCACTCGAAATATACCGGCTACCTGCAGGGACCAATGACTGTCCGGCAGGCCGAACAAGAGACAGTGAGAGATGTTTTCGGGAATGTCGATCCCGATTTTTTTGACAAAAACTGTCAAAGCTGCCATATTAGCGGTTGCCTGGATTGTCATGGTCAAAATGGACATCAGATCGGCCCTCCTGCGCGGGAAAGTTGTCACACCTGTCATCGGGGTTATTTTGTGGGAGCAGATTACTATGGCTGGGCACCGCGGGAAGATGCTCTGCGATATCAGCGCGGGTTGGAAATAGATGGCGAGCATTATCTTAAAATGGCCCCGGACGTCCATGCCCGGGCAGGACTGGCCTGCGGCAGCTGCCATACCATGACCAGTTTGTTCGGAGACAAGCCCGCTAAAAGCTGCCGGGATTGCCATCAACCCGATCCACAGGTAATTGAACACGGCATCCAGTCCCATCTGGAAAATATGGAATGCTATGCCTGTCATTCAGCCTGGGCCTCTCAGGAATACGGTACCTTCTATATCCGAATAGACAGCAACAGCGAAAAAGCTGATTATTTTCCGGTGAAGAAACACCAAAGTAAGGGTTATATCAAAAGCAGCTATCTTAAGCGCCAAGACGAACCTCCCCTTGGAATCAATTCCCGGGGCAAAGTCAGTCCTGTACGTCCGCAGTTCATTTTTTACTATTCGGATCTGCGGCAAGAAAAAGGAACCGGAGTGGAAAATCTGCTGCTTGACGCCCGCTGGCAAGCCTTTTTCCCGCATACCATCCAGCGCGGCACTGTGATGTGCGACGGTTGCCATGACAATCCCTCGCGTTTCCTTCTTGAGCCTGAGGAGAAACGCCTTTTGGAGCTGGAACGGGACAGCATGAGCTTATCATCATTTTGGCGGCAGGAAGACCAGGAGATGGCAAACGGCAGCTTTTTCAATCCGGAACGTTTTGAGAATATGATTCGCAAAAACCCGAATTATATCCAGCCTTATGTGAATAAATGGAAAAAGCTGATCAAAAACGTCGGGGACTCCTCAAAAAAATAATTTTAGCTTCGGGATCGTTAATTTTTTTCTGGCGCTATCTGACTCCTGAATCTGCAACAACGCAGAAACGGCTGGAGGTTGAAGAGTCAGAGATACCGCCGGGAGCAGCCCTGATATATAAGGAATCGAGGGTGGCAGTGATCCGGAGTAATACAGAAATATATGCCCTGGATCTTACCTGTACCCATCTGGGCTGTACAGTCAGGGTCACGCCGACCGAACTGGTCTGTCCCTGCCATGGAAGTCGTTTTGACCGGACGGGCCAAGTCCTTCACGGTCCTGCCGACCGCCCCTTACGACGTCTGACAGTTAAAAAACAAGGCAGCAAATTACTGGTTCTGACCTGAGGGGGAAATTTTTTGCTGAAGGAATTTATCAGGCATCTTTTCCCGCAGATAGTGCTACGGGAAAACCTCAAAATAACCTATACCTTCTGTCTGGGCGGATTGGCTTTTACTGTTCTTATAGTCCTGGTGATCAGCGGCCTGTTGTTGCTCTTCTACTATCAGCCTGTACCATCCCGGGCTTTTGCCTCAATTCTATTTCTGGAAGAAAAGGTATTTGGCGGCAGTTATCTGCGCAGTCTTCACCGCCTGGCTTCCCACGCGCTGCTCATTCTCATTTTTCTGCACACTCTGCGGGTTATTCTTACCGGCGCTTATCAAAAACCCAGAGACCTGAACTGGATAACCGGCTTTATCATCCTCTGTCTGGTCCTGTTAACCGCCTATACCGGCTATTTGCTGCCCTTGGATCAGCTCGCCCTCTGGGCTACCCGTACCGGCATGGAACTGATCACCGTGGTGCCCGGCGGCAGTCTGATACGTACCTTACTGGTCCCCGATGGTGTTAACGGTCCTTTGACCCTGCTGCGTTTTTATATTCTGCATATTGTCTTGTTGCCACTGATGATTTTCCTGCTGGTCTCTCTACACTTTTACCGCATTCGCAAAAATAAAGGAATTCTGCCCTACCTATGAAGAATTATATCAGGAGTTCGCCATATTTTTACCGTCTGCTGAAGAGGACCTTCCTGCTCGCCCTGCTTCCGTTGTTTGGACTGGCGGCCTTAATTCCAGCTCCTCTACAGGAACCAGCAAATCCGAGCCGTGTTCCCAATCCGGTTAAATCGGCCTGGTTTCTTCTCTGGCTGCAGGAGCTGATCAGTTATTCCAACTATTTAATATATCCAGTGGCAGCAATGGTAATCATTTTTGCATTATTGCCCTGGTGGGCCGGGGCAAAAAATAGGGAACATGCCGGATGGCTGCCGCGGGAGCAGCGTCTGGTAAACTGTTTAACCCTGACAGTCGTTGGATTTATTATCATTCTGACTGTGATCGCCGGTTATTTCCGGGGGGAAAATTGGTCTTTCGTACTACCATTCTGATTGTTTTCTCTGTACTGCTTTTTTCACCGGACAAACCTGCCGAAGCCCGTGAACTGTCCTGCCTGGAATGTCATACCCCTCATTATAGCAGGATCAATAACTGTATTTCCTGTCACCGCGGCGACCCTCGTTCAACTCGTCTTACTGTGGCCCACCGGCAGTTAATTCCAGGACGTTACTCTTATTTTACTCTCCCCGAAAATCAGGTTACCAGGCGTGGTCAGCGGCATCTGCAGGCCGGCGGCTGTCGTCGCTGCCACCTCATCGGCTGCAAGGGCAACCGGCTGGCTGGTAATCTCGATTCAGTAACCAGGGATGCTACGCCAGCCCAATTATTCGAAGCCGTGCGTCAACCAGCTCTCCTTATGCCTGATTTCCACTTTACTGAAACCCAGATTATTGAAATAGTAAATGCTCTTCTTGCAGCAGGCAGGGAAAGCGATTCCGATCCCGGGGAAATCCCGCGCTTAATCTACTTTGCTGATGATCAGGGGAAAAAGAAAGGAAATGTCTTTAATCAAAATTGCGGGGATTGCCACCGCATACTAAATCCTGTTCTGGGAAGTATCGGCAGGGGTGAAGTCGCGCCAAATCTCTCGGGTCTGTTGACCGAATTCTATCCTCGCTTCAGCCGTGACAAGGAGAGATGGTCTGAAAAGATTTTACGGAAATGGCTGAAAAATCCCCGTAACATCCGTCCTAAGGTCCAGATGCCACCGGTGCGCCTAAAGCAGGAAGAATTAAATAAGCTCTTAATTATTCTGAAAGCTGAAGCTGTCCAGAGACTAAAGGATAAATCCTGATTCTCCTTTTACCAGTCCTCAAATCCCCAGGATTTCAGCCGGGGAATCCATGGATTTCTCGGTTCTTTTTTTTCACCTGAAAATTCTCTGTTCTGCTGTTTTGCTTCTGTTTCAGAAACCCTGCTTTCCCCTGTTTTTTCAGTATGAAGCTTCCCTTCTTTAGCAGGTGAGACACTTTCACTGTGCGGTTTTATTCCTATTTCGAGATGAGGGGAAGAACTTTCCAGCCTATTCAGGGTCTTCAAGCCGGAATCTTTCGCTTCGTCTTGCTCAGAAATTCCGGAAGGTACACTTTTTGTACTTCTTTCGGAAAATTCTCGCCCGTGCCGCAGATCCTCTGCCAAAGCAGTAATAAATTCTGCCACATCTTTCTGCGGCGACTGAGTCAGGATTCCACTGACAAGCTCTCCCGAAGCTATTTTATTCTGATCAGCATTGTCTATCACCTGTATCCTGAACCACTTCAAACGGCGGCCAACTCTGCCCTCTTCGCTGACATCAGGAACGGTCCTGTAATCATATGACAGAACAAGACCTTCTTCTTTTCCAGACTTTTCAGGGTATTTCAGGGCCACCTTGTAACCCTGCTCTTCAAATTTTTCCCGGATGAGAGTATTCATTTGCAAAGGGTCATTGTTGTACTCTGGTTTAACATAGACAATCTTATATTCTGCCTGGTTCCGGGCCTCACGGTTGAAACTCACCTGCTGGCTGGTACAGCTGGCCACCAGAAGGATAATAATCCCGAGAGAACTAAAAAGAGATAACCTGCCCATAATCTATTCCTTTAATTATTTACCATTATAGAGTATTCATCGACAAATGCAATTATCCCCCCACCTTCAGGCCGCAAAACAAGGTATACGAGTTACATGTTTTAAATCATTAAAAATGATACCTTATCAATATTATAATGACAACCCAAATTTAAAAACAGTATATGGGAATTATTACACCTTCACATATTCCATTTCCCGACTGCCACGATCATTACAATACGCATAATTATCCTGACACGGGAGGGGTGCGCAAAAACTGAAAGACTAATTTAAATTCATCCTGTATTTATCTTGACAAAAATAAAAGGTATTACAAAACTTTGGTAAATTCTTCTTTGAGTTCACCGGGCAATGAGTGTAGTATGGGCATACGAGATCCCTTAATATGAAAACTCTTAAATCAACTTTCCGACTTTAGAATATTGGCATAATTTAGAATATTGGCATAATTTCAGACGGTTGGCATACATTATTCAGGAACGGTTTCGTGTTTAGGAGGTTCTAAAGCTCGCTTCACTAAAATTTCAAAACTCGCTCGTACCTCGCTCAAATGGATGATTCGTCATTTTCTTACCATAACGTACCGGAGGTACGGTCAACAGTTGAAATTTTTAGCGTTCCGCTTCGCCAAGAACCACTACCAAACACTACACAATGTTCCTGAATAAGCACACCAACCGTCAAGCAACCCCGACTCACAGAAAATTTTCTGCTATATCATACAAATACATCAAGTCGGAAATAGGATATAGGGAGGAATGCTTTGCAGGAGATACACACTCTTAAG
>JAWOFO010000006.1:0-4189 GCA_046497465.1 Desulfobia sp.
TACATTCTCTGCTACCAGCTGCGCATCAGCCTCAGGCCTTCTGACTTCCTGAATATCTACTATACATTTTCTCCTGGTCAGGTTCTCCAGCTCCTGTTTAAGGGCTTCTATTTCCGCTCCTTTTTTCCCTATTACTATACCGGGCCTGGCCGTATGCAGCTGTAGTTTAATTTTTTCTCCGGTTCGGGCGATATTTATCTTGGATATTCCAGCATGGTATAAACGTTTTTTTAGATACTTCTTGATCTGTTGATCTTCCAGTAAAAATTGACCGTAATTACGGTCGGTATACCATATCGATTCCCAGGTGCGATTGATATTAAGTCGCATACCTATAGGATTTACTTTCTGCCCCAAAATTTTCCTCCCTAAAAAAATACCAACTGAGTAAGTTACTTAATTAGTTACGCTGTATCTCCTCAACAACTTAAGTCCCCTGCAGGCGTTCTTGATCGCAGGTGTTGAGATTGATTTTAAAATCCTGCCAGAAGTTATTGAGAAATTGCCTTACACTTCATCCAAGATTACAGTTATATGACTCGATCTCTTCAATATACGAGTAGCCCGTCCCATTGCCCTGGGCCTGATCCTTTTCAACATTCGGCCATTATCAACGAATGCTTTCTTTATATATAATGTATCCACATCAATAGATTCATTCTGGCTGGCATTGGCAACTGCCGATTCTATAAGCTTCCGCAATATGCGCGCCCCTTTCTTAGGCATAAAACGCAAAGTGTTTATTGCGGTATCCACATCATTGCCACGAATAAGATCAGTAATCTGACGCGCTTTCTGTGGAGAAATCCTAATGTTCCGGACTACTGCTTTCGCTTCCATTATTTAACTCCGTTTATCTTTTCTTACCTTTACGATCACCGGCATGGCTGTAAAAAGTACGGGTCGGGGAAAACTCGCCCAGTTTATGACCAACCATATTCTCAGTTACCAGAACAGGTATAAATTTTTTTCCATTATGAACGGCAAAGGTTAAACCGATCATTTCAGGAATAATATCTGATCGTCTGGACCAAGTCTTGATTACTTTCTTGGAACCTATTTTTCTGGCCTGTTCTACCTTTTTTATGAGATGATCATCAACAAAAGGGCCTTTCTTAATCGATCTTGCCATATTTCACCCCTTTAACCTATAAACGACGTCTGACTATATCTTTATCTGATTTTTTATTTCTTCTGGTCCTGTATCCATTGGTTGGGACCCCCCACGGAGTACAGGGATGTCTTCCCCCCGAACTCTTGCCTTCCCCACCGCCCATAGGATGATCTATGGGGTTCATGGCAACACCTCTGACCTTGGGTCGCAGACCTTTCCAGCGATTTCGACCGGCCTTGCCAATAGATTTACTTTCATGTTCAATATTGCCGACCTGTCCAATTGTGGCCCGGCATTGTTTATGAAATCTTCTGACTTCACCGGAAGGGAGTTTTACCAGGACATGATCCCCTTCCTTGGCCATAAGACGAGCAGACATCCCCGCGCTTCTCACCAGCTGGGCACCCTTGCCTATTCTCATCTCTATATTATGAATAACAGTACCGAGTGGCAAATTTGCCATTGGCAGACAATTGCCCCTTTTGATATCAACATCTGGCCCAGCCTCAACCCGATCACCGACTTTTATGCCTTTTGGTGCAAGGATATATCTTTTTTCACCGTCTACATAAAAAAGTAAGGCTATATTGGCTGTTCTGTTGGGATCATACTCTATTGCAGCGACCTTAGCCGGGATGCTCTCTTTGTTCCTTTTAAAATCAATCTGACGATATTTCCGCTTATGCCCACTGCCCCGCCTTCTAGCGGTTATCCGACCGTAATTGTTGCGTCCGCTGATACTTTTTTTTGAGTGTACCAGTTTTTTTAACGGCCTGTCTTTGGACAGCTCCGGGTCAGTAACAGATATATAATTCCTTTGCCCTGGAGAAGTCGGTTTACTAATTTTTATTTGTGCCATTTTTTATTCACATTTTTGATAATTAATAAAAAGCCTTATAGTTCTTCGAGAAAATCAACCTTTTGCCCTTCAGAAAGAGTGATATAGGCTTTCTTCCAGTCAGGTCTTCTGCCTGTGTGATAGCCTATTCTTTTCTGCTTGCCGTGCATATTGGTTGTACGTACTTTGTCTGCCTTTACATTAAACAGCTTTTCAACTGCCTTTTTAATCTCGATTTTATTGGCTTTCTGATCAACTTTAACAATGATCTGATTATCGGTTTCCTGTAAAAACATGCCCTTTTCAGTAAGACAGGGTTTTTTTATAATATCGTAAATATTTTTCATGGAAGCAACCTCTCTTCCAACTGTTTTATTACCGATTGTAATAACAGCAGATTATCATAGAACAGTATATCATATACATTCAGCCCTTCCACCTGGATAGTCTGGAAACCGGGGACATTGCGGCTTGATTTGACCAGTACCTCATCACGCGCCGGTACGACTATCAGGGCATTGCTGAGTGAAAGATTGTTCATCACCCTGATAAAATCTCTGGTCTTGATATTGTCCAAAGTCAAATCATCAATAACAATGAGTCTCCCCTCTGAGTGCCTGGCACTCAGGGCCATGCGAAGCCCAAGCCTTCTAACTTTTTTGGGGAGACTGTAACTATAGTCTCTGGGCTTGGGACCGAAAACTGTTCCGCCACCCCGCCATAAAGGAGAACGCCTGCTTCCGGCTCTGGCCCTGCCTGTTCCTTTCTGTCTGTAAGGTTTGGCACCGCCTCCCCGGACTTCCACTCTGGTTTTGGTACAGGCAGTGCCTGCCCTTTTTTTTGCCCTCTGCATTCTGACAATTTCATGCAGTAAATGATTCTTAACCTCTACTTCGAATAATGAATCAGACAATTCTACCTTGCCCAGTTGTTCATTGTTTTTATTTACCAGTGTTGCTTCTGCCATGACTCCGCCACCTCATCTATATCGAACTTGTATCATACACTGCTTGCGGTTATGGATTATCTCAAAATAGGTAAGTATTACTTGGAATAGATTTGTACCAGACCTTTATTATTGCCAGGAAGTGATCCCTTTAAAACCATAAGATTATCCTCTTCCCTGATATCAATAATTACAACATTCTGCTTGGTTACTTTCTTATTCCCCATCTGACCGGGTAATTTTTTCCCTTTTACAACCTTACTCGGAGTAGCAGCATTTCCTATCGAACCAGGAGCCCGATGAAACATGGAACCATGAGTTTTCTTACCACCAGTAAAACCGTGCCTTTTGATGACACCCTGATATCCCCGGCCTTTTGTTTTCCCGGTAACATCAACAACATCTCCGATTTCAAAAAAATCATTGCTCCGCAGTTTCCTGCCTATTTCATAGTCATCCGGATTATTAACCTTGAACTCTTTAAGGCAATAATAACCTGGGGCACCAGAGGCTTGACAATGTCCCTTCATCGGCTTGTTTACATGGCTGGCCTTCTTTTCAAGAAAGCCTACCTGTATGGCGTTGTATCCTTCCTTTGCTTCACTCTTTTTCTTAACCACTGTACATGGTCCTGCCTCTACTACTGTTACTGGTATTGCTGAACCATCCTCGGAAAAAATCCTAGTCATTCCAACCTTCTTCCCTAATATCCCTGGTGTCTTTGGCATTTTTTTTACCTGAATATTGATCGTAATTATCTGATACTGTTACCGCTATAACTTGATCTCTACATCAACTCCGGCAGACAGTTCCAGTTTCATTAATGAATCAATGGTCTGCTGAGTCGGTTCCAGGATATCAAGCAATCTTTTGTGGGTCCTCATCTCAAAATGCTCACGTGACTTCTTATCCACGTGAGGTGAACGTAGTACACAATATTTGTTCACCTTTGTCGGCAGAGGTATCGGTCCTGCAATCACCGCCCCTGTTCTCTTGGCTGTATCTACAATTTCCAAGGTAGACTGATCAATTAATTTATGATCATAGCCCTTCAGCCTTATGCGTATTTTCTCTGTCTGGATCATTGACGGGTTTACCCCTATTCGATTATCTCTTTAATAACACCTGCACCAACAGTACGCCCACCCTCCCGGATGGCGAAACGGAGCCCGACTTCCATGGCAATAGAATTAATCAGCTCACCCTCAATCTCCACATTATCTCCGGGCATTACCATTTCCACGCCTGCTGGCAGACTTACTACACCTGTGACATCCGTGGTCCTAAAATA
>JAWOFO010000028.1:0-59820 GCA_046497465.1 Desulfobia sp.
GATACCTGAGATTAAAAGGTATAGCTCTCGCCAAGGCGCTGAGGACGCCAAGGATAATAAAAATTTTCTCTGCGTTCCCGGCGCCTTTGCGAGAGAAGATATTACTCTTATTGCCCCTGGCTCCACACTACGGCTAACAATAAAATCATATGTGAACATATTTGACAGGTACTGATTTGCCGGATGATCCAATTTTAATTTGATAATTGTTACCTTATTATGAAAAGCTTTACTTAACAGAGAATCATCTGTCAACTGAAAACAGGGCTTTTACATACTCTCCTAAATAGCCTGATATCCTGTCAGGCAGTTATATCCAGCAGGCTGAAGCGATTGAGGCCTGCCTGTTTCATTAGTGAGTTCTTTAATTCCATGAGAATGTTCTTCCGGCTGAGGTGGCACTGGAAATAAACAGACTGGTAGCCCAGACCATACATAAGTTTTTCGAGTTCCGGAGCTTTTTTTTTCATGTAGTCAACCACCTGCTGTTTACTCAGGTGGAATTTTCCGTTTAAGTCCTTGTCATTGCAGGATATCTGCAGAGACAAAGGCCCCAGTTTGCTCATATCAAGGAAAAAGTTGAGTTCAAAAGAGGATTTTGCCGAATTACTTTTCCCGGTTTTACTGAACATCCATTCTCCCCAGCCCGTTTCTTCTTTAAAAAAGCAGGGAAACAGGAAAAGAGGGGAACCATCCCGGCCCGGTGGGCTCGTATTGATCTGTTGATGCCTGTCCAGGAAATCTATTGTCTCACTTAAAAGTTTCTGGAGTGAGGGGGAGAATTTTTCCCAACTGAGCAGATGCTTTAATTGTTGAACAGCAGACTCCCGGCCGTTCATTTTTATATCTAAATTGAGGCCCCCGTATAAAAGGGTCATAAGCCTTACTCCACCGGGATCAGGTGTACTGTCCTGGGAAGCACTGCCCAGACTGATCAGTAGTCTTGACAGGGAGGAATTTTCTGTTTCAGGAGAGATCTGGTTGAGTAGCGGCAGGAGTAGATTGAACAGGTTGTCAGGCCTATGAGGACTGGCAAACAAGATCTGAAGGTAATGGTGGACCGCCCCTTTTTGGGGGGCCAGGGAGAGAAGGGGGTCAGTACCGCCCCGGTTTACTTCGAGCCAGATATGGTCTCCGGCAGCAAGCTTTACCAGACTTTTGGCTGAAATTTTTTGGCCGGCCACATCCAGTAGCACTTTCCCATCTGAAGTACTACCGGTCATAACTTTGGCCTTCAGCAATTGGCCGGGCTGGAATTCCGAGTCCACCTGCGGTTGATGGCTGGTGCCTGGTGCCGGTTTTTCAGCCCGGGGAATAGTGTTGCTGGTTGTAATAGTGGGTATTTTCATTAATTCCCCGATGTTTTGACTTCGTCACTGGGTTTTCAGTTCTCATATCCTTTAGCCAGAGGTAGGCGTATTTCAACCGCAAGACCTTCGTCACTGTGTTTTAGAGAGAAACTGCCCTGATTTTCACACAAAAAGTGTTCCAGCATGGTTAATCCCAGGCCTGTTCCTTTCATCTTTGTAGAGAAGAAGGGTACTTTGACATGGGAAAGAAATGGGGTCGGCAGGCCGGTCCCCGTATCATTGATAGTGACAGAAACCTCGTCTTCTTCAATCCTGGAAGTTACTTTGATGATGCCGCCGTTCGGCATGGCTTCTATACTGTTGTTGAAGATATTAAGCAGGCCCTGTTGTATCTGAAGGCTGTCTATGTATACGAGAGGGTCGCTTTCAGTGAGGTCTGTCTCCCAGGTTATTGCCTGCCTGTCCATTGTGGTCTGCAAAAGGATCTGCGCCTTATGAATCAGATTGTTGAGTCTGACTTCTTTCCTGATTGCTTTTGAGGGGGTAATAAAATCAAAAATTTCATTGATGGATTTCTCTAGGCGGTCAACTTCATTGACAATGACCTCGATATATTGTTTTATTTCACTGTCCTTGCTTTTTTTGGCCAGTATTCTGGCAATGCCGCCAATGGAAGTTACCGGATTTCTGATTATATGGCCTACCTGGGCTGCCATTCTGCCTACAGCAATGTAACATTCAGACTGAATAAGCAGATTTTTGTTTTTATCAAGCTCATAGGTCAGTTCTTGGAGACGTTCTATCTGGTCCTCCATCTCTTTGGACATGCGGCTTTGTTCGATGGCAAGACTTGCCTGACTGGCAAAAAGTTCCAGGAGGCGGAGGTGGCTGTCGGCAATAGGGGCCTCTGTCACATAGTTGTCTGCAATTATGACCCCTATAGGACCATGCGGGGAAAAAAGAGGGGCGACTACAAAGTTGCTCACATCCAGGAGATCGATAAGCATCAGGGGATGCTCGTTTTCCTCTGTTCTGCCGTTGATCACCTTGAAAATCTTATGTTCCAGAGCAGAGCGCACCAGGATATTTTCTTTGTCATCGGCAGCCACTTTTAATGATCTTATAATTCTGTTTACCCCGTCTTCTCCGTTTAAGCAGCGTAGTTTTACATCTGCAATAATGTCAAAAAAATCAAGGTCCTTTCTCTGCATATCGTCCCAGATATGTTCTGCTTCACTTTTACAATTGGGGCCAATGGCAAATTTCCCCTTCAGGATTTTGTTTTTTTCATCAAACAGGGCCAGAAAGGCTCGATTAAAACGCAGCCCCTCTTTGGATGTAATTGCCACCAGAAGGGCAAGCAGGATTTCGTCCAGCTCTTTGGTGTCTAGATAGACGGAATTAATTTTGAGTGACAGATCACGGAGGAGTTTAATTCGGAATTGCGACTGTTCCAATTTTTCCTGATAAGCCTTTTCAACCAGGGCCAAGCGTTTTTTTCTCAGGGTTTTTTTAATGAGTAGGAGCATTTGATTAAATTGAACCGTTTTCGGCAAGTAATCTTCTGCTCCCTGCCGCATACAGTCCAGGGCGGTATTGAGGTCATCTATGCCGGAGAGCATGATCACGCTGGTCTCAGGGAATTGGCTGGTTATCCGGGGAATAAGGGTTTTGCCGTCTGCATCAGGCAGGTTGATATCCAGCAGGACCAGCGCTACTTTCTGTGAAGCCAGGATCCTGAACATATCTTCTGCGGTGGCCGTACTTGTAACAGGCAGTTCCTGTTTTTTGAAAAAGAGGGACATGGCCTGTAACAAGTCAGGATCATCGTCCACTAAGAGGATAGTTTCGTTTTCGAAAAGCAACTCATCTATGGGGATGGATCCATATGGTTCTAGATCAGCTTTTGAATTTTGCATTTCTGTAAGGCAATTAGACCCTGAATATATACTGATTAAATACCTAAATTATTATCCATAATAAGAAGGTTGCTTGACCGTGTCAATCAAACAGAATATTATACTTTGGGAATTTATATTTGAATATAGCAGTCATTCACATAAGTGTCCCAACTTATGAATAAGATTGGTAAGTGAATACCGGTACGTTATGGCAGGATAGATGGCTGAAATAATGTATTGGCGGAAAACCATCTTAATTATAGAGATCCATGGAAGGGCGGTTAAAAAAAATACAGGATTATATTGACAGGATGCCCAGTCTTTCAACAACCGTATCCAAGGTTATGAAAGTCTGTAATGAGCCTGATACCTCCGCCAATGATTTGAACAGGGTTATTTCTCTGGACCCGGTTTTAACGGGTCGTGTTCTCAAATTAATAAATTCCGCCTATTATTCCCTGCCCGGCCAGGTGACTTCGCTTACCAGGGCTATTATTATGCTGGGCCAGAACACTGTTAAGAATCTGGTTCTTAGTACGGCTGTCCTGGGTATCATCGGCAGGGAGCGCCATGCCTTTTTTCCCATGGGGCAGTTCTGGAGCCATAGTTTTGGTGCAGCTATAATGGCTAAGAGCATAGCCGCCCTGAGAGGTATCGATCTCGGTAATCAGGAAGAGTATTTTGTTGCCGGATTACTGCATGATCTGGGTAAGCTCCCTATTTCCAAGTGCTTTAAGAATGAATATAAACAGGTTTTGGAGCTGGTCTATCTTCAGCGTTGTTCCCTTCTCAGAGCCGAAGAAATGGTCCTGGGTTTTACTCACCAGGACAGCGGCAGGATGCTAGCTGAAAAGTGGGAGTTTCATCCCAGAATGGCGGTTTGCCTGAGTAATCATCATGATCTTTTTTTTGAGGAGGAGGGCCAGTATTCAGAGCTTTTAAAGGTTGTGGCGGTCGCCAACCTTTTTACTAATGTTTTTGAAATTGGTTCTGCCGGAGACGATATTCAGGAAGTGGTTGATGTTCAGAATATTCTTGCCCGGTCCGGCGTGAGGTGGAATGATTTATCTCCTTTTATTCTCCGTGTACCGCAGGAGATAGAAAGTGCCCGTAGTTTTCTCGATATTGTTATTTAACTTGAGAGTCCAAAGTTTTCTCGTCATGCCGGACTTGATCCGGCATCCAGAAATCATATATTACTAATAAAACACTGGATTCCGGCTTTCGCCGGAATGACGATCATAAATATATTATTTTAACTATTTTAATGAATTACGAGAACTTTGAACTGTAAAGTTATTTAAAATTGATATTCGGGATTGTGGTTTGCTGAGCAGGCAGGGTGAACTCATAAGTTATTATTAATTCAACTTTCCGACTTAAAAAAAATAGCATAATTTCATGAGGTTGGCATGTCCATTCAGGAACGGCTCCGTGTTTGAGTGGCTCTAAGACTCGTTTCACTAAAATTTCAAAACTCGCTCGTGCCTCGCTCAGGCAGTTGAAATTTTTAACGTTTCGTTTCACCAAAAAACACTAACAAACACTGCACAATGTTCCTGAATAGACATATCAACCGCTAAACTCCACTGTTTGACGGGGAATTTTCACGTCGTATCATATAGATAAATTAAGTCGGAAAGTTGAGTTATTAACTTGAGGCTTATCTCAAGAGAGAGGCAGCCCTTGATCGCAGGTGTTCAGCAAACTGATAGCCACCTTAAGAATGGACACCAGCCTATTTAAGTTTAAGTCCCGGAATAAAGGACCATGAGTTAATACTACAGCGACATTTTGCTTCTCTCTCCCGTCATTCCCCGGCTTGACCGGGGAATCCAGTTTCTTTTTCTGGATTCCCGCTTTCGCGGGAATGACGGAAACAGACGGGAATGACGGAAACAGAAAGGAAGTGTCGCTGTAGGGTTAATTTGTATAGGGGGATGGATGATAGTAAAATTTTGGGGGGTTAGGGGCTCGATTCCTACACCGGGTATGTCCACGGTTAAATATGGTGGGAATACCCCCTGTATCGAACTTCGTTTTTCGGGACTTGACCGTTATATCATTGTAGATGCCGGCTCAGGTCTCAGGGGGCTGGGCGGATATTTGGCCAAGCACGAACTCCGCCGGGGGCCGATCACCACCGAGCTTTTTCTTACCCATACCCACTGGGATCATATTATGGGTTTCCCTTTTTTTATTCCCATCTTTTTGCCGGAAACCAGCTTGAAAATATACGGGCCCGTCTCTCATGAGACGGAATCACTTGCTGAGGTGGTGGGTGGACAGATGACTTATAGGTATTTCCCGATTCGTCATGACGAACTAAAGGCTCATATTGAATACATCAGCCTGAAAGAAGAGGTCCGCGACCTGGGGGGGATTAAGCTTAAGACCAAATTCCTTAATCACCCGGTCCTTTGCCTGGGGTATCGTTTTGAATACAGGGGAAAAGTCTTTTGTGCCGCTTATGATAATGAACCTTTTCAGAATCTTTTTATTACTGATCCAGCTGATCCGGCTTATGATGAAGCCATGGCCCGGGAAGGGGCTGAGGTGGCCAGGGAACAGAACGAAGCCCTGGAGCGGTTTATTGCCGGAGCCGATCTCCTGGTTCATGACTGCCAATACACCCGGGCTGAATATGATAACGGGAAAAAGGGTTGGGGGCACTCCTGGTTCGAGCATGTCTGTGAACTTGCCGGCCGGAATGGGGTCAAGTCATTGGCCCTTTTCCACCATGATCCGGACCGGACAGATGCCCAGCTTGATGAATTATCGGAAATCTACTGTAAATCCGGACAATATGGAGATACGGAAATTTTCCTGGCCCGCGAAGGAATGGCAATTGAACTCTGACTACGATGCCCCGGGTTCCGGTATAACCATGCAGGGTATACTGGAGCGTATAACCTATCAGAATGAAGAGAACGGTTTTACAGTAGCAAGCCTTTCCGAAACCGGCAAAAGAGAAGAACGGATTACTGTTGTCGGCTCCTTGGCTGGGGTCCCTGTTGGTTCAACCATTTCTCTTAACGGGTGGTGGGTACGTGACAAACAGTATGGCTGGCAGGTCAGGATCAGGGATTACCAGATAGAAAAGCCCAATACCTTAAATGGCCTGGAGCGTTATCTAGGTTCGGGGCTGATCAAGGGCATAGGGCCTAGGTTTGCCTCCCGTATTGTCAGGCATTTTGGCCTGGACACCTTGGACATTCTGGAGCATGAACCGGAGAGACTGGCAGAGGTTGAAGGCCTGGGTGAAAAAAGGCTGGAAAGGATTAAAAAGGCTTGGCGGGAGCAGAAGAGTATTCAAGAGATTATGGTTTTTCTGCAGGGTCACGGTATTTCCGCCACCTTTGCAGTCAAGATATTCAGGGCTTACAGGGAAGATGCCTCTTCAATTGTCCGGGATAATCCTTACCGTCTCTCTGAAGATATCTGGGGGATCGGCTTTAGAATTGCCGATCGAATAGCCCTTTCCCTGGGAATTCCGGTTCAGGATCGCCGGCGGGCCCGCGCTGGTCTGCTTTTTGCCCTGCATGAAGCCGCAGATGAAGGCCATTGTTTTCTGGAAAGGCAGGTTCTGGTGGCTAAGTGTCGATCTCTTCTGGATCCTGAAAACATCTGTCCGGATCTGGATGATATGATAGAAGAGTCTTTACCTGATTTGGCTGAAGAGGAGAAAATAGTTATCGATCAGGATGACATCTATCTGGCTGCTTTCTATTTTTCCGAGGTGGGGATTGCCAGTCGGGTAGTTAAGCTTATTGATTCCCGGGCCCCTTATCCCTCCATTAAGAAAGAGACTGCTCTTGCCTGGGCTGCTGAAAAAATGGGGGTGGAGTTCGCTCCTGAACAGGAAGATGGCCTGAGTCTTGCACTGACCAATAGTTTTACGGTAATAACCGGCGGGCCTGGGACCGGCAAATCTACTATTTTGAGGGGATTTATCCTGATTCTGGGGGCCAAGGGAGTAAGTATGGAGGCTGCAGCTCCTACAGGCCGTGCCGCCAAGAGGCTCAGCGAGGCCACCAGGCTTCAGGCCAGGACCATTCACCGATTGCTGGAATACGATCCCTCTGTAAGAGGTTTTAAGCGGAACAGCCGGAATCCCCTGGATGCTGATCTGCTGATCGTGGATGAGGCCTCAATGCTTGATGTAGTCCTTGCCAATGCCCTTTTTCAGGCAATTAGGCCGGGGGCAGCCCTTTTACTGGTAGGAGACGTTGATCAGCTCCCTTCGGTAGGGCCCGGCAATGTCCTGCAGGACTGCATCGATACCGGATCTATACCTGTCGCCCGTTTGACCAGGATATTCCGGCAGGGCAAGGGATCCCTGATCAGCCTTAATGCCGCCCGGATAAATAAAGGCAGTTTTCTGGAACTCAGGTTTGATTATAAGGGCCCTAAGGATTTTTATTTTATGGAGCGGGGCGAGGTCGAGGATATAGAACGGGAGATTATCAGTCTTTGCGGAGGCAGGCTTCAGGACAAATTCGGCTTCGATCCCTTAAAAGACATTCAGGTGCTTACCCCGATGCGTAAGGGAATTGTTGGGGCGGATAACCTGAACAGCAGGCTTCAGCAGATAATAAATCGTTCTGCTGCCGATGTCCCCTGCGGGGAAGTACGGGCGATCAGAACCGGGGACAAGGTTATGCAGATCAGGAATAACTATGATAAAGAGGTTTTTAACGGTGATCTTGGTTTTGTTATAGCCAGAAATGAGAAAGAACAGAGTCTGCTTATAGATTTTGAGGGGAGAAGGGTTGAGTATGAAGCGGCTGATTTGAATGAACTTACTCTGGCTTATGCAGTAACGGTGCACAAGGCCCAGGGCTCTGAGTTTAACTGTGTTATTATCCCTGTTCATACTTCCCATTATCCTCTGCTTCAGCGGAACCTTATTTACACAGGGATTACCAGAGGAAAGCGGTTGGTGATTATGGTCGGCAGCAGGAAAGCGCTCTCCATTGCCATCCGAAATAACCGGGTCAGGAGACGTAATTCCAGGCTTAAAGAGAGGATTCTGTCATGGTGATAACTGCAGAGTATAAGTTTCCGCCCAGACCGAGAATAGATAGTGGAGGTGAGCCCATACGGCCGCATCGGCTTGAGGATATAACCCCGGTGGTCTCTCTTAACTATATGGCCAGGCTTTGGCAAAGAAGAAGAGGGCGTCAGTATCTGGGTGAGGAAGAGGAATTGCTCTCGGAAGCAGAAAAAAATCTGCAGCTACTGGTCAACCAGGTAAATGAAAATTTCCGGGCTAATGGTATAGAAGTCCATCTGAGTGTGGCAAGATTCAGGAATAAATATATCCTGGATATATACGATTGTTCTGATAAAAGGCTCTGCCGGCTTATCGGTAAAAAAGGAGTCGGTCTGGAAGATTTTCCCGAATTCCTTCGCCGTCTTCAGGAGCAAGTGGGGATAGTGTTAAATACTGCGGTTTGAAACCCGTATTACAGTTTTTTATTGTGAACACCGGGATCCAATTTTATCAACTGTGTTCGTTGGAATTGATAACTGTAGAACAACTCAAACACGAAACCGTTCCTGAATGGACATGCCAACTACATGCAATCCTGTTGTTTTTTTTAAGTCGGAAAGTTGAGTTAATAATTTAAGGAAGGGGCCATAACAGGCGGGCAAATAATGAAACAAAAAAAGGTTAAGATAACATATGATAAAAATTAATGAAAACTATCTGAAACTCAAGGCTTCCTATCTTTTTTCGGATATAGCCGAAAAGGTCAGGCGTTTCGAGGAAAACAATCCGGACAGGGAAATAATCAGGCTTGGCATAGGAGATGTTACCCGGGGATTGCCTAGAGCCTGTATCGAGGCTTTTCACAAGGCAGTTGATGAGATGGGGGACGATACTACCTTCCGGGGGTATGGGCCTGAGCAGGGCTATGATTTTCTGAGAGCTGCCATCTCGGAAAATGATTTTCGGAACAGAGGGGCGCGTATCTCAGCGGATGAAATTTTTATAAGTGACGGTGCCAAGTGTGATACCGGGAATTTCCAGGAACTCTTCTCTACTGATATTAAGGTGGCAATAACCGATCCGGTATACCCGGTTTATCTTGATACCAATGTCATGGCAGGACGCACCGGAGAATGGAGTGATGGCAGATACCGGGGTATAGTATACCTGGAGGCCACCAGAGAAAACAGTTTTGTCCCTGATTTACCCCGGGAGCCGGTTGACCTTATTTATCTCTGTTTTCCCAATAATCCCACCGGTTCCACTGTCAGCAAGGATCAGCTTAAACAGTGGGTGGATTATGCCAGGGTCAATCAAGCCCTGATTTTTTTTGACGCCGCCTATGAAAGCTTTATCAGGGATGAATCCCTGCCGCACAGCATCTATGAGATTGAAGGGGCCCGGGAGGTTGCGGTGGAATTCAGGAGTTTTTCCAAAAATGCCGGTTTTACCGGGACCCGCTGCGCATATGCCGTGGTCCCCAAGGATTGCGGGGTATATGATTCCGGAGGCAGCCGGCATTCACTGCACAGCCTTTGGAATAGAAGACACGGAACCAAGTTTAACGGGGTTGCTTATCCTGTACAGAGAGCAGCTGAGGCTGTTTACAGTTCCGAAGGCAAACGGCAGGTGAAGGAGTTGGTTGACTACTACCTGAAAAATGCCGATATAGTGACGGGAGAAATCGACAAACTGGGTTTCAGTTACTCCGGCGGCATTAATTCCCCGTATATTTGGATTTATGGTGACGGCAGGGACTCCTGGGAGCTTTTTGAGCTTATTCTGGATAAGGCCGGCGTGGTTTGTACTCCCGGGGCAGGTTTTGGAAAATGCGGCCGGGAATACATCAGAATCAGTGCCTTTAATAGTCATGATAACGTGAAACGGGCCATGACCAGAATAAGAAATGCCTTGTAATTTTAGTATGGAGTTTTTTTTATTGAAAGTGACTGGCAAATATGATAATTCATGAAGTTCTATAATTGAATATTTATTCAGAATTTTTTTTCGTGGTTACTGAGCAGGCAGCACCTTTGCCGGACTTCCGCTTCTGCAGGTAGATACGGAGAAATATTTTGGATTTAAGAAGAAAGCACGGCTTTAAATCGAGAATGGTACACTGGATAGTCCAAAGTTCCCGGTTTCGAGTAAAATATTATGGAGTTTTTTTGATCAACGGAATTTATGGATATAAAAACAATATTAATCGACAAGGAAAAGAAGATCCTGAAGAAGTGGGAAGAAGTTGTCATGGGGAGATATGATCCGCAAGCTGTCTCGATTTTCAAGAAACAGAAAGACCAGTTTGCCAATCCCTTGGGCTATAAGACCTCTACAGGACTCAAGGAGCTTTATGAGATTATCTGTGACGAATCTGATCAGGAAATTGAAACCCCGGCTCTCGGGCAGTTCGTAAAACTGATGGCTGTACAGGAGGTTAACCCTTCTGAGGCCCTGAAATTTGTTTTCACTATAAAGAGGATTGTTCGTAAGGCCGCGGGGAAAAAGAAGATCAGTGATCAGGAATGGGAAGCATTTGATAACAGAGTTGATGGTGTGGCCCTGGCGCTTTTTGATATATACAGTGCCAGCCGGGAGCAGCTCTGGGAGGTACGCTATGAGGACTTTGAAAAAAAGAGGTTCGCCTTAACACGGGAAGGTGGTGTCTGTCCTTCAGCTTTATTAAATGATGAGTGAGCCGGGTAAAGGTAAATAGCCAGCGGTGTTGTTCATCATTTTTTATTTGGTCCCTGTTCCGGGCAGGTAATCCCGGGGCAGATAAATTTAACCCCGAATAACGGGTAAAAAATAACTTAAAGTGAGGTAAAGGCAAATGAAAATTAAACTCCTCTATCCCTTTCTTGCAGTCTTGGCGCTGATCGTTGTAGGTCTGATTGGCGGGCAAATTGTGGGTCTGCGGTTCTTGTTAGGGGTTATCTTGCCCTACCTGGCGTTTGGATTCTTTATTGTGATGTTTGCATACCGGATAGTCCAGTGGGCAAAGGTTCCGGTACCATTCAGAATCCCTACGACCTGCGGGCAGGAAGCTTCTCTTTCATGGATCAAGCCGGACAGACTGGAAAGCCCTTCAAACAAGCTGGAAGTTGTCGGACGAATGATCCTGGAGATTCTCCTCTTCCGGTCTCTTTTCCGAAATACCAAGGCGGAGGTCCATGACGGCCCCAAACTGGCCTATGGGTCAGCAAAATGGTTGTGGCTTTTTGCCCTGATCTTTCATTACTCTTTTCTGGTTATTGTCCTGCGCCATTTAAGGCTTTTTCTGGAGCCGGTCCCTGGTTTTGTCCAGTCATTGGAGTTCATGGACGGTATTTTCGAGATCGGTGTCCCAACCATGTATATGACCGATGTATTGCTGCCGCTGGCCTTGATTTTTCTCTTTTTGCGAAGAGTAATGGGGCGCCATCTCCGTTATCTCTCTCTTGCCGCTGACTATTTTCCGCTGTTTCTGATATTTGCTATAGCTATTACCGGTATACTGACCCGTTTTGCCTTCAGGACAGACATAGCAGCTGTAAAAGAGCTTACCGTAGGCCTGACCGCCTTTTCCCCAACCCTGGCCGACAGTATAAATCCCTTTGTTTTTGTACACATTCTCCTGGTCTGCACCCTGCTTGTCTACTTTCCGCTGAGCAAACTGATGCATATGGGTGGGGTGTTTATGAGTCCTACCAGAAATATGATCAATAACAGCCGGACTGTCAGGCATATCAATCCATGGAATGATCCTAACATAAAACCGCATCCCTATGAGGCCTATGAGGATGAGTTCAGGGACTTTATGAAAGATGCCGGACTTCCGCTTGAAAAGGAATAATTAAGTTTCATGCCGTGCCTTAACGTGTTTTCACCGCGATCTGCGGCCCAGGAGGGTACGGTCAAAAGAATAGATATCTTAAAGAATAAGGAATAGGAGCTATGGCATTACCAAAAGTTGAAGAACTACGACATCAGGTTGCCAGGGAGCCGTCATTAATGACGGGGGCCATTCCAACCCAGGACTGGATGGACTTCCCTGTAAAATTCAAGGATGGTAACTTCTGTTACCCCGGCAGAGAAAAAATCGTGCAGTACCTCGTCAACCAGGGAAACTTCAATGTCCATAATCCCAGGGAATGGAGCCCTATGGATGACGACTGGAAACTCCCTGAAGGCTGGGAGGAAATAATTTACAACGGCTTAAAGGAGCGGCTGGCAAAATTCCGTTCCCTGCAGATATTCATGGACTGCTGTGTCCGCTGCGGTGCCTGTGCAGACAAATGCCACTTTTTTCTGGGGACCGGCGATCCCAGAAACATGCCGGTTATGCGGGCTGAACTGCTGCGCTCGGTGTATCGCCATGATTTTACTACCGCCAGTAAGCTGATGGGAAAGATGGCAGCCGGCAGGCCCATGAGCGCCAAGGTCCTGAAGGACTGGTTCATGTTCGCCTATCAGTGTACCGAGTGCCGGCGCTGCTCGGTCTTTTGCCCCTACGGTATTGATACCGCGGAAATTACCATCATACTCAGGGAACTCCTGCACCTGCTGGGGATTAATACCAACTGGGTTCTGGAGCCCGTGTCCAACTCGAACCGGACCGGCAACCACATGGGGCTGCAGCCCCATACCTACAAGGACAATGTTGATTTTCTGTTAGAGGACATAGAAGAAATAACCGGGGTCAAGATTGAGCCCAGCTGGAACCGCAAGGGCGCGGAAATACTGTTTATCACTCCCTCCGCCGATGTTTTTGCCGAGCCCGGCATTTATACCTGCATGGGGTACCTGCTGCTCTTTCATTACCTGGGCCTGGACTATACCTGGTCCACCTACGCCTCGGAAGGTGGAAACTTCGGTCTGTTCACCACTAATGAGGCGATGAAGAAGCTGAACGCCAAGATGTACGCCGAGGCCAAGAGGCTGGGAGTCAAGTGGATACTGGGCGGTGAGTGCGGCCATATGTGGCGGGTTGTTCATCAGTACATGAATACCATGAACGGTCCGGCCGATTTCCTGGAAACCCCCAGATCACCTATTACCGGGACTACCTTTGATCATGCCTGCGGGACCAAGATGCTTCATATAACTGAATTCACCGCTGATCTTATCAAGAATAACAAGCTCAAACTCGATCCTCAGCGTAACGCCCACAGGCTCCCCACCTGGCATGATTCCTGTAACCCGGCCCGGGCCATGGGCCTGCTGGAGGAACCGCGCTACGTGCTGGATCATGTAGTTCCCAAATGGTACGAGATGCCGGAAAACACCATCCGGGAAAAGACCTTCTGTTGCGGCGCCGGAACCGGACTGAATACCAGTGAAATAATGGAACTGAGGATGAGATCCGGCCTGCCCAGGGCCAATGCCGTGGAACATGTCAGAGACAGGTTCGGGGTCAATACCCTTACCTGTGTATGTGCAATTGACCGGGCTACTCTCAGCGATCTGATGCGCTACTGGACACCTGACGTCGAAGTTACCGGTCTTTCAGAGCTGGTGGGTAATGCCCTGGTTTTTGATGACGAAAAAGAGAGGGAGACGGGGCTCCGTTTTGAACCTCTTGCAGGTACGGAGGTGAATGACGATGTATAATCCAGGAAGAATTATCATCAGTTTAGTCATTTTTGTGGGCCTGATGCTTTTTGCCTTCATCTACAATATCGGCAATGAGAAAGAGCCCCCGGAATTGAAGAAACCGGACAAAAAGTATGAGAATTGCGTTGAACCTTTAGAGGAAATAAGGGCTTCCCACATGGTTCTCATTGATGAATGGCGGGATGAAGTGATCAGGGAAGGCAACAGGAAGAAAGTGGAGATTGACGGCGAATTTTACGAAAGAAGTTTGCAAAACGGCTGCCTGCATTGTCATAAAGAGAAGGAAAAGTTCTGTGACAGGTGTCACGATTATGCCTCTGTCAGTCCCTACTGCTGGGACTGTCATTTTGACCCCTCCGCTGTTGACAAGACATTTCTCCCCTCGGAAAATGGGAGCGAGGAAGAGGCAAGTACAAGTCATGAGGAGGTTCACTAATGGATAAGACACGAAGGAAGTTTCTCAAAATTGCCGGTCTGTCTGCTGCAGCCGGAGTCGGGGCCCCGGCCGGACTCGATATGCTGTTGGGGAGAAAAGCCGGAGCATCGGACCACGGCGGGGGAGGACAGGCCGCCCAAGGCGGAGAGCATGGGACAGATGTTAAGTCTGCCACCGGCAAAAGGTATGGTATGGTCATTGATATTGTGAAATTTCATAATAACCCGGGGCTGGCGGAAAAGTGTGTAGAGGCCTGTCATAGTTACCACAACGTGCCTGATTTCGGAAACAAGAAGGATGAGATTAAATGGCTCTGGACCGAGAAGTATGCCAACGCCTTTCCGGAGCACAGCCAGTATAAATCAAGCAGTGAAATAAAGGCTATGGATATCCTGGTTCTCTGCAATCACTGTGATAACCCGCCATGTGTCCAGGTCTGTCCTACCAAGGCCACATTCAAGAACGAGGATGGTATAGTCATGATGGATTTCCATCGCTGTATCGGCTGCCGTTTCTGTATGGCCGCCTGCCCCTATGGCTCCAGAAGCTTTAACTGGCGTGATCCCAGGGGTTCCAAGAATGACAAGCCTTTTATAGAGAAAGTTAATGATGATTTTCCCACCAGGATGCGCGGGGTCGTGGAAAAGTGCAGTTTCTGTGCCTGGCGGCTTCCTTCCGGGAAAGATCCCCTTTGTGTTGAGGCCTGCGGCGATACCAAGGCCATGATTTTTGGTGATTTAAACGATCCCGGATCTGAGATTAACCAGGTGCTTAAATCAAGATTTACTATCCAGCGAAAACCTTCCCTGGGTACCAAGCCCTCGATTTTTTACATTATATAAGGTGAGGTGATAAGTCATGTTAGAAAAAGCTCTGAAAGGAAACGGAATGTACTGGGGCTGGATAGTCTTCCTGCTTGTCATTATAGCAATAGGAGGAATATGTTACACAGTCCAGTATAACTATGGTCTTGGGGCCACCGGTATGAGCCGGGACGTAAGCTGGGGAATATATATCGCCCAGTTCACCTTTCTGGTCGGGGTAGCGGCCGGAGGCCTCATGGTGGTTCTCCCATACTATCTGCATAACTATAAAGAGTTCAGCAGGGTAACCATCCTGGGTGAGTTCATGGCCATAGCATCAGTTGTAATGTGCATGCTCTTTATCATGGTCGATCTGGGCCAGCCGTTGAGGGCATTTAATGTAGTGCTGCATCCCACTCCCAATTCCATGCTGTTCTACGACATGATCGTCCTGAGCGGCTATCTTCTGCTCAATCTGATCTGCGGCTGGGGAGTTCTGCATGCCGAGTATAAGGGAGTCAAATACGGCAGCTGGCTCAAGCCCTTTATTTATCTGTCACTGCCCTGGGCTGTTAGTATTCATACGGTAACAGCCTTTCTTTACGCCGGTCTGCCTGGCCGCCACTTCTGGCTGACAGCCATCATGGCCCCCCGTTTTCTGGCTTCGGCCTTTGCAGCCGGCCCGGCCCTGCTTATCGTAATCGCTCTGATTATGAAGCGAACCACCAACTTCAAGATTACTGATGTGGCCAGGGATAAGCTGGTGACTATTATCGGCTATGCCGCCATCATCAACCTGTTTTTTGTGGGCTGCGAGTTCTTTACTGCCTACTATTCCCAGGTTCCGGGCCATACGCACGCCCTGGATTATCTCTTCAGCGGAATAATCCATCACGGAACCGCCTATGACAACCTGGTCATCCCCATGCGCACCTTTCTGCTGCTGGCTGCAATCGGCATAGGACTGTTGTTTTATGGCAGGCATCAGAGTTCGGACCGTATGGTCGGTATAGCGGCAGCCCTCATCTTCCTGGCTTTCTGGATTGATAAGGGACTGGGCCTTGTTCTGGGTGGTTTTGCAATTACTCCCCTACACTATATAACCGAGTACTATCCGACTTTTGTGGAGGTAGCTATAACCGCCGGGGTATGGGCTATAGGTTTTCTGATTATTACCATCCTCTACAAGATTGCCATCTCGGTCAAGCTGGAAAGTGAGAGGACTTGATATTTAATTGATAATTAATTATCTACCAGGAGAGCAGGGTCTGCAGCAGCGGATACCTGCTCTTTTAGTTTGAGCTTGTGAGTCTATGGCAGTTTATAACAATATCCTGGACCTTATAGGCAATACCCCTCTGGTCCGCCTTAACCGGATTAATCCTTCCAGCAAGGTGACTATCTATGCCAAATTGGAAGCTATGAATCCGGGGGGCTCGGTAAAAGACAGGACCGCTCTGTCCATGATCGAGGAGGCGGAAAAAAAAGGTGATCTTACTAAAGATAAGACCGTTCTGGAGGCTACCAGCGGCAATACCGGCATTGGTCTTGCCATGGTCTGTGCAGTTAAGGGGTACAGTTGTCAGCTGGTAATGCCGGAGTCGGCCAGTATTGAGCGTCGTAAAATCATGGAGGCCTATGGAGCCGGCATCATTCTGACATCGGCCGGCAGGTCGACAGATGGCGCTATTGAACAGACCTATGCCCTGGCCAGGCAATACCCGGGAAAGTATTATCTGACAGACCAGTTTAACAATGAGGCGAACTGGCAGGCCCACTACCGGAATACCGGGCCGGAAATCCTTGTCCAGACAGAGGGCAGGGTTACTGATGTAGTGGTCTCGATGGGCACCAGTGGTACCGCCATGGGGCTTTCCCGTTATTTCGCCGAAAAAAGGCCGGAGGTAAGAGTGACTGCGGTTGAACCCTTTTACGGTCACAAGATTCAGGGGCTCAAGAATATGAAGGAGTCCTATCGTCCGGAGATCTTCTCTAAAAAGCTTCCCTGGCAGATTGTTAATGTTTCGGACGAAGAGGCCTTTCATCATTCCAGGCTTCTGGCCCGCCGGGAGGGGATATTTGTCGGTATGAGTTCGGGGGCTGCCCTGGTTGCAGGACTCAGGCTTGGGGGAGAATTGGAAGAGGGAGTAATCGTAGTTATTCTGCCTGACGGCGGTGAGAGATATCTTTCAACCACGCTTTTCGGTACAGGTCAGGTCCAGGCAGGTGAAAAGGAAGGGTTGCGGTTCTACAACTCTGCTTCTCAAAAAAAGGAACCTTTTAAATCCATATCATCGAGCCGGGTTACCTTTTACTCCTGCGGCCCTACCGTACATGAACCCGCTAATCTATCCCATTGCCGGAGATTTGTCGTGGCCGATCTCATTCATCGGGTGCTTTTGACTAATGGTTATGATGTCAGATTTTTAATGAATTTTACGGACTTAGATGATAACACCATAGCCGGAGCAGAGAAGTCCGGTAAAGATTTAGGCCGGTTTACCGGTGAATATATTAGCCGGTACAAACAGGATTTGGATGAGTTAGGCGTGCTGCCGGCAAGTGATTTTCCCCTCGCCTCAGAGTATGTTGATGAGATGATTGTCCTGGCCCGGGATCTGGTAAAAAAAGGCTATGCCTATGAAAGACACGGTTCGGTATATTTTGACGTATCCAAATTCTCTAAATACGGTCTCCTGTCCAGGGTCGATCTTAATAAGATAAAAATCGGTAAAACGGTTGACCTGGACGATTACGAAAAAGACAGCCCCCTTGATTTCACCCTGCTGAAAAGATCAACTCTGAGCGAGCTCAAAAAAGGTGTTTTCTATAAGAGCGATTTCGGCAATATACGTCCCGGCTGGCATCTTGAATGTGCGGCCATTATCCTCAATCTGATCGGAGAGACTTTGGATATTCATACCTCCAGCCGGGATCTGATCTTTCCCCACCATGAGAATGAGAATGCCATAGCCGAGGCTTCTACCTCCATGCCCCTGGCCAACTACTGGCTTCACAGTGAACTGGTGCTGGTGGATGGCAAAAAAATGTCCCGGGAAAATAATAACCTTATAACTCTTCAGGACGTCCTGAACAGGGGATACAGCCACCGCGAGCTACGTTTTCTGCTGCTGCGCACTAACTACCGCAAGCCCCTGGAGTTTTCCTACAGCAAAATGGCCGAGAGCCGTGAGAGTTTAAGAAGACTGGACGAATTCACCAACAAGCTTCTTGGTCTGCCTCCTGGTGTAACTCATCCTCATCTGGATGTATACCTTGATGAGTTGAAGACCAGCTTCAGACAGGCCATAGATGATGATATCAACATTTCACCGGCCTTGGGAAGTCTTTTTAATTTTCTGAAAAGGGTGAATCCGCTTTTAAATGAAGGCCAGTTGGATCTGGAACAGAAAGGGGCTATCCTCGAAGATCTGCGCTGGATTGATTCTGTTCTTAACGTGATGAAGCTGGAGTCAGGTCCCCCTGATCAGGAGATTGATGAATTTATCCGGGAAAGGGAGGAGGCCAGGAAGAACAAGAACTGGCAGAAAGCTGATGAAGTCAGGGAAAAGCTCAGCAGTATGGGGATAAAACTGATTGATACACCCAGAGGTCCGGTGGTGAAACATTGAGTATCGCCCTGTTCGGTTGCCGGTTTTATTTGATATAACCCTGTTCTTCCAGGTAAAGAAGGACCTCCTGGGCGGCCTCTGCCGGAGTGGTATCACTGCTGTCAATTACTATTTCAGGATTGGAGGGTGGTGTATAAGGATCTGTAACCCCGGTTACTGCAGGGATTTTGCCGGCTCTGGCTTTGGCGTAAAGGCCTTTGCGGTCCCTTTGTTCACATATTTCAAGGGGAGTCGACATAAATATTTCTATATAGCCGCCCAGTTTGGAAATGATTTCCCTGTTTTTCTGTCTTGGCTCTTCGTAGGGGGCAATAGGTGCGCAGATGGCGATGCCGCCGTTTTTGGTAATCTCACTGGCCACAAAACCGATTCTGGTAATATTCAGGCTCCGGTGTTCCTTGCTGAAATTCAGTTCGCTGGACAGATTTTTACGGACGATATCACCATCAAGAAGAGTGACCGGCCTGCTCCTTAACTCCATGAATTTGACCATAAGGACTTTGGCCAGGGTGGACTTGCCGGCCCCGGAAAGGCCGGTAATGAATATGGTAAAACCCTGTTTTGAACGAGGCGGGAAGGCGTAACGCAGTTCATTGACCACTTCCGGATAGGAGAACCATTCAGGGATTTCCAGGCCGTTTTCCAGGCGCCGTTTCAGTTCGGTGGAGGAGATGGCCTTGACTTCCATGTCAGAGGTCACTTCTTGGGCAGGAACATATTGAGCCCGGTCTTCGACATACACCATTTTTTCTTCATTAATCATGCTGATGCCGGTTTCTTTTTCATAATTTTTGACCAGTTCCTGGGCGGCAAGAGGAGGATAGAAGTTGTCTTTGTCAACCCGGCTGGCAAAAGGATCACCATGGTCTTCAGATACCAGGAAATGCGAGCAGCCGTAGTTTCTCATTATTATCGCCTGCCACAGGGCCTCCCGAGGTCCGGCATAACGTTTGGCCAGGGGAAGCAGGCCCAGGGAGATCATATTTCTGGGGAATTTTTTGACGATTTCCTGGTAGCAGCGGACATGGGTGTAATGATCAAGGTTGCCGGGATGATCAAGCCCGACAACAGGCTGAAGAAATATGGAAGCCCCAGCATCTCTGGCCGCTTTCAGGATCATTTCCCGATGGGCGCAGTGGAGGTAGGCGTCTGTCTGGAATCCCAGGACCTTGCGCCAGCCGTTCAAGGTGAAATGGCGGTTTGTATCAGAAGGTGTAAGACGCAGTTCCTTGAAGTCATAGCGAATAGGAAGATTTATTCCTTCCAGGCAGCCACCGGCATAAACCGGCCCGGTATCACGGTATAACTTCATTACTTCGGGATGTTTGTTCTCATCGGTGGTGCCATAAACCGTTTCAGCCTCTTTTTTCTTATCGGGATGCCAAATATCTTTTATATTGAAAAGTGCCAGCAGAAAGCCTTCTTCATCGTTTAAGGCCAGGCTGTCACCAGTGGAGAGCTGGCCTGCCAGGTCTTCATTTATGTCGAGGCAGATCGGTATGGGCCAGATAGTGGAATCAGCCAGCCGCATGTCCTGAAGGACGCTTTCGTAATCCTCTTTACCCATGAAACCTTTCAAGGGATAGAAGGCACGGTTGAGCAGGAGTTCCAGATCACAGATCTGCTTTCGGTTAAGATCCAGGCCCGGGATTTCCAGTGCTTTTAATTTAAGGGTTTCTGTGCGCCGGAAATGTACCAGCAGACTCTCGGAATAATCAGTCATTTTTCAGGGTTCAATGTTTACAGGTAAAGGGCGTAGTCTGGTCGGGCCAACTGATGCAACCCGACTGCCATGTCCATTTTATCATGATTTGCTCTTTATTTTAAATTTAATTAATATGGGTTCATAAGGCAAATGGATTATTAAGGAAGAAGCCTTACCATAACGTACCGGAGGTACGGTCAGCAGTTGAAATTTTAAACGTTTCGCTTCGCCAAGAGCCCCTGGCAAACACTGCGCAATGTTCCCGAAGGGGCTGCCAACCGCTAAACACCACTGTCTGACGGGAAATTTTCACGTTGTATCATATAGATATAAATAAATCAGAAAGTTGAGTTATTAAGGTATACTGCAAATTCATGATTCGTTATTAAAAAAGGATGGTTATAGTAAATACAGGTCATGAGTCTTTTATTTTTATCTCTGACCGGGAAGAAACAAAAGGCAGAGAGGTTCGGCTCTTTTTACCCGGCTGGGGTTTTGACGGCCGGGCCGCCTTGCTTTTTCCGGTTTTTGAAAAAGGCGATATGATTATACCGACCGGCGCCGTAACTCCGAACATTATAGCTGAATTGAACAGTTTTCTGGAAAAACGGGGGATAAAAAGGATCAATCTGGTGGGCTGGTCGCTGGGGGCGAATCTTGGTCTTGATTACGCCCTGAATCACGGAGAAAAGGTGTCCTCTCTGACTCTGGCAGCTATGCGGACGTCCTGGCCGGCCCGGGAAGTCGAAAAGATCAGAGGTGGTCTTCTGGCTGACCCCGGGCAGTTCATGCAGGATTTTTATCGTAAGTGTTTTCTGGGGAGTCCTCAAACTTATAAACATTTTATTAAAGAGTTTCAGGAAAAATACTTGATTAACCTTAATATTGATTGTCTTATTGACGGCCTGGATTACCTGGAGGATTATCGTTTTATGTCTGTTCCCGTTTCTTCCGGGATCAAGGTCAGGGTTCTGCACGGAGTCAGGGATCTTATAGCCCCAGTGGCGGAGAGGCCTTGTATGGACGGCGCCAGTGAAACCTTGTTTCCACGTCTGGGGCATGCGGTATTAAGCGACGAAAGAATTACCTTATGAAACAGGAGCAGGGAGCTGATCAGGAAAAAGAGATGCTCTGCCGTAAATTTTCCCGGGCGGCTGAAAACTATGATAAGTATGCCCAGGTTCAGAAGAAATGCGCTATTCATTTGCTGGAAACCCTGCCTTCCGGATTCTGGCCCGGCTCTATTCTGGAAATAGGCTGTGGTAATGGTAATTACAGTCGACTTTTAAAAGGAAAATATCCAGACGCCGCCATTACCGCCCTTGATTTTTCCGGAGAAATGGTAGAAACGGCGCGGCGGAAAACTCCGGATAAGGACATTTTTTTCTTGAGACGGGAGGCGGAGGAATTCCTGGCCAAGGAACAGGGAGAATTCTCTCTTATTACCAGTAATGCAACACTGCAGTGGTTTAAAGATCTGGCCGGAGCCTTTCGAAATATGGCCGGAATTCTGAGAAGAGATGGTCTTATTCATGTTTCGGTTTTTGGTTCCGGGTCTCTAATCGTTCTGGGTGAGGCTTTGCGGGAAGTGGTTGACCCTTCGCTGGCCCTGCCCTCGGAAAAGTTCACCGATTATGCTTTTCTCCGGCAGGCTGCTTCTCCTTATTTTAACGACTTGGAAATTGAAGAAATTAAATTTGATCGGCGCTGTAGCTCCTTTTTGGAACTTTTAGCCCAGATTCATAAAACCGGTACCGGTGGTTTTACACCTACTGTTCCCCGGTTTACCAGAGGGAGTATTGCAGAACTGGACAAACGTCTGACCGGGGCGGACGGCTTTACTGTAACTTACCAGGTCTTTTTTTTGACCGCTTCAGGAAAGAGGGACGGGGACGTTGTTTAATTGTTTAATCGATTTGTAACGATTTATGAAAACATGTCTCGGGCGGCAGTTGCTGTTTATTAAAAGTTGCGGCATAGTGGGGTTACTTTCAGAGGGTAAACAGTCTTTAAGATGGCTATTGCGGCAGACCGCCGGTCTGAAAATTGTTAATCAGGCGGCGGGTACTATCTTTATCCCAGGTATAGGCGTAGATTTTACGCTCCAGGAATTCATCCCTGATTCGTTTTTTGGTTAGTAATTTCCGGGGCAGATGCAGGTAAGTTATGTCTTTTTCCGGATCAATTTTTCTGGTGAGACAGATTATCTTTTTGATTTCGGAAGGACTTAAGTCGGTTTTAACCTTGTCCAGCAGAAAATTGACCAGGTTAGTCAGCTCTTTTAAACTGTTGGAGGTCAGGGTTTTATCTGTCAGTGCTTTAAGGACCATAATTTGGTTCTCAAGCCGGCTGTAATCATCGTCTTTTATCCGGGCTCTGACTACCTTTTCCGCCTGCCTGCCGTTTAAACTTTGAAAACCCGCCTTGATGACCAGACCGTCTTCTCCGGAAAGTTTAAGATTCAGGTCCCTGGGGAAATGGACCTCTATACCGCCGACTTCGTTTACAATGTCCCGAAAGACCTTTAAGTCAAGGGCAATGTAGTGGTTGGGCTGCAGACCGAAGTTCTCCTGGAGGGTTAGGGCCAAGAGTTCGGAGCCCCGTCCCTTGCCATTGTAAAATCCCACTTTTTCCGTGCCGAACAGATAAGCCTGGTTGAGTCTGCCCTTCTTTATTCCGTGATCTTCAACAGCTGGTATAGCTACCCACAGGTCAGGAGAAAGGTACAGGACCGAGACCTTTCTGGCTTGAAAATCCATTCGGACCAGATAGATAGCGTCTGCTGGCCCGGCGGAAAAGTTTTTCGATCCCACCCCGGCGACAAGGATCATCATCGAAGGTGGTCCACCGCAGACTGCTTCCAGGTTGGATTCCGGCCCAGTGGCGGTAGTGTTGGTCAGGGCAGAGTTTCGTGCTGATAAGTTTGCTGCTTTTTTTTCCTGTTCCGGGGTTTTGGTCAGATTCAGTGATGGTCCCAAGGGTCTGTGCCAGGTATGATAAAGATAAAAAACCACGACCATGAACAGGATAATAGGAATTGAGATGATTAGGAGTTTGCCTGTTGAGATTTTTTTTATTTTCAGCATGTTAATTTATTTCCCTCTATATGGTTTGACCAGTTCGACCATAATTTCAGAAAATCGGCCTGCAAGTACAATCTCTGCAATGCTCTCCAGAGCAGGTTCCGGGTTCGGTTCGATAATCCTGCCATGCTGACCATGGACCCAAAAAAGGATAAAATAGGCAGGAGGCCACCTGGCAGGGAGTGCCGTAAATTTTTTTCTCGCACAGAGACCCGAAGATCAATGATTTCCGGTCTAAGTTGACAACTATTCCGCACTTGAGGATAATTTTGATTATACCAAGATACGTTATGGCATGGAAGATGAAGAATTATCCGTTGCGAACAATTTAAACTTTTCAACTCAACTTTCCGACTTAAAAAACAGCAGGATTTCATGAGGTTGGCATGTCTATTCAGGAACGGCTTCGTGTTTGAGTGGTTTTAATGTTCCTGAATAAACATACAAACCGTCAAGTACCCTGCCTCACTAAAAATTTGCACGTGATATCATGCCATATAAATCAATCCGGAAAGTTGAATTAACTTACTGTAAAATCATCACATCATTGATCGATTTTTTCAATCATAAATATTCCGTAAGTGGCGCGCAAATTGGGTAATAAATAAATGATCCTGCCGCTGAAGTCTTCGGAATGGGTATT
Source organism: Desulfobia sp. (assembly GCA_046497465.1). Taxonomy (GTDB): domain Bacteria; phylum Desulfobacterota; class Desulfobulbia; order Desulfobulbales; family SURF-16; genus JAWLDV01. The sequence goes on from JAWOFO010000028.1 coordinate 24,105, forward strand.
AATAGCCGCTTCCCTGACCACTTTGAATTTGAAGTCTCTGATAAATTTTTTGAAATCCTTTATGGTTACTGTCCGGATATTAGGGGTGTTGTACCAGGCATAGGGCAGTTGGGGACTGACGGGAGCAACACCTTTAAACAGACTCTGGAGGCGAATATTCCAGTGACTGAAATTGGGAAAAGAGACAATTACCTGATGTCCGATTCTGACCAGGTCCTGAATCAGGCTTTCCGGTTCGAAGACTTGCTGCAGGGTCTGGCTGAGGATTACGTAGTCAAAGGTGTTGTCCTTATAGTCTTTGACCTCTTCGTTTATATCCCCCTGTACTACTGTTAGCCCCTTTTTAATGCATTTCAGTACCTTTGTTTCCTTGTTTTCAATTCCTGTACATGAAGCATTCTGTTTATGCTTGAGATGGTAAAGCAGAATTCCTTCTCCGCATCCCAGGTCAAGGACTCTGGAACCTGGCTGAATCCAGGAGGCAACTATCTCCAGGTCATAGCGCATTGGACTGTAGCCGGAGGTATGTTTCGGCTGGGAAGATGACTGAATAAACCGGTCTTTAAGTTTTCTCATTGGCAACCTGTTTAAGAAAACCCCGGATGAGGTTGATTAATTTGTCATTGGGAATAAGAAAGGCATCATGACCGCAATCAGCTTTAATTTCCAGGAAACTCACATCAAGGCCATTTTTTTTCATGGCCTTGACTATGGATTTTGACTGATAAGTAGGATAAAGCCAGTCAGATGTAAAAGAAATGACCAGGAATTTAGCCTTTGCCCTGGAAAAGGCTTTAACCTCAGAGCCTTCGCCGTATTGCAGGGGTATATCAAAGTAATCCGCGGCTTTGGTTATATAAAGAAAGGAGTTGGCGTCAAAGCGGCTCACAAACTTTGAGCCCTGATAGCGCAGATAACTCTCCACCTGGAATTCAATATCAAAGTCAAAGGAGAAGTCCATCTTGTCCTGGAGCCGGCGGGCGAATTTCTGGCGCATGGCCTCATCAGAAAGGTAGGTGACATGGCCGATCATCCGGGCTACTGCCAGCCCCATATCAGGACTAGGTCCTGAATAGTAGTTACCCTTATTCCAGTTAGGATCGGCCATGATCGCCTGTCTGCCTATCTCGTTAAAGGCGATGGCCAGGGCGGAATGCCGGGTCGTGGTGGCAAGGGGAATGGCGGAAACCACCATTTCCGGGTAACGCAGGCACCATTCCAGGACCTGCATGCCGCCGATTGAGCCGCCGATCACGGTCAGTACCTTGTTTATCCCCAGGTGATCCAGCAAGGCCTTCTGCACTCTTACCATGTCACCTATGGTTACTATTGGAAAGTCAAGGCTGTAAGGTTTGCCGTTTTCCGGGTGAATTGAGGCCGGTCCTGTTGTCCCTCTGCAACTTCCCAGGATATTAGTGCAGATAACAAAATATCTGTTTGTGTCTATCCCCTTACCTGGGCCGATCATAAAATCCCACCAGCCCGGTTTCGGCTCGTCCCGGGAGTAATAACCTGCTGCATGGGAATCCCCGGAAAGGGCGTGGTTTACCAGGACAACGTTGGACTTATCCCTATTTAATTCTCCATAAGTCTCGTAAGCAACCGTTATAGGACCTAGGCGGGCTCCGCTTTCCAGAACCATCTCTTCAACTGGCTCGGCAAACCGGAAAAATTTTTTTTCTACCAATCCCACCGAATTACCGGCTTGATCGTGTTCAATATATTCACTCATAATTAAAGTAGTAAGGTGCGGGGCTTAATTCTACGTTTCTGTTTCAGATGGCATCCAGGGCTTGAGCAATATCGGCACATATATCTTCTACCTTTTCTATGCCTACTGATAACCGGATAAGATCATCTGTTATGGCGAGTTCCTGTTTTGTCTCATTTGCAAAAGAGAGATATTGCGTTGAAGAGGGATGGATAACCAGGCTCTTGCAGTCGCCCAGGTTGGCCAGATGATAGATCATTTCCAGGTTATCTATAAACTTGAAACAGGCATCTTTGTTTTCCAGGCCGAAGGTAAGAACAGCCCCGAAGCCTTTGCCGCGGAACTGTTTAACAGCGGTCTGCCGGAAGGGGCTGTCACTGAGACCTGGATAATTAACCCACTTTACCTCTGGTCTGTCCTGAAGGAAATTGGCAACTTTCAGGGAATTTTCCTGGTGCCTTTCAAGTCGGACGGCCAGGGTGTCCAAGCCCACCATGGTTAAGTAGGAATGCAAAGGAGCCATGGTAGTACCGAAGTTTATATGGAATTCTCTCCAGACTTTGTCAATATAGGCCAGGCCCCCCCTGCGGTCAATAAATGGTTTGAAATCGGCAAATTTTTCGCTATCCCAGTTAAAATCTCCCCGGTCAATTACGATCCCGCCGCTGGCATCACCGTGACCGGAAAGGTATTTGGTGGTCGAGTGAATCACTATATCCGCACCAAAATCAAAGGGTCGGCAGAGCCAGGGGCTTGCCAGGGTGTTGTCTACCAGTAGGGGTAGACCGTGTCTGTGGGCGATTTCTGCGCTGGCCTCCAGATCAGGGACATCCATTTTGGGATTGCCTATAGTCTCGAGGTATATAAACCTGGTTTTATCATTTACGGCAGTTTCAATAGCAGTCAGATCGGTGGACTCTACAAAACTGGGAGTTATGCCGTATCTCCTGAATATATTTTTGAACAGGCAGAAAGTTGACATGAATAGTGACTTGCCGGCGATAAATTCATCACCGGTCCGGAGAAGGGCCAGGCAGGCGTTGCTGATGGCTGCCATCCCTGAAGACATGGCAACCGCTCCTCTGCCCCCTTCCAGAGAGGCCAGCTTTTTTTCCAGTGTTCTGTTGGTAGGATTGGTAAGTCTCATGTAAATATGGTCATCGGTCCTGCCGCCGAAAGTGTCGCTCAGATTTTTCGCCGTGGCATGCCGATGGGAGGCGCATTGATATATGGGCGGTAAGGTGGCGCCCTGCCAGTGTTCAGGACACAGACAGTCGTGAATGATCCGGGTATCGAAGTGTTTTTTTTGCTTGTTCATTGGCGGTTGTTCCAGGAGTTAATTTGATAAGGCGATTTTTTGATTTATTTATTTTCAGGATAATATCAACAGTGTTAATATGCCAGTCCAAGATTATCTGGATTTACCAAAGACTGCAAACTTAGGTTCAAAAAATAAGTGCGGTCCTATATAATTTTCAACTGCTTTAACCAAGTCCTGGCAGGATCTCAACAACTCAACTTTCCGACTTGAAAAAACTATCATGATTTCAGATGGTTGGTATAGCTATTCAGGAACGGCTTCGTGTTTGAACGGAAAATTGGCACATTATATTATACAGATAAATCAATTCGGAAAGCTGAATCAATAACTTTTTAAAAAACTGGAAAGCACTACTAAAACACCTGCGATCAAGTGTTTCCTTTACCCGGGTACTTGGGCCTATTCTAACAATACTGATTCATGAAGAAGCAATGTCGAAAATAAAAAATCCTTTAGAGTTATACAAAATACTGCCGCAGTCCAACTGCGGGAAATGTTTTTTCCCTACCTGCCTGGCATTTGCTGCAGCCGTGATTAAGGGTGAAAAGCAACTTGCGGACTGTCCCGAACTGGATGACAGTACAATAGAGGCATTTGCCCGGCAGATAGATACCCGGGCACCTTCCGACTGGAAACGGGAGGAGGTTCTCGCTTCGTTAAAAAAACAAATAGCTGCCCTGGATTTATCCTCCTCGGTATCCGCTTTAGGTGGTAAAATGATCGGTGATAAATTATCATTGAGATGTCTGGGTAAAGAATTTCTGGTGGATCCGGAAGGTAATGTGACATCCGAATGTCATACCCATGCCGGTCTTATCATCCCTCTGCTCAGTTATATTTTGCAGAGTAAAGGCCCTGATATTTCCGGTGATTGGCTCTCTTTCCGGGAGTTGAGGGGAGGGTCGGCAATGAACTCTCTTTTCAGGCAGAGAGGGGAATTACCCTTAAAACAACTCGCAGACAGTCAGGTAGATTTTTTTGAAGATCTTGTAAGTCTTTTCAGTGGTGAATGGGCATATAAAGAGTTTTCTTCTGATATTGCCATCATACTTTACCCTCTTCCCAAGGTGCCGATGTTGATATGTTACTGGAAACCAGAAGAAGATCTGAAATCAGTGCTTAACATATTTTTTGATTTAACAGCAGACAGGCATCTGAGTATCGAGTCGATATATTCCCTCAGCGTAGGCTTTGTCATGATGCTGAAGAGAATTTCTTTGAAGCACTGTTAAAGGTTCCCGAGTTTTGGGAGGCTGAGACAGGTAAAGAGAAGGACCGGATAAAATTAAAAACTGTTTACTTCAAAGTCGGGCAATGTAAGCGGTTTAGGTCAAAAGGGAAGAAATCAAAAAAGGAGAATCTATGCAAAAAATTAATTTCAAGCTTGTGGCCGGTTTTATTCTGGTGGTTCTGTTTATAATAGTTGTCCTGCAGAATACCACTCCGGTAGAGACCAGACTTCTGTTTATTACCCTGACCATGCCCCGGGCCATACTTTTACTGATTACCCTGCTAATCGGCATTGCTCTGGGACTTTTGATCTCTATGTACCTTACCAAAAGGAGAAATGCCAAGGAGAGTCAGTGATTGATTTTAGCCCGGGGCATAAAAAAGACGGGGCTGTAGTTCTTTTTATTACAGGAACAGATACCTCGGTGGGCAAGACCCTGATCTGTTCATTGCTGTTAGGTTTTTTTCTGGATAGAGATTTTAAGGCCATCTGCCAGAAATGGGTCAGTACCGGAGGTGAAAATCCGGATGATTTTTTCTACATTTTCCAGAATAACAATCTGGATCCCGGAGAGACACCTCTTGATATCCTGGCCCCTTATTGTTTCAGTCCAGCGGTTTCTCCACATCTGGCGGCAGAGGAGGCAGGAAGACCTATTGACCCCGAAGTGATAAAAAAGTGTCTGGCCCAGGCCCGGGCTAACAGTGAAGTACTTCTGGTGGAGGGCACAGGTGGGTTACATGTTCCTTTGAGTCGTAACCTGCTTCTGGTTGACCTGGTGGCCCAATTGGAGCTGCCGGTTCTGCTGGTTGCCAGAAGCGGTCTGGGAACTTTGAATCATACTCTTTTGACCATTGAGTCTCTGGAAAACAGAGGGATGTCGTTATTGGGAATAGTATTTTCTGATGAGCAGCATTATGAGCCGGCTGATCCTCTGGTGAATGATAATATGAGAACCATAAAGGAGATAACCGGGTTCAGCATTTTGGGACGTCTGCCCAGATGCGCTGATTATCAGGAGGCTGGCCTGGCCTTCAGGACTATTGGTGAGAAACTGTTAAGGATCTTGTTAGCTTGAGTAAGATCAGATGGTTGAAGAAACGAATAACTTTACTGTAGCCTTTCTGCCTTCCGGCCGCCGGCTAGAGATTGAAGAGGGAGAGTCTATTATTTATGCGGCACGGCAGGCCGGGATTCATATTAATGCCTCCTGCGGCGGCAGTGGGGTCTGTGGCAAGTGCAGGGTTATAATTGAGGAGGGGGAAGTCAGCGGCGGTCTTTCAGAACGTCTGAGTGAGGATGAGATAGGGCGGGGAGTCCGCCAGGCCTGTACAGCTCTGATTTCCGGAGAGGTTTCTATCCGGGTTCCGGAGGAGTCAACAGTCCGGGAAGGAGGTCTGACCAGTGAAGTGCCGGTGAGAAATCAAGCTGCTATCCACTATTATGATATTGACGACCTCCGGGATGCCGGACTTTACTGGCCGCCGGTGGAGAAATTTTATCTGGAGCTGCCTTCACCGGATGCTGCCGACAACATGTCTGATGGAGCCCGGATTGTGCGTTACCTCAGGGAAAAACACGGTGTTCACCGGGTGGTTATCAATCTGCCGGTGATGCGTAAAATTCGCCGGGTTCTGCGGGACGGTGACTTCAAGGTCACGGTAACCATAGCCAAGACAATCCGGGAAGGCGGCAAAAATTTTGTCCTTAATATCCAGGCCGGCAACTGGTTGGAGCGGAATTTTGCCTTGGCGGTTGACCTGGGCACTACAACTATCTACGGTGTTCTGCTTGACCTCTATACCGGCAGGGTTCTGGCCAAGGCTGCAGAGTATAACGAACAGATAAGTTACGGTGAAGATGTCATATCCCGTATAATTCAGGCGGAAAAACCCCGGGGTCTTGAACTGATGCAGGAGCTGGCCGCTTCATCGATTAATAAAGTTATTGAGAAGTTACTTCGGCAAAGCGGGGTGGATCTGGATGAGCTGACCTCACTTACCCTGGCCGGCAACACGACCATGAGTCATCTCCTCCTGGCATTAGAGCCTCATAACATCAGGAGAACGCCTTATGTGCCGGTCAATACCTTTTTTCCACCCATCAGAGCCACTGATTTAGGATTGAAGATGCCCGATCATAGTGTGGTCATGCTTTATCCGGCTATCTCCAGTTATGTCGGGGGAGATATCGTGGCCGGGGTAATGGGCTCAGGGATGTACCGTACAGACAAATTAAGCCTGTTCATTGACATAGGTACTAACGGTGAGATCGTGATCGGCAACAGAGAATGGCTGGTCTGTTCGGCCTGTTCAGCCGGCCCCGCCTTTGAAGGCGGCGGCATTACCCATGGTATGCGGGCGGCGGCGGGGGCAATTCGGGATTTTTCTATTCACCCATTGACTTACGAACCAATGATTATCACTATCGCCAACAGGCCGCCGCTGGGGATATGCGGTTCCGGCCTGTTGATTATCATAGCTGCTTTGTTTGAGCTGGGGGTTATTGATCACCGGGGTTATTTTCAACGGGAACTGGAAAGTCCTCGAATCAGGCAGGGCCGTGACGGTTATGAGTACGTCCTGGTTTGGGGATCGGAGTCCGGCACCGGCTCTGATATTTTCCTGACCGAAGTGGATATTGAAAATTTTCTGCGGGCCAAGGCCGCCATTTTTGCCGGAGTAAAGACCCTGCTGGAAGAGGTGGGCCTCACTGTTGCTGATCTTGAACAGGTAATCCTGGCCGGGACCTTCGGCAGCTTTCTGGATCTTGACAGTGCCGTGACTGTGGGATTGCTACCGGAGGTGGAGCCTGAAAAGGTGCTTTATGTAGGTAACGGTTCTCTCATGGGTTGCTGGATGAGCGGGGTCAGTAATCATATCCGCCGTCATGTCGTGGAGGTTGTCCGCAGGATTACCAATTTTGAACTCTCCGAAGTTATAGGTTTTAAAGATCAGTATGTGGCCTCCATGTTTCTGCCTCACACTGATCTCGCTCTATTCCCTTATGTAGGTGAACGATTGAAATCTGCCAGATCAGGTACTGTCCGGGTGAGAAAAGAGGAGAGTTAACGGATCATTATCTTCTGGTTTCCGGGACCCCGAGTTTTTTCAGGATTACTCCCAGAGGGCAGAATTTGCTTATCCCGAACTGGAAGAGACTGGCGCCAACAAAGAGGGTGAGCAGCAGCCAGTACTTACTGACAAATAAAGGACTTACTTCAACGCCCAAGGCCATGCTTATGAGAATGAATGTGCCGGCAATCGTGTGAATCCAGTCTGTTACGATCATATTATTTTCTCCTGTATGTCATATCTGCTTGCAACAAAATAATGTTGCCCGTACTGGTTACCCCCGCTGTTTTTCCTGTCAAAAGTCCTTATTCTGCATTTCAAGGTATACCGGTTCGTCCAGGGATATCCCCAGATCCCGGGCGGCGTTGCCCATAGGGACGGCTATTTCCAGGTAGCCGCGGCTGTTGAAAAGGGAGACCGGGCCGGAGGTCCCCCCTGTGGTGTAAGACCGGCTTATTCCCGCGATAATCCGATTACTGATTTTTATTTTTACAAGTCCGAAGTTATTTCTGCAGAAAGAGATTATAGTTTGCTGATCGAGATTGGTCATTAGATTGCCGAAATGGTCGATATAGACAACCGAACCCTTTAGGCCGGTTGCAGAACTGATAATTTCGGGCAGGGCCAAGCGTTTTACCTGTGACTTCCGGAGCCGGGGGCCCAGTTGGTCAGGTGGAAGCCCGCAGGCCAGAAAGGCTGCTGCCGGGGCGAAAATATCACGGCCCTGGAAGGTATTACTTACTTGAGGCAGAAAAAGTTCTTCGGAGGTAACTGTAAAGATCTGTTCAGCTCCGGGAAGAGTCAGGCTGAGCACCCCATTATCCGGGGCCAGAAAGGTCTGGGCCCTGGACTTCAGGGCAATAATCCGGCGGCTGCTTCCCACTCCCGGGTCCACTACAATTACGTGAATGGTGCCCTCGGGGAAATAGGGGCAGGAGGCCTCTATGGCATAAGCTGCCCCCCGGATATCCTGAGGTTTTATACCGTGGGTCAGATCAACGATGGTAGCCACAGGGCATCTGGAGAGGATTGTTCCTTTCATGACCCCGACATATTCGTCACTCAGGCCGAAGTCAGTGGTTAGGGTAATAATGGACATCTTTTTTATTCGACCAGCTGGTGAACCGCCACCATTTTTACTTTCCGCTGAAGAATATCCTGTGACTGCCGTAGAGCCTCAAGTGTCTCCTGATAAGGGTGGCCTATACCTATACTCTGTCCGTACTGTCGGGCAATTTTAACAAGGGATAAAATATTTGCCTTTATTGCTTCCACATCTTTCCGGTTGTCCAGAAAAATATCTCTTTTGGCGATTTTAAAACCAGAACTTCGTGCCAGGGCCGGGGCCACAGAGGCATTGCTTGTCAGGCTGTCTATGAAGAAAAGTCCTTTTCGGTCAATAAAGGTCAGGCAGGGGATCATTGCCTTGCGGTCTGCTGTAAAACGGGAGCCCATATGATTATTGACCCCTATGGCACCAGGCACTCCAGTAAGGTCTGCGGCAATGGTCATTTTGATCCTGGTCGGGGACATTGTCGTATATAGAGCTCCTTTGCCGGGGTCTCGCTTCGGGTTTTCAGGTTCCATGGGCAGATGAAGGAGGATATCCCTTTTTTTTTGCCGGGCTGACTGCAGGAGATCTCTGGTATGGCTGGCAAAAGGCAGAAAAGAGAAAGACAGGGGAAGGTCGAGGTCCAGAAGAGCATGCCCGATTTTGTGCTGTTCTCCCATATCGTCAATGATTATGGCCAGACGGCCTTCAGGCTGATGATCTACTTCTTTTTTATTATTTCCGGGTTTGATCTTTTTTATATGAAGTCTTTTTTTATTTTTGGATGAGGAAGTTAACGGTGCTTTTTCGGGCGGATTACCGGAAGGCGGCAAGCTGCCGGGACCCAGGAAAATTATATAACCGGCCGCCACCAGGGTTATCATGAGAAATACGGTAATAGCAAGGGGCCATAGCCATCCGGTTTTACTCTTTTTGTTTTTCCTGGGGGTGTTTTTTTTGCCCATATCCTGCTTTTTCGTAACCGTTCACCGTTGCCGTTTATAAGGTGCTGAAACCCCCGGACTGTATCCGTTCAGCAGTGCCGCAGATTGACCGTACCTTAAGGTACGTTATGGTAAGGATAGTGACGAATCTATCCATTGGGCAAGCAGACCGGCGCCGCGTACTAAGTCGTACGTAAGCCGGGCTGATCGCCCGAAGATGTGGTGCTGCTGAACGGATACGCTGTTTCAGCTATTTTTCCCGACTGAGGGTATAATTCGCCAAGGCTGTTAAAGAGCGTTTGGCCTGACAGTCAGGAAAAACCTCCAGGGCCGAGCAGCCTGCTTCGATCAGAGTTTCCGCACCCTGGCGGGTATAAGCAAACCCCCCATTTTTATCAATAAAGTCGATGACTTGATCAAGGCGGGCAAGCCTTTCCTCCGGCTCTGACTGCAGGAGGTTGATAATCCCTTCTCTTTCTTCTTCCTTTGCCTGCCTCAGGGCATGGATAAGAGGCAGGGTGATTCTGCCCGTCCGGAAATCACTGCCGCGCTCCTTGCCGGTACTAGCTGGATTTCCTTGAAAATCGAGAAGATCATCAATAATTTGGAAAGAAAGCCCCAGGGCATCTCCATAAGTGCGTAAGGCGGCACATTGATCCTCATCCGCTTCCAGAAAGCGGCCCCCGGCTTCACAGGCTGTGCCGATAAGGCCGCCGGTTTTGCCTTTTAAGACAGCAAAATAGGATTCTTCCGCAAGATTTATAGTTTCACTGATCTGAATTTGCAGGAATTCAGCTTCGATCATGTCTTGCAGGGTCTGGCTTATCTGGTTGAATATCCTTTGCGGGACAAGTTTGCCGGCCAGATACATGGCAATGGTATGAAGATGGTCTCCGGCCAGAATGGCCTGGCTGTTGTTCCAGACCTTGTTCGTCGCTCTTTTACCCCGGCGGTTTTCCGCATTATCCAGGACGTCGTCATGGAGTAGACTGGCGGCATGGATCAGTTCAAAAACTGTGGCGAGCCGGTACAGGTTTTCCGGAGGATGAAGTTCGTCCTCCTCGGCCACGTTTTCGGGCATTCTGGCAAATACGCAAAGGCGGCTGCTGAGTATGGTCAGTACAGGCCTGATCCTTTTACCTCCGTTGAAGAGGGTATATTGAATTATTTCTCTTAAGGAAGGAGAGGAAATATTTTTGCACTCCTTTTCCAGGTACTGGTCAATAGCCTGGATATCCGGTTGCAGATGGCTTATAAGTGTTTCTCTGTTCATTGCAAAAAGCTCTTTATTTTTTTAAAGTTCCGGATAACCGGGCTGGGCGGCAGGCTTTTGCGAAAGATGGAGCCGTAGTCTTTACTGAAAAGCCGGATATCCATAATCGCCAGCAGGCCGGAGTCGGAGGTCGATCTCATGAGTCTGCCCAGTCCCTGCCGCAGGCTGAGAATCGCCCGGGGTATCTGGAATTCCGTAAATGGGTTGCCTTTTTTTTCTCTGATTTTATTAATCCTGGCCATAATAACAGGATCACTGGGAACTTCAAAGGGAAGTTTGTCGATAATAACGCAGCTTAGACTTTCACCGGGCACGTTGACTCCTTCCCAGAAACTGGCTACAGCCAGAAGGATAGAATTGTGGTTTTCCTGGAAACGCGAAAGAAGAACCTGTTTCGGGGCCTTGCCCTGCATATAGATAGGGTAGTTACTTTTTTCTTCCAGGAAGTTGTACAGTCCCTGCATGGATCTGACACTGGTACATAAAATAAGCGCCCTGCCCCGACTTATTTCCAGTATCCCGTAGACTTCTTGACAGAGATGACTGAAGAAAGAAGGGGAGGAGGGTTCCGGAAAATTGTCCGCCGGGATGTATAGCCTGGTCCGGTTTTCATAGTTAAAAGGAGAGGGAAGCTGCAGGGAATCGGTATCCTCATCCAGGCCGAGACGTTCGAAAAAATAAGAGAAATTGCCCCCGGTGGTCAGGGTGGCTGAAGTAAAGATCGTGGTCTTGACCTTATCGTACAGGCAAACCCTGAGGTCAGAGGCGATTTCGACTGGGGAGGCGGCCAGAGAGACGGTTTTTCCCTTTCGTTCATACCAGTAGACATATGAGCTATCCTGATCGCCGCTTATATGCCTGAAGTTGGAGAGGAGTTCCTGGCCGCGTCGGTGGAGAAGGGCCCAGGAAGCATCTGTCATGGCCTGCTGTTCCAGGTTGAAGACAAGCCTGGTCAGTTTATCCTCGAATGACTCAGTTATTTCCCGCCAGTCAGTTTTTTTTACTATGAACGGTTTCAGAGGAAACCTGCCTATCTCTGCCGGGAAAATTCCGGTTAACTTTTCTGCCTCATTGCCAAGGTTACGGGCTTCCCTGGCAGTTGTTGCCGACTTTTCATCTTTAGGACCTGCTTCCAGGGTCCTGTTTATATCTTTGACCAGTTCTTTTATCTGATAGAGGCTGATTGAGACTCCGAAATAGTAGGTGGCAATGGTTTCCAGGCGATGGGCTTCATCAAAAATAACCGTTTCGTAACGGGGCAGGACTTCGGCAAATCCAGAACGTCGCAGGGCGAGATCGGAAAAAAACAGGTGATGGTTGACGATCAGCAGTTGGCTGTTTCCCGCCTTTTGCCGAAGCCGATTAATAAAACAGCGGCTGCTTTCCGGACAACTGGAGCCAAGGCATTGGCTGGTGGAAACACTCAACTCTTTCCATAAAAGAGAATCGTCGGCAAGCCACTCCAATTCGGCCCGGTCGCCGGTAGTAGTTCGCTTTAGCCAGGTCTCGATCTTTTTCAGGTCTTCATTGCTGAAAAAAGGAAGTTTTGATGGTGCCCTCAACTGATACCAGCGGTAGAGGCAGAGGTAGTTCTGTCTTCCTTTCAGGCAGAGAGCGGTGAGTCCTGGGGCGATATGTTCCCGTATGAATGGTATCTCTTTTTCAAGGATCTGTTCCTGGAGGTTGAGGGTGCCGGTGGAAACTACAACCTTGCGGCCGCTCAGTACTGCAGGTACCAGGTAGGCCAGGGTCTTGCCTGTACCGGTTCCAGCTTCCACCGTTAGTTTCTGTCCCAGAACGGAGACCCGGGAAGATCGCTCGGCAAGAACTGCGGCTATGGCCAGGGCCATACTCCTCTGGCTTTCTCTTGGTTCATAGTTGGTCAGGCGGCGGGCCAGAATACCTCCCGGGGAAAAGATATTCTCAGTCTGGTTTTCAAGTTCGGAGACGGGCATTGGATTTGAGTTTTCGGTTTGTAGTCAAAGCGCTTTACTATATCCGTTTGATTATATAAAATTTAAATATTCAGGATTCCTAATTAGAAATAATTTTTAAGGAGAAAAGCATGAAGGTAAACAAGGTACTGGTACCCGTAGATTTTTCTCAAAACGCCAAGCGAATTGTTCAGGAAGGATTTGATATAGCAGATAAATTCGGGGCGGAAGTCCATATACTTTTTGTAGCCCAGGTTTTTCAGGATTATTCTGAATTTTTTGTCCCCCATATGCCGGTCATTCAGTTTGAGGAGGATCTCCTCAGCCGTGCCAGAGAAAAGATGGATGAGTTTATCAAGGAAAATTTTGATAACTGTTCATCCTGTAAAACTGAAATATTAACCGGTGATGTTGCGGAAACTATTCTGGCTTATGCTGAAGAAAAGGAGGTCGATTTGATTGTTATGGGCACCCATGGTTATAAAGGCTTGGAGAAGATCCTTTTTGGCAGTGTGGCGGAAAAAGTGGTTAAAACTGCCCATTGTCCGGTGCTGACCATTAATCCATACAAGTGACCGGTTTGCTGGTTTTCAGGGCCAGCAGGCCGTAGTTATTTCCTGCATAAGCAGAGAGTGGACTGAGCCGGCAATGACGGGCCACAAGAAGTGCGGGACTGTGCTCACATAGATAGATCTCCAGATGTGGAAGGTTATTGGTGCTTTGCTTACCAGTTGTAGCGGATAGATCCCCATCCCGGGGATTGAAGTCCTCTATAAGACTTCCCCACTCGGCTGCCAGCGTTGTACTTTTTTGTATAGTGTCCTGTTTTTGTCCTGATAGAATGATTTTGGAGAAAAGGTCGCTGAAACCGGCTATGACTTTTTTCGCCTTTTCCCGGAATTCTCTGCGAAAGTTAAGCCGGGCTTCCTCGCCCAGGTCTTCAGTAAGGGGAAGAGATAATCGGCAGATACGAACCGGAAGTCGTCCGCTGCTTAAGGTGTTATGTGTCTCGAAAAGAGACTCGGCCGCATTTTTATCCGCGGTCAGCAGTATATTATGGCGCTGTTCGCGGTCATTTATAAAAAGATATCCCCAGGCCTTGAGTATGGTGTCGGTCATTGCCGGCAAGGGGGCCGATTCTGCAGGATGTCCGGTTATGAGGCTGTCAATCCCGGGATGGCCTTTCAGTGCCTTGTAAAGTGAGACCTCTTTTTTTGAGATCCCGGCAAGCTTTTTGGTTAGCTCCTCTTCTTCCCGCCTTTTTATCTCGGCAAGTTTAAGTAAAAGGCGGGAATGCCAGAGGGTGTCCTGACTCCCGGTCTTCCCGTTCTGACCATCTCTGCCGGAAACAGCGGCGATTATCTCCCTCACTGTTTTTTCACTGCGGGATTCGAGACTGTTTAAGGCCATACCGGTCAGTTGACCGCTGTAGAATTCCTGTACATGACCTTTAATCTCTTCTATCAACTGGTTAAAACGGTCAAGTTCGGACCCGAACGGTAGAGGTGGATAACCTGAGCATAAGTCATTCCATCTTTTTTCTGTAGTTGGAGCACTGTTTTCAGCCGCCTGATAAAAGTAGATATGGCCAAATAAGAGGAGTTCTTCAAAAACTTTTTTGATATCAATACTGGTATCCGGGAAGTAAAGTGCCGTATTAGTATGCATACAATTAAAGGTTTAAGATGTAAGGCTTAAGACTACTTATGTCTTTAAGAAGTTGAATCTTTGATTTTCAATTTTCCGACTTGAGAAAACTATTATGATTTCACTAAAAAATTTGCACGTTATATCATACAGATAAATCAATCCGGAAAGTTGAATTTGATTAATTATCGTATGATGGTGTCGTCTTTATGATAACCTGAAGGGGCAGTGGTATTAGGAAGAATCAGTGTTTTTTTACCTAAAAGGGTACCCGGATTGGTGACCGAGTTACAGCCCGTCTGGCTGTAGTCACCGACAATGGCACCGCATTTCCTGAGACCCGTGTCAAGGTCCTTTTCTTCGGCTTTGATCTGGATGTTCCCCGGTAGAAATCTGAGGTTTGCCAGTTTGGTGCCTGCCCCCAGGTTGACTTCATTGCCTAGGATGGAATCACCCAGGTAGGCGAAATGACCGGCCTTCGCCCCATCCAGCAGGATGCTGTGTTTTACTTCCGTGGTATGGCCAATTACACATCTGCTGCCGGCCAGGCAATAGCCTCTGATATAAGCCCCTTGTCTTACTTCAGTATTGTTTCCTATTATACTGGGAGACTGCAGAAAAGCGCCCGGTTCTACCAGTGTTCCTTTGCCTATACTGATCCGGCTGCCGTTTAATACCGCCCCGGCCATAATAAGACTGGCTCCTTTCAGAATCTTGTCGTCTTTATATATTCTTAGACCACCTTTGTTGACATCTTTGATTTCAAAAGTAAGACCGGCACCGGTTATGAATGTATTTTCAAAAACTACAACAGGCTGGCTGAGAGGTTCACCGTCTTTTACTATATCAGGCAAAGAGGGATAATACTGATCAGCCATATAGTCTTTAAGCAGCTTTAAAGATTCCCAGACCGGTGAAGCATCTTTGAAAAGTTCATTGTGCCTGAAAGAGGAAATATCAAAGAAATTTTTTGTGGTCAGCATGTATTGGTGATTATCAGATGGATCATTGTCTTAGATTTTTAAATCTCGATTTTTGCTTTCAATATTAGTTTAAGGGAATTGTTTTTGCAATCATAAAACCTTAAAGTTAATATGCAGAGGATTAACAGGCCGTAACTTCTCAAAAATTGAGGGCAGCAGGAACAAGCGGTGCCGGGTACGAGGGTGTCTGCAGCCAGGATTTGTTGAGAACTAACAAAAGGCCTAGTTAAGCAGCTGGTATCTATCCATTTTTAAAAATCTGCCGGTCAGCTGCCAGCTATCAGTAAGAATCTGAAATTATCAATTTCTGGACAGACACCAGTTAAGTGTAGTTTTGCTTGACTTAATAAGATCAAATGTTTAATTTTCTCAACATCAAAGGTGGATAAATGATAAATTACAATAAAAATATGAACCTAGATGGAGTATTTTTTTGGACAATGATGATCTTATTATAACAGAACCAGCAGAGGTTTCTGAATCCGATGGCAGCGATATACCTGAAGTAGTGCCCATGATGGCAGTAAGGGATGTAGTTGTTTTTAACTATATGATCATCCCTCTTTTTGTCGGCAGGCCATCTTCAATCAGTTCTATTCAGGATGCTCTTTCCAGGAACAAGATGATAATGCTTGTTACCCAGAAAGACGCCTCTGTTGATGAGCCTGGTGTCGATGATATATATCATACCGGCATGGTCTGTATGATTATCCGTACTCTTAAGCTGCCTGACGGGCGTTTGAAGGTTTTAGTCCAGGCTTTGCACCGCGCCCGGATCAGAGAAGTACTGGAATATGATCCGCATTTTGTGGTCTCCATAAGCCTTGCCCCGGACGAACCGGCCGGGGAGCATACTGTGGAAGTAGAAGCCCTGATGCGTAATGTCAGGGAGCAGACCGACAAGATTTTGACCCTTAAGGGAATAACTTCTTCAGAACTTATGGCCATCCTTAATGAAATAGAGGAGCCGGGCCGTCTTGCCGATCTCGTTGTTTCCAATCTTAAACTTAAGACCTCAGAGTCCCAGACCATCCTGGAGTTGACCGATCCTGTTGAGCGCCTGAAAAATGTTTTGGAATTACTTCGGAAAGAGCTTGAGGTCTCTACTGTTCAGGCCAAGATCCAGTCTGACGCCAAAGAGGAAATGGGTAAAACCCAGCGGGAGTATTTCCTGAGGGAACAGCTCAATGCCCTTAAAAAAGAACTTGGTGATATTGATGAGAGATCGGAGGAGATAGAGGAACTTCGGGAGAAGATTAAAAAGGCCCGGATGCCTGCCGATGTTAGAAAAGAAAGTATGAAGCAGCTTAAAAGGCTGGAGATGATGCATCCTGACGCCTCGGAGGCCACTATAATCAGGGCCTACCTTGATTGGATGTTGGATGTACCCTGGTCGAAAAGCACCAGAGACTCTCTTGATCTGAAGCGTGCCCAGAAGATCCTGGATGAAGATCATTACAGCCTGGACGAGGTCAAGAAACGTATACTTGAATTCCTGGCTGTGCGGAAATTAAATAAAACAACGAAAGGCCCCATCCTCTGTTTTGTCGGTCCGCCCGGAGTAGGCAAAACATCCCTGGGCCAGTCCATTGCCCGGGCTATGAACCGGAAATTTCACCGCATATCTCTTGGCGGCGTCAGGGATGAGGCCGAGATAAGGGGGCACCGCCGGACCTATATAGGTGCTATGCCGGGCCGGATTATTCAGGGATTGAAAAAAGTTGGTTCAAATAATCCGGTTTTCATGATGGATGAAATAGATAAAGTCGGAGCGGATTACCGGGGCGATCCGTCTTCTGCCTTACTTGAAGTACTTGATCCTGAACAGAATTTTGAGTTTACAGATAATTATCTCAACCATCCTTTCGACCTTTCTAAGGTGATGTTTATCACTACCGCCAATATGCCGGACACCATTCCTTCTGCATTGTATGACCGGATGGAGGTGATCAGGCTCTCCGGTTATACCATGGAGGAAAAACTGGAAATTGCCCGTAAGTACCTTATGCCCAGACAGCTCAAGGAGAATGGTCTGGAGAAAAAACACATCAAAGTTAATGATGATGCCCTGAGTTATATTATTTCCCACTATACCCGGGAGGCCGGCCTGCGTAATCTGGAAAGGGATTTGGGTAAAATCTGCCGCAAGATAGCCCGCCGTATTGCAGAAGGGGGACGGGGGCCATATACTATATCAAGGCGCACCATCAGCAAGTATCTAGGCCCCCCCACCCATTTGCCTGAGGCGGAAAAGGACGCCATTGATCAGCCCGGACTGGCAACTGGTTTGGCCTGGACCGAGGTCGGGGGCGAGATCCTTTATGTTGAAGCCTCCTTCCTGAAAGGCAAGGGTAATCTTACACTTACCGGTCACTTAGGTGATGTTATGAAAGAGTCGGCTCAGGCGGCTCTGACTGTTTGCCGTTCACGGCTTGCCGGCCTTAAGATGGACGAAAAGTACTTTGATGACAAAGATGTCCATATCCACGTGCCTGCCGGTGCTATTCCCAAAGACGGGCCTTCAGCCGGCCTGACCATGTCTGTGGCACTTTATTCGGCCTTGACCGGCAAAAGAGTAAGACAGGATGTAGCTATGACCGGAGAAATAACTTTGCGTGGCCGTGTTCTTCCCATAGGAGGTTTAAAGGAAAAAGCCCTTGCTGCCCTGCGGAGTGAGATTTATACTGTTATTATTCCGGAATTTAATAAAAAAGACTTGGTTGAAATACCTGAGGAGCTACGGGACAAGCTGGAGTTCATAACGGTTAAAAATGTAGATCAGGTCTTCAGTAAGGTCTTTGTTAAGTAAGATTCGTTTCATCACCGGGATTGTGATTTTATCCCTTACCGTACTCTGCATTCCCCGGCTCTGGTTCCAGGATTATGCTGTCAGGCCGGGACCTGATTCCGGAGCAAAGGCTGTCGCCGTCCATATTCCGGATGGTACTCCGCTCGGCGGTATTAAGAATATCCTGGCCGGGCAGTCTTTGATCAGGAGTGATATCCGTTTTGAATTGCTGGCTTTAATGCTGGGTTGTGCTGACTCGCTTAAAGCCGGTCATTATTCTGTTGCTGCCGGCTCTACCCCCCTGGAGATTCTTGGTCGCCTTGAAGAAGGTGATATTACCAGTTTTCGGCTGACAATCCCCGAAGGTTATACAGTTAAGCAGATAGCCGGACTTCTGGAAGAAAGGTTTGCCTATAAGCAGAAAGAATTTCAGGAACTCTGCCATAACCGGACTTTGATTAAGAGTCTGGGGCTAAAGGTCAAGGTGCTGGAAGGTTATCTTTTCCCTGATACCTACCAGCTTAACATCGGGATGCCCCTGGAATCCGTAATCAGGAAGATGGTTAAACGTTTTCAGGAAGTTTATGACGATTTGCTGTTGGTAAAGGAATCCCGGATTACATCTTCGTTCACCCGGCAGGAAATTGTCAGTATGGCCTCTATCGTGGAAAAAGAAACGTCTGTACCTGCTGAACGCCCGCTGGTTGCCTCGGTACTGGTTAACCGTCTCCGCAGGAATATGTTACTGCAGGTTGATCCTACTGTTATTTACGGGCTTGGTAAGGCCGGGGAGTGTTTAAGCGCCGCAGACCTTATTGTGGACACTCCTTATAACAGTTATCTTCACAGGGGGTTGCCTCCCGGTCCGATATGTAATCCCGGGCGTGCCGCACTTGCCGCCGCCTTAAACCCGGCAAGGACCCCGTATCTCTACTTTGTGGCCAGGAATGACGGCAGTCATGAGTTTTCTTGTAATCTGAGAGAGCATATAAATGCTGTTAATCGTTTTCAGCGTAAGTAAAAAAGATTATAGTATGGCCAGTGGGAAGTGAAAGGAAGGTTATCAGACTGAAGCCCTTCAGCTGCAAGCGTAAGACAGAAGAGAAATCACTGAGAATTTTGAGGCGTATTATGTGCGTTGAGAGGAGTACAATATGAATAAGGTTGCTAAATTGCTGTTTATTTTCGGTATCAACCGTAATAAAAAGCGGGGACAAGGCCCCGTGTCCCGAGTCAGGGGCTGTCAAGGGGGGTTTTCCCTGATAGAGTTGATGATCGTTATGGTTATTCTGGGTTTGCTGGCCTCTTTGGTTGGGCCTACCATGTTTAAAAAACTGGGAACCGCTAAACAGAAAACCGCCCAGACCCAGATTGCCATGCTTATGGCAGGCCTTGATTCTTATCGCCTGGATGTGGGCCACTATCCCGCGGAGTCCGAGGGGCTTGAGGCCTTGATAAGTGATCCGGGAGAAGATGACTGGAACGGGCCATATCTTCAGAAGAATTTACCTGAGGATCCCTGGGGTAACCCTTACAGGTACCGCAATCCCGGTAAGCATGGAGAGGTTGATATTTATTCTTATGGTGCCGATGATAAGGAAGGAGGGGAAGATGAAGATGCGGATGTAGGTAGTTGGCAGTAGTTTTCCTTTGACCGTTCCTGCTGTGCCGCAATTGGCTCGAATTATAAACCTTGAATCTCAACTTTCCGATACCCTTGCCTCACGGAAAATGCACGTTATATCATACAGATAAATCAATCCGGAAAGTCGAACTTGAATAATATAACAGAATGAGCTCCGCGGCCCCTACGTTATGCTCCCAATTGACTTTTATACCCCTAGGCAGAAGCACCTTATCCAGGAAGCCGGTTCTTACTTTTTTCCCCCTGACAATTTTCTGGACCAGGGATTTTTTAAAAAGATAAAACCTGAGCATGTTAAAGAGGCCTATATAAAACAGGCCCGTTATTATCAGGAGGAAAGGAAGAAAGATATAGATCCTGCCAGGATGGAGAAGATTGAAAGTTTTCTCAGCAGGATGAAAGATTCTTATGAAATTCTTACTTCTTTTTTTCAGCAGAAATATCCCCAGGCCCGGGAATCAGAGACTGGCAGGATTCTGGCGGTGGGCGGTGCTAAAGGGGGGATAGGCAAGAGTATTTTTGTTGCCAATCTCAGTGTTTTTCTGGCAGCTAGAGGATACCGGACCATTGCTGTTGATTTGGACCTGGGCGGTGCCAACCTTTCTCTGTATCTTGGAGAGAAGTTTATTCCCGAGCGGACCATCAACGACTATCTCAAAAAAAAGTATACAGATCTTTCGGATATCGCCTTTAAGAGTGAGTCGGGCCCCTGGATTATCGGCGGCGACAGTTCGGAACTGGGTATTGCCAATATCGATTATGCCAGGAAAATGAAGCTGATCAGGGCGGTTCAAGCGCTGGAGGCCGATTACGTAATTCTTGACCTGGGAGGCGATACCTCTTTCAATATTCTTGATTTCTTCTTAATCAGTGATTACCCGATTGTTCTGACTACCAGGAGTTCAGCTTCCTATATCGGAGCCTACCAGTTTATCAAGACGGCCCTTTATCGAAAACTTAACAGGCTGACCAGCCCTGATTCCGACAAAAAACAGATAAAAAATCAGAAACTGGCCTCTTTTTTAAAGGATTTCAGTTTTTCAGGCAGCGGTCAGCCTGCAGTCAAGAATATCTCGGAGTTGATGAACAGGGTGGCTGAGAACGATCCCCTGGATATCCCGGATCTTGCCGCAGCTGTTGTCAGTTTTTCTCCTTATCTGGTAGTTAACCGGGTATCAGATGAAACGGAGGCTGGCCAGGTTGCCAAGGTTATCTCCGGTCTGGCGCGCAAGTCTCTTTCCATTAATATTGAATGGCCGGGATATGTTAAAAAGTATCCCGAATTGGAAGACAGTATGGGGTGCGGCGCGATCCTGGCCGCTGCCAATCCTAACAGTGGCATGTGTAGTCAGATGAGCCGGATTGTTGACAATCTCGGCATTTAGAATATCTTTTAAGCGCGGTTAAAAATCAGATGGTAGGTAGTAGCAGGGTCAGATCAGATGCCAAACAGGTAAAAACCTCCCTTGATCCATTCCCCCTTTTCTTTGCGGATATTGGCAGCCCTGCTTTGCAGGAGATGAAAACCGCATTGCCCGGCAGTCTTTTTCAGGTAATCTGCTGAATGGGCATAGCGCCCTGTTTTTTTGAGGGAAAAATCCTTTTCAGCCAGTTCTGTGGAGAACAGTAAAAGCCCCCCCGTCTGTGAGCGTTTTCCGATTTCTCCCATAACCGGCAAGAGATCACCGCTATAGACAAAGACATCTGCAGCCAGAAAAAGATCGTACTGTTGGCCGGTGTTGCGGAGAAAGGAGACGATCTCTTCCTGTCTGAGCTTGTCATAGATCTGTTTTTTTTCGGCCTGGGTCAGCATGTTTATAGAAAGGTCAATTCCGGTAAGGCGTTTAGTCATGCTGCGGAAGATGGGACCGGCCAGGCCGGTACCGCATCCCAGATCCAGGACATGGTCAAATTGTTTTTTTTCAGGCAGGCAGTCGCACAGCAGATTGCCTAGTTCCCGGGGGATATTGTATCTCAGATTGTCCTGCATGGTTTTATCATAGTCCTGAAATTGATCAAAGACATCCCTTATGTATTCCGGAGGGGGGTGATCAGGATTATCCCCGGTCAGGGCGGCTTTCATATGGGCTGCTGTTTTATGGGCCGGGTTCAATTCCAGAAGCAGATTATAAGTCTCCAGGGCTTCGCTGGTCATACCCAGCCGGTGATAAAGGTAGGCCAGATTGTTGCAGGCCGGGGCGTGGGATGGGTCTATTGCCAGGACTTTTCTAAAAAACGAGGCGGCCTCCTCCATCAGGCCTTTTTCCATCAGCAGCATGCCCAGATTGTAGCGGGTCTCCGTATCTCCGGGGTTGGTCTCAAGATTGGCATAATAACAGTCCAGAGCCTCTTCGATCCGGCCCAGCTCTTTCAGGGAGATAGCCAGATTGAAAAGGATGTCCGGGTCTTCCGGATCAGTCTTATGGGCAAGGCGATAATGGTGAACTGCTTTCTTGAGATCGTTAAACTGGTGATATATTACCGCGGCATTAAAGTGGGCGACCGTTGAATCGGGTGACAGTTCCGCGCTTTTTAAAAAGCCGGCCAAGGCCTTTTCCTTCTCGCCTTTATGATAATGGTTGATTGCTTTTTCCAACCGGGATGTCATCTTGAGTGCCTTTGATCCTTCTATGGGCTCAGGTCGATCATATCAATATGATCTATCATTTCTTCCGCCAGATTTCGGTTGTCG
Source organism: Desulfobia sp. (assembly GCA_046497465.1). Taxonomy (GTDB): domain Bacteria; phylum Desulfobacterota; class Desulfobulbia; order Desulfobulbales; family SURF-16; genus JAWLDV01. The sequence continues at coordinate 46,399 of JAWOFO010000028.1, forward strand.
ATTAAAATTGACATCTCGTGGTTATGCGACAGGGCGGAGTGGGTGAAGTTATGGCTGCCCAGGAATGTAAAACAGCGGTCAATCACTACAACTTTGGTATGGCTTGTGGTGTCAGGTCCATCAAACTGGACGTTTATCCGGTTCGCTTTCAGCTTCCGGGCCACTTTGCGGTTTTCCAGGTTGAGTTTGTCATTGTAGTCTGACTGTTCCAGGACCAGGTTTATCATGACCCCCCGTTTTCTTGCCCTGATCAGTTCTTCCATCAGCATCCTGGCCAGGTTCCGGGGGGAATCTGTAATTTTGAAGAGATACATGGCCATATCTATCGATTTTTCCGCTTCCCGGATAAAGTCGATCAGGGCCTCATAGTATTTGTCATCCGGCAGCAACATTAAGGCCCCGGGGGCGAGGTCGATTCTCCGTTGAACTGAGAGTTCGGAGGGAATTGATGGTTTGCCGGTTTTTTCGCCGTTTATGGTTAAATAGGGGCTGACAGCTTTCAGTGAAGTCTTCCCTATCCCCTGGATCTGAAGAAGTTCTTTGAGATTTTCGAAAGACCCGTTCTGTTTTCGGTAATCAGTAATAGCCTTGGCCCTGCTGCTGCCGATAAAGGGTAATTCCCGGAGATTTTTTTCCGAGGCGGTATTGATATCAAGCTGGCTGGTCAGGCATAAGGCAGGCCAGGGCCAGATAAGCATGGCAAGACAGAGAAGAACAGTGATGGGGACAGGGAAGTGGAGAACTGAAAGCAGGCGCCGTTTTTGTTGGTTGGTTGTCCGCATTTTACTTTTCCTCTCTTGATTTATATAAACTTGATATACTTTTGGCGTTACTCAGGCCACCAGTCGACTCCTATCCTGGTGATGCAGTTGAAACCTCCCTGGAGGACCAGGGTGTTTTTCAATTGCACGCTCTCCAGGAAGACTTGGATCTCAAAGGAACGGGGACCGGCGGAGCAGATTATGATCAGGGTCTTGTCAGCCGGGATTTCCCGATAGCGGCTGCGGATTTCATTATAGGGGATACTCAGCCAGTGCTTCCCGAATTTTTTTATGAATGGGGCCGTCTCTTTTGGGTGCCGTATGTCAAGGGCCAGCCAGTCAGGCTGACTGTCAAAGTTCTCCATCCAGCTAAGAAATTTTTCAATGGAAACGTTGCGCTGCCGGCCCGCCGCCTGATTTTCCGCCACATTGGCTGCAGCATTAAGGGCATCAATCGCTGTAGAAAAAGGAGGGGCATAGGCCATCTCCAGAAGGCTGAAATCCTCAATGGTGCCTCCTTTGGCAATAAGGGCGGCCGCGGAATTAATCCGGGCCAGGACGGCATCATTAAAGGCTCCGAAGCCCTGTACTCCCAGTACCTTCCTGTCCCTGCGGTCAAAGACCAGCTGCAGGGGCATTTTGGTTTCAGTTGGAAAGAAATGGGCCCGGTCAGAGGGGGCGGTGATGGAGGCATCCGCCTCAAAACCTTCGGCCAGGGCGCTCTGGAGACTGAGGCCCGTAGTCCCTATGCAGCAGTCAAAGCATTTCATTATAAATGAACCTGTGACACCTGGAAACCGGGAAGGAATGCCGGCCAGATTGTCGCCTACTACCCTGCCCTGGCGGTTGGCCAATGAGCCCAGGGGATTATAGGAGGCCTTGCCGGTGACCAGGTTAGTGGTGGCGATACAGTCACCGGCAGCAAAGATATTGGGGTCAGAGGTCTGCAGGCGCTGGTTTACTACAATAGCGCCCATCCCGGAAACCTCCAGGCCGGCCTCCCGGGCCAGATCGCCTCTTGGCCTTACCCCGGCCGCCATGATGACAATATCGGTTTCCAGGGAACGGTTGTCGGTCTTGACCAGGTAGCCGTTGCCGTTTTCCAGGCGTTCTATGGACCGGGCCGCTTCACCGGTGTAGATGCTCACCCCGTTTTTTCCCATGCTGTGCTGCACCATTCTGGCAAAGGGAGGATCCACAATGCCTGGCATAAGCTGGGGCATGAATTCGATCAGGCTTGTTTCCACCCCCCAGAGATCACTGAATGCCTCGGCCATTTCCAGACCGATAGCCCCTCCGCCGATAACCAGGGCCTTGCCTATTTTACCGGTTGCCAGTTGTTGTTTAATGGAAATGGCCTTGTGCAGATTGCTCAGGGTAAATACTCCTTCCAGATCAGCGCCCGGTATAGGCAGGACAAAGGACCGGCTGCCGGTGGCCAGAACAAGCTTGTCGTAGGACAGGGCATCATTGACCCCTGTCACGGTATCTTCCACTTCCACTTTTTTACTTTTACGATCAATGCCGACAGCCCGGGTATTTATCCTGACATCTATACCTTTACTTGATTTAAAGAAATCGGGGTCACGGGTGGCATGAAAACTGGTTTTGCGAAGTTCATCTTCATTACTTATATCTCCTGAAACATAGTAGGGTATTCCGCATCCCCCATAGGAGATAAGGCTGTCCTGATCAAGGAGGGTGATTTCCGCATCCGGAAGAAGGCGTCTGGCCCGGCAGGCTGATTTGGGCCCGGCTGCTACCCCGCCGACAATAACTATCTTGCTAGCCATTTTTTTTCTCCTGATTATTTTTCGAAATTTTTGATTTTTTATATTTTTTTAATCTATTAGTGGACTTAGGCCCCGGATCAGGCCTGTACCGTACAGTCCGGCATCTTCAAAATTAACCTATAACGAAAGAATGTCAAATTTTAAACTGTTTAATATAAGGAATAGAGGATTTGTCAGGGATTTTTTAGTTGACAAAAAAGCGCGCTACATATAAATTCATCTTTTAATGAATGCTTGTTCAGAAAAGTCTATTTACGGTCTGGAGATCAATTAAGGTAATACAGGTTCAGGAAGAGGGGCAATTAATATATTAACAAATCCTAATTAAGGAGGAAAGACAAGATGGCAAAGCATGACACTCCATTGTTGGATGAACTTGAAAAGGGGCCTTGGCCAAGCTTTGTAACGGATATCAAGAGGATGGCTGAAAAAAAGCCTGAATGCTGGGATATCCTTGGCCAGGTAGAGTTGTCTTATAAGGACAGGATTACCCACTGGAAACACGGCGGAATTGTTGGTATTTTCGGTTACGGTGGTGGTGTTGTTGGGCGTTATTCTGATCAGCCTACAAAGTTTCCCGGAGTTGCCCATTTCCATACCATCCGGGTTAACCAGCCTTCAGGTAAGTACTACTCCACCCAAAAACTTCGTGATCTCTGTGATCTCTGGGAGAAATACGGGTCCGGTTTGACCAATATGCACGGCTCCACTGGTGATACAGTGTTTATTGGTACCACTACCGAGAACCTTGAATACTTTTTCTACGATCTGACCCATGACCTGAATCAGGACATAGGCGGCTCCGGATCCAATCTGAGGACCCCGGCCTGTTGTCTCGGCCAGTCAAGGTGTGAGTGGGCCTGTTTTGATACCCAGAGGATCTGCCATTTTCTGACCAACCATTACCAGGACGAACTGCACCGTCCGGCCTTTCCTTACAAGTTCAAGTTCAAATTTTCCGGCTGTCCCAATGACTGCGTGGCTGCCATGGCCCGGTCTGACTTTTCGGTAGTAGGCACCTGGAAGGACAATATCCAGATCGATCAGGCGGAAGTCAAGAAATATATTGCCGGCGAGTATCCACCCAACGCCGGAGCCCATGGTGACAGAGACTGGGGCAAGTTTGATATCCAGAAGGAAGTAATTGACCTCTGTCCCACCAAATGCATGTGGATGGAAGGCGAGGAGCTGAAGATCGATGACAGCAACTGCACGCGCTGCATGCACTGCATCAATGTTATGCCCCGGGCTCTCCGTCCCGGTAAAGTGAAGGGAGCCTCCATTTCCTGCGGCGCCAAGGCTCCGATCCTGGACGGTGCCCAGATTTCAACCATGATCATTCCTTTTATTGAAGTCAATCCGGATAATGACTATGAGGAGATTGTCGAAAATATTGAAAAGGTCTGGGATTTCTGGATGGAAAACGGTAAGAACAGGGAGCGCCTCGGAGAAGCCATGCAGCGTATTGGCCTGCCCAAGTTTATCACTGAGGTAATGGGAAGGGATCCGATACCGCAGAATATAGCAGAACCTCGTTCAAATCCCTACGTCTTCTGGAAAGAAGAAGAAGTTGAAGGCGGCTGGCAGCGGGATATCCATGAGTTCCGTAAAAAGCTGAACTTGGAATAGGCTGTTTATTTTAGGGCATAATTAACAGATAGATAAGGAAACAAATTTGTTATAATACTTTTAAGGAGGCAACTATGGGATATGATCCGAACAATCCGATGAAAGACAGAATTACTGATATTGGCCCCCCCCATTATGAGCAGTTCCTGCCGCCGATCATAAAGAATAACTTTGGTAAATGGCTTTACCATGAGATTAAAAAGCCGGGTGTCCTGATGCATAAGGCAGAATCAGGGGATGAATGCTGGACAGTAAGGGTTGGGACCCCCAGGCTGGCAAGTATTGAGCATATCCGCGAGGTCTGCGAGATTGCCGATAAACACAGTGATGGCTATGTGCGCTGGACTACCAGAAATAACATGGAGTTCATGGTTGATTCAGCAGATAAGGTCCAGCCCTTGATCGATGACCTGGCCAGCCGCGGCAACAAGTTCCCGGTGGGTGGGACAGGGGCTGGTGTGGGTAATATTGTCCATACCCAGGGCTGGCTTCACTGTCACACTCCGGCCTGTGATGCCTCCGGGGTTGTCAAGGCAGTTCTGGATGAACTTTTCGATTATTTCACCAGTCACAAGCTGCCCGCCCAGGTGCGTATTGCCCTGGCCTGCTGCCTGAACATGTGCGGTGCGGTCCACTGTTCAGATATCGCCATACTCGGGGTTCATCGGAAGCCGCCGATGGTTGATGATGACAATCTCGAGGGGCTCTGCGAGATTCCCCTGGCTGTGGCAGCCTGCCCGCTGGGTGCTATCAAGCCTGCCAAGGCAACCCGCAGCACCGATGGTAAAGAGGTCAAGACTGTAACAGTCAAGGAAGAGCGCTGCATGTTCTGCGGTAACTGCTACACCATGTGCCCGGCCATGCCTCTGGCTGATCCCGAGGGCAGTGGTATTGCCATCCTGGTAGGCGGCAAGGTCTCCAACAGGGTAAGTGTTCCCAAATTTTCCAAGCTGGTTATCCCCTTCCTGCCCAACACCCCTCCGCGCTGGCCGGAAACCGTTGAAGCGGTTAAAAACATCGTGGAGGTTTATGCCAAGGATGCCAACAAGTATGAGAGGCTTGGAGAATGGGCGGAACGTATCGGTTGGGAGAAATTCTTTGAAAAGACAGGTATTCCCTTTACCGATAAATCAATTGACGATTACAGGCTGGCTTATGACACTTGGCGGTGCACCACTCAATTCAAGTTTACCAGTCATATAAAGTAATTCTGTTTTCTTGAATGGCGGCCTCGGCCGAGGCCGCCATTCTGTGTAATCCCAAATGTCATGGGAGGAAATTATCATGGCTCTCAGTTTAGAAGAACTAAAAGAAAAGATCGTCGAGAAGGCAACAAAAGCTCCGAAAGCCCAGCTCTATGTCAAGGACTTTTACAAGTGCGATCCCGAGGCAAAGCCCAGGCAGATCAAGAATGCTGCCAACGACCTGGTAAAAGAGGGGAAACTGGTGTTCTGGTCCAGCGGCAGTACCACCATGTATGCCTTGAAAGAGCGGGCCCGGAAAGAAGAGGGTTAATATTGCCCGATACAGAGCAGTACCTTAAAAAATAAAAAAAGCCGTGCCGAGTGTTTTCAGAACGGCTTTTTTTATTTGCATTTAGAAATGGGGGCAAGAGCTGCTAGCGCTCCAAGACTTCCTCCGCCTTCTGCAGTAACTCCCGGGCCGGCTTCTCGTGGTTGAAGTTTTTATGGATCGAGGCCGCCACTTTATAGGCTTCAGCGGCATTTTCCTTTTCCCCCAGCTTTAGATATATGTCAGCTATAACTTCCAGGGTATCTACCGAGCTCCGGGGGTTTTTCAGGGCTTCAAATTCATCCAGGACGCCGATGTAGGCGCGCAGGGCTTTTCTATAATCTCCAATGTCCAGGTATATTTTGGCCTTCTTTTGTTCCAGGGTGAAGAGGCTGAATCGGTCAGTCTCTTTCTGACAGATGGTATAGGCCCTTTCATAGTATTCCAGGGCCTTATCAAAATCCTTGTTATCATAGCAGATATCACCTAATTTGTCCATAACATTAGCGATACCGTGTTCGTTGTTGTCCTGTTCAAAGCCGATCAGGGCATTGTGGAACATGTTGGCCGCCTCGGCTATCTCATTATTCTTCAGATGTTCCAGCCCCTGTTCGTAATCAAGCTGGGCCTGGCTCTTATTCTCCTCCTGGTTTTCGATTTCGTTCTCCATCAGGCAGTTACTCCGTTAATTTTTCGTATTCTTAATTCTCAATTTTCTCTGAAGACGGTCTGTCAATCTGCTGTAGAGCAATGTCAGCAAGTTCACCTACCGTGGTCCGGACCGGCCTGCCTTCCTCGTATACGGTCAGTGGTCTTGGGTCACCGGTAAGCTCATTGATCCGGTTTTTAACTTCGGTTGCCCTGATACGGCCGAAAAGTCTGACTGCATGGCCCAGCAGGACGGCATCGTCTGTTGTTTTTAAGAGATCGAAGAGGCTGTAAAAGGGAGTGGCCCGGACAATATCGGGACGTTTTTCAGCAATGGTTCCCAGGGCCCATAACACCTGGATCTGGCTGGAAGGGACGTTCCTGTGCATCAGAAGATGTCTGGTAAATCCCCCAAAAAGACTGGGACGGGCGGCTATTATTGAGCCTATGGCTTCGATCTGTCCCCAGTGGGCAGCTGCCGAATCCACGCAGGCCTCAAACATTCTGTGCAGCAGGTCGCTTACTTTACCCGGTTTACGGGTTGAAAGTCTGGCACAGACCAGACCGGTAACATGGGCGCAATGGTAGCGAAAATCGCTGTCGAAATTGTAGAGTAGTCTTTGGAGGAAACGCAGGGTCTGGGTATGATCCATGGCAAGATCAACCAGGGCGTCGACATTGCCTTCCTCTACGAGTTTTTTTACTTCAGTCTTATTGGCCCTTTTCTTTTTGCGTTTCGGGTCTCTTTGAGGTTCCGGAGGGATATCGGGAAACTGGTCCTCATTTTCAACGGACTTGTTTTTATCTCCGGCGGTTGCTTCTGCTGCCTCGTCGGCAACTGCCGCTACTGCCTCATTCAGGCGGACAAAGTACAGGGTGCCTCTTATGATCCGGCCGTCAAGTACTCTGGTTTCAACTATCTGATGGGTTTCTTCGTCGTAGTTTTCCAGCCGGCCGGTGAGGTAGTCCTCCTCCGGCAACAGGTCCCAGGCCAATTCCCAGTTGTCATTACAGGCATGTACCAGGCATTCAATCATGGCAGCGCCGAGATTATGGCCGGTGGCATCGCTGACGTATACTGCTCCGCATTGGCAGGTGGCCGTGGGGAATTCATCCATTTTGCGCTGAACCGGTATCACGGGTTTTTCAATGTCCTTGCCGCAGAAGGGGCACCAAGGCAGGACTTTTATAGCAGGATTTTTAGCCATTATTCTGTCTGTTCTTGGTTGTTAAGTGCGTCTTCTATGGCCTTAAAGAAGGATATCTCCACTGAGTAGCCCATTTTTCTTGCCCTGTCAGCTTCTTCCTGGGCCTGTTGATATTGACCGTTATAATAATAGGCCACGGCAAGATTATTGTGAGCCAGAGGAAATTCGGGGGATGTTGCTACACCTTTTTTGGCAGCCTCCAGGGCCTGGGCAAAGTCACCGGCCATAATATAAGAAGAGGCCAGATTGACCCAGGCAAAACCCAGCTCGGCATCACTTTCAGTAGCTTTCCGGTAGTAGTCAATCGCCTCTTGATCTTTATCCTGGTGCTGCATGATGAGGCCGATGTTGCAATAGGCCCTGGCGGGCTTGGAGGAATAAGTCAGGGCATTCTCATTCATTTCCAGGGCCTTTTCTATATCCCCCTTTTCGTAGTACAGGGCACCGAGATTGACATAGATATCATCTGCCTGGTCATCAATTTCCAGGCATCTGTTGAATTCATCGATAGCCTCATCAACCCTGCCGGCCTTGTGGTAGACCAGGGCCAGGTTGTGGTGGGCCATGATGGAGTCAGGATTTTCCTTGCATATCTGTTTCATTTCTTCAATAACTTTACCGGTATCTTTCTGCTGAATTTTTTCACTCATTTTAAATCCTTCATTTCAAGCCAGGTACACTCTCAATAAGGCCTGGTAACTTTGAAAATTCAATATTATTCTTATTGAGAACTTAGCAAGACGGCTTATTTTATTCTTGAACGACATTAGTTGATACAATAATCAAAGATCAGGTTAAAATCAAGAAGCAACATGAGGCTGTTTAACTGTTTGCCGACTGTTTTAGCCCCTGCCTCAAAATCATCAGTGCCCGGCCGGAACCCGAGTTAACGGTTTATGGTAAAAAAACTTTGCATCATTTTTTTGAAGTCTTCACCCTTCCAGGCTGTTGACGGTTTGCTCTTTTCATCGGTTAATATATGTGGAGGCAGAAACGGGAGGAAATCCGAAATTCCGGGGATAACTAAGCGGACTACCGGAAAGCCGAGAATCGGATGGGTATGGTTCAGCACGATACAATCCGTTTTATATTTTTTACAGATATCCTTGAGCTCTTTGATTTCTTCCAGGATATCTTTCTTGACCTCCTTGTGAAAGGTTGTAATTTCTCCCTGTTTCAGAAATGAGATGTCTTTCGGTGAAATCCCGTGTTTCATGAGCATGTAATAATCGGTAACCCGGTTTCCCGGGGCAACGGGTTTATCCAGCTCCGGCCTTCCGGAGAGAAGGGTTTGTTTTCCCTGCATTCCTTCCGTGAAGCACCTGGTCAATGCCTCTTCCTGGTTAAAGGAGGCCGCAGCTATGAAGCTTTTATGTTCCAGGCGGTCCGAAGGCAGATTCTGGTTGATGTACAGGACGCCGATGACCGGAAGATTTCCGCCAAAGGAGAGGTCTTTGATAATAACGCGGACATTTGATTTCGTGTAAAAGTCGATCATCTCGCTGATCAAGGGGAGGTCTATTGAGTCCGGGTCAATGGTGGGGATGATCTTTTCCGGTTTAACAATATTGATTTGGGTGTATCGTTCCAGTATTTCGCAGCCCGCCTGAATTATGGCTTCTTCAATGGTATTGCCTGCAGCCATGCCGTTGGATCCGTGAATATAAGCCATAAATTTAACCGGCACCTTTATGTTCTCTTCCCGAAGCAGAGAATAGCCGTCTACCCAGTGTTTGGCCATTTCGCAATCTTTTATCTCCTTACAGTCACTTTTTTTAAGGTGCTTTTCATTTTGAAGTAAAGTTTCGATAGTCAGGGGATTATCCAGTTCATCCTGGTGTGCCCGGACATATCCATCCATCCATTCGTAGTTCAGAAATCTGATGGTTTCGCGGCTATAAATTTCCGGTAAATGATATCGAACCTGTTCTTCAAAACCCGGATAATAAAGTCCCGTGCTCAGACGTTCCGTTAATTCGGCATAAGCGCTTGCTTCGCTCAGCTCTTCGGTAATCCCTTTGCCTTCACAGACGATGTGCAGAGACTCAATCCAGGCCCTTCCCCAGAAAAGAGAATCCGAAATCCGAACGCCTCTGTATACGGCATCAAGACCGAGACTTTTGAAACCGTGTTGAATTCTCTGTAATGTATTGCCGGGCGTATCACATTTGTTGTAGGCATTTCTGGTATAATTCTTAAATTGCATGTATTAAAAAAGCCTCCGAATATTCAGTATTGTTAAATTCAGTTTAAAGAACTCCTCTGCGTTTTGGTTTTAGTGTGCCTATTCGATCGATAAAGCGTTTCATAACCGTAAAGTACATGGGACCGGCAGCCTGGAAGATACTGTTATGATCTGCCCCGGGAACTATCTGTATTTCTTTTTGCCTTGCCGGACATTCGGCATGGAGCAGGGAGCTGTTTTTCAGATCAACTATATCGTCTTTCTGACCGTGGATGAGGTATACCGGATTGGCCACCGTCTTTATTTTGTCAAGATTACGGAAGCAGTCATTTTCAGTAAGAGAGTTGTCGGGATTGCCGCCGATATTTTTTAATACCGGTATGGTATTGGCAAAGCCTGAATCCAGAAGCACTCCTTTGACCTGTTCCGGGTAGAGGGAGGCCAGTTCTATAGCCGGGGCACAGCCCAGAGATCTGCCCATAGCTAACAGTAGTCCGGAACGTTCCATTTCCACCAGTCTTTTTTCTGCTGCCTTTAAAATCAGATGGGCGTCATTCATCATACTGGTGGCGCTGGGTTTTCCCGTACTCAAGCCATATCCCCGGTAACCCGTAATGATAAATGACATGTTTTCCCGGTTAAAAGCGGCGGCGATTTCCTCATAATCTTCGATTGTTTCTCCATTACCATGGAAGAACAGTATATTGACAGTGCTATGATCTTCAGTCATGTGATAGCGCAGCTGAAGCTTCTCTCCATCCGGGGTATCAATAACCTGATCTTTCTTCGAAGGAGTAGTGTCTTGAGCTGGTCGGGGGTGGAACATAAAGGCCAGTAGTTCCGGCCGATCCATTTTTTCATAGTTGTATGGTGATTCCATAGTTTATCCTTAAAAAATGAAAATATTATTAAAATTGATTATTTCGGGTGGTTATAAAATTAATTCTTCCAAAATTCAGTCAGAATCGATAAAGTTGTATGTATTTCGGTAAATTCGGGTACAATTGAGCAATTTTTAAATCTGTGCCGGATCAGGTCCGCTATCTGCCGAGGATATTTACGGGTAATTAGTTTCAGAAAGCCCGGAAGATTGTCAGGGTTATTTTGCTCCCTACTGCCAATTGATGCAGAATAACATTAGAGGAGCGAAATGGATACCCTCTAATTTTCATTTCCTTTAATTTTCTGCCTATAACAGATTCAGGGGATGACAAAAAGTTTGATTTCAATGAGAAATTATCTGTTTCAGATCTTGCCAAGATCTGTTTATGTATTTACTGAAAGTTTTTTGAACTATTCCCGGTACCAGCTTTTCAAAATCCGTTATAATCAGCAGCGCTGACTTGAATCAAGAATAATCCATTATCAGCGGGTGATCAGCAAAACTTTAAGATATGACAAAAGGTATTGTAGTAGCAGGCCTTGGAGGAGGTTCAGGCAAGAGTGTAGTGGCTGTAGGCCTGGTGGCTGCACTAAGAGAAAGGGGCTGTAGTGTAGTGCCCTTTAAGAAAGGGCCGGATTATATAGATGCCGGCTGGCTCGGTGAGGCTGCGGGTGGACCATGTTTTAATCTTGATCCCTATCTTATGGAAGGGGAAAGCATTCTTAAGGCTTTTTCTGCACACTGTTACGGCAAAAGTTATGCCATTATAGAAGGTAACAGGGGTCTTTTTGACGGGGTTGACAGTGAGGGGACCTACAGCACAGCGGAGCTCGCCACCTTTCTGGGGTTGCCGGTACTGCTTGTTGTTGATTGCACCAAGACCACCAGGACAGTGGCTGCCATGGTCTATGGTTGTTGCCGGTTATCTCCGGGTCTTGATATTCGGGGGGTGGTTTTAAACCGGATAGGCTCCAGCAGGCAAGATAAGGTAATCAGAGAGGCTGTAGAGAAATATACTGAAGTCCCTGTCCTGGGAGCCATTAAAAGAATGACCAGGGATGTTTTCCCTATGCGTCACTTGGGGATTACTCCTTTTCAAGAGGCTTCCGGGGTAGGGGAAACGGTAAGAGAACTGGCACAGAAGGTGAGGGAGAGTTGTGACCTGAATCGCCTGGAGCAACTGATGGTTGATACTGTTTCGATAACTACCGGCCCCGGACCATTATTTGCTCAAAAAAACAGGGAAAAGGATGTCAGAATAGGAGTTATAAGAGATGAGGCCTTTCAGTTTTACTATCCTGAGAACCTGATGGCCCTGGAAGATCAAGGGGCGGAGATTATCACCTTGAATGCCCTGTCTGACCGGGAACTGCCGGAGCTTGACGGTCTGTATATAGGTGGCGGTTTCCCCGAGACCAGTGCCAGAGAGCTTTCAGTCAACCTTTCCTTCCGTGACTCGGTAAGGTACTGGGCCGGGGAAGGTCTGCCTGTTTATGCGGAATGCGGAGGCCTTATCTATCTCGGGGAAAGTATCATTCTCCAGGAAGGTGAATATCCCCTGGCCGGAGTATTTCCGGTGAAGTTCAGTCTTGAGTCCAGGCCCCAGGCCCATGGCTACACGGTATTACGCAGCCTGTCCGGCAATCCTTTTTATGAAGAGGGTACCGTAATCAAGGGACATGAATTTCGATACAGCAGGATTGTCAGATGGTCCGGCAATACAGACGATTTAAGCCTTTCGGTTGAGCGGGGTGTGGGTTTTGCCGGAAAGAGAGACGGGCTTGTTTATAAAAACGTTCTGGCCCTTTACAGTCATGTTCATGCCATTGCCACGCCGGAATGGTCCAAGGGCGTGCTGGGACAGGCCCGTCAATTCAGAAGGAATTTTAGTGGCTGACTTGAGTACCCAGGACCTTGCTGATAATTGACTGTCTGCTTTCTTCCGTAAGGCCGCTATCCAGCCAGTGAATGAATTCCTCCTCGACCCTTATAAAGGCGCCATTGTCGTTTTTGCACTTATCGCAGACTGACTGCTCGTTGTCGCGATAGATTACTACCTTGCTGGCCGGTTCTCCTTCTTTATCAACCGCCGCCATTTTTCTGCAGCCGCAGTCAAGCCTGATAACTGCCACCCCAACTGCCTCGGGGCTGCCTTCGGTTATCCCCTCGATCATTGCCTCTTCCGACTTCAGCGCCTTTTTATGTTGTTCGGTTTTGTTTTTTATTTTTGATTTTTTGTTTTTCAAAGTGTCTCCTGACAGTAATTAGTATTTATAAAGTTTAGAAGCAATCATTTGGTTACAATATCAGTAAGGATCGCTTGTTACAATAATTATTTCCGGTTGGCAATCCGTTTTATCTCTCAGGTTGGGGCCTGCTGTACGGTTTTTTTATACTCCTGTCCCGCTGGTGCTGTCTTGATCTTTTTAATTTTTTGATTTTTATGATATTTTAATAGAAAGAGCACAGGCTGAAAATTTAATCATTCAACTTTCCGATTCTTGACCATAACGTACCGGAGATACGGTCAACAGTTGAAATTTTGTAACCGTTCACCGTTGTTGTTAATAAGGCGCTGAAATCTCCGGACTGTATCCGTTCAGCAGTGCCGCAGATTGACCGTACCTAAAGGTACGTTATGGTAAGGATAATGACGAATCTATCCATTGGGCAAGCAGACCGGCGCCGCGTACTAAGTCGTACGTAAGCCGGGCTGATCGCCCGAAGATGTGGTGCTGCTGAACGGATACGAAATTTTAAACGTTTTGCTTCATCAAAAGAACCACCAACAAACACCGCACAA
>JAWOFO010000025.1:0-22594 GCA_046497465.1 Desulfobia sp.
GCGGTGAAGATTATCGGCCCGGATATCGCTGTTCAGGGTAATCTTGATCCCTGCGCCCTGTTGCTGCCCGAAGACAGGCTGGAAAAGCGGCTGGCCGGTATTCTGGAAGAGGGCAAAGAGGCTCATGGCCATATATTCAATCTCGGTCACGGCATTCTGCCGGAAACCCCGCCGGAAAAGGCCAGGTTTGCGGTTGATACCGTGCATCGGCTTTCCGCCGCCTGATTTTCGAGACAATGGTACCGGATCCCGATACATGTTACCAGCTGATGGACGAGTATGGTATGTACCCTCATATCCGTGATCATTCCCTGGTAGTGGCCCGGGTGGCGGCCCTGCTTGTCCGCGGGGTTAACCTTTACGGCTGGAAGCTTGATCCTGATCTGACCCTTGCCGGCGCCCTGCTCCACGATATAGCCAAGACCGAGTGCCTGGAAAAAGACTGCTGGCACGACCTGCGGGGCGGGGAGATTTGCCGGAGACTGGGATATGGCGAGGTTGCCGAGATAGTGGAGGAACACGTCACTCTGAAAAAGGGGGAGAAGCAGCCCCTTTCCGAAAAGATGATGGTCTATTACGCTGACAAAAGGGTCAATCACGACAGGATCGTCAGCCTGGAAGAGCGGCTTATCTCAATTCTGGAGCGCTACGCCGAGGGAGACCGGCAGCTGGAGCAGACTATCAGGGATAACTTCCGGGTCTGTTTCAAAGTTGAGACCAGGATCTTCAAGTATCTTACCTTTACTCCGGCTGAAGTTGAAGACCTGATAGAATCCGGCCGGGAAGAGATTGCAGTATGATTTCCAATAAGAAAAAAACCGGTATAATTCTTCTTAATTTAGGGGGTCCGGACAGGCTTGATGACGTTGAGCCCTTCCTCTATAATCTGTTTGCCGACCGGGAGATCATCCGTCTGGGGCCCTTTTTTCTCCAGAAGTTTATTGCCCGCAGGATTGCCAGGAAACGGGCTCCGCAGAGCAAGCAGTCTTACGCGGCCATTGGCGGCGGTTCCCCCCTCAAGGAAATAACCCGTCAGCAGGGGGATTCACTGAGTGCAAAACTGGCGGACAAGGGTGATTTTGTAGTGGGCCTGGCCATGCGTTACTGGCATCCCAGGGCCAGGGAGACTCTGCAGGACATGGCGGACCAGGGTATCTCCCGGATAATAGCCCTTCCCCTGTATCCTCATTACTCCAAGGCAACTTCCGGTTCTTCCCTGCGGGACCTGAAACGGGCCGCCGCCTCTCTTAAGATCGATTTCGAAATAATCGAGATACCCTCCTGGCCGGATGAGCCCCTTTATATCCGGAGCCTGGCAGCAACGGTGAGGGAGGGGCTGGACTTTTTCCCTTCCCCGGAGGTGGAGGTGGTCTACAGCGCCCACAGTCTGCCGGTGAAGTTCATTGACGAGGGCGATCCTTATCTCGAGGAGCTGAAAAAGACCATCCAGGCAGTGGAAAGTCATACCGGGGTGTCCGGCAGGCTCTGTTTTCAGAGCCGCAGCGGCCCGGTGGAGTGGCTTCGGCCTTCAACCCCGGAAATGCTTGAGGATCTGGCTGAACAAGGTTGCCGGAAAGTACTCATGGTGCCGATCAGTTTTGTCTCTGACCACGTGGAAACCCTTTACGAGATAGATATCCAGTACAGGGAGATGGCGGCCGGCCTGGGAATTGAACTGAAACGCAGTGAATCCCTGAACCTGCGGGACGATTTTATCGGTTCTCTGGCCTCCCTGGCCCTGAGAGCTGTTCAGGAATAGTTGAAATCCGGTCCTGCTCCCCGGTTTTTCCCGACTTTTCAAGAGTCCTGTTTATGGTCTAGTATCTCCTTTATTTTGGCAGACAGGTTTTTCATATCAAACGGTTTTTGAATAAACCCGCTACAGCCTTTGTTCAATATCTCGGTCGCCTCGCTATCAATACTGTAGCCGCTTGAGAGAAGCACTTTTACTTCGGGATTGATTTCCTTAAGGCGATCATAGACCTTGCTGCCGCTCATTTGAGGCATGATCATGTCCAATAGAACTATATCGATTTCATCCTTGTTTTTCCTGTAAAGCTCTACGGCTTCCCGGCCGTCTCTGGCCGACATGACCCTGTAGCCTGTCTTTTCCAGTAATTTTTCGCATACTTTTCGAACAGGGGCTTCATCATCGACAAGAAGTAAGGTCCCGGTCTGCTTGACGAGTTTTTCGGGAGGTTTGCTTACCTCGCTGTGCTTTTTTGTGGTGGCGGGCAGATATATCTCGAAGGATGTTGTCTGGTTAAGTTCGGATTCAACCTCGATATATCCGCTGTGTGCCTTTATAATACCGTAAACAGAGGCAAGCCCCAGGCCGGTGCCTCTCCCCATCTCCTTGGTGGTAAAAAAGGGATCAAAGATGCGCTCCATGGTGTCTTTATCCATGCCTTTGCCCGTGTCTCTGACAGTAAGCCTCACGTAGCTGCCGGGTTTCGATTTATAAAGCTCGCTTTTGATGTCTTTGTGGGTGACATTTTTTGTCTCCAGATAAAGATCTCCGCCGCCGGGCATGGCATCCGAGGCATTTATGAGAAGGTTTAACAGTACCTGTTCTATCTGTCCCTTGTCAGCTTTTATGGCAAAAAGGTCTTCGGCCAGATTCTTGTGAATAGTGATCTGTTTTCTTGTTCTGCCAAAAGCTGTGGAGGTTTCTTCTACCATCTGGTTGATATTTATCGCCTTTACCTCGTAGCCGACTTTCCTGGCATAACCAAGTAGCTGGCGGGTAAGATCAACCCCGCTCTTAATCTGTTTTTTTATGCTTTTCAGCTTTTCATAATGGGGATCATGGGCATCAATATCCATGAGCATCAGGGAGGCATTGCCCTGAATGGCCATCAGAAGATTGTTAAAGTCGTGGGCAATGCCTCCGGCCAGCGTGCCGATTGATTCAAATTTTTGGGCCCTTTGAAACTGGGTTTCAAGTTTTCTTTTCTCTTCTTCCGCCCGCTTGCGTTCGGTGATGTCCCGGGCGATTCCGGTTGTTCCGGTAATTTTATTTTTCACATCACAGATCGGGGTCTTAATGGTTTCTATCAGGACTTTCTTTCCGTTTTTGTCTATAAGGGGTTCCTCGACCTGCTTTCTTTTACCTGACAACATAATTTCCTTGTCATCCGCTCTATACCTTTTCGCCAAATCTTTAGGCCATATGTCAAAATCGGTTTTGCCTACTAAATTCCCTGGTTTTACACCACAAGCTTTTCCAAAGGGCTCGTTTACAGCTATGAACCTGCTTTCTCTGTCTTTTAACCAGGCTATATCAGGGATATTATCAAGAATGGCTTTTTGTTGCTGTTGGCTTGCCTCTAAAGCCGATTCCTCTTGCTTGCTTTTTATGGTATTGCTCATGATCTGCGAGATTGTTTTTAAGACGTAAATATCCTCTTCTTCCCAGTCCTTGTGATATCGGCACTCATCAAAACCTATAAAGCCGTAGTATTTATCTTTTAGAAATAAAGGTACAACCAGGATAGATTTGATACCTTGAGGCCGCAGTGTTTTTTTTTCACTTTCTCCGGGAATATTTTCTATGTCTTTATAATTTATGATTTTATTGTTGAACAGCATGTCCGTCCACCAGGAAAGCTTTTTTGAAGGAACTTTCTGGAGATTGTCTTTTTCCGGAGTTATACCATCGGCAACCCACTCAAAAGTATTACACATCGTCTCCGTATCATAGCAATGTTCAAAAATATAGATGCGGCTGACGTCAATAATATTACCCATGATTTCCAGGCTCTTATTGAGAAACTTTTCTAAATTAGTGACAGATAAGGCCAGGGAGGAAATATCAGCGATCATCTTTTCATAGCGCAGTCTTCTTTCAATGGTAGGCTGAGCTGTTTTCATCTCGTGGATGTCCAGGGCCATCTCATAACGAACCATATCGCCGTCCGGCCACATTATTGCCTTGTCTATACAGCGATACCATCGCCCGGTGATTTTATTCTTAAACTCCTGAATATATGTTTTGCCGAGATTTTCTCCAAAGATCATCGGGTTTGAACAGTATTCACATGGTCTGTCTATATTCTGAAAAACCTGGTAGCACTTCCTGCCCTGAATATCTTCGCCAAATAAACCTTTCAGGGCTGAATTTGCATAGAGAATTTCATAGGTTTTCGGATGGACAACGTAAATCGGTTCATCAATGCTATTAAATATGGAAATAAGTTCCTGTCTATGTTTTTCCGCCATTTTTTCAGCCTGCCTGCGTTTTTTGATCTCTTTTTTTAAAAGCAGGTTAGACTTTGAAAGTTCCTTTGTTTTATTCCTGAGCTGGATTTCCAGGTCATCCCGATTTTGTAAAAAGGTTTTCTCTGATCCCGTCCGCCTGGTTGTATTACGTGAAACCCCAAAAAGAGCATCCTGCCCATCCCACAAGCCTTTTGTTACTTTTGTCTCAGCAGGAATCAGGGCCCCGTCCCCGGTCATCAGCGGTATAGAATGAGACGAGGCCTTGCCGGAAAGTAGGTCCGAAACAACATTTTCGACAATTTCTCGCTGCTCAGGAGGATGCACATCAAAGACGGTCATTTCTGAAAGTTCTTTGCTCGAGTATTTCAAGTGTTTTTCTACTGCAGGGTTGAAGCATAGAATACTGCCCTGGCAATCCAGAATAAACAAGAGATCATCCAAGGCTTCGAACAGCTGTTCAAGGTTTTCACCGTACGGCAAATTGTGCTGTCCCACACCACTACTCTTTGTTATGTTGGCCATATAATTTCCCCAAAAAGTTCATGACTGATTTCTTACCTTACATAAACTTTTAGCAAGGTACAATATCAGATTCAAATTTATTCTTCTCAAGTTTCCGATTTAAGAAAAATAGCAGGATTTCATGGGGAATGACGGGATAGTAAGTAAATATCGTTGTAGGGTTAGGGGAGTCACGATCATTGGAGAAAAGGTTTTGAGGTATTGGTGCAGACTGATATTGATCTGAGTCTCTAAAACCACTAAAATAAGTGATATGATTGGCAGGAAGAGCAGAGAGGCTTACACGTTCGAACAGGAGGTGGACAGATGTCTGAAGCCATGGTCTATATAACCTGCAGGGATAAGGCCGAGGCCGAGAAAGTCGGCCGGGTCCTGATTGAAGACAGGCTGGCGGCCTGCGTGAACATCATGGACGGCATGCAGTCCATGTTCTGGTGGCAAGGCAGGGTCGACAAGGACCAGGAAACCGTGCTGATCGCCAAAACCGGGGCCGGCCTGGTAAGCAGGCTGACCGACAGGGTCAGGTCGGTGCACAGCTACGACTGCCCCTGTGTGGTGGCCCTGCCCGTAATCGGCGGCAATCCCGAGTTCCTGCAGTGGATAAGGGATGAGACCGGGGAGCCGGAATCATGAGTCCTGCGGTCCGGACAGACTGAAATGGATATCGTCTTTCTCGGCACCGGCACCGGCATTCCCTCTGTTCACAGGGGCTCACCATCCCTGCTTGTACAGCACAACAGAACCAGTATCCTGGTGGACAGCGGACCGGGTGCTCTCAGGCAGCTGGCAGGGGCCGGCCTGTCATTCGACCGGCTTGACTGTCTCCTGTATACCCACCTGCACCCCGACCATACCCTGGATCTGGTCTCCTATCTCTTTGCCGCCTGCAACAAAAAGGCCTTTACCCGCAGCAGTCCCGTCCGGATTGTCGGTCCCGAAGGGTTTCTCGAATTCTACCAACACCTGCGCCGGGCCTTCGGCCGTTTTGTCGAGCCCCCGGAGGAAATCGTCACTGTTGCCGAATCACTTCTGAAAAATCGTGAACTGGACCTGCCTGATCTCGGGATCTCGACTTTTCCTACCCCTCATACCCCGGAGAGCCGGGGCTATCTTTTCAGGTCAAACCCGGGACTGTCTCTGGCCGTAACCGGGGACACCGGCTACTCCCCGGAGCTGGCGGCAAGCTTCCGGGAGGTCGACCTGCTGGTGACGGAATGCTCCCTTCCTGATTCCTGCAGGGTGGAAGGCCATCTCACTCCTACCCTGGCAGGCAGGCTGGCCTCTGAGGCGGCGGCTGGGGTCCTGGCCCTCAACCATTTCTACCCGGAGGTTGAGGGCCGGGATATAGAGACCCGGGTAAGACAGTTTTATAAAGGGCGCCTGTATCTCACCGAGGACCTGCAGAAAATCACGCTGTAAACCTCTTTTCCCGGCAAGGCCGGAAGGCCGAGCCCTTTCCGGTCTACCTGGCGCTCAGGGCGGTTTTCCGGGACAGGAAAGAATTCAGCTCCTCCAGGGGCAGGACTGTCAGGGTGTTGGTGAGCCTGGTATTGTCCCACAAGACCAGCAACTCGTCGTGGATGTTTCTGGCGGCCAGCCCGGTTTTGATCTCGCCTAACAGCCTGCCTTCGCCGGCCGGAGCAATCACCTTGATATGGTTGTTATTATTGCCTTTTTGTCTGAAACCCCGGAGCAGAAGGGCGGAATCAAGTTCAAGGAGTCTGTAATGCAGGAGGCTGTAAGGAAACTGGTTCTGAACCTCGAGATGCTTGTTATAATGGACAAAGCCCGCGTCAGTTTTAACCCACAGGTCGGAATCGGCCGTGTTCAGGGCAGCTATATCCGTAAACCTCTGCCCGTCTCCTTTCTTCCGGACAAAATAGTCCTGGGGATTTTTGACGAGTTTAAGGGCCTTGGAGGAGAGAGCGGGGTCGTTTTCTCCGGGCTGAGCCGGAGTGGTGATGGTGTGCGGATCTTTTTTATCGACGAGAATAACCCTGCCGGCCGAGACCAGATAGTAGCCGTCCTCTGTTATGGAAAAATCGTTGACCCGGGATTTCAGGCCGACCTCCCGGTAGAGCAGCCGGCTGCCGTTCTCTTTGTCGAACCGGGCGATATACGGTTTACTGTAATCGGTTATCTTTTTATTTTTGTGGCACCAGCCAAAGGCGATCATCAATATATGGCCGTCCTCCTTGAATAAACCGGAGTGAGCTGCAATTTCAGGCAGTTTGACTTTCCATATTTCCCTGCCGGTCTTCAAATCAACACAGACCAGGATGCGGTTGCCGGCATAATAGACTTCATCCCCGATTATCAGGGCATTTGAGGTCAGGTTTTCATAGCGGTCCGTTCCGGCGGTATTGACCACGGAGCCGCCCGATACCGCGGACAGGATTTCCAGGGCCACCACTTTTCCCACTCCGCCGACCGCGGCGGTGTCAACTTCGTAATCCCAGCCCTCTCCGTTCTCCAGGTTAAAAGAATGGAGGCCGTCCCCGTAAAAAAGCAGGGTCTTATCTTCATAGAGCCGGACCTTGTGTCCCCACCAGCCCCAGTCAAAGTTATTCCTGGTCCAGACAGTCCTGCCGCTTTGCATATCAAAGGCCGCTATCTGTCTATCCCCTCCGGATTTTTGAATTGAATAGGCCAGGTTTTTTGAAAAGGGCAGAAGTATATATCCGCCGGGCCGCTGCCAGATAACCTTGCCGTTTTCGCTGTCAATGGCAAAAGTATTTCTGCCGTCTCCCAGAATTATTCTCTTTGGTATATTAGCCGCTGATCTGGCTGAAAAGTTAGGGGTTGACGATTGAAGACTCCAGGCAATTTTTCCGGTGTCCAGCTGGAAAAGGAAAACCGGTTTGTTATGTAAGTTGTTCTTTTTATTGGTACCGATTATCAGGTTTTGCTTTTGCAGGGCATCAAACAACAATCTTTCCATGTAATGACTGAAAGTATATTCGGTGGCATCGAGGGTAAGCGAGGGAGACAGGGAGTGCTCAATCTGTTTTGCCTGTGATGATACCCCCGGGGCCTTTTTTGCAGGCAGGGGTGCGACACTGAATTTCGGGGCGGCGCAGGCGCTTAAAAAGAAAATCAAACCTGCTGCCATAAGAAATCTTGTTTTTTTCATTTATAGGTCTCCTGTGTATATCTTTTATCGTTCAAAAAAGTTTTGAGTTTGGAGATGGGCGTTGATGAAGGTTTCGTTCTTCATAATTGAATTTCAAAAAACAGGCCACCGCAGAATTATATCGGGATTGATTTTTTTATTAAAGGCGGGTTGATCTCTGAAGAGGTGTTGATTTCATAGCCAGTAGAGTTTTGGTTGGCGGTGATGGCGGCCAGCAAGGTTGTGCCGCTGCCCAGAAAAGGGTCCGGTCTGGAAAAAGTGCCGGCGCACCGGGCGTAAAGATAGTTCTTGGTCTCCCTATGCAATATCATCATCTTGTTCCAGTATATATTTAACCATATCAATAAGTTTATTTTTTTCTATTGGTTTTTCAAATGTAGCATTTGCGCCAAACATTTTAGCCATTTCAAGATACCCACCTGGATGAATACGCCCACCACCGGATATTGCAATAATGGCCAGATCTGCGTTATGTTTTTTTAACCCGTGTATGGTTTCAATTCCTTCTTTTTCGGGCATTACGATATCGGTTATTACAAGGTCAAAAAGGTTGTTTTTAACAGTTTTCACTCCTTGGAGTCCGTTTTTATTGAACTGCTTTATTCCTCAATTCGGGATTATCGTCTGTTGTTTACTTTAGGCATTTTAACAGCTATAGTTAATGTTATTATAAATCTGTGTTCAGGGCAATATTTGTTTGGTTAAGATGAAACCGGGAAAAGTTTCTCCTCCCTCTCATTTATGATAAGGTAATGGTTAATATTTTTAAACGGTAAAAGCGGTGAGTGGAAAGCGGACAATGCCCTGTTGTTGAAGACGTAATCAATTAGGAATATACTGATTTTACCATGTTTGAAGCCGACCTGTTATATTTTTTGGGGGCATCAATAATTTTAACTATTGCTCCCGGTCCGGATAATATTTTTGTTGTCACCCAGGGCATTTCCAGAGGTAAAAAGGCGGCCGTTCTGACCGCTCTTGGAATGTGCAGTGGCGTCAGTGTTCATACTGCAGCAGCAGCACTGGGGGTTTCAGCCATCTTTTATTCATCGGCCCTGCTCTTTAATATGGTTAAGTATGCCGGGGCCGGCTATCTGCTTTTTTTAGCGTGGAAAACACTGCAGAAGAGAAAAGGAGAGGAATTGCCTGAGAGGTATTTGCCCACAAGAGACTACCTGCCTCTTTTCAGGCACGGTTTTGTCATGAATGTCTGTAATCCCAAAGTGGCCTTATTTTTCCTGGCCTTTTTTCCCCAGTTTGTTGTTCCGGGAACAGAATCCTTTCTAAGTGAAATGGTCATTTTAGGGGGGATATTCATGCTGCAGGCAGTACTTATTTTTACTGTTATCGCTTATTTTTCGGGGGTCATTGGCGATTGGTTTATAAAAAGAAGCCGGGTAAGCGGTTTTTTTTCCTGGACAGCAGCGGTTATTTTTGCCTGTCTGGGCATTCGTCTTGCCCTGGTCCAGCAATAGTCACGGACTGACTTGAACCTTTTCGGCTCTGGAAATCACTTAATCCAGCTGATAAAGAGCCTTGCCGGAGATACGTTATGGTAACCTCAATTATTCTGTTTAATGTTGAACGCAGCAGGATCAATGAAACAGCAGAAAAGCTTGCTGAAATGGACGGTATATCGGAAGTTTATTCCGTTAGCGGCAATTATGATCTGGTGGCGATTGCCAGGGTCAATTCCAACGAGGATCTGGCCGATCTTGTCACCAGCAGATTGCTCAAGATGAGTACTCTGCTGAAAACCGAAACCATGCTGGCCTTTAAGGCCTACTCCCGTCATGACCTGGAATCCATGTTCTCCATAGGCGTGGATGGGGCCTGAGCCGTGCTCACCGCCGGGACCCTTTAACCCGGATGGTGTGTGCGGATGAGTTGATTACCTCGCCATCTGATACCTTCTCATTCTTACGCTCACCATTATACCTATCCCCGCCATGGTAGTCAGCAGGGAGGAACCGCCGTAACTGAAAAGGGGCAGGGGCATTCCCACCACCGGTATCAGACCCATAACCATAGCCAGGTTGATAAGGGATTGCCAGAAGATGAGGGAGACTATCCCCAGGCAGAGAAGGGTGCCGAATTTATCCCTTGAGGTGTATGATATCTTAAGGCCCCAGAGGATCATGGTGAAATAAATGACAAAAAAGATTGAGGAGCCTATGAAGCCGAACTCTTCCGCCCATACGGCAAAGGCAAAGTCAGTGTGTTTTTCCGGCAGAAAATTGAGATGCCCCTGGGTTCCCTTTAGATATCCCTTACCCAGCAGGCCGCCGCTGCCCATGGCTATTTTGGACTGGAAAATCTGGTATCCCGTGGTCATAAGATCCTTGTCCGGGGAGAATAGAGTCACGATCCTGTCTTTCTGGTAAGGTTTAAGCATGTATTTCCAGGTGACTGGTATAGTGGAAAGGGCTATTGTTGACAGGATAATAAAGGTAGACCACCGCAGTTTGACAAAGATGGTCATGGAGGCAAAGATAAAAATCAGCAGTAAAGCGGTTCCCAGGTCCGGCTGTTTCAGGATCAGCAGAAAAGGTAAACCGGTTAACAGGATAGGAGTAAAGAGTTCCTTCAGGGTAAG
This sequence comes from Desulfobia sp., assembly GCA_046497465.1. Classification (GTDB taxonomy): domain Bacteria; phylum Desulfobacterota; class Desulfobulbia; order Desulfobulbales; family SURF-16; genus JAWLDV01. Next base: position 10,473 of record JAWOFO010000025.1, read on the forward strand.
ACCCTGGGAGGTATCCTGCCGGGAGTAGTAACTGGCCAGGATAATAATCAGGGCCAGTTTGGCAACTTCGGAAGGCTGGAGATTGACCGGTCCCAGGTCTATCCAGCGTTTGGTATGGGCATGTATCAATCCGAATAACAGGAGGTACAGGAGCAGGAGAGTGGAGGTCCCGTAAATTGCGTAGTCCAGTTTGAGAAACTTCCGGTAATCAAAACTGGTAATGAAGGCAATAACCCCAAAACCTAAAATGAAGAAATATAGTTGTTTCAAATATAAAGGAGTTCCTATGCTATGATCCTGGTAAGTTGCGCTATAGAGATTGAAAACGCTCATGGCGGCAACAATCAGGACGAACAGTATGATTACCCAGTCAAAATGCTGGATCAGCCGTCGGTCAAAACGAAACATGATAATTCCTGATTTTAAATTTTACTGCGGTCTCATTTCAAAGTACTTCTTTAGCAGTTTTCTGGCAACAGGCGCTGCAGATGAGCCGCCGTGACTGCCATGTTCAATGATGACGGTAACGGCAATTTCCGGATCCTCTGCAGGAGCGAAACAGGTGAACCAGGCATGATCTCTGTATCTGTATGGTATTTCCTGCTCAGAGGCGCCTTTAAACCTGTCCAGCCTGATTAACTGGGCAGTTCCGGTTTTACCCCCCACAGCAATGTGTTCCAGCCTGGCCTGACCGCCTGTGCCGTGTTTGTCATTAACAGCAGCTACAAGGCCTTGTTTTATGAGCTCCAGGGTTTCAGGGGAGACCGAGATCCTGCGCTCCACTTTTGGTGGAAATTTTTCTATCTTGTTTGAATTCAGTTTCTGGATTTCTTTTATCAGGCTGGGCTGGTATAGGATGCCACCGTTGGTCAGTGCTGCGGTCATCCGGCAGATCTGCAGCGGAGTCGTCAGGTTGAAGCTCTGGCCGATTGCCGTGGATAAAGTCTCACCTTTCTGCCATTTTTTGTTTTTGGCCCTTTTTTTCCATTCCGGAGTAGGGACCAGGCCTGATTTTTCATTAGGCAGTTCAATGCCGGTTTTTTCTCCAAGTCCCATTTCTCTGGCATAAATGGACAGTTTTTCCACTCCCAGTTTATGGCCTGTTTTATAAAAGTAGACATCGCATGATTCACTCAGGGCCCTTTTCAGCCTGATAGCGCCGTGGCCCCGTTTTTTCCAGCAGTGATAATCTCTGCCGTGCAGTTCCATGGAACCGTTGCAGTACATGATTGTTTCCGGGGTTATGATCCCCTCTGACAGACCTGCTGCGGCGGTAATTATCTTGTAGATGGAGGCGGGGGGATACTGGCCTTGAATATTTTTATTCATAAGAGGATGCAGGGGGTTTTCCACGTGTTTCTGCCAGATCTCACTGTTGATGCCGTTGTTAAATTTCAGTATATCCATGGGCGGTGAACTGGCCAGCACCAGGACTTTTCCGGTATTGACCTCCATGGCACATAATGCTCCTGCCTTCTCTTGCAGGGCTTTTTCAGCCTCTTTCTGGAGTTCCAGGTCAATAGTCAGTTTAATATCATTGCCGGGCAGGGCTTTGCGGGTCTTCAGTTGACGCTGGACAAACCCCCGGGAGTCGACTTCCAGGTAGAGTTTTCCCTTCCCCCCCCGCAGCTGATCATCAAATACCTTTTCAATTCCTCTTTTCCCTATCAGATCACCGCCTTTGTAATAATTATCCTGCCTTTCCCGTAACTCCTTGTAGTTTATCTGCCCCAGGTACCCGATAAGGTGGGAGGCAAAATTGCCGTAAAGGTAATGCCGCCGGGGAACAGTTTTAACAACGACTCCTGGAAGAGAGAATCTGTGGTTTTCTATGTAGATCAGAGTCGCGCGCCCAATGTCTTCGGCCAGCAGAACAGGGACATAGTTGGGTTGATTACTGGCCTTACGCACCTTTTCAAGGATCTTGGTGATACTTAAGTCAAGAATAAGAGACAGCCTTTTTATTACCAGATCAGGATTATTGGCATCTTCTTTGTACCATAAGACATTAAAACAGGGCCTGTTGCTGACTATAATACGTCCATGCCGGTCCATGATCCTTCCCCTGGGCGGGGTAATCTCTCTTACCCTGATGAGATTGTTCTGGGCCCGTTGGGAATATTCCTCATATTGCAGGACCTGCAGGTAACAGAGACGGATTAGCAGCATAGCCGCCATTACTATTATAAAGGCGGTTGCTATCTCTATCCGTTTTTTAAGGAGGGCCAGTTCTTCTTCATCAACCTGTCGCAGGTCGGTCAGGGGGTTTTTCATTTACCGCTGTATTTTGAATCTGTTGTTTCTGTTTTTCCCGGAAGCTGTGAATATTTTCTTTTCCGAGGATAACCATTTATAGATAAAATCAAAAATGGTAAAGCATGGCATAGTGAGAACAGCAAGGACCAGCATCTGAAAAAGTATAGGCCGCCAGCTCCAGGGTAAAGGATCTCCACTGTTCATTATGATTGCTGTCATATGGAGCAGGACATTGATGAAAAGATAGCTCAAAAGCACTATGGGTATCTGGGGGGCCTTATTTTTAATAATAAGTTTCCGGGAGAGGAATTTGATTCCTGCCATAAGCAGAAGCAGGGTAATAGGATAGAGACCGCTGTAAATACCGGAAACAATGTCCAGGATGAGCCCCAGAAGCAGTATGATAATTGTACTTGAGTAGATATTCAGGTGCAGACTGATAAAGACGATCAGGATCAAGTACAGATCGGGCCTGCCCAGCCATTCCGGCATGGCAGGGAAAAGGGCCGTACGAATGATGATCAGGAATGTACCTAGCAGAAAAAAGAAAGAGGTGGTCATTCAGCTCGAGATGTTTGGATTTGGAGATTGTATTTCCTCAGAATATCCTGTTTTGCCAGAGAATTTTCTTGAAGAATAACAATAACTTCTTCTAGCCTGGAAAAATCAATTGCGGGTTTTACCCTTATCTCCTGAAACATTCCTCTTTTACCGCGGGTCACCCGGGAAACAGTGCCCACCGGGATTCCTTTGGGAAAGACCCCGGCCAGGCCTGAGGTAACAATAATATCATCTTTGCTTACCTCGCAGTTTCTGGGGATATAGCGAAGATCGTAATAATCTCCGGCACCTTTGCTGATGCCGTGTACCCTGTTTTTCTGGACCAATACGTCTATGGCGCAGTTAGGGTCATTGGCCAGCAGTACTTTGGCGAAATCAGGAGATGTACTCAGAACATGGCCGACAACCCCCTGCGAACTGTTGACCGCCATACCTCTTTCCAATCCCTGGGCGGAGCCCCGGTTGATTATGATCGTCCGGAACCAGAGAGAGGGATCACGGCCGACAATACTGGCAGTAAGGGTGGGGGAACTTATTGACTCTTTTACTTTTAATAGTCTGCGCAGCTGTTGGTTGGTGGCTATGGCTTCCCGGTACTCGTTTTGTCGGGTTTTGTATTCGTTCAGTTTTTCTTGAAGTTTTTTGTTTTTTTCCCGAATTTCCCATAGAGCCAGGTAGTCAGACCATATACGATCACAGAAAGAAGTGATTTGATGGAAGACAAACTGTCCTTCACCTATCAGGTTCAGGGCGAATTTCTGGGTGGTATTCAGATCACGCCGTCCCACCGCCGAGACGATTACTATGAGTATCAGGATGAAAATTAAAGCAGACAGGATATATGGCCGGCGGTTTTTATTTTTTCTTTTACTCCTCCTGTGCATCAGCTTGACGTGCTTGAAAACTGATTAAGGTTATATCTGTTTGTTTCGATCATCAGTTCACTGTTACTTCCTTGAGGACATCGATCTTCTCAAGGGCATGTCCCGATCCAATAACCACTGAGGTGAGGGGGTCTTCAGCAATGATTATGGGGAGCCCGGTTTCTTCCTGCAGCCTTTTGTCGATGTTTTTAAGAAGAGCTCCCCCGCCGGTCATAATGATGCCCTGATCGACTATATCGGCGGAAAGTTCCGGCGGGGTGGTCTCCAGAGCCAACTTTACCGCGTCTACGATTGCGTCTGCCTGTTCAGCAATCGCCTCCTTTATTTCGTTCGCATCTATTGTCACTGTCTTGGGAACTCCTGAGACCAGGTCCCGTCCCTTGATATCCATAGTTTCATAAGGAGATTCAGGCATTACATTACCTATGGTTGTCTTGATGTTTTCAGCGGTATGTACCCCAATGGCAAGATTATGTTTTCGTTTGATGTGCTGGAGAATGGAGTCATCCATCTTGTCACCGGCCACTCGTACTGATTTGGAATAGACAATGCCTGCCAGGGATATAACTGCCACCTCTGTGGTTCCTCCGCCGATATCGACAATCATGCTTGCGGTAGGTTCGGTTATGGGCAGTCCCGCTCCTATAGCTGCCGCCATGGGTTCTTCAATTAAATAGACCTCTCTGGCTCCGGCTGATTCTGCTGATTCACGTACCGCCCTTTTTTCCACCTGGGTAATTCCGGAAGGCACACTGATAATAATTCGTGGATGAACCAGGGTTCTCCTATTGTGGACTTTTTTAATGAAGTAGCTCAGCATGGCCTCCGTTACTTCGAAGTCGGCAATAACACCGTCTTTGATAGGCCGGGTAGCCACAATATTTCCCGGGGTTCGGCCCAGCATCATTTTTGCTTCTTTGCCAACAGCCAGGACTTTGTTACTGCGTGAATCATTGCGGATAGCTACTACGGATGGTTCACGCAGGACAATTCCCTTGCCCTTTACATAGACCAGGGTGTTTGCTGTGCCAAGGTCCACCGCCAGGTCGTTTGAGGCCCAGCTGAAAAGAAAGTTAAAAGGTGAAAACATATTTGTCTCTCATTAAAATGTCCCGTTTTTTTTGAAGTGGACGGGGAAAATTCTCAGGCCTTCAACCAAATTTTTATCTGTACAGCCCTAAATAATAATACAAAAAGTAGACAGTGGGAAGTGGTAGATAGGATAATTATGATAAAGGCTCGTGGAAGATGCTTCCTACCTTATTCGGGTATATCAGACTGAACGGAGGTTGGCAAGAAAATATGGATAAAATTCTTGACAATTTTTCTTCTCATGGCATATATAGAAGCCTGTCCGCGAATAAGGCGAGCATAATACAAGATATTGAATATCCTTTAAATTATTGTCTCTTTTCCCGGTACTGTTAATACCTGTAATGTGGGGCTATAGCTCAGCTGGGAGAGCGCTTGAATGGCATTCAAGAGGTCAGCGGTTCGATCCCGCTTAGCTCCACCATTTCTTTTTCCTTCTAACTGTTTCCTTCCTTTTTTAATGGTATCCTGGTTCGACCAGATTTCAGGACATCACCCATTTTTTACTGACCTCATATAAATAAGATAGCAGAATAAGACAGTTATTCTAACTAAGAAGTAACATCTCAATAATTGGGGGGAAGCCCTCTGGATTCCGGCGCCTGTCCCGGACTTCGATCCGGGATTCGCCGGAATGACGAAACAGGGCAACCAGCCGCCATTCCAGCGGAAGCTGGAATCCAGTACCGTGCCGGAGAAAGTAATCCCCCCGATTTATTGAGAAGATACCCTCAAATGACCCAACATACTGATTTCATAATAAAACCAATGTGAAGTTAGTATAAAACGGGTGATATCCTTAACCAGATTTATCTTGACAGGGTAATTCTGAGTTGATCATCTATATATTGATGATGGATACCGATTTTTGAAAGAGGATAAAAACAATAACGCTGACGAACGATTGTCCAGGTATCCTGTTAATCTGTTATCAGATTAGAAAACATGGAATTTGAAAATTCCGGTTACGGACTCAGACATGGTGAGGAGAAAACAGCGGCGCAGAACTGAAAGGCGAAGCCAGGTTGAAAGAAGGCAGTATGAAAGAAGGCAGAGGGAACGCCGGCAAGGTGAACGACGACGTCAGCATCTTCTGCCTTTTGAAGAGCTGGAGGAACGTCGACAGGGGGAACGCCGGGTAGAGGAACGGAGAAAGTTCACCAGGCGGGACGGTGAGCGCCGTGCACGGGAGAGGCGGAAGGGTGAAAGACGGTTTAAGGATGCCTTAAGCAGTGATCTGCTTTCCGAAGAAGAAAAAGCAATGTTTAAGAAATTATTTACCAAAAAAGATAGATCCCGCAAAAAATAGCAGATTTATTGTTACCGGTGAATACATGGACGATAGTCTTATTCGCTGTTCTATTGTAAGATGCAGTCTACCAGCCCCAGAGCAGGTTTCGCTTGATCCAGCCTGTCACCTTTTCTCCCTCATGTCTTACTTTGACCCATCCCCTGGTTCTCTTCAAGGTTTTAAATACCACCCCTTTCTTGGCCTGGCGAATGACCCTGTATTTAGTGCCCCGCCCGCTGCGGATGTTGACCAGGTCCTTTTTGACTATGAGATGGGGATCCCGGTTGACATATTTTTTGTTTACCCAGCCGGTATCATTTTCAAAATCCACCACCTTATACCATTCGCCCCGCGTCCCCTGAATCATCAAGGGGTAGCCTTTTCCGAGCTGCCATTTTACCTCATACTTTGTGCCCGGACCTGAGCGCATATTAAGGAGGTCCACAGCAACGCTGACCATTTTAAAGGCCTGTGCTCCTGTAGCTGTTCCAATTAACGCGGTAAGAAAAAATAATACAGTGGTAATTTTTTTTAATTTCATGATTACTTTCACTCTGATTTTTACTGTGTTCTGTCTATCTTGACCCTGATATCAGTGGAACAAAGAGGGATACCCCCCATTGACAGATTGATGGCACCGTAGCGGCATGCTTTCATGCATTTGAGACAGGTTATACATTCGCCATCATCAGGTGATTCGTTGAACTTGACTCCCATGGGACATACAGAATGACATTCCTGGCAATTTGTGCATCTGTCCCGGTCAAGTTGAAGTTTTACCAGACGCCATTTGCTGAAAAGACCATAAAAAGCGCCAAGAGGGCAGATAGTCCGGCAGAAGGGACGACTGGCTACAATACTCCATAAAATAAAGCCTGCCATGATAACTAGTTTTACCGAAAAAAGAAAACCGGCCGCCGCCCTGAGATCCGGTTTGATAAGCAGCATGGGCAAACCGGCTTCCAGAGTGCCGGCGGGGCAGATGTATTTGCAGAACCAGGGAACTCCTAAACCCATTTCATCGACAACCAGAAGGGGGAGCAGAACCACAGTTATCAGGAGAACACCGTATTTGACAAATCTAAGGTTGCGCGGTACTCCCCGTTTCCTTGAGGGTATCTTATAGAGAAGCTCCTGGATAAGGCCGAAAGGGCAGGCCCAGCCGCAGACGATTCTGCCGACGGAACTTCCCACTACCCCGATACAGCCCAGGACATAGAATCCGAAAAAGTATCTGCCGAATTCCAGATTGAACTGGAGGGAGAGCAGGGTTTGCTGAAGGGCCCCTATGGGGCAGTAGGTGGTAGCTGCCGGGCAGGAATAACAATTCAGGCCGGGAGAACAGACTACTTTTAAAGGGCCTTGGTATATATTCCTGGTAACAGGGAAAGCCCAGTAAGCGTTGGTCAGAAGGGCTATAACGATTTGCACCCATTTCCTGGCAACTTCCATATCAAGCTATACCGATGCAGGAAAGGCAGATCTTTTGGGCCTTTTGGAGAACTGAACCGGGCTCACCGGTTATTACTCCTGCCAGAAAAATCAATAAGAAAAAGACCAGGAGGATAAAAGAAACGGGGTTGATTCGTTTTTGAACCGGTTCGGTCATAACTATCAGTTCTCCTTAGTTTCCGGATTGATTATGCAGAAAACTGGTAACCGTTCACTATGGTTATAGTTTTAAAAAGACCTATTTCTTCAGTCTAGCCTGTACTGCTGCGGTTTTGTCTCCGAGGTGAATTTTTTTATCACGCCGGTCGTCAATGCGGAGTTGAGTAACAACTCTCAGGGCTCCCTGTTGAAAAGGCAGTTCATGCAGTCCGGCTGCGATTTCTAAAAGTTCTGCTGGCTCACCTTCGACGATTGTCCCCATGTCGGTGATTTGGTAAGCGAGGTTTTCTTTTTCAAGGGCCTGTCCAATATCGGCAATAAAGCTGCCGACACTGGGATTGCCGGTGCCTATAGGGATGATAGTCAGTTCTAGCAGCGCCATTTTTTGAGATCCGGGTTAATGATTCCTGGGTAAAGTCCAGGACAGGTCACCTTCGTCCATTTGGTCCGTATCAGGATTATTGTAGTATACTATATTTCTCAAATGGACCAAACTGTCAATATCAATTTCATTAAAATTGATACCAATCCCCTCCCTGGTGACCCTAACTACCTCTCCTTTGACCCATACCACGATATCTTCCGAAGTACCGGTAAGTCTGAGGGTCAGGTCGCACGAATTCCCTTCTTTCTGGCCGGTTATGTCATAAATGAATACTCCTCCCGTGCTTAAATCCTTAATTTCATATTTTTCATAAAGGTTATTGTCAAAGGATGCAGTGACAGTTGTATGAAATTCCACCCTTTTATTTTTCCTTTTTTCTGTTTCGCCCATCAGCCCTTTTCCTTTAAGGATACCGGAGAATCATGATATTGCCATGCCATCCTGTTTTAAGACATTAGCAAGATTTATTACCCTCAGGCAATCTCCCTGTTTAGTATATCCTGTACTGATCGTATCATCATCTTTGGTCATTTGGAATTTGGTCATGTTTATGGTTTTTCTGTCAACTTCTGAGCAGATGAGGATCCCTGCCAGATTGCCCTTGGATATAATGACCGCCTTATTTCCACGGGTGTCCGGATGGTCAGGTAATCCCTGGCCTTGAGGGACAATAACAGGAAGCCCGGTTTTTTTCAGTTCTTCAGTGCTCAGGCTGCCCAGGATACCTTTGAACTGTTTCGGCAGTTTTTTAAAAGGACAGGCAAGATCCTTTACCGGGATAACTTTTTTTTCATGGATTCTGCCGAGTTTTGAGGGAGACAGCCGCTTGATTCGGGCGATCGCACTTTCCTGAATGTATAGTGGACACCCTTCTATAACAATTTTCCTCAGTTCAGTGGGAGGGCAGTTCCTAATAGGGCTGGCCTCACCTGTTTCGCCGGGAGAGTTCCCTCTGTTTTCCAGGGACCGGAGTTCATTGACAGCCCGTCTTATTCTTGCTATCAGTTCTTCGGCCTTGTCCATAGTTGCCTGAAGTTCGCGGAGAAGACTTTCTGTCTCATGGGCGGGGCTGTCATATCCAGGTCCTGATTCTACCTGTAGGGCGTGGATTTTTTCTTTTATCTGTTCTATCTTTTCAGGTTCGAAGAATTGTTCTTCTGCCTTAATCTCAAGATCCTCTTTTGCCGATTTATCATACTTTATTTTGCCTTTCAGTTTGTTAAAGCGGTAATAGAGGATTTTGAACAGGTGCTCTTCTTTTTCTGTTTTCAGGTCTTCTGTTTCGTATATATTAACGATGTGGGCCATGGCCTCCTTGAGGAAGTCAATGGATTCCGACGGGATATTGTCTTCCCTGTTTTTTATATAATGAAGAAGGCTGTCTGCCATAATCAGGATGTTATGAGCAGGTTTCCGGTCGGCATAGTAGTGCTTGAGGAACAGGAAGGCCTCTTCCAGGAGTGATATCCTTTTAACGGAGAGGCTCCAGTCCTGGGCAATTATTTCCCATTTGAGTCGCTGTATCGCTTCTTCTGTACTAAGATTATTTTCGCTTTCCCGGGGCATGAGGTCTGTTAAACGTAACCGGCCTGGCCGGTTAATTCTGAATCTGTTTTTTTGTTATTAATTCAACTTTCCGGATTGATTTATCTGTATGATATAACGTGCAAATTTTTTAGTGAAATCATAATAGTTTTCTCAAGTCGGAAAGTTGAGTTATTTAAAATTGTTATTTCTACCGCGTACATGCTAAAATAATATTAGCAGATTTCGTCAATTCTGGCAAAAGGTTCAACCAGGACCGGCCGGCCCACTTAACTGACGAACAGTTTGAAGAAAACTGTTGAACGTAGTAGATTAGAATTTTGAAGAACTACTACTATTGAGAAAGAATATTTTTGCCCATATTTCATGGAGATTTTTTTAAATTTTTTTATTATCTTTGTTTTGGGAGCGGCTGTCGGCAGTTTTCTGAATGTTGTCATATTAAGACTTCCTGAACCAGGAGAATCCATTGTTTATCCTCCTTCTCATTGCCCGAAATGTAAAAAATTATTAAGATGGTATGATAATATCCCCATACTGAGCTATTTTTTTTTGAAGGGAAAGTGCCGTAATTGCCTGAGGCCTATTTCCTGGCAGTATCCTGCAGTGGAACTGCTTGCAGCTGTCCTTGCTTTAATGCTGTGGGTTTTTTATCCCTGGCATATTTTTATTATTCGCTATATCTTTGTCTGTCTTCTGCTGGTAGTTATCTGGATTGATATCAGGCATCAGATCATACCTGACCTCATAACAATTCCCGGAATTCTGTTCGGATTATGCCTTGCTTTCCTGGACCCGGTTTTGTACTGGCTTGATTCAGCCTTGGGAATTATCATAGGGGGAGGCATATTTTATCTGGTTGCCCTATCCTACTATCTTTTAACCAAACGCCAGGGGATGGGGGGCGGCGATATCAAATTTGTGGCCATGATTGGTGCTTTTCTGGGCTGGCAGTCCTTACCCTTTGTAATTTTTGCCAGCTCTTTAATGGGCAGTCTGGTAGGCTTGGTTGCTATGGTTAGACAGAAAAAGGGAGGCCGGACCGTTGTTCCGTACGGCCCTTTTCTTGCCTCAGCAGCCTTACTGTATATTTTTTTTGAAAAGCAGATAATATTTTTTCTCTGGGCTTTATAGAATGCAACAGGATAAGAAAAAACAGAAATTTCAAGAAATCATTGCTCAAAGCAATGTAATGCAGGAGGTCTTCAGGACAATAAATAAAATTGCCGATTATAAAACCACTATTCTTATTACCGGTGAATCAGGTACAGGAAAGGAACTGGTTGCCAGGGCAATCCATGAGAGGAGTTCCCGTTCCGGGAAAAGACTGATTGATATCAATTGTGGCGGCATTCCTGAAAATCTTCTGGAAAGTGAACTTTTCGGTCATGCCCGGGGGGCTTTTACCGATGCTCACCGGGAAAGAAAGGGGCTTTTTGAACATGCTGACGGTTCCAGCATGTTTCTTGATGAGCTCGGGGAGTTGCCGCTGCCCCTGCAGGTTAAGCTTCTTCGTGTTCTGCAGGAGGGCGAGATTAGGCCTCTGGGGGACAGGGCGCCGGTTAAAGTGGATGTCAGGATTATTGCCGCTACGGCCAGGAACCTGGCTGATATGGTGAATCGGGGTTTATTCCGGGAAGATCTCTACTATCGCATTAATGTTTTGGACATAGACCTGCCGCCCCTTCGTGAACGTTCGGAAGATATTCCCCTCCTTATAGATCATTTTATTGAAAAGTATAACGGCTTAATCGGTTTAAATATCAAAGGCGTAAGTGATGACTGTCTCCGGGCCTTATGTTCTTATTCCTGGCCCGGTAATGTCAGGGAACTGGAAAATATAGTAGAAAGGTCCATGGTGCTTTCTGAAAAGGAAACTATAGAAATCGAAAGCCTGCCCCCTGTATTGCTGAAGTCTTCTGAAAAAGCACAGTCAAAGAGGGACGGAAATTCTGTTATGTCCGATAAGGAAAACCTTTCCATAAAGGTAAACAGTAAAAATCTTGAGAGGTACCTGATAGGCAAGGCCCTGGAAAAAACCAGGGGCAATAAAACCCAGGCTGCCGACATCCTGCAGATCAGTCTGCCCGCCCTTCTCTACAAGATGAAAGAGTACAATTTTTCCTCCTGATAACCTTGCTGATATCCTGCCTCCTTAAAATAAGGCGCGAAACTTGTCCCCAACCACGTTTGATTCAGAAAAATTATGTTGATTCAAAGTCTGTTAATTGGTAAACCGTCATAAATACATATCCGGATGAAATAGGATGAATTGTAAATAATGAAAAATCTGTAACTGTATCAACAAACAATTATTTAAAAAAGGAGGATGAACATGTATTTCAAGACCTTGAAGACTTTGTTGTCAGGTTTATGCATTGCTTCTATGGCAGTAGTTTCCTGGACATCTAATTCTCTGGCAGGGGGAGAATACCCTGATGACCGCTCAGTTTATGAACGGCTTGGGGAATTGGAACAGGAGCTCAGTGAAATGAAA
>JAWOFO010000023.1:0-3193 GCA_046497465.1 Desulfobia sp.
TATCATTCGGTTGAAACGGGTTTTCATTAATTCAGCTACCACAAAGGTCTCAAAGATACTGCCGCGCAAAGGGTGAGTTGTGAGCTGCCCGGCCTCCTGAAGGCCGAGTAGACAGCAGAGCAGGCCGGTGTCGTAGAAGTAGATCTTGGGGGATTTGACCAGACGCTTACGAATGACTGGGTGATTTCGGACATTAAACCGAACTGCTGTGAACCGGTCAGCAGAAAAAGGCCCATGCGGCCGGCCTTATCGACATGGGTCTGGAGGTAGGAGAGAATTTCCGGTGCCCGCTGCACTTCGTCAAGCACCGCACCATCAGGTGCCTGAGCCAGAAAGCCCCGGGGGTCGTCAAGTGCCAGTTGCCTGACATCGGGGTCTTCCAGGGAGAAATACGGCTTCCGGGGGAATATGGCTCGTGCCAGGGTGGCTTTTCCTGATTGACGGGGGCCGGTTATGGTAATGATGGGAAAGCCCTGCAGCTGATCCTGGATTATTTTCTCAACATCACGCGGAATTATGTCCATATGGAAACGATACTGCCTGCCGCACATATTGTTAATCGCTTTTACAATTTGTACGGAGAGAAATGGGGACGGGGAAAAGTGGGGACCCTTATTTTCCCATTTTCCCCCGGCTCTGACGGAAGATGTTGCCGTTTGACATTTTTAGCTGTCATTTCCGGAGAAATCCAAAAAATCAGCAAAGGCTGAGAGCTCTGATTTGAGGCGGGAATATAAGGGGATGTATTTTCAATGGCTTCCAGAATGGTTTTTCTGCAAGTCTCCGGATCTATCAGATCCACTTTAAAATGAGGACTCAAGCCGGTAACCATGGCCACTGCCTTGTAAAAGTCATACGGTTGGATGCCCCAGGCGGCCAGATCAATATCCGACCAGGCTGAAAATTCTTTTTCAGTGGAAAATCAAAAAATATCTCTATTTGGTCATTCCCGCGGAAGCGGGAATCCAGTAATTACGGGATGGCCTGGATCCCCGCCTTCGCGGGGATGACGATTAAGATTAATTTTTCAAGGTTATCTTAATTTCCAATGATAAGGCAAGGAGATTTGATTATGCGGATTGATTGGTGCAATTAAAAGTGTTATACTATGTATAACAAAAAGGAGGTATGAAATGTTTGCGATTCGATTAGACAAAGAACTGGAGAAGGAGATTGAACTGCTTGCTGAGAGCCGTGGCAGCAACCGCAGCGCCGTTGTCCGGGAGGCGATTATTCAGTATCTGGAAGATAATGAAGATCTGGAATTGGCCAGGCAGGCTCAGTCCGAAATGCGGGGCAGCAAGTCATTGAAGCAATTGAGGGCGGAACTTGGCCTGGACGGTTGAAATCAGTGATGTTGCCGAACGGCAGTTAGGCAAGCTGGACAAATCTGTTCAAGTACGAATCCTTGACTGGCTGAATGACAGAATAGAGGGGTGTAAGAATCCCCGCCATTTTGGAAAACCTTTGAAAGGGGATCATGCTGGGTTTTGGCGTTACCGGATAGGAGATTACAGGATTCTTTGTGATATTCAGGAGGAAAAGGTGGTTGTTCTCGTTTTGACGATAGGTCATCGACGACAGATTTACAGACGGCTTGGATGAAAGGACATTTCTCTTATGTATAATTTTCTTCAGGTAGTCTCTATTTTTTGTTGCTCCAGGGACTGCTGGCAGACCTCCAGGACGTTAAGGACCCGGAGGCCTTCTTCGCCGTCCGTGCGCAGGGTAAGGCGGGAATCAAGGCATTCCAGAAAATGGGCGCATTCCGATTTTAAAGGCTCTTCCTGTTCCAGTTCGACCGGCTCTGCTTCGGCCCTATTGGTTCTTAAAAGAAGTCTTTCACTTCATTTAACAATTGAGTAATTTCGTTAACCAGAAAAGTACAGAATTTCTCCTTCCTCAGGGTCCTTTCCTGAACCTCTTGGGGGAGAAAACGGGACATCTGTTCCTGAAACTCTTTACCGTGGATAATATCCGGTAGATGTGACAAGGTATCCTCTAATTTTTCCAGGAATGCCATTACCTTGTAATCGGTGATTTTGGCATTGATGAGATCCTGTTCCGGGCTGGCTCCATGCTGCCTCAGCCATCTCAAGTCCCAGATATCCCGGTAGCGGATGTAAGCCTTACAGTTAATCAGTGAAATCAACTTGTCTGCCATGATTTCATTAAGGGTCTCAGTCATTACCAGGGTGTCGTTATAGCCGTCCGGTAGAAAATCATAATTGAGCTGTAAGGGCAGAGGCTCCCGGGTATATGCCGGAATGTTGGCGACTTCAATCCTGATTTTTTGTTTCGGCACGTGGCGTTGACCGGGTGAGGTAATTACGCTTATCTGCCACTTGTCAACTTTTATTTCCCGGAATTCCGGTTCTCTGGCCAAATCCTCCGGTTCTTTTACCAGTGTTTCCAGGCCGTACCGTTTGCCGATATAATTCTCAAGACATGACTTCATTTCCAGAAGCTTCGTTGTGGCAAAAGATTGGCCTCCGACAAAATCAAGGTCTTCACTGAAGCGCGGGGCGCCGTAACACAGTCGAAGAGAGGTACCTCCCTGGAAAGTTAACTCATCAAGCAGTCCATATTTATCCAGGGCAAACAGAATATCGTAATGCAGCAGTTCCTTTTCAATGGCAGGACGCATATGTTTTTTGCCGCCTGTTGCCATGGCCAGGTCAACAAGTGCCCGAAGATCCATTCTTTTACTCATAATTATTAATCTCAGACATATTTACCATCTGTATATTACGTCCCACACTTTTCAGATCCCTCCAGGCGGCCTTTTTAGTCGCCACACGGAGAGGTCTGCCTTCGATCTTTTTGGTGTTGTTTATAATATCGGTAGGTGATCTTTTGGTATGGGTAAATTCAATCACTCCATACAGGGTCTGACAGGTTCCCTTACGTCCAGTGGTCATGACCGTTAACCGGTCAATGGGAATTTGAGAGATGGCGCCGTATTCAGAAAGCATTGATTCAAGACTGACATAATTATACTCACCGCGGCGTAGGGATTTGGTGATTCTTTCCAGCACGTAGCTGTCAAAACAATTGGCATGGGGATTTACGTAAATACCGCGACAGGCCCGTTTAAGGATACCGTTCTTGACCAGACGGCTCAAGGCCTCACTTAAGGCCTTGGCACTGTCTTCAGCAAACAGTTTGGCCAAATCTCCCCTGGTAAAAACGT
>JAWOFO010000043.1:0-159882 GCA_046497465.1 Desulfobia sp.
CCTTATCCTCTTCCAGGAAATCCCGGGGAGAAGATTTGCCAGTGTCAATCAGATAGTACCAGTTACGATTACGGCCGGGAAAAGGAAAATGAAAAGTCTTTGGAGATTCACCACAGTTCAACATAACAAAAAAGTTGTCATCCCTTCCCTCGGCTCCTCCCCTGCCGTCCAAAAAAAAGGCCAGGGACTTATTTTCTGCTGACCAATCCATATGCCCGGGCCAGGATAACTGCCACTGGATTTCAGCAATTTCAGACTGAACTTCCGGCGGGAAAAAGTCCCGGCGCCTGAACACCGAATGGTTATGCCGTAACTTGATAAGTAAACGGAAAAAACGAAGCAGTCCTTTATTGGTCTCCGCCAGAGACCAGTCCAGCCAACTTATTTCATTATCCTGGCAAAAAGCATTATTATTGCCTAACTGAGTTCTGGCGAACTCGTCACCGGCAACAAACATCGGGGTCCCTTGGGACAGTAAAAGGATGACCGCAGCTGTTTTTACACGCCGGAATCTAAGATCCATTATCTGCCGGTCCCCGGTCTCCCCTTCTATGCCGCTGTTCCAACTTAGATTCCAATCCTCACCATCACGATTATCATCCCCGTTGCGGAAGTTGTGCTTTTTATTGTAACTCATCAGATCATATAAGGTAAAACCATCGTGGCTGGTCAGAAAGTTGATGCTGTTATAAGGCTTTCTTCCGCTTTCCTGATAGAGATCAGAACTTCCGGCTATCCGGGTGGCCAGATCAGGAACAGTACCAGGATAACCGCAGATAAAAGACCTGACATCGTCACGGTACCTGCCGTTCCACTCCGCCCACCTGGACGAAGACGAAAAACCGCCGACCTGGTATAAACCGGCAGCATCCCAGGCCTCGGCAATAATCTTGGTCCCGGCCAGCACCGGGTCTTCCGCAATACACTCAACCACCGGGGGATTACTGAGAACCTCACCTTTCTTATCCCGGGCAAAAACCGAGGCCAGATCAAAACGGAAACCGTCAACATGCATTTCTGCTACCCAGTATCTCAGACAATCCACAATCAGGCTGCGAAGAACAGGATGGTTGCAGTTCAAGGTGTTACCGCAACCGCTGAAATTAAGGTATTCCTTGTCAGGCCCCAGCAGGTAATAGATAGTGTTGTCAATACCCCGGAAGCTATAGACCGGGCCATCCGCCCCTCCTTCAGCACTATGATTGAACACTATATCCAGAATAACCTCAATTCCCGCTTTATGAAGGGCCTTAACCATCTCCTTGAAGTCCCTTACCTGATTGCCATTCCTGCCGTTAACAGCATATGAGGCTTTAGGAGCGAAAAAGGCCAGAGGACTGTAACCCCAAAAATTCTTAAGCCTCTCACCGGTCACCGGGTCTTTCTTGATATTTTCATTTTCATTGAACTCCGTGACCGGCAATAGTTCTACCGCGTTTACCCCCAGCTCTTGAAGGTAGGGTATTTTTTCTACTATACCGTCATAGGTTCCGGGATGAACTACACCTGAACTTGGATGACGGGTAAAACCACGGACATGGAGTTCGTAAATAACTGTATCGTGGAGAGGAATATTCAGGGGCCGGTCGCCTTCCCAGTCAAAATCATCCTCTATAATACAAGATCTCCTGGTAAACTGTTCCTCCGGCCCCTTTTTACCCCTTCTTTCATAAATCTCGCCCCAGTTGGTACCTCCGGTCAAAGCCTTGGTATAAGGGTCGAGCAGTATCCACTCCCTGGAAAAATAATGCCCTAAAGTCTCAGGGTCATAAAGCCCTTCTATACGAAATCCGTAGCGCAGATTCTTATCCAGATTACAGATCAGGATATGCCACACATCACCGGTACGGTTGACCAGGGGATCAAGCTCAACTTCAGCCCATTTATCTTTAATACCACTTTTAAAAAGAAGGATTGAAATTTTTTGGGCATTCCTGGAGAAAATAGCGAAATTAATTCCCTCTTCAAGGATCGTTGACCCCAGTGGTATCGGGTGCCCGGGCCCAACCCTCAACTTAGTTTTAGTGCTTTTATCCATTACTGGACTGGTAACCCTTATGTTTGCTTTCCGGACAAGATATGTAATTTTTCAGCATATTAAAATTTCCCCTTTAACTGTTATTTTATCCTTTCGCCGGTAATGATATCAATTATTTCTTCATCTTCCCCGGAAGCCGATTTTTTCTGAGGCCGGGAGCTTTCATTGGAGTTGGAAGAGACAGGGAAATCAGAGAGGAGATCGAACGGGTCCTGCTCGCTTCCTTTCCCGGCTGTATCACCACCGGTACTTACCTCCCCCTGCACTTCCTGATCAGGCTCAGGGGCATCCAGGCCCAGCTCAAGTGATTCAACATCAATATTCATGGCAAAAGCGCTCAAGGCATCGCTTACCTTTTCAAGACGAGAGGCCAAGGCGGCATCAACAGGATATAAGGCACCTCTCGCCATGGTAATTATTTCCACACATTCAAAAAGATCTTCCATCCTTTGCAGATCATATGCCCTGAACTCTTTTTTTTCTTCTGACATCAGAAGACCTCCTGGAAATTCTATTACTACCGCAGCGACATTTTTTGTAATACGTATGTTACCAGTAACCGTTTACCATTACGGAATAAATTCTATAGAAGATTACAGCATTTTTGCCGGCTGCCCCGTGGATGACAGTACATTACTCCAGAGCCTGCCGTCAGGATTGATTTCCTTGCGCCTGGACACCGCCAGGCCGATCGGTACATGGGTGAACTGATCCCCCCAGTAGCCAATCACCATATTGGTCCGGCCGGACATCCCCGCGTGAACGGCGTTGTGGCCCAGCAACAGACAAAAAACCGAATCGGAAGGAGTTGCCTGACAGCTACGGATGGTATAGCTGGGATCAATGTATTTCAGGGTGAAATCCATGCCGACCTCCTTGAAATAATTTTCAATACCATTTTTCAAAAACAGGCCGATATCACCAAGCCGGATGTTGCCGGACGGGTCCCGCTCGTCTGTCTTTTCCATTAACTCCTGGCCCGCTCCCTCGGCCGCCACAATCACTGCATGCCTCTTCCGTTCCAACCGCTTTTTAAGACTGGCCAAAAAGGCCTCCATGGTGAAGGATACTTCCGGTACCAGGCAATAATTTACGTCGCTGTTGGCCATGGTGGCATAGGCAGCAATAAAACCGGATTCACGTCCCATAAACTTAACCAGCCCGATACCGTTTCTGGCTCCGGTTGCCTCCATGTGAGCCGAATAAATGGCATTTCTTGTTTCTGAGACCGCAGTTTCAAAACCAAAGGACTTCTGAACAAAAGAAATATCGTTATCAATGGTCTTCGGCACCGCAATCACCGAGAGTTGGAGTTCTCTTTCAGAAGCCTCTTCCACTATGGCCCTGGCAGCATGCAGGGTACCATCTCCGCCGATTACGAACAGAATGCCGACCCCCATTCTTTCCAGATTATCAACCATATCCGGAATATCCTGGGGGCCGCGTGACGAACCGAGAATGGTGCCGCCCTTCTGGTGAATATCATCAACGACATCCAGACCCAGTTCAATCAACTCATGGTCATGACTGCTGGTCAAGCCCTCCAGACCGTAGCGGAAACCCAGGACCCGGCGTACACCGTAGTGATAATGCAGACTGAGGACAATAGCCCTGATAACGTCATTGATACCGGGACACAGTCCGCCGCAGGTTACAATACCGCAGACCAGCTTTGAAGAATCAAAAAAGATATTCCGCCGCGGTCCCGCCATCTCAAAGGAAGGCAAGGTCATTCCCTGATCCGTATAATTCATAATATGATTAGGATCAGTATAGTACAGAACACGTTCTCCTTCAACAAATTCAATATCTGACAGAGGAGACTTGAAAAAGCATTTACCCAACTTTTCAATAGTGAAATCATATTCTGACTCAACCATAACTTCAGTCATCTCCAGATTGATTTTTATAAGAGCGTCCCTGGGTTACAAGCTCAGTAGCCAAGTTCACTGGTTGCCTGACGCAGCACCTGGGCACTCCTGCTTAGGGCCTCGTACTCCGCCTCGCTGAGTTCCGGCCAGAGTTCTGACGCAACACCGCTGCTGCCTATTACCCGGGGCACAGAAAAACAGATCCCTTCCAGCCTCTTGATACGGGTACTTAGACTGGCAACCGTCAGTACTGCCCCCTCATCATCGCGAACAGCCTGAACTATTCTCGCAAGACCAGCACCGATCCCATGGTAAGTGGCGCCCTTGCCTTTAATGATACGGTAAGCTGCCCGCCGCACTCCTTCATCGATGCTTCCCTTCACCGTCTCCCTAATCGGGCTGCCGATCTGGGCTGCAAACTCATGCAAAGGAACACCGCCGACGCGGACACTGGACCAGGCCAGTACTTCCGAATCACCGTGTTCACCAAGTACATAGGCATGCACTGAACGAGAAGCTACCCCGATATGCTCTCCGATCAACGACCGAAAGCGTGCTGTATCCAGAATAGTTCCAGAGCCGATAACCCTTTGCTGATCGAGTTTGGAGATACGGGTAACCATGTGAGTAATCACATCCACCGGATTGGAAGCCACCAGAAGCACTGCCCGGGGAGCATAATGCATAATCCGGGGAATCACCTCTTCAAAGACCTTGGCATTTCTGCCCAGCAGCTGCAGCCGTGTCTCGTCCGGACGTTGACTGACACCACAGGCCAGAATCACCACTTCCGCCCCGGCGATCTTAGGATAATCGCCGGCCGTGATCCAGGCTGAATGTGACCAGGGGGTGGCGTGCTGAATGTCTTCGGCATGGGCCCTAGCCATGGCTTGATTGATATCGATCAGGACTATCTCACTGGCCACGCCGCCAAGTACCATGGCATAGGCGGCAGTACTGCCGACAAAACCGGCCCCAACGATTCCTACCTTCATCGGTGTTCTCCTTTTACCTTTTATTACTGTTTTCACTTGAGAGCCCAAAGTTATCTCGTCATGAAATATACCACCTCCCCCCACATAAAGGCTAGTGGACAGTGCCTGAAATGTCAATACCAATGGTTGATTTACATTCAAACACCTCTGAACAGAGAACCTGGTAAAACCATAACCGTGATGAACGGTTTACTTGTTACTGATTTGGGAGTCCAGAGTTTTCTCGTCATGACGGCCATAAATATATTATTTTAACTATTTTAATCAGTTACGAGAACTTTGAGTAATTTCTCAATAATTCAGGGTAAGGTGTCTGGATTCCCCGGTCAAGCCGGGGAATGACGTTTGGATGTAAGTACCTGTCATTCCTGCGCAAGCAGGAATCCAGTGAATAATCGTAAAATGTAATCTACCCCAACTTATTGAGAAGTTACAACTTTGAACTGTAAAGTTACTGAGTACCGATGAAAAAGGGCCGGAAAGTAGATTCCGAGCGGTTAAGCGTGGCCTGAATGGCGTCTGTGATCTGCTGGCGGTCTTCCGGGAGCCTGCCTTCAAGATTGAGGTAGTTGGTGTCCGGAATAACGGCATTGATCCGCTGGAATGGCCAGGCTCAAATAATGCCCACCATCCTCGAACATTAAACCTTTAGTGGTCATCATAGACAAAAATGATTTTATTTTATCTGCAGAAAATGACGAAAATTTTTCCCGGATCTCTTCAAAACCACGCCGGTGTTCGCAAAACAGGTATATTTCCCTGGAAGTCCCTTCCAGCCGGTGGTTGACGGAATCTTCCCTGATTCTTCGTTCGCGCAGAATCAAAAATTGTTGTCCATCGTGCCAGGTAAGAACCGGCCCGGCATAAGGTTTACTGTGGAGCTGTTCATAATCCTTTTGCCATTTTTTGACTGCCTCCGCTACTGGTCGCCAGATTTTTCGCTGCATCATCTTGTCACCGCGATAATCCTGAATCATAAAGCGCATCCGGCGGCAGACATCCTCCGGAAACAGGTCTTTGTAATAAGGATGATTATAAACAGCCAACAGGCCGTAGTCACGGGGGTTCTGCCAGACAGGGCTCTGCATGCCCAGCCAGAAATGAACAATCCGCAGCGGCCGAAAAAAACGGGCAAACCGGATAGTACGAAGTGTTTCAACTACATCGGTTTCATCACTGCCCGGAAACCGCAATATCAGATTGGCTATATTTTTCAAACCCAGAGCCTCACAATGTTTCATGATCTCCAGATTTTCTATGGCAGTGGTCCCCTTATTAAGCTTTTTTAAAAGCCTGGAACTCAAAGATTCAATGCCGATCTGTACTTCCTTCATACCGGCCTCACAGAGGTTTTCCAGGGTTTGGCGGCCGGTTGAGGCCCGTAGTTCGGCAAAACAGTAGAAATTTTTCCTGTATCCTGCCAGCTCATGGAAAATGTCCCGGCTTTTTTTAGGGGGCAGTGCATTATCCATAAACGCTAAGGAAAGAACCCGGTGTTTATCTGTCAACTGATCTATTTCATCAACAATCTGGCTGGCGTTTTTGGTCCGGTAGCCCTGCCACTGGAGATTTAAATTACAAAAAGCGCAACCCCTGGATCTCTCTTGGGTCAAAACAAAGGACCCGGCAGAACGCCACCAGCAGCCCCGGGAAATTTCCAGAGGCAGGGTGGGGAAAAAACGTTTTTCACTGGCAAAGGTCTCCAACAGCTCAAAATAGTCCGTAAAATCCGGTCTTGGCAGGGTTTCCAGGCTGGAAAGCTGACAAAAGGGGACCGCTGCCTGAGCCCGGCTGTCCTCACGACGTACCAAACCATCTGTCGGCGGCAAATCGCTGCATCGCCCGCCCGCCTTTAGATGATTGATTAATCTGACCAGCGGCAGTTCACCTTCGCCGGTAATAATTAAATCGATTTCAGGAAAGGTTGCCAACAGATCATCGGCGGCCCGTCCCCCGATTATAGATCCACCCGCGACCAACGGCAGGGCCGGCGCCCTCTGCCTGATTCTCCGGATAAAATAGAGCGAAGCCGTTAACTGGCAAAGACAGACGGAAAAACCAGCCAGATCCAGCGCGGTCCAGTCCGTCTCTTCAATAAAACTATCAGATACGTTTTTGACCTGCTTAATCAGTCCGAAAAAATCCAGGTTAACCAGTTCCTTGAATTTTTTGGACCGCCGTCGGGCCTGACGGTTGAAAAATCGGTGTAACCTGTCCTGCCGGTCCGGATAGAGCAGGGCAGCGTAAACGCTTTCAGCCAGCCAGACCTCACTGGACAGCAGGCGATATAAAGGATATCCGATGGCCTCGGCCAGACGCAGAAAAAAATGATGGCAGGAGACCTTCAGGCTGGGATCAATGGCCTGCAGGTATCCTTTTAAAACCCCGAGCTGAATCGATGGCCGGTTGAACAGGGGCCAAGGCGCCGACACCAAGATAATTTGACCTGCAAACCCGCGGTCTTTATTCCTGTCAGCCATAAATCATCCTTCTCGTATAAACGCCTGCTCAATAAGACACAGGCCAATTACCTCGTCAACCCGGCAAGGACGTACTAATACTGCCGTCCGGCAGCATATTGTCCGGATGGGGCCGGCCCCGCTCTTCCATCTGGTAACGCACACAGGCCTGGTTGTCACCCAGGCAATATTGCTTAATCCAGCTGACATCCAAACGGCCGCTTTCGTAAAATCGTTTCATGGGACAGACCGGATACCATTTGCATCGATGTCTTGTTTGTTTTGATTTCATGGACGATACGCTGCAGGGTTCTGTTATCTTCAGTAAAAATTGAAAAGCCTTGTGCGACGGCAGTCATTCTTATTCCGAAACTTTATAAAGATTGTTCAATTGCTGTCCGTTTTCTGGAAACCCTGCAGATAGGCATCCGCATCATTGGCCACAATAACCCCGTAATTGATGGCGCCGAGCCAGCCGGACATTATGATACCTACTGAACCGGTATGAAAAAGCCCGGGGACGACCTTGAAAATATTGCGGGAAAGATTAAGCCCGGTAAACTTGGTGCCGAAGGAAGTTCCCTTGGTGTGCAGGGTATAGCGATTGAAGGTTTTGGGAGTAGCCGCCTCGAGCCAGTCATACTTATTACGGACATCCGGAATATAATACTCCAGATCAGCCAGGCATCGCTCTATGAGGGCCTGCTTGGCGGCATTATAGTCCTCTTTCCCGAGTGAAACCCAATCATCATAATTACTGTTCATGGAGGCAACTATGGTATAGTCAGGAGGCTTATCAGGCCTGGTTTTGGGATAATAGACGGAGAAAGTCCGGCTGCCGGTCTGCATATTTCGCATCTCGTCAGCATCAAATTCCTCTGAAGTGGAACTGAAAATCAGATCCCCTATATCCGGGATACTGTCTCCCTGTCTTATTCCTATGTAGACCTGGCAGCTGGAATTGTTCACCCGGACCGTTTCATATTCCGCCAGATAATCATCCGGGAAGTGCTCCCTGCCGGTCAGGTTGTCTATGGTGTTGGTTATCCCGCTGTTGGAGACCACACAGGGGGCAGTAATAACTCTTTCTCCAACAGCGACCCCCCTTACCCGGCCTTTTTCCACCACTACCCTGTCTACTTTGGTATTAGTGCAGGTCGTCACCCCGTTGGCGATAAGTTCTTCGGTTATCATTTCAATAAGCCGGTCAGTTCCACCCTGAAAGGTAAAAACCCCCTTGTCCATGAAATTGGAAAAAACTATGCCGTAAGTAATAGCCGGGTCGTTCAGGGTAGAGCCGTTGGCATAGGCAATGGGTTCCATAAGCAAACGATGCACATCGGTCCGGCCCGGAAAGTAATCTTCGAAAAGTTCTCTTACAGTAAGAGAGGAGTCGTCATAGAAGTTCATGGAACTGACCACGTTGAAAAAATCCTGTATCGTCTGAGCGGAAACAGCAAATTTCTTCTCAAGAATAGCACTGAAATCCCGGCGGTCAAAACTGGTCTTCAGAGAAAACTGGGGATTATCAAAGACTATATTCTTAAGCTGGACAATGGAATTCTTTATTTTTTTATTCCAGTACTTACGGCAGGTCTTAACCATTCCGTAAGGGAAACCATGCAGAGAGACATCAAAAATATGATTTTTTCTTTTAAACCAAGTGGCCAGACCTCCCAGTTTGTAATGATGCTCAAGCAGAAGCAGTCTGTGGCCGGCTCTGGCCAGCCGGTTAGCCACAGTCAATCCCCCCAGACCGGAACCTATGACAACAACGTCATAGTTGTCCGCCGCTTTTTCAATAGACTTATAAAACATAAATAAAACAAAAAGTTAAAGTACGGGCGCCTTATATAAAAGTATATGTTTATTAACCATGGTAACCCCACTTAACATGGAGCCGACAATCCCTATCAGGCCCTGGTCAGTACCGGCAATGTATAAATTATCATAAGGGGTCCTGCCGTCTTTTATTTTAAACGGGCTGCCATAGACTGCGCCTCTGTCTTTGGCGGTAAACTTCTCCACAGTGAGAGGAGTAAAAAAGTCTTCCAGGACAACGTCATCATAAAAATTGCCTATCAAAGGTGCAACCGCCTCCCTGGACTTTTCAGCCCAGCTGACTTTCATCTCCCTGTACTCTTCCCTGGAATAACCTTGCCAGACCTCATAATTGGCGGCATGGGTGAGTCTGACCTGAAAATTATCCGACTCGGGAAGATTCTGAAAGTTTCCGGGAAAATTGATGACTCCCCAGGAAGGATCTATCGCCTGATCAGGTCTTTGAAAAACAAAATCATCCTTCAGGCTATAGAATATATTGGTATTACCGTTGTCTTTCAGTTTATGGCGGCTTTTTCCAGGCAGAATATAAATAGACTCAAAAAAACTTATCCTGCCGGCAATCATTTCCTTATTCACCGCAGCAGGCAAAAGACGGAATGTTGCCGGCCCGCCTACGGTGGATACCAGGTTACCACAGTAAACCTCTTCACCACTGGCCAGTTTTACACCTGTAGCTCCGTTGCCTGAAGTCAACACTTCCGCAACTTCACTTTGAAACCTGATTTCACCACCCAGAGAACGGTAGTGATCCAGAAGAAGATCCAGAAAATCCTTGATTGTCCCCCTCGGCCTGAAAAGACCTTCCAGGAATATGGAACGGAAAAGAATAATAAAAAGGTCCAGATCCATATCATGCTCTGAGCTGTTGCCGTACATCATCAAAGGCAGAAGAAGCATATCAATAAGAAAAGGGTCAGTGAGACGGTCCTCCAAGTAACTGCGGGCCGACAACCTCCTGTTGTCGGTAGAGAGGGCTGGATAGTCTCTGAACTCTGAAATCAGGCTGCGGAACCTGTCTATATCATGGGGGAACTTGACAGCTATCTCTGCCAACAGGTACTCCGGATCATTTGAAAAAGAAAGACTCTTATCAGGAAACCGGATAAGCGACCTCTTTTGTTCGTGAAAACTCATCTTTTTCCGGGAAAGCTTTAGCTGGCGAAGTAGCAGATTTAAAGGGGCATGGCGGTCAGCCAGAGATGCATAATTGGTCATGGCATGAAGCCCGGTTTCCAGCAAAAGCCCCTGACGCCAGTAGAAGGAATTAAGTCCTCCGGGCTTACTGTGTCTTTCCAGAACAAGAACAGAACTGTCAAAACGGGCATAACGAATAGCGGCGGCAAGTCCTGACAGACCGCCGCCGATAACCACAAGATTATAATCTCGCACAGATTTTTCAGAAATCTTTCAATTTTGGTTCAAGATAATCCACACAGCTGTTAAGAGTAGCAAATTGTGGATAGTCTTCTTCCGGGATCTGTAGTTTGTAGCGTTTTCTGAGTTCCATAACTATATCAAGAAAATCCATGGAATCAAGATCGAGCTGATCCCGCAGCTGCTCATCAGGATTAAGATTATCGGTGACGGCGTCCTCATCAATATCCTGGATTATTTCTATAATAAGATTTTTTATTCTATCACGGGTCATAAGATTCCTCTTTGGGAATAACGAATTATCCGATAAATCCGCTTTTTTTGCACGAAGTCACAAAA
The DNA here is from genome assembly GCA_046497465.1 of Desulfobia sp. Lineage (GTDB taxonomy): Bacteria > Desulfobacterota > Desulfobulbia > Desulfobulbales > SURF-16 > JAWLDV01. The sequence goes on from JAWOFO010000043.1 coordinate 10,922, forward strand.
CCATTAAGGATTTTATTGAATAACTTTTTCTCTGTGTCTCCGTTTCTTTTTGCGGATTGCATTTATGCCAACAGTGTGTCCTCCTCAAGTGCTGCCAAAATGTCAGTCTTCATAACCTATTGCAGCTTTTTAACAATCAACACAGAATTTATCCCTACCATACCAAAAGAATTGTTTAGTATTACATCTACTGAATCCAACTGCCTCGGTTCGTTCACCACGAGATTGGGCAACTCACATTCAGGAGCAAGATTATCAATATTTATAGTAGGATGAACCTGTCCATCCTGAAAAGCCGGGAGATTGGCTGCCAGTTCAAGTACTCCGGCCGCTCCCATGGCATGCCCGATATGGCTCTTGGTGTTGTTGATATAGGTCCCGGGACAGTCGGCAAATACTTTCCGGATCGCCCGGCATTCTTCGGCATCACCCTGAATAGTCCCGGTGGCGTGGGTATTTATGATATCAATATCCTCCGGCTTAAGTCCTGCCCTTTCCATGGCCAGCTGCATACATTCTTCCTGCCGCTCTCCACAGGGAAGAACAAAATCTACAGCATCGGAATTTATTGCCCAGCCGGCTAGTTCTCCATATATTTTGGCCCCCCTGGCAAGAGCCCGATCAAGACGCTCCAAGACGTAAACACAACCGCCTTCCGAGATAACGATACCGTTACGGTCCCTGTCAAAAGGACGACTGGCCAACCTGGAATCTTCATGTGCTGCCAGGGCCCCCTGGGCCCGGAAACTGGCAAAAATACCGAATGACCCCGTACTCTCAGATATGCCGCCGCACAGGGCCATATCAACTTCCCCGAGCAGGAGCATCTGGGCGCCCTGGATCAGGGCGGCGTTACCGGCGGCACAGGCTGCTCCCACAGAATAGTGGGGACCGGTAATCCCGAAACTAAGAGTTATCTCACCGGCAGGATTATTTAGAACGGTTCGGGGATTATGATGATGAGACCAGTAATTCAAATCATAAGAAAACCGGCTAATATTATATATCTCATTTTCAGTCTCCACCGTGCCATGTTCAGTAAGGCCCACATAGACGCCAATTTTTTCCCTGCTGTAAACCTTTAAATCTATACCTGCATCATGCAAGGCCTCACCGGCACAATATACTCCTATAGCCCCTGCCCTGGTCCCTCTTTTATTTTCTCTTTTTTTCCGGTATCTGGTCTCCGGAAACTCACAGTTCCCGGCGGGAACCCAACCGATATGACGCAATAAAATACTCTCAATTCCGCTCTCCCCGGCCAAGGCTTTTTGACGAAATTCTCCGGGATTATCTGAGGTGGGTGCGACCAAACCTATCCCGGTTATAACTATTTTTTGATTCTCCGGCAATCTCCACATCAAGGTGATATTAGTTAAAATTGAGAGCAGAATATTTACGGTACAAAATATTGCAATATAAACAATTATATTTTTTCTGTCGACTTTTTATTTTTAAAGCTAACTAATTGTAATAAAATTAAATATATATTAACTTATTCATTCCCTTATCAGATGGTCCAGAATCAGTCCGTAAAAGCTGCCCGAATTAAACCGGGAAAGGTACTGCCAGCCCAGATGTTTAAAACATCTGCCACAAAAGGAATAAGTCCAGCTATAGCCGGCAAACCAGGTATTTTCCAGGGTCGGCGTTCCCTTGTTTATAACTCCCGGGGCCCCGGCAAAACAGCCGATACCAAAAACATACCCGAATGGATTGGCATAGTAATGGGTATGACTGCCTTTAACTTCTATTATCTGTCTTGCCGAAGTAATCCTGTTCCGGCAGGCAATACAGTAATAATAAACTTCCGCCTCCCTTGAATCCTCTTCATCATCCAGACTGAGGAGAGTGGAACTGTCTCCCTCATAATCAGATTTCTGCCGGAATAACCGGTCATTGACCTCTCTTGCCCTCTCAGGGATATTACCTGTACCAGAGAAAAAAAAACTCATAATAGGCCGAAAACCGTCACTTCAACTCTTCTTTTCCTGGGCCTGTTATCATGGTTAACAACCACCACCTGCTGCCAGGTGCCAAGGGCAAACCTGCCTTCACGAACCGGAATGGATATTGAAGGACCAAGCAGCGCAGCCTGGACATGGCTGTGGCCATTACCGTCATGCCAGGCTTGCTCATGCTCATAGACCGCATCCGGAGGAACCATTTCATTTATGGTCCGGGCCAGATCGGAAATCACACCAGGTTCATATTCTATGGTGGTCAGAGAAGCGGTTGAGCCTACAACACAGGCGGAGAGCATCCCGTCCTTTATCCCTGAAGTAACTGCGACTTTCTCAAGAGATGAACTAATATCCTTGATATCAACGCCTTTATCAAGACTCAGAGTCAGACTATCACAGTACACCTTGCACTTATCCATAAATTATCCGCCTATAATTATTTATATTTCAACTTCCCGACTTGAGAAAACTATTACGATTTCAGACGGTTGGTATAGCCATTCAGGAACGGCTTCGTGCAACTAACCTGTCTCACTAGAAAATTTGTACGTTATATCATGCCAGATAAATAAATCCGGAAAGTTAAATTTATATAAATCTGGTCCACTTGATCTCCCTGCCGTGATTATTTTCCCCATAAAATACCCCCCCTACCAGTATTCCCAATGAACTCGTTCACTGCTGTAGCGACTGCGGGGCTCTGGATTTTCCGCTGGCCAGCCTAGAGCGATACCGCACATAGGGATTATCTTTTCGGGTAAACTAAAAAGCTCTTTAATCTGCTCTATTCTTTCTTTACGGGGATGAATACCCAGCCAGCAGGCGCCCAGACCAAGAACGTTGGCAGCCAGAAGAATATTTTCCGTGGCCGCACTAAGGTCCTGCAGCATGTAGGATTCCTGGCGGTCATGGGCCTTTTCTATATCCCCGCAGACAATAATACCTGCTCCGGCTTCCCGCAGCATCTTACCATGTGGTAGAATACGGCTTACTCTTTCCAGCATGGAATGACTACGGATAACCATAAAATGCCAGGGATCTTTAGCCACTGCTGAAGGAGCAGCCATACCCGCCTTCAGAAGATCGGTCAGGATCTGCCCGGAAATTTCTTTGTCCTGATACTTACGAATACTCCGTCTGGAAAAAATAAAATCTAATTCGGGATTCAATTGACTACCTCCTTAACCGCTGTAAATAAAAAAACTCTCATCAGCTTAGGTTGAAAAAACCTAAAATTGGGTCTAAAAATTACAAATCTGCATCATAATTCAAACAGACCGCTGCACCAATTAATTATAATACGGAAAGGTGAACCGTTACCGGACAAATATTACTATAAAACTTTTAACCTTGGTAAGCGGCTACAAATACTTAATCTGATCAGGAAAGATAGCTGATCTCTCCGCTATACTCAGTAACCAATCGATTATCTTCTGATAGCCGCATCCTCAGGCCCCCCTCTTCGTCAATTCCCAGAACCAAAGCCTCATACTGAGGCTCTTCTTCCACATTGAATCCGAACAGCACCTGCCTGCCGACAGAATCACAGAGCTCATTACATCTTTTTATAAGGGGATGGACTGATGCTTCTTCTGCCAACTGGCGGGCTTCAAAAAAATAAATAAGACCGACATTCCAGGCAAGCTTGGCAAGAAGATCAACCAGGACTTTTCCCAGATCACACTCTCTGCCCAGAAAGCTCCTGAAGGATAAGGCTGAATCAGAAATTTCTACCGGAAAATCAGTGTTGTTTACATTCATACCTATTCCCAGCAGGACATACTCCTCTCCCGCGTATATCATGGTCTCGGTCAGGATACCGGCTGTTTTTCTGTCATTAACCTGAACATCATTCACCCACTTCATGGAAGCGGGGAGTCCGAAGAAAAGGGCAGTCTCACAACATGCTGCTCCAGCGGCAAGGGGGAGCAGGCGGCTGGCCTGAGGCAGAAGAGTATTAACGATAACTACGGTCAGCCAGATACCGCCGGCAGAAGCATGCCATCTCCGCCGGAAACGACCCTTGCCGGAACCCAGAGATTCGGCCGCAATAACAAGACCACTGGAAAAGGATCTGTTCTCTGCCCCATACTCCCTGATAAGACGCCGCGCCTCATCCATGCCCCGTTCAAGAAAAGGGAAGAAAAGTATTTCCGAACCAATGTGACCTCCGTAACGAAAAATTTTATCTATCGAGGATGTAGTGAAACCGGGATAACGACGCTCTTTCTCCTCATTTTCAATATAGGTGACAAGGTCTGCCGGCGTGCAGATCAAGGTCGGGCTTGTCACGAGGGCCATTCCGCCTTAACCCGGGTTATTATCTTTTCAATAAGAGGCAGTTTATCCGGAGGACAGACACCTATAAGAAGATCACCCCGTTCAACCGTGACTCCGGGTTTAAAATAAACGGAATGAATAAGTCCTGGTGCACCTGTATAATATATCGGAGTATCCCTTTTCATCAGAGACATGGTAAATATCTCATCTCCCTCCTTAACAGATACGGAACGCTGTCCGAATTTCTCAATACGGGACTGTATATCAAGGGCAAAAAAGTACTTAGCTCGTTCCGGGGCCCTGAAAAGAATAAGGACATTACGGAGAATCAGTTCAATAATCTCCATTTTTTTCAAAGGATGGCGGATGGTAATTATTTTTTCCCCGGCCTCGATAAACCGACCTTCCAGTTCCCGGGCAACAAAGGAAACCACCCCGCTTGAAGGCGATAAAATAGGCTTGACATTACGTTCCCTGACAATATCACCCAGATGGGTCCCTGGAATATGGTGCCATTTGCCGCTGAGTCCTTTGACCTCATTCCCCGGACTTACATGAAAATAAATCTCGCCGGTATGCTGGGAATAAAGATCAATATAACCGTAAGGATCATCCCGGTATCTGCTGAGAATTTTTTCGTAATCTATAGATTCAGACATATTATGAATTATGTGATTACCTGTAATATAAACTGGACCCGCCCATAGTCATGAGGGCTTTATGGAGATTTACCCGAAACTCCCTTCTGTCCCAGATTCCATGGATATGGCCTCTTCTCAGGGCATTTCTGACACTGTGATAATCAGGAGGTATATCCTCTCCAGTGGTATCCCTGATGACGCGGGGGCCGGCAAAACCTATCCTGCTTGACCGGATGGCAAACTGGTAGTGGGAACATCCAAGAAAACTGGCCACCGGTCCGGCATAAGAATTATTATCATAAACCACAATGTAGAGTCCGCCGGAATCCACATATTCCCTTACAGCCATAGTACATTTCGGCATCTGTACCACGCCGATGGTTCCTTCCTGGATACGGATACCACCGGTGGAATGGACATAGGCCAGCAGGGGCCGCCGTTTCAACATGGCCAGATCACAGGCCCGGACAAACTTTTCACCTTCTGCCGATCCTACAGTACCGTTACGGAAATCACTGTAGAGAATAGCTACCACCAGCTCAATTCCCATAACCTTGGCCTCAAAGGTAATTATAGCGCTGTTGCGGCGGGTCCTTTCCTTGGCCTCCTGCAACCTCTTTTCAAAACCGGGTGATTGCAGAGGATTGCCCGAGGTAATTTCCCGGTTAAACTCACACACCGATCCCTGATCGAACAGGTGGGAAATATACCAGTGATATTCCAACGGAAAATGATGTCCGCAGTTTTCACAGACCCCGCAGAACTCTCCGTAAAGATCCGGTACCCACAGGTCGAGGCAGCCGTATTTTTCCGCTCTGGGACAGGTTATAGTGCGGTCTTCATTGGCCAGAGGACTGGTATAAGTTTCTCCCAGTTCAGTTACCGCACTCCGGGAAATACTGTTACTGACAACAGGTTTTACCTCATCGCCTTTATCTTCACCTATACGGGCCAGAAAATCATAAGCAGAAACCAGGGCACCGGAAATATGCTTCCAAAGCATTGACCCTTCTCCGGAGACATCCCTGATCACATGTCTGACCTGTTTCTGCTTACTGCGGAATAAATCATACCTCAGATTATAGTAAAAACTGTGAACTCCCTTCTGAAATCTCCGCCATTTAAGCTCCAGAGGGGACAGCTCTCCTCCGAAACCGGCAGTGGCAAGTTTACGGTATCTCTGGGAGCGAAGCTGAACTATTCTTTTAATTTCTCTCCGGTTGAGCTCCCAAGATAACTGCATCCTCTGCTCGTCAGCACTCTCTTCCTCGTGTTTCCTCAATTTAACCGCATAAACCCGGAAAACCCGAAAGCTTTTGGCACTCAAAACTACTTCATCAGTGGCCCGGATCATCTCGAACCTGAGCTTTTTAAAAAAGGCAAAATCATCCCGCCGGGCTCCCAGAACCGGCTCTTCTATGATCCGGTCGATATTGCCCAGTTCCAGATTATCCCGGGCAGTTATCTTCAGCCTGGCAGCACAGTCCTCAACAAGACCCCTTGGTATTTTATTACCTTCCCTGATCTTGCCTTCAATCGCTGCCGCTCCCTCAGGTGAAATGACTGAATAGTAGCCGTGAGAAAACATCAAGCGGTAATCAGACAGGCCTATTGCTTCAGCCCCTCCTGATCCTCCCTCGGAGATCACCGAGATAATAGGGACTTTAAGTTTGGTCATGGTATAAAGATTGGCGGCAATCTGCTGAGCCGCCCCGGGATATTCTTCTATCGGAAAAGAACCAGGTGTAAATATATAGGAATGGATTGGAATACCCTCGGTCTGGGCAACCTGCATAAAATGAAGGGCCTTGGCATTTCCCCAGGGTTTACTGGAACCGCCGTTACGATATTCTTCGCCATGGCCTTTTTCATGTCCTATGACCATAACCTGCTGGGTATAGGAGCGATCCTTGACCCTTCTAATAATTGTGGCCTTGGCACAGACCATGGACGGATCAATATTGGCTTCTTCCTCTCCCCCCAGTTCAGTATAATCCTCATAAACATTTTCCAGAATATCCTGGAGACTGAAACGAAGAGGACTACGTACAATGCTGACCCTTTCCATGGGAGTCAGACTCTCTTCACAGCGTTGTTCAAGAAAACTTATACCATCTTCCAGGGTCCTTACTTCCTGTCTCAACTTCCTTTTGGAGAAGTCATACAGGCTATTATAGATATATCTCTGTTTATCCTGGAGCTGAACGAGGTTACCCCATTGCAGATCACCCTTGATCTGAATCAGATAATCGATCCGTTCTGCAGCTCTCAAAAGTCTTTTTCGTATATCTTCCATTAGAAAGTGAGCAGGTTGTCAATATTTTTCCGAAGGTAATCGATATTGGTCTGGATAGGCTCCCCTGCTCCGTTACTACCCATTATTTCTATCTCTGCTAAAAACTGGCGGCCCCTTTCCTTAGCACGATCCATAGATTCTCCCCAGACCACAACCAGTGCCAGGTTGGGATCATAGTCACTGGGTACCAGGTAAGGGCGGTCACAGGGTACATGGGTGTAAACTGCAGCCCAGTCAGCATCGGGAAAAGAAAAGCAGGAAATAGTCCCTATCCAGGGGACAAAACCCTTATCAGGATTTTCCGCCACAATACGAAACTCTATGCTGGCACCGCGGAAATCTATGTGCTTTTGACTGTAACCAAGCTTATCTCCCAGAGCAAGTCTTATCTGCTCCTGTATCAGATTGGGCTGCCTGTTGTTGATATAACTTATCCTGGCGGAGACATCATTTTCCACTTGGATTCTGGTGTTAACCTCGAGCAGATAGGGTTGGCCGTCACGACTGACAATCCACTCCCAGGTTCCCAGACTATCGTATTGCACATAATCAGCCAATTTCAGAGAATAGGCAATAATCTTCTCCAGTACCCGCTTGGCATCAAAGTCATAAGAAAAACAACTGCTGTCAAAACCGGGAGCCACTTCCAGCCTCTTCTGTCTTCCAGTACTCTGAATAGTACAGTTTCTGGTGCCGAAATGGACCCTTTCTCCGTGCTTGCTGCAGACCATTTGGACCTCGATATGATTGTAATCTCTAAGGCACTGTTCAATAAGAACCCCGCCATCCCCAAACTGACGCTTGGCATAATTGGTTATCCGGCGGTAGGTCCGCCGGAACTGTTCAAGCTGAAAGACCTCTTCAATACCCATACCTCCGCCGCCGGCAGCAGCCTTGACAAGGATCGACGGCCTGTTTATTCCCTGATTGCGCTGAGCAGTCACCAGGCTATTAGCTATGACTTCGGCATCGAGTTCGTTGTAGATAGGTTCAGATGTTCCGGGAATAGTAGGTATATCCAACTGTTCGGCAATCTTTTTAGTATTGATTTTATCACCCAGGTCCTTGATAACTTCCCATTTAGGTCCAATAAAAGTTAAAGATCGATTTCTTGTGGTTACCCGTCTGGCAAACCTATAGTCTTCGGAAAAAAAACCGTAACCCGGATGAATTGCTGTACAGCCGGTATAATCTGCCACTGCGAGCAGATCATTAGGATCGGTGTAGCTGGCGACTTTCCATGCCTTTTTCTCTTCCCCTTCTTCATGTAGATAAGGATAGACATGTTCAGACTCTTTATCACCTTCGGTGTATATTACCACATAATCCAGACCCAATTGCCGACAGGCTCCGGCAATACGGATGGATATCTCCCCCCGGTTGGCAATCAGGATCTTCTGTTTACGCTTTAAAACCATGTACTTGTCCTGTTTATCGTTTCATCCGCTCGTAACAAGGATTTATAAGTCATTTACCTTAACACCCCCAACTATGTTCTGCGGCACAGCTTCTTCAACTTGCTTAAACATTCATGATTTTCCGGCAGGTTAAACCCATGTCGGCAATATGTCCACCCGAAGTGCCGCTGTAATGTCAGCACTTGTCTATTCTTACAAACTCAACCTTTCGACTTGAGAAAACTATTATCTCAACTTTCCGACTTAATTTATCTATATGATACGACGTGAAAATTTCCCGTCAAACAGTGGAGTTTAGCGGTTGATATGTCTGTTCAGGAACATTGTGCAGTGTTTGTTAGTGGCTTTTGGCGAAGCGAAACGTTAAAAATTTCAACTGCCTGAGCGAGGCACGAGCGAATTTTGAAATTTTAGTGAAGCGAGCCTTAGAGCCACTCAAACACGAAGCCGTTCCTGAATGGACATGCCAACCTCATAAAATCCTGCTGTTTTTTTTAAGCCGGAAAGCTGAGCTATTATGATTTCAGCTATCAACCATTAATTATCGTGGCATTCCACCCTACTGTATTGCACCCGGCCTTATAAAACCAGGTCAAACTGAACAATGGTCTTATAACAGAATGGTTTTGTAAGTAAAGCCGAAATTTGCCAAAACAAGCCTTAAAAAACAACCAACTGCTTCAACTCCATTTAAAAAACTTCAGGCAGTCAAAATTGTTCCCGGTATGAATCAAAAAATGGTCATTGATCCTGTCGACTTTATTGACTTATTATGCCACTTATTCTATGATACATAAAACCGTCAGGCTCCAAAATCGTCCATTTTCTGTCATGAATCTTTACAAGGCCATGGAACCCCCAAAAAGACAGCCCGCCTTTCTTAATCAAAATCCTTGTCTTTCCCGCGACCCGGCAGATTTCTCCTTGAATTCACTAATGACTGGTCACGAGAATTTCGGGATTGTCCCTTCTTACTGATATATCTGACAGCAAAACAGAAAAAATAAAATAATTCCCATATAACAGATTGATTCTATAAACAAAAGTTAAACTTTTTATGACCTCTTGCCTCATTAAATGACCTTAACAGCCCCTTTTTTATCAGCCTTGCTCCTCTATCTCTCCTCTCCCGGGCCAGGATACTATTTATGCGCCTGGTTCGCCCTCGTTCCTCTTTTCTGGATGTGCCAACAAACAGAACCTGTTAAAAGTTCACTGCTCGGCTTTCTGAGTGGTTTTTTTTATTACACTTTAATGCTCCGATGGGTAACCATATCTCTGGAAAATTACGGTCATCTGCCCTGGTGGATTTCCTGGCCGGCCATGCTTCTTCTTGCCGCTTATATGGGTCTTTACCTTGCTATTTTCTGCTGGATAATCAGCTGCTGGCTTAAAAGGTACACGCTAATCTGGGTAGCCCCTGTTATCTGGATATCCCTTGACTTTCTTCGTGGTTTTATGTTCAGCGGTTTTCCCTGGCAGGACCTGGGATACAGCCAATACTCAAATCCCCTGCTTATTCAGGTTGCTGACCTGGTAGGGTATTACGGGGTAACTTTCCTCATTGTCCTGGTCAATACCGTCATTTTCTCCCTGCTTGCCGGCTTTGCCCCTTTTTTCAATATAGACAGCCTGAGGAGCAACCACACTTACCCTTTTCGCCAATCAGCCCTGGCTCTTATGCTGATCAGCTCCGCCCTGGTTTATTCCTTTCACCAAAACAATCATTATCTATCAGTTGGAAAACAGTCCGGAATAACAACTGCTATAATTCAAGGCAGTATAGACCAGGAAAAAAAGTGGCGCAGCGGTACCGCCTGTAAGACAATAGATAAATATATTGACCTGAGCCGGCAGGCTGCGGAAAAAAGCGGCCTGGATCTCATGATCTGGCCTGAAACAGCAATTCCTTTCCTGTATCCCGAAAATTTTCTAATGAAAAAGGTTATCAGAGAGACCGTGAATAAAGGGGCTTACTCCCTGCTTACCGGAATTCCTTCCTATACGAATAATGGCGGTAAAATCAATTACTACAACTCTGCCCTTCTAATAAGATCCGGCCTCCAACTCTCCTTTTATCACAAACAACACCTGGTCCCCTTCGGGGAATATATCCCCTTTAAAGAGAAACTTAAGCTGCCCGGTCCACTGGTACAATCAATCGGCAACTTCAGTGCAGGGGAAAGCTCTGCCCCGCTGCCGGCCGGCCAGGCCAAGCTGGGAATAATGATCTGTTTTGAATCTATTTTTCCGGAACTTGCCAGAAAGGAAGTCGCCAGCGGTGCGGACCTTTTGATTAATATCACCAATGACGCCTGGTTCGGCTATTCAGGTGCCCCTGTTCAACATATGGCCATGGCGGTTTTCCGGGCCGTGGAAAACCGCCGCAGTCTGGCCCGGGCAGCCAATACCGGCATAAGCTGTTTCATCTCTCCTGCCGGGCACATAAAACAGAAGACCCCCCTTTTTAAACCTCTTTTTATCAGAACTGAACTTCCACTCCTGCAAAAGAGGACTGTTTACAACCTTTACGGCTACCTATTTCCGCTTATCTGCCTTGTCTTGTCCGGAATCATTCTCTTTTTCCTGGCAACCAACAGGGTGCACAGATAAAGTTCAACGTTCAGATTATGGGCTATACCAGATATCCGGGGTTAAAAAATTTTCTGATAATAACTGTAACAACTTTTACCGGTTTAACTGCCCTAATTTGTTTTTTTGGCCATTGCGTCTTTACTGCTATGGTTTTATATTATAATTAATTAAATCGACTTGAATTTTACAAAATAATAACTCAACTTTCCTACTTAAGAAAAATAGCAGGATTTCATGAGGTTGGCATGTCTATTCAGGAACGGCTTCGTGTTTAAGTGGCTCTAAGGCTCGCTTCACTAAAATTTCAAAACTCGCTCGTACCTCGCTCAGACAGTTGAAATTTTTAACGTTTCGCTTCGCCAAAAGCCACTAACAAACACTGCACAATGTTCCTGAATAGACATATCCACCGCTAAATACCACTGTCTGACGGGAGATTTTCACGTTATATCATATAAATAAATTAAGTCGGAAAGTTGAGTAATAACTCTTTAACAGGAAATTATCCATAAATTCCAAAACTCACTTTTTAATGATTGAGGGAAAAACATGTCAGCAGAGCTTAAACAAAAAATTCAGGATATCCGGGATAGGCTGCTAGCCCTGAAGGAGCATCTTTGAATTATCTGATAAAGAAGAAAAACTGAAAAGGCTTGAAGCTGCCACCAGGCAACCCGGTTTCTGGAATAAGATTGATGAAGCGAAAAAGATCAATCAGGAGATCAGCAGGATCAAGGAAACCTTAGAGAACTGGAACTCATTTCACAGCCATCTGGAAGACAGCGAGACCCTCCTGGAACTTGCTCTGGAAGAAGACGACCCAAATACCGTCAAAGAGGCTGAGACAGCCATCAATAACCTGGAAAAACAGCTATCTTCTTTTGAGTTGAACTGTATGTTCACCGGCGAGCATGATGCCAATAATGCCATCCTGGCGATCAACGCCGGCGCTGGCGGGACCGAGGCTCAGGACTGGGTGGAAATACTGATGCGAATGTATCTCCGCTGGTCTGAAAACAAAGGGTTTAAGACGGATATACTCGATTATCTCCCCGGTGACGAGGCAGGTATAAAAGGAGTAACCATAATGGTCAAAGGGCATAATGGCTACGGACACCTGCGCTCAGAAATCGGTATTCATCGTTTGGTGCGTATTTCACCTTTTGATGCGGGAGGCCGCCGTCACACCTCATTCGCTTCTGTTTTCGTTTTCCCGGAACTGGACGATAGTATAAAAGTTGATATAAATGAGAAAGACTTGCGTATAGATACTTACAGGGCAAGCGGCGCTGGAGGCCAGCATGTCAACAAGACAAGTTCAGCCATCCGTATTACTCATATCCCTACCAACATCGTAGTGCAATGCCAGAATGAACGTTCCCAGCACAGGAATAAAGACATGGCCCTGAAAATGTTAAAGGCCAGACTTTATGAAAAAGAACGGGAGGTCCAGCAGGAACAGCACCAGGAGCTTAAAGGTGAAAAAAAAAATATAGCCTGGGGGAGTCAGATCAGATCTTATATAATGCAGCCCTATCAGCTCATTAAGGACCACCGCACCAACTTTGAAACAGGCAAAGTGGATCATGTCCTCAATGGGGATCTTGATCCTTTTATTAAAGAGTACCTGCTCTGGCAGAGCTGAATATGAATTACAAAGTTAGCTGTCCTTTTCACCAGGGACTGTAGAGACTTATTCAACTTTCCGGATTGATTTATCTGTATGATATAACGTGTATATTTTTAGTGAGGCAGGGGTATTTGACGGTTGGTATGTTTATTCAGGAACAGCGACTTAATAAATCCCTTTGCTGTTACTTATTTCTTGGTGGCAGGTCATCCTCCATGGACTCGAGCTGGTTCTTGAGCTCGCAGGTAAAACCCTTGCTCAGGCCCCGGCATTTTTCAGGCTTGAAACCGTGAACGCGGTACTCCTCAAAATTCTGAAGCCAACTCTCCCCCGCCCGCGGGCACTCCTGGACAAAGGCCATAAAATCGGTAAGACTGTCCAGGGTAGCCTCGCCTAGTGTATGCTCCATTTTACAGGCCTCTTCATCCGCCACCTGGCTGTCAATTTTTAAGATGTCCGTCAAAAATCGAAATAGGATCCCATGCCGCCGCCGCATTTCCCGGCCCACATTAGAACCCTCGCGAGTCAACTCCACATATTCATACTTTTCATAGTGGACCAGTCCTCTTTTGCTCAATGTTTTAAGCATGCTCGTCACTGTGGGCATCTTAACATCAAGCCGCCCGGCGATATCCTTGACCCTAACCACCTTTTTCTCTTTATCAAGATCGAAAATGGCCTCCAGATAATCTTCCATTACTGGAGTCAAAGGTTTTTCTCCGTTATCCTGTGCTTTCGGGGCGGTCAATTTTGTCTTGTTTCATTGTTAGGAATATCTAACTTTTATCATTAATACTATTAACGTTGCTGATAACAGTTGTCAAGTATTTTTTGCACCCGGACATATGCAGCATATCTGATTTGACTTAACAGATTGTCTAGTGCTGTCCGACTTGTCAATATCCTTATCTTGCTTAAATAACCGGCATATAGTAGTGTAAACGGCCTGTAATTCTAACGCTTACCTGATCTCCAATTATAAAAAAAATCGTGACTGATTACGGCACAGCTGAGACAAAATGTGTTAAATGCGGGGCCTGCACTTCAGTATGTCCCGTATACCAGGTTACTGGCAAAGAATCACTTACCGCCCGCGGGAGGTTACATCTCATAGATAATCCTCCGGAAAGAATATCAGCCGTATATTCAGAAATATTTTCCCAGTGCCTTCTTTGCGGAGCCTGTGAAGACGCCTGTCCCAGGGGCATCAAAATAAGAGATACTATTATTAAAACCCGAACGGATACAGTAGAAACCTGGAGTTACCTGCACATTAAACAACTAACAGCCCAAAAAACACTGGCTTCTCCCTTTCTGCTTAAGTACTTCGGCAACATCACAAAAAAACTGACCGAGTTACCACAAGAAAGCGGCCTATTGCAAAAACTGACTGTTTTTACTCCTAAACTGCCATCGCTTTCCCAGCCTGCTGGCCAACCCGGACCGGCTAATAAAAAAAAAGGAGAAATCAATTACTTCAGCGGCTGTCTGGCAAATTATCTGGTACCGGATATAAAAGAAGCAACCATAAATCTGGTAAGACAGGCAGGCCGATACGGCTGCCGGACCAATGAGGGCCAGACATGCTGCGGCCTTGTCTCCTATACCGCCGGCAGGATTGAACAGGCACAAAAGACAGCCAGACTTAACATTGAGGCTTTTGAAGACAATAACTACCCTATTCTCACCTCTTGCGCTTCCTGTTACTTCCACCTGAGAAGCTATCCGGATATACTCTCAGGTGATCCTGTCTGGGTAAAAAAGGCCCGGCTGTTCAGTGAGAGACTCCGGGAACTTTCATGCTTTATGGTTGAGGAGATTCCGGAAAACTTCAGTCCACGCAAAGGAGAGAGAATCCGGGTCGCCATTCATGACCCCTGTCATCTACGCTTTGGTAGAGAGAAAATAACTGAACCACCCCGCCAACTGATCAGAAAAGCAGGTAATATTACACTGCTGGAAATTCCTGAACGCTGCTGTGGACACGGCGGTCTTTTCCAAATGAAATACCCCGAACTCTCCCATAAAATAGCTGACAAAAAAATAAAGGATTTGTCGACAGCTCTCCCTCACTACCTGCTCACTACCTGCAGCGGCTGCCTTCTGCAATTAAACAGAGCTGCGGTAAGATCAGGATTACCAATAAAAACTTGCCATCTTTCTGTCTTTATCAATCACTTTCTGTAATCGTCAAGACCCAGGATCCCGAATTCAGATAGTCATATTCAACCAGTATCTTTCTAAAAACCTGTATGATATAACTCGCAAACTTTTTAGTGAAATCATAATAGTTTTCTCAAGTCGAAAAGTTGAGGTCTTAATTTATGCCTTGAAGTTTTCAGTGCCAAATTTTAAAATCAATGGTTAAAACAGGTCAAATTGAATTAAGTTAATCAGATATTTTTTCTTGCAAAACAAAAGATTTTATAGAACCTTTTAGGCAAAAGTAGTCAAGAAAGAAACAATGATTGACCAAATCCTTAAGATGTATTTTTTTTATTTTTGTTATAAATCAGAAAAAGACGTGCAAATTTTTTAGTTATATCATAATAGTTTTCTCAAGCCGGAAAGTTGAAATCTTACAACAAGGTATACCCATGAGAAAATATAAAATGAGCGATTCAGGCATTTTTACAGCCATAACCTACCACCATGCATGGCCATACGCCATTCTGGCCTTCCTTTTTATTGTCTTTTCCGCCTTAACGACCCAAGCTGAAATTAGCATTACCAAAAGCAAGTCGTTCAAAGTGAATGAAAACATAATCGACCTTGCCAGCTCAGTTGACGGCAAGTATATCTTTGTTCTCAGCCGTGGCAAAATTCAAATTTTTGATAGTGAAGGCAATAAAAGTGGCACTTTGAAAGTAGACCCCTGCATGACCGATATTGCTGTTTCTGGCCTCTCTGCCGCCAAAATAGAGAATAAAATATTTTTAAGCAGTGTAAAAACCGGCATGATCAAAGAAATCAAATACTCTTTTATAGCCGAGATTGACACTGAAGGCTCTCCTTTCCTGGGAACCACTGATGCCCCGGTCTCTATAGTTCTATTCAGTGACTTCCAGTGTCCTTACTGTTCCCGCCTGCACTCTCTGTTGGAAAAACTTGTAGAAGAGAATCAAGGCAAGGTTAAAGTAGTTTACAAGCATTTCCCTCTAAGGACGCACAAGAAAGCCAAGTTTGCCGCTCTTGCCGCTATAGCAGCCCATAACCAGGGTAAGTTCTGGACCTACCATGACAAACTCTTCCAGAACAGCAGCTCACTCAACCCGGCAACCTTTAAAAAAATAGCCGAAGAGTTAAACCTGGATCTCAAACAATTCAAAGAAGATTATCAAAGCCTGGAAACCAGAAAAAAGGTGGAACAGGATATAAAAAGCGGTCATGAAGCCGGAGTCAGAGGTACCCCCACTCTTTTTGTCAACGGCAGAAAAGTCCAAAACCGCACTTTCCAGGGCATACAGGATATGATTAATGAAGAACTGGCGACTGAGCAGAAAAATAGCTCAACTCAGGCTAACAGCAAGAAAAATTGAAACAAAAAGAAACAGTCCTAACCACCCAAAAGGAGCTTAGCTTTCCTGATAATGAAACAGCAAGCCGCCTTTATGGCGAGCTCAACAGTAATCTTAAGGTCATAGAAAAAAGTGCTGAGGTGACCCTGCAGACAAGGGGAACTGATATAAGCATAAGTGGCCGGGAGGATGATGTTGAACTAGCCGCTGCTACCCTGAAACAGCTTTATAACCTGATCGAAGCAGGATACCCCCTTTATGCGGCGGATATAGCTTACGCTTTGAAGGTTATGGAACGTTCTCTCAGTACGGACCTCAAAAAGATCTTTCTGGATAAAGTCTATATTACCGCCAGCAACCAGGTTATCTCGCCCAAAAGTATCAACCAGAAGAAGTATATCGACATCATCAGAACCCATGACATCGTTTTCGGAATAGGGCCTGCCGGTACCGGCAAAACCTATCTCGGGGTTGCCATGGCTATAGCAGCCTTCAGCAGTGATCAGGTAAGGTCTATCATTCTGGCACGACCAGCGATTGAGGCAGGTGAAAAACTGGGGTTTCTGCCGGGAGATATGGCGGAAAAGGTAAACCCCTACTTACGTCCTCTGCACGACGCCTTAAATGATATGCTGAGGCGGGAAAAAACCCTTTCTCTCCTGGAGAGCGGACATATAGAAATCGCTCCCCTTGCCTTTATGAGAGGCAGAACGCTTAACAATGCCTTTGTAATCCTTGATGAAGCCCAGAACACCACACCGGAACAGATGAAGATGTTTCTTACCAGGCTCGGATTTAACTCCAAGGCTGTAATAACCGGAGATGTCACCCAGACTGACCTGCCTCCTTCCCAGATTTCAGGGCTTGACCATGCGAACCGTATCCTGAAGGAAGTCAAGGGGATAGCATCATGCTATTTTAACCATAAGGATGTGGTCAGACATCCCCTGGTTCAAAAGATTATCAAGGCCTACGAAACCAAGACCCGAACAGACGATAATAAATGACTGTTTTACTGAACAACCAGTCTACCGATCAACATGTGGAAACCGAGCAGATCAGAAAGACAGCGGAGCACCTTTTAAAATATACGGGACAGAACGACAGTGAACTGAGCATCCTGCTGACCGATGACTCCCGTATCACCGAACTTAACAACACTTACCGACAAAAAGACAGATCGACAAATGTCCTGTCCTTTCCCCTGTTTGAACCCGAAACTCCGGGAATGCCTGTTCTCCTGGGAGATATTGTCATTTCTGTAGAAAGCGCAGCCAGAGAAGCCCGACTGCAGGGGATAGACATCAACGACTATTTAAATATCCTCCTGGTGCATGGCCTTGTCCATATTCTGGGTTACGATCATGAAAAGGGGGAAAGGGAGACCGAGGAAATGGCGGTACAGGAAAAAAAACTTCTGGAAAAATTACAACAGGATAAATTGATCAACCTTAAAGTGGATAACCCGGCCTCAGTTATTGGAAATTGGGACTGACAACTTTCTCCAGGAATCAAAGCAGTTATGTAAATATCAGGTATGGTAAAAACAGGCTGTTGTTTTTTATAAAAAATTCAACTTTATCTAGAAATTTGGTAAGTTCTCAATAAGTCCTAACTCAATAAGTCCTAACTACAAATATATACTGAACAAACGGTACTCAATACTAAGGAACGCCATAAACCTGTCCCTGGGGGCTTGACTGCAGCCGTCCTGGCTGCAGACACACCCTCGTAAAAAGACCGTTTGTTCCTGTTACCCTCAATTTTTGAAAAATTACAGAATTTATAATCCTGTCAAAAATTGGGGAAAAATAATGAAACAAGGAACAACAATGATAAAACTTGCCATAAACGTTGATCATGTAGCCACCCTGCGTCAGGCCCGGGGTACAACCGAACCTGACCCGGTCCTGGCCGCAGGAATTTGTGAATTGGCCGGAGCCGCAGGGATAGTAGTCCATCTCAGAGAAGACCGGCGCCATATCCAGGACAGAGATCTAAGGGTACTGAAAGATACGGTAAAAACCAGACTGAATCTGGAAATGGGAGCGGCTGAAGAAATTGTCAAAATTGCCCTTGAGCTTAAACCGGACCTGGTAACCCTGGTTCCGGAGAAACGGCAGGAGCTGACCACTGAGGGAGGGCTGGACGTAGCCGGGCAAAAAGAACATTTAACCGGAATTATAGCCAGAATGGCCGAAGCAGAAATTCCGGTAAGCCTTTTTATCGATCCTGTTTCAGAACAGATTGCCGCCTCAAGGGAGGTCAAGGCTGCCTTTGTTGAGATACATACGGGAAAGTACAGTGATGCTGTCAGCGAGGAGGGAAAAAACGAAGAATTTGAACTCATTGCCCGCTCAGTGCAGGAGGCCCATGCTTCTGGATTAAGGATTAATGGCGGCCACGGCTTGAACTATCGAAATACTGCCCGAATAGCCGCTCTACCTCATATCGAAGAACTGAGTATAGGACATGCTGTCATGGCCCGGGCAATCCTGGTAGGCCTTGACCAGGCGGTCAGGGAAATGCTTGCCATAATCCAGGACAAGTGAGTCACCACCAGGATTGCGGTTCTCTATGATACATCAGGAATCTTTCTTTGTTTCTCTTCGTCGGTCAGAGGACGGATATGAATCTTCTGTTGTTTTTTCATGTACTCCAGAACAACAGAGCTTTCCATACTATCAATTACCCGGGAGACATTAGCTATAGTTACTTTTACCCCTGGGTAAAGAATGCCGAAAACATAGACACGCTGATTCAGACCCTTTTTAATATCCTGTTCAAGCTCTTCTTCTTTTTCACAGAGAGCACTGTCCTTATCCGTCAATTTGGGCAGTATCTTATTCATGCTGGCCAAGGCCCGGGCGTTGTCCTCCGTAAAAGCTTTGCCCTGTTCTTTTTTCATCTCCGACAAGGTATTAATGCTTTTCAAGTACTCGTTCAGCTTTGGTCGAAGCGTTTTTCTGATCTGTTCAATCTTGGCCTTCCGTTTCTCAATTACAGTGTTCATCCCTGCCGTAACCCGGGTAACAGCCTCTCCATCTGATCCCAGCTCCAGAGAATAAATACTGCCACCAGCTATACAGTCTCCGCCAATAATAGCCCCTTTACCCTGAAGAGCCTTGATATCACGTCCTACCCTGACATGTCCCTGAACAATAAAGTCGGTTAGTTCCAGATCGCCCTTGGTCTCCAGCAGGCCTGTATTCTCGCAGAAATCAACTTTTATACTCTCCAGCGCCTTTATAACACTGTCGCTTCCCACCACGCCGCCATTAATAGTGACAGATTTATCTGAAATGACAGTGGCATTATTAACCCCTTGGCCAATTGTTATACTGCCCAGACATTCCACCCTGAAGCCGGGCAGAATCTGTCCGCTAATCCGAAGAAAAACTCCGGAAAACCTTACATTGCCCGTACTTAAATCTATATCACCATTGATCTCATGTTCCTCGTAGACAAAAGGCTTTTTATCATTTAAAATAAATTCCCCTTGGACTGCAGCCCTTGCCTCCATCCCATCCTCAGAAAGTTCTACCCCCTTACCGGCTTTAAGACGGCGATCTTTACCCTTTTTGACCTTAATTTCATTACCAAAAACATCCTTGCCCGGTTCCCCTTCGGTGGCTACAATCTTTTTTAAAAGAAGCTGCCCTTTCCGGACATTGACAATGTGACCAAGTTCCCTATGATCAACCCTGCTATCTGTCTTTTTCCCGTCATTACTGACATTGCTGCCTGTCCCGGTTTTGACAACAATCTGGAAAAAGGCATCTTTCCCTGATTCAGGAGGCTTACCCCTGGCAATCAATACCGTCTTGGCATCAACCTGTTCAGGCTCCTCCAGCAAACCGTAAACCACCCCCTGCTCCCTGACTTTATTCCAGAGCTCAGGCCAGTTCAGTGAATCAAATGAAGATTCTTCCCCTGCTAGACTGATAAAAGCCTGCAGCTTATCATCACTGATGACAAGATCAGATTCGCCCTCGTCCAGGGCAACCTTTTTACCGGCAAGAAAATTTTCCATAATTTACCTATCGAAAAAAAACCATTTTTATTGAATATTTTTCGTAAGTTCTCAAAAATCGAGGACAACAGGAACTAATGGATGATTCGTCACCTTCCTTACCATAACGTACCGGAGGTACGGTCAACGGTGCCGGGTACGAGAGTGTCTGCAGCCAGGACGGCTGCATCAAGCCCCCAGGGACGGATTTATGGCGTCCCTCGTACCCGGTACCGCTTGTTCAGTATAAATTTGTATGCCAGGACTTATTGAGAACTTACTATTTTTCAGGCTTGCAACCGCTGATCTTATAACAAACCAATTTGATAAATAATAAATCATTTAACCAGAAAAAATTAAACAAACCCTAATAAAAAATAAGCTGCAGACATCGATTCTACTTCATCTCTTTTTAATTCAACTGCAAAAATATTATCTAACTCAACTTTCCGGCTTGAGAAAACTATTACGATTTCAGACGGTTGGCATGTTTATCAAGTACTCTTGCCTCACTAAAAAATTTGCAAGTTATATCATACCAGATAAATCAATCCGGAAAGTTGAATTATCTAAAATGATTTACAAAAACGTGGCAAATATCTTGCATAATTCTATAATAAAAAAAACTGCAGAATCAAGTTTTTCACAATAAGTTATTATACTTTATATAGATAACCAAAAATTATGAACCACGATTATGATTAATGCCGCAACAGTTAAATGACGATAAAACGTATAAATCAATATCATATGTAATTCTGCCCTTAAAACGGTAAGGGGGTTACAATGACCAAAAAAACCGCTATCAAAATCCTGATGATGAGCCCCATCTACTTCCGTTTGAATATTAAAGAGAGAATGAAACTCGTCCAGGAGTTCCTAAGGCTTAACAGTGCCACTCTCACCTCTGAAGAGATTGACTGAAATGCTCTAACATCGACACTCCCGGGGCAGTATAGTATAAGAAAAAATTTCCTATGGAAATAAAGTCCCATATCGTATATAGTCATCTCCTTAATAGACTAATTTCTTTTAAAAAAGAATAATATTTTAAGGAGAGGAACTATGAACATTCTTATTTTTGGGCCGAATGGTAGCGGTAAAGGCACTCAGGGTGCCAAAATTCATGAAAAGTATCAAATCCCCCATATCGAATCCGGAGCAATTTTCCGCCAGAATATAAAAGGCGGCACCGATCTGGGAAAAAAGGCTAAAGAGTATATCGACCGGGGTGACCTTGTCCCTGACGATATCACTATTCCCATGATCCTTAACCGTTTAAAGGAAAACGACTGCAAAAAAGGCTGGCTCCTTGACGGTTTTCCCCGCAATAAAGTTCAGGCAGAATCTCTTGACAAAGGCCTGAAAAATGAAAACATGGCTCTCGACTATGTTATAGAAATCAAGCTTGACCGCCAAATCGCCAAAAAGAGAATCATGGGACGCCGGCTTTGTGCCAACGACAACAACCACCCAAATCATATAGCCTTTGACGCCATCAAACCGGCAGAAAAAGACGGCAGACTGGTGTGCCGGGTCTGCGGCGGTGAATTGAGCACCAGGGCGGACGATCAGGATGAAAATGCCATCGATAAAAGACACAACATCTACTATGATGACAAAACCGGGACTGTGGCAGCTATCAATTACTTTAAGAACATCGACGGACCCAAAGTTATATCCGTGGACGGGACACCTTCCATAGATGAAGTCCGTGACTCCATTATGAAAGAACTTCCTTAGGAAACTCTCAAAGGCCGAAGTCGAACAGGGAATTTCAAATTATGAGGTATAAAACCATACCATCACATACCTGTAAAATTCCCTGTTCGATAAGTACACCATAAGGATTACACTCTTCGCCCACAGGTTGGGCTCCTCAGGGATCTGCTTTCAACCCTGTATTTTTAGGGAGGGGAATTTTTCACGTATTATCATTCGAAATTCAATATTCAACATACCCTAATGCTCCTTCCTGCCATACTCCTGCCAATTTTTTTCATACAGCTCATTCAACCTTTTTTCAAGTTCCAGGCGATAGTACTCCACCCCATCACTATCAAGCTTGGCCGGGATATAAAAAGGCTCATCGTACCTCATGGTTATAGTAGAGAAAGGCAGAGGCAAGGCAGTCCTGTCCCAGCTGCGGAAATACTTATAACGACTGGCCGACCACCCGATTGGGATAATAGGTTTCCCTGTAATACTCGCCAGAAGCACAGCGCCGGGCTGGGCCTGGCGAGCCGGGCCCTGGGAGCCATCCGCCACCATTACTGCCACCCGGCCCTTTCTGACCTGACGCAGAAGACCCTTAACAGCGCTTACCCCGCCTTTGTTCCGGGACCCGCGAACTGTGGCAAATCCTTTGGACTTCAATAACTTTGCCAATATATTACCATCCTTGCTGCTGCTGACCATGGCGGTATAGGGCAGACTTTTAGCGCTGTGGACTATATAGATTACTCCATAATGCCAGAAACTGACAATAAAGGGTTCACCTGATTCAGCCAGCCTGCGGAAATGTTCATATCCCCTCCTTTTGAGCCTGCAGGTCGAAAACCAGAGGAAAAGAAAAGCGCGGATGAGATAGGCTAATATTACATCCATTGGAGCTCCCTGTTTTTGAGTACCTGTATTCTATCTCTGAGTTCAGCCGCTTTCTCAAAGGCAAGATCGTCGGCCTGTCTCTTCATCTCCGCTTCGAGTTCGCTGATTTGCTTCCTGAGTTCCTGCAGGCTCTTATACTCTCTGTTATCCTCAGCGGCCTGCAGCATATCAGAGCTCACCTCTTCAAACTCCTTTTGATAAACCGTTCCCGCCACATCTTTAACGGTGGAACGAATGGTCCTGGGTTCAATATTGTGTTTCCTGTTAAATTCCTTCTGCAGGCATCGCCGGCGTTCTGTCTCTTCAACAGTGTGTTGCATGGAACCGGTAATCTTGTCACCGTACATGATGACCAGGCCGTTGACGTTTCTGGCTGCCCGGCCGCAGGTCTGAATGAGAGAGCGTTTACTGCGCAGGAAACCCTCCTTGTCTGCATCGAGCACGGCAACCAGTGAGACCTCGGGAATATCAAGACCCTCCCGCAGGAGATTTATACCCACCAGGACCTGGAATTCCCGCCGGCGCAGTCTCCTGATCAGTTCAATCCGGTCCAGGGTCTTGATATCAGAATGAAGGTACTCAACCTTTATACCTAAATTCTGATAGTACTCCTGCAGGTCTTCAGCCATTCTCTTGGTTAAAGTGGTTACCAGCACCCCTTCTCCTGTCTTCTCTCTTTTTCTGATCTCCTCCAGGAGATCATCAACCTGATTACCGGCCGGCCGGATTTCAACAGCAGGATCAAGCAGGCCGGTGGGCCGGATAATCTGCTCGACTATTCTTCCTCCGCTAAGCTCTAGTTCCTTGTCTCCCGGAGTAGCAGAAACATAAATAGCCTGGTTGATTCTCTCTTCAAACTCCTCGAACTTCAAGGGCCGATTATCAAGGGCCGAAGGCAGCCGGAAACCGTAATCCACCAGGGTCTGTTTCCGGGAGCGGTCGCCATTGTACATTCCCCCTATCTGGGGAATAGTGATATGGCTCTCATCCGCAAAAAGGACAAAATCATCAGAAAAATAATCCAGTAAGGTCGGGGGCGGAGATCCGGGGCTACGACCGGTGAGATGGCGGCTGTAATTCTCAATACCGTTACAGTATCCCAACTCACTTATCATCTCCAGGTCAAACATCGTCCTCTGCTCAAGTCGCTGGGCCTCAAGAAGCCTGTTCTCTTCCCGCAGCCGGACAAGCCTTTCCCTGAGCTCCTCTTTAATAGTCTCAATAGCCCGGTTAAGCCTTTCCCTGGAAGTCACAAAATGGCTGCCCGGATATACGGTATACTCCTCCATCCTCTCCAAAACCCGACCCCGCAAAGGATCAACCAGGGATATAGCCTCAATCGTCTCTCCGAAAAACTCGAGCCGAAGAGCCATATCCTCTTCATAAACCGGAAAAATATCAACAACATCCCCCCGGACACGAAACGTCCCCCGATGAAAGGAGAAATCGTTACGTTCATAAAGCATATAGACCAGGCGTCTCTGTAGCTCCTCCAAGGGATACTCCATATCTACCCGGAAAAAAACGTGCATACTCTCATATTCATCCGGAGAACCCAGCCCGTAGATACAGGAGACACTGGCAACAATCAGCACGTCCCGTCTAGTCAGCAGAGAACGCGTGGCAGAATGACGCATCTTGTCTATGACATCATTTATAGATGAATCTTTTTCAATGTAGGTATCTGATTGGGGAATATAGGCTTCAGGCTGATAGTAATCATAGTAACTTACAAAATATTCTACCGCATTCTCAGGAAAAAATTCCTTGAATTCAGCAAATAGCTGGGCGGCCAAGGTCTTGTTAGGAGCCATGACCAAAGCAGGCCTGTTGGTGGCAGCTATTATCCGGGCCATGGTATGGGTTTTACCTGAACCGGTGACTCCCAGGAGGACCTGATCTCTGGTCCCCTTGTTAATACCGCGGCTCAGGATCTCGATAGCCCCGGCTTGATCACCTGCAGGATCAAACGGTGAATGGATTCTAAACATAAAAAAGGCTCAAAGTTCGGAAGTTAGGATCTATGGCATCTTAAACCTTACGTCTTACCTGTGTTCATAGCCCTGAAAGGTTATATCCTGACGATTCTCTCCGTCACACAAAATCACTCCGGAGCCTTTTACCATCCGGCCCACCGGATACAGAGTTCTGTGACTGCCAACAGCCAGTCTTGTCACTGCCTCCCGGTTTTCCGGGTCAGTCGTAAAAAGGAGCTGATAGTCTCCCCCCCCTTTTAAGGCCCAATCAAAAGCGCTAAGGCCAAGCTCCCGGGCCAGACCGGTGAATTCTCTGGTAAAAGGTATATCCTTCTGAAATACTTCGGCCCCAACTCCGCTGGCCCCGCAAATATGAGCAAGATCGGTAGCCAGACCATCCGAGAGATCAATCATGGCATGAACCAGACCGCTTCGGGCCAGAAGACCACCCAGTTCCAAGCGGGGCTCAGGAGAAAGATGGGCACTGACAAGAGAGGGATAGCTGTTCTTAAGACCGGGGGCGTTACGGCAGATCTCCAGACCGGCGGCAGCCTCTCCCAGCGGACCGCTGACCCAGACAAGATCCCCTTCCCTGGCCCCGGAACGATAGCAGACCTTATCTTTATCCATCTCACCAATAACAGTAACGGTTATCATAAAACCGCCCTTGCTGTTTACCGTATCTCCCCCTATCAGCCTCACCTGATAGTCCTGAAGCCTTTCCTCGAATCCCTGAAGAAAGGAATCGAGCCAATTTTCGCAACCCCGGGAAAGTCCCAACGCCAGAAGGGCAAACCTGGGCTGCCCTCCCATGGCGGCAATATCACTGACATTAACACTCACCGCTTTAGCTCCCAGAAGTTCAGGAGGATGCCAGCTGAGATCAAAATGCACTGACTCTATCAGGCTATCGCAGGTAATTAACTGCACCTTATTGTCCGAAGGCCTTAAAACCGCACAGTCATCCCCTATACCGGCAAAAAGATCCGCGGTTTTCTTTTCCTCATGTCTTTTGATACAAGCTATGATATCCCTTTCAGTCATTCTTCCGGACCCCTGATTCCTATTTAATAACCCGTAATCTTGCTTTACCACTATACTCATCCTTATCAGGATTATCAGAAGATGGTGGAGGGAGATCAGGGTCTTCAAAAAAATCAACTGCCTTGATGTAATGTTTAACACCTCCCATAGTAAAAATTTCCTGACCGGTAAACTGGGGCAAACGCAGAGTCCAGGTCACCTTCTGCGGAGGAATGGAAAGCAGCTGCATGGTAAGGTGCCACCATTCCTCTTTTTTTACAGTATCACACTGAAAACCGATGACTAAAGCATAAATAAGCGACTGAGGATTTTCCATGACTATGACAACAATGTCGCCGATATCGGTCGTCTCCTTGAATTTAAAGAGCTTATGAAGCTCCCTGATCATTTCATCCATTTTTGTATTCCCAATATTGATATTTTAGACCTAAAAGTTTAGGTTTTAATCTTGTAAAGTAATTTCCTGAATGGTCTATTATATAATACTCCCTAATGGTCATTTCTTAAAATTACTGGAACTTTTCAAACAGAAAATATATCTAAAAAACAATAATAAATAAATGGGTCGCCTTAAAATAAACGACTTTCATTATCCCTTCCGGTCTAATCATTCTTCTGCTGGTGTACCATGACCGACAACAGCAGTACAGAGAACACCGGTGAGCTGGTAAGGTCATTCAGATCGGGAGATATACAGGCTTTTAACAGACTGGTACTTATATATCAAAACAGGATATACAACCTGGCATTGAACTATGTCAAAAATCCTGAAGAAGCAAAAGACCTTACCCAGGATATATTTGTCAACGTTTACCTTGCCATACATAGTCTGCGGGAGGATAATAAGTTTTCAGCCTGGCTTTACAGAATTGCTGTAAACAAATGCCGTAATCACTATAACAGACTGAACCGGCGTGGTTTTTTCCTTAATAAATCACTTGATGACGAAAATACCGGCATACAGTTAAAAGGTGAAAAAGGTCCTGAACTGGCTTTAGAGAAAGAAGATTTAACTAACCAGGTGAGAACAGGAATAAATTCATTAAAAAAAAACGAACGGGATATCCTGGTCCTAAGAGATTTGCAGGGTCTGTCTTATGAAGAAATAAGCACCATTCTGAAAATGCCGCTCGGAACAGTTAAATCAAAACTGAACCGGGCCAGGGCAGCCTTGAAAAAACAACTAAAGTCAATTTATAAAGAGTTATGAAAGCCATTAGCTGTCAAAAATGCCAAAAACTACTTTCACTCTATATTGACTCCGCCCTTGATCCGAAAAGCAACAGCAGGGTAGAGGCCCATATCAAGGAGTGCAGCAAATGCGCTGAGGAATGGCGGCTCATGAACAGGACTGTTCAACTTCTCCACAATATGCCGAAGACAAAGGCACCGGCCTCCCTGGTCCACGATATTCACCTTAAACTGGAAAAAAGAAGTTATCTTGACTTAATCAGAAACCGTGTTAACGTCCTTCCTCTTAAAAGAACATTTTACGGGGCAGTCAGTCTGATTTTTATCGGAGTTGCCACCGCCGTCCTGATACAGAATATTAAATATCCTCATTCCGATTCGATTCAGCTTGCAGGAAACCAGGAAGAAAAAGAGAATATCGTTTCACTCCGGGATAAAAAAACAGGATCAACAGTGCTGGCTAAAAATGGTGATATCTCTTCGAAAGAGCATTATCCTGATATTCCGCCTCTTTCCGAATACAAACCGGGAATGAGGCTGCCTTATGCCTATGATTACAGCAGATTGAGCCTGTCAGGCAGTAAAACCAGATCAAATGGGGTTGATCTGGTCTCCTCCGGTAATTATTACCAGCAGAATCGATACCACTCCCTTTTCTTAACCAACTTTCCTGATTTAAAGAATGAACAAACAGGACCTGACCTGCGGATAATATTATTCCCGCAAAGTGAAAAAGAAAAAAACCGGCAGATAAACAGGCTGGCTCATTCTTCTGCCTGGCAGACCAGGGATCGCAGGAACAATAGCCTGCTGCTCTTGGTTCCCGCTGAAAATCTTGACCTGCTCGCTTCGCTATGTTCCCAGTATAAGGGCTACTCATTTCAAAGCCTGCAGGGCAAAGGGAAGCAAGGCCGAAGACGCCACCTTGTTTCCGTGCACTGGCATTAAATACATTTGCTGGTTTGACTGATAAAAAACAGGGCTGACAAAACCGATTAAACCAAAACCAAAAAGGATTACTCATCATGCAACTGAAAAAAAGAAAAATCTTGCTAATGACTATATTAACAGGCCTGACTTTCTTATTTATCAGCAGTCAATCCCTGGCTGCCAGACTTAGTTCTTTTGCCGACCTGGTTGACAAGTATGGCCCGACAGTGGTCAATATTTATACCACTCAGACGGTGGAAACACCCCTCCACCAGTTCCCTTTCCCGGAACACTCCGAGATACCCGAGTTTTTCAAACATTTCTTTGACTATCCTGATCTCAATGGAAAGAAAAGATCCCGTAAACACAAAAGGACCAGTCTCGGTTCAGGGGTGATCATCTCAAAAGACGGCTATATCATGACCAATCATCACGTAATAGAAAATGCGGATGAGGTACATGTCCGTTTTGCCGACCACAGAGAACTAAATGCTGAAATTATCGGTACGGATAAAAAAAGCGACCTCGCTCTTATCAAGATCGAGCCGGATGAAGAACTGCCGGCTGTCACCTTTGGGAACTCTGACAATCTGCGGGTCGGGGACTGGGTAGTCGCCATAGGTAACCCTTTCGGTCTTGAACAGACTGTCACCGCAGGTATTGTCAGCGGTAAGGGCAGAACGCTGGGAGCAAATTCATATGAAAACTTCATTCAAACTGACGCTTCAATAAACCCCGGTAACTCAGGCGGCCCGCTTTTCACCCCCGAGGGCGAGATGGTTGGTATTAACACCGCGATATACAGCCGCACAGGAGGCAACATAGGCATAGGCTTTGCCGTACCGGTAAACAATGCGAAATACGTAGTTGAGCAATTGAAAGAACACCATGAGGTAATTCGGGGTTGGCTGGGAGTGATGATCCAGACGGTCAACCAGGATATAGCTGACCAGTTCGGACTGCAAGAGCCTAAAGGCGCGCTGGTTGGAGAAGTAGTGTCAGGAAGTCCGGCTGACAAGGCAGGGATCAAGCCCGGAGATATTATAACCTGTTTTAACGGCCATGAAATAGAAGAGATGCGGACACTGCCCAATAAGGTTGCCCAGACCCCGGTAGGTAAAGATGTCCAGATAACTGTCTTCAGGGACGGTAAAGAGAAAAAATTTTCAGTAACCGTCGGCAAACTTGAGGATAAAGAGCTGAGCCGGGAAGCAGAGACTAAAACCACCGAGATGGGCCTGAGTCTCCAGAAACTTACCCCTGAACTGGCTCAATCTCTTAATGTTGATGAGACAGAAGGTATAATTATCACTGATGTAAAACGAGGCTCTACCGGCCATCTGGCAGGCCTGCGCCGGGGTGATATAATCCTGGAAATAAACCGTAAGGAAGTAAAGAATCTGAAAGATTTCAGTAAGGCAATTGAAGAAAGCGGCGGAAGTATCCTGATGTTAATCAAGAGAGATGACCATACCCGCTTTGTGGTAATAAGGCAGAATTAAACCTGCCGCCAAGGTTGGGCTGAATACCCCCCTATTAAAGATTGAAAACCGCCGGAGGGAGATAACTTCATCCCCTCCGGCCTGGCAGGCAGTTCAAACTCACCAGCAGGTGAGCGGCCAGGAATCCCCGAAAAAAGTGGTAAATAATGACCCTTATTGCAATCAACTTCCATGGTGACCTGGGCAGCCTGCTCAACAGAAAATGGCGGGAAAAATCTACTGTTGCTTACCGCCTTGAGCGCCGGGCCTCTATCAAGGACATTATCGAATCTCTAGGCATTCCCCATACTGAAATAGATCGATTGATCACCGGCAACAGGGCAATCGATTTCCACCATATCCCGGAAACAGAAGAAAACATCTCGGTTTTTCCGGTATCAGAGCAAACCGATTTCTTCAGCCCTAGCCTTTTACGTCCCATCCCCTTACCCGGACTGCGTTTTATTGCTGACGTAAATACAGGCAAACTGGCCAAGAATTTAAGACTCCTGGGCTTTGACACTCTCTACGGCAAGAACCTGACTGATAATTTACTGGCAGAAACCGCCGCCCGTGAAAAACGTATAGTCTTGAGTAAGGATAAGGGGGTCTTAATGCGGAAAACGGTAATCTGGGGACACCTGGTCAGAAGCGATGAACCTGAAAAACAACTGACTGAAACCATCCGCTTATTCAGACTCAAGGAAGCAGTTGACCCCTTTACCAGATGCCAGCACTGTAACTGCAGGCTGACTCCTGTTGCCAAAAAAAGTATTTACCACCTTCTCGAACCCTTAACCCAAAAGTACTACCACAGTTTCCAGATCTGTGAAAATTGCGGCCAGATCTACTGGGCTGGCTCACACCGGCAGAAAATGGATGAAAAGTTCAGCAAGATACTCTCATAATCAGCTCGGGCATCTCAACTCCGGCATGTTTTATTAATTTTTCAAGCAGGGTGTTCCAGGCTCATAAACTGTTTTTTTAGTTGTTATCGCCTAATTAACTTGATATCCTGAGAATCTACTGAGAAGATAAAAAATCTTATAATCCCCGGAACTCTCTGTTAATTAAATCCCAGACAGAGAAGGAGGAGAACATAGTATGAAAGCAGCAGTGGTGCATTCAAGCCTGCTGGAGGAGTTAAAGATTTGCGCAGAATAAAAGGGGACCTGGGATTAATGGAACTTTCCGAACTTCTGCAATGGGCGGAAATGGGACAAAAATACGGTACTCTGACTGTTGTCTCGCAGGAAATTTACAAACACTTTTTCTTTCAGCAGGGCGAATTGATCTACCTCTGTTCCCGAAAGAGAGGGGAACAGCTGGGAGAATTTCTTCTGGCAGGCAACTATCTCACCAGAACCCAACTCTCTGAAGCCCTCAAAAAGAGCCGGGAACTCGGCATTACCTTTGTGGCCTACATGATCTCTAATAAGTTTCTAAGTAAAGATCAGGCTACTCAGGCCATGAAAAATCTGGCCCTGACTTCCATTACTGATGCCCTCAAATGGCAAACCGGCCTCTTTGAATTTATGGAAGAAATTCCCGAATCGGTTCTAAAGGGTCCTATAAAACTCAATGCCAGCCAACTGCTTATGCTGTCGGCAGTACAGTATGACCACGAATTGTTATCAACCGAATCCTGGCATTCAAGGTAAATCCTAAAAGTATTCAGAGCTAGAAAGGGTGGTCAGATTTCCAGATGCGGCTCTTTTAACCAACAGAAATCCTGCTTTTTGCCTTTTCAATCAAATCCAGCAAGGTGGTCATCTTGGCATCCGGCCTTTTAAAAATCTGCTCCTGTTCCTCCATAGAGTAATGGTAGTTGATATAATCCTGTACAGGTATCTTTTCGAACCAGCAGTCAAGAATTCTGAAGCAGGGAAAACCACCCTGAACCGTCCTGCAGTAGGAAAACGGTACCTCATGACCAAGCATTCGGCAGTATACGGATTGCGAATCAAATCGTTTCATTGTTCTTCAAGACTATCAATTGTAAAAACTGAAAAATCTTTTTACAGTACAGGTACAGGATGACCTTTAATGCTTCTATCCAGAGTTTCCTCCAACTCCTGCTGTGATAGTTCCGAATTGGTCAGTTCTCCCGCCATATATTTACTGTAGCCACTGAGATCCATCAGGCCGTGACCGCTCAGGTTAAACATAATGACCTTCTCCCTGCCCTCTTCCCTTGCCTCAACTGCCTTCTGAATGGTGGCGGCAATGGCATGACTGGTTTCAGGTGCCACAATCATGCCTTCGGTTCTGGCAAAGATCATTGCAGCCTTGTAGCACTCCAGCTGTTTAAGAGATAAGGGGCTCATCAATCCCTGGGCAACGGCATGGGAAACCAGAGGAGACATGCCGTGGTAACGGAGACCTCCAGCATGAATGGGAGCCGGAATAAAGTCATGTCCCAGGGAATACATGGCCAGCATAGGGGTCATTTTAGCAACATCCCCATGGTCATAAGCGTAAGGACCCCGGGTCAATGTGGGACATGATGCGGGCTCCACAGGAATTATTTCTATATCATCCCCGTTAATCTTATCCAGAGTAAAGGGGAAGGCAAGACCGGCAAAATTGCTGCCGCCTCCTGCGCATCCTATGATGGTATCTACCTTTTTAATACCTGCCTTTTCAAGCTGTTTTTTTGCTTCAAGCCCAATAATGGTCTGATGCAGCATTACATGATTCAGCACACTGCCCAGGGCATACCGCGTCTGCCCGGTTTCATCGGCAACAGCCGCCTCCACAGCCTCGCTTATAGCAATACCGAGGCTTCCCGGCGTATCCGGAGATTTTGCGAGAATCTCGCGTCCGGCTATGGTTTCGTTGGAAGGACTTGCCACACAGTTCCCTCCCCAGATTTCCATCATGGTCTTTCTTAATGGTTTCTGATCAAAACTGATTCTTACCATAAAAACCTTGCATTCAAGCCCCAACAGGGAACAGGCATAAGAGAGAGCACAGCCCCATTGACCTGCCCCGGTTTCAGTGGTCAGCTTTTTAATACCGAATTCTTTATTATACCAGGCTTGGGCTACCGCGGTATTGGGTTTATGGCTGCCGGCATGAGAAACACTTTCGTCTTTATAAAAAATTTTTGCCGGTGTATTCAGATATCTCTCAAGATAGACGGCCCTCCTCAGTGGGGACGGACGCCATCGGTACAACAGATCCAGAATTCCTTCAGGAATATCAATCCAGCGCTCCTGACTCACCTCCTGCTCAATAAGGTTCATGGGAAAGACAGGTGCCAGCATCTCGGGTCCAACAGGATTGCCATCAGGTCCTATGGGAGGGTTGATTGTGCCGGGAAGGTCGGCAACAATATTGTACCACTGTCTCGGGATCTCGTCTTCATTTAAAAACACCTTCACAGCCATGGCAATTCTATCTCCTTTTTATTAATAAAAATAAAACTTTACTTTTTAGGTTCGTGTTGATAAGAACAATATCTCAATTGTTTTCATTTTGTCAAGATGATTTAATTTTTTTTAAACCAATTACAAAAAGTTAATCTTAAAGGAGAAAACCAGATGAAACGAACTGTTTTGACATTGAGTCTGATTTTGTCATTTATCGCGTTACCGGGTATATCAAGCCATGCCTATGACTTACCCAGTGTAAACCTGGGCTTCACCAGTTTTCTTGACGGAGGCCCGCCTGCCGGTCCGGGATTCTATTTTACCCAGTACCTCCAGTACTGGAAATCCGACAACTTCACCAATGCCAAGGGGAAAGCCCTGCTTCCCGATTCTGCCGATGAAGATCTGTCCGCCTGGATCGGTCTGACCCAGTTCATCTATCAGTCAGACAAGGAGTTTCTGCTCGGAGGAAAATGGGGCCTCGATGTTATTGTACCGGTGGTGGAACTGGATATGACTTACGGCACCGACAATCCCGCCTTCCCCCAGGACCACGGCAGCGGTATGGGCGACCTCCTGGTGGGTCCTTTCCTTCAGTGGGATCCGATAATGGGGGAAAACGGCCCGATTTTTATGCACAGACTGGAACTCCAGATGATATTCCCGACCGGAGCGTACAGCGACAACAAAGAGTTGAACACGGGCAGCAACTTTTTTTCATTCAATCCCTACTGGGCAGCCACTCTTTTCCTGAGTCCCAGACTGACTGCGTCCACCCGTATCCATTATCTCTGGAATGAAAAAAACAACGATCCCAACCGCAATTTCCCTGGTGCTGATGATACCCAGGCGGGTCAGGCAATCCATGCCAACTTTACTATGGCCTATGAAATCATTCCAAAACAGTTAAGGGCGGGAATCAACGGCTATTATCTAAAACAGATTACAGATACCGAAATGGATGGAGAAGATGTATCTGACAGTAAAGAGCAGGTGCTGGGCCTTGGTCCGGGCATGGTGTATCATCTGTCACGGGACAATCACCTCTTCTTTAATGCCTATTTTGAATCTTCAGCGGAAAATCGTCCTGAAGGAGAACGGTTCAATCTTAGGTGGGTTCACCATTTTTAATAGTATCTGTCCAGAAATAAATAATTTCAGGACAGAGTCTTCAGCAGTCAGCGAAAAGCGCTTAGCTCAAGTCTCATGTACCCCTTTTCCTGCTGATTGCTGAAGACTGTTTGGCACATTTTTAAAGACGAACAGATATGGGGAAACCTCGAGTTCGGGTTTCCTTATCTCGAGGAGTGCCGTTCCTGAATGACTATACCAACCGTCTGAAATCATAATAGTTTTCTCAACTGTAGAGTAGAGTTAAAAACATTCTAGAATAATCCGGGGACAGGAAATTGCAATCACCCTGATTCTGAACAAAATTGATAATCACCACGCCCTGTCTTTTTTACTTTATACATTGCTTTATCAGCTTGGTGCAGGAGGATTCCGGCAGATTTGCCATCATCCGGAAAGATACTTATACCGATGCTGGCTCCCAACTGACAGCAGGCAATTTCAAGATGGACAGGTGTGGAAATACTCACCAGTATCCTTTCGGCAATCTCCTCTACTTCCCTCCTGTGGTTAAATTCAGGCAGTAAAATGGCAAACTCGTCACCCCCTACACGAGCCACCACATCCATTTCCCGGATGGAATTTTTCAGACGCTCAGCCACCTTCTGCAGGACCTTGTCACCGAAGGCATGACCTAACCGGTCATTGACGGGCTTAAAACCATCCAGGTCAAAATAAAGGAGAGCAAGTTGAGACCCCTTTCTCTTAGCTCTGTTCAAGCTTTTTTTAAAATGGTCCATAAAAGAAATCCGATTATAGAGACCGGTCAGGGCATCGTGGAGGGCGAAAAATTCTATTTTTCTTTCCTGTTTTTTTCTTTCTGTAATATCTTCTTTCACTGCTATATAATAGAGGGGATTACCCCAATAATCAGTTAATAAGGATATTGAGGCTCTTTCCCAGAATTTCCGGCCGAATTTATCAAGATTGCAGAATTCTCCCTGCCATTCCTTACCGGCTGAGATAGTTTCCCACAATTCTTTATAAAAGCCCGGCCTCTGCTGGCCGGACTTTAACATCCTGGGATTCTTACCTATTACTTCTTCCCTGGTATAACCCGAAATCTGGCTGAACTTAGGATTTACATAAACGATCCTGCCGTCCAGATCAGTGATCATCACAGAAACCGGGCTTTGCTCCACGGCCCGGGAAAGAATCGCAATCTGTTCCATAATCTCCCTGCGTCTGGTTATATCCTGAACAATTCCTAACATCCGAATTGCCTGACCAGACTGATCAACTATTGTCATACCGTTCTCTCTCAGCCAGCGGATTGAACCGTCAGGCAAAATTATTCTGTGCTCCAGATTATAGTCTCCAGCCTTTTTAAGGATATTATTAACCGCAGTCTCAAAATAGTCCCTGTCATCAGGATGAACCAAT
Source organism: Desulfobia sp. (assembly GCA_046497465.1). Taxonomy (GTDB): domain Bacteria; phylum Desulfobacterota; class Desulfobulbia; order Desulfobulbales; family SURF-16; genus JAWLDV01. The sequence goes on from JAWOFO010000043.1 coordinate 46,393, forward strand.
TCCAGGAAAGCAGCAAAATCCCCTTTAAACGTCCCTTTCTCCAGCCCCAGCATAGATTCAATGTTATCCGACCAGTACATGTGGTCATTCCGGACATCCCAATCCCAGCTTCCTATATTGGCGGCCTTCTGGGTCAGGGAGTACATCTCTACATTCCTTCTTAAAGCCAGGTCTGAATTAACCCGCTCACTGATATCCATGCTGTAGATATTAAAGTAATCTTCTCCGCTGACAGCCTGGATGGCAAACTGATAAGTTTTTTCTTTTATGGAGATTTCCAGGTATTTTGTTGCACTTCCGTTACCCAATTCCAACAACGGGTCACGGAATAAGGGGGGAAGAGACTGCCCTTCCCCGGTCTGCCAGTATTCAAGAAGTTCCCGGCCCGCCTGGTTGGCATACATTACAGCCCCGTCCCGGTTAACCCTGAAAACAGGATTGGGATCCTGATCCGGAAATCCGGAGATTCTTTCCAGTTCCCTTTCATACTCTTTTTTCTTAGTAATATTACGAAATATTCCCAGGACAACTTTTTTACCCTCCAGTTCAAGAAACCTGGTCTTGATGGCTGCATCAAAAACAGTACCATCTTTTTTCACTACCCGGGCCTCCAGGTAATCATCAATCCCGGGACCTGTACCTTTATTATGCCTTCTGGGGGAAAAATCTATATCTTCCTGGGATGGCTGCAGGAATGTCTGATGCCGACCGATCAACTCATCTTTTTGCCAACCCAGAACTCCAGAGGCAGCCTTATTACAGTTGACAATCATACCGGTTTCCAGATCGAAGACAAAAATCATATCCGGGGCTTCATCAAAAATCTTCTTATAGTTATTATCCAGAGATTCGGCCATATCAAAACCTGCCACGGTATTCATTAATCACCTGCCCATATAACTGAAAAACAGAATGATAAGTCTAACTGACTAAATATATAAAAACAATATCACAAAATAAGACCAGGGATGAAGGGCAATAAAAAAATAAAGTATTAACGCCCTGAAGAATTGGTTTTTTAAAGATAAAAAAACACAAATTGCCTTGCCGTATTCCTGTTCCCCCGGATTTATCGTTTTTTTTTGAGGCTTATGGAGCTTGCCGGCCTGGACTGCCTTATGCTTTTAGATCCAGCTTTTGGGCAATTCCGGTAATGTCCTCCCCCTTGTCAAGCAAGCCCTGGACTTTCTCTGTGACCTCTGGAGTTAATACCGCCGGCCCCCGGAGCGTCTGGGTTCTTCAAAAAAAACCGGCCATACCTTTTTCCCGGTACAATAATTATCAATAGGAAATTTAAAAATTACATGGGCACATATGCAAAAAATATATGCTGAAAAACTCTTTTAAAACAAATGGTTATATGCTAAAATGTTGATTAATTAGACGTAACTTCGGTTTAATATGGCTTCTTGGTGATGATCCATACCAGGAAGTATAATACAACTGCTATCTAAAAGCTATCCGCCTAAAGGCGGAGGTTTAAACCTTGAAAACGGACGAATGAAGAGATGAACAAATACAGAATACCAACAGGTTCTTACAATAACCTGGAAAAATGGCAATAATGAGGACTAAGGCTGAAGGTTGTCTGAAGTTTTTTTTAATTGACTGAGGATATCTCTGTTCATGCGGGTAATTCTTCCCTGACGATTTACTGAGACATGCACTGTAAACCCCTTAACTAGAAGCTTCTCATCCCGGGCTCGCAAGATATGATGGTTGAAACGCCAACTTATCCGGGAAAGCTCCTGAATTGAGGTCCTGATAAGGAGAAGATCATCATAGCAGGCTGGGGCCTTGTACCTGAGATAACTCTCCACCACTGGGAGAATATAACCCTGGTCTTCTAGCTCCCGGTAAGAAATAGCATGCTCCCGCATGAACTCTGTTCTGCCTTTTTCAAAATATCGCTGGTAATTGGCATAGTAGACCACCCCACCGGCATCCGTATCTCCATAAAGAGTCCTGTGCCTGATTTCATGAACAGGTGCAGCTAATTCAATTTTAAAATTTATCAATAGTCCCTAATTTAAGATTTAAATAATTCGCCTTTCAACTTTTCAGGCCTGCATAGAGAAAATAGCGGAAAAATTCTTCACCGTTTGCAAATCGCAGGCCGGAAACTTCCCCATTCCTTTCAGAAAAAGTAAGACCATTATCCCTCTCCTGTTTTCCGGAATCAAAAAGGGCGAAAGCTACCGGATGAGAGGTGTGAGTCTTGAGACTCACCGGGGTAAGATGATCCATGCAGACCATAATACGGCAACCATGGCCTGTATTCTCCAGTATCGGCTTAACCACCTGCCTATCAAAAGCCTCTATCGCCTTGATCTTGTCATCTATTGACCCCTGATGACCGGTTTCGTCAGGGGCCTCAATATGGAGAAAAACAAAATCATCATTTTCCAGGGCCTTAAGAGCAGCAGAGACCTTCCCTTGATAATTGGTATCAAGATAACCGGTGGCTCCTTTAATGTCAGGGGCGTTAAGTCCCGCATAGACAGCTATGCCCTTGAGCAGATCAACGGCAGATATAAGGGTCCCACTGATCCCGTATTTCTCCCTGAGTGTCGACATAGCAGGAGAAACCCCCTCACCCCAAAGCCATACTCCATTGGCAGGCAGAAGACCTGCCTCCTGCCGTTTCCGGTTAACAGGATGGGTAGCCAAAACAGACCTGCTGGCCTCCATGAACTCATTTATCTCTGGAACTGTCCGATATCCACGCCAGAGTTCATCTACATACTGACCGGTATAGTCATGGGGGGGAAAGGTATTCAGCCCTGTTATCTTTCCGCGGTAGACCAAAAGATGACGATAACTGACCCCGGGATACAACTTAATTTTTTCATTACCGAACCGCCTCTCCAGTTCGCCTATAAGCTCTGCCGCCTCTGCTGTACTGATATGGCCGCCGCAATAGTCCTGCATCAGCAAGCCGTCCGGATCATTTTTCAAGGTCACCAGATTACAGCGAAAGGAGATCTCCCCGTCCCGCAGTTCAACTCCCAAACTGGCCGCTTCCAGAGGAGAACGGCCACTGTAGAACTCTTCGGGGCGATAACCGAGAAGTGAAAGATTGGCCACATCACTGCCCGGAGAAAAACCTGCGGGAATGGTCTGTACCAGTCCTAACTGCCCGTGGCCGGCAATGTAATCCATAGCAGGAGTATCTGCAGCTTCCAGGGGGGTTCTGTTCCCCAATTCCGGCAAAGGAAAATCTCCCATGCCGTCTCCTACTAATACTATGAATTTAGACTTACTCATGCTTCTCCACCAGTATCCTGATTTTAACAGCCTTATCAGTGGTGATATCCAGACTGTCAATCTCGGCCAGGGCCTTATTGACAGACTCTTCACTGGCTTCATAAGTAGACATGACTATAGGAACAGAATCCTCTGTCTCACTGCCTTTCTGGATAACCGATTCTATACTTATACCGTTATCGCCAAGGATACCGGCTATACGAGACAAGACTTTTGTTTTATCCAGGGTGCTGAACCTTATATAAAAGGGGCAACGAAGGTTGGCCATGGGACTAATTTGTCTATCTTTGATATACTCAGGCAAATAAGACAGACTCGGCACCCGGTTGATAAAACCTGACATAATATTACGGGAAATATCTATAATATCTGCCACCACGGCGCTGCCGGTAGCCATCATTCCAGCTCCATGGCCGTATAGGAGGATATTCCCCACCATATCCCCGCTGAAACAGACCCCGTTATAGGTGCCGTTTATACTGGCCAGCATATGTTCCTTAGGGACAAGAGTGGGATGAACCCTGGCTTCGACATGGTCGCCATAATTATGGCTGATCGCCAGAAGTTTAAGACGGTATCCCATTTCCTTGGCATAGTCGATATCAATAGGCTCCAGGCGGCTGATACCTTCACAGGTAACATCGGCAAGGTCCATCTTCATACCATAGGCCATGGACATAAGAATAACCAGCTTATGAGCCGTATCTATTCCCTCTATGTCATAGCCGGGATCAGCCTCGGCATAACCCTTATCCTGAGCCTCCTGAAGTGCTTCACTGAATAAAAGACCATAATCCGACATCTTACTAAGGATATAATTGGCTGTCCCGTTCAGTATGCCTATGATAGAATCAATCCGGTTGGCAACCAATCCCTCTTTAAGTGATTTGATGATGGGTATGCCTCCCCCGACACTGGCTTCAAAACCTATTTCCACATTCTTTTCTGCAGCAAGGACAAATATCTCCGTCCCATGCTGGGAAAGGAGGGCCTTATTGGCAGTCACTACATGCTTGCCGTTTTCAATAGCCTTCAGGATGTATGTCCGGGCAAGTGTAGTCCCGCCGATGAGCTCCACCACAATATCGATTGCCGGATCATCAAGAATATCATTGGCATCCCTGGTCAGGGTTATCCCCTCAAGATGGGAAGGTAAACTCTCTACATTGATGTCGGCAACGGCCTTAAGCAAAACATGGCCGCCTCCCCGTCTTTTCAAACGGTCAGCCTGCTCATAAAGGACGCGGGCAGTCCCCCGGCCCACGGTTCCAAAACCTATTAAGCCTATTTTAACATCTCGCATAAAAGTCCTGTTACGGTTGTTTATTTATCAGTATTGCAATAATCTCAACTTTCCGGCTTAATTTATTTATATGATATAACGTGAAAATCTCCCGTCAGACAGTGGTATTTAGCGGTGGATATGTCTATTCAGGAACATTGTGCAGTGTTTGCTAGTGGTTTTTGGCGAAGCGAAACGTTAAAAATTTCAACTGTCTGAGCGAGGTACGAGCGAGTTTTGCAATTTTAGTGAAGCGAGCCTTAGAGCCACTCAAACACGAAGCCGTTCCTGAATAGACATGCCAACCTCATGAAATCCTGCTATTTTTCTTAAGTCGGAAAGTTGAGAATAAACGTTTACAGATTCAGCAGGAAGATTTCAGCAAGTCAAGTACCAGGCTGCACATGTAACGTCCTCCAAGATCACAGGCCTCGTTAATACGCCACTTCCTGCCGCTAACCCGGTCTTCCACCATATTACTAATAGTGCGCAGTTCAAGAAAATCGACAACAAATCCCGTGCAGACCCGGGCCAGGGCAGCCCCTTCCATATTCTCACAAAGAGCCTGATGTTTATCCCGGAAAAATTCACCCCTTGAGGCAGTGCCGCTGGCACAATTCAGGGTGACAAAGCCCCCCTCCCGAAAAGGGATCTTTTCTTCGGTCAGTAAGTGGACTGCCCTTTTAAAAATAGACTGGCTGTTAAGCCTGAAATCCTGCTTTATATCCAGGATTGGATCAGCCGGTACATTAACAACCCCGGAGTCGCATACTCCCAGATCAGCTATAACTTCCCTGGTGGCCAGACAAAAATCGAGAATATCAATACCGGTTCCCGGATATGCCCCTCCAATTCCAAAATTAATAACTCCGGAAGGCAGGTTTTCATGCTGCTCCGCTAGATAGCGGCAGAGATTATAAGCGGCCTCAACAGGTCCCACTCCGCAACGCAGTAGTGCTAAACGGGGAATACCATCTAATTCACGCCGGATAAATGACAGTTCTTTGTCAGTGGAGGCAACGAGGAGGTAGTTATCCTTCATCCTTGACAGACCCACTTTACCATAATGTGCCTTCAGTTACGATTAAAGAGATTATCCCCGTTTTTTATACGATTATTACTGTCAAGAGTTACAAGTTTTGGCTCATATACCTTTAAAGCCTCCCTAGAATAAAGACCGAAACTCACTATAATAATCAAGTCCCCGACAAGTCCTTTCCTGGCTGCTGCTCCGTTTAAGCCTATAACACCGGAACCCGCCGGTCCCTCAATGGCGTAGGTATCAAACCGGGCGCCATTGTTAATATTGTAAACCTTGACATGTTCATAAGGATAGAGATCAACTGCTGCCAGCAAATCGCTGTCAATAGTAATACTTCCTTCATACATCAGTTCAGAATGGGTGATCGTGGCTTGATGTATTTTGGATTTAAGCATTTTGCGCATCATGAATCTGTTTAACTCCGACTTTCATTTTCCACTGCCCGCTACCTGAGCAGTAACCTGTTATCAATCAATCTGACCCCGTCAACTTTCACAGCAAGGGCCATAAGTGAATTATCATCTATTGTCCGGGATTTCTCCAGATTATCCTTGTCAACGATATCAGCATACTCCACCTCCACCCCGCCATACTCATCCAACCTCTTTCTAACCACATCTTCAAGCCCCCGAGCTTCTGTCACTCCTGCCCTGGCCTGTTGTGCCGCAAATTCCAAAGCATTAAAAAGGCCAAGGGCCTTCCTTCGTCCCTGTTCATCAAGATAACTGTTCCGCGAGCTGAGAGCCAATCCACTGCTTTCCCTGACTATCGGATGCCCGACTATTTCAATATCCCAGTTAAGATCTGTAACCATCCTTCTTATTACTGCCAACTGTTGAAAATCCTTTTCTCCAAAAACAGCAACCTGCGGTTTTACCAGATTAAACAGCTTGGCCACTACTGTGGTTACCCCGTCAAAATGGCCGGGACGACGTGCACCGCACAAGGGATCAGTAAGAGAGGCGACCTTGACTTCGGTCTGAAACCCCGGAGGATAAAGTTCATCCTGATCGGGGATAAAAAGGACCTTAACCCCCGTCTCCCGGGCCAAACGGATGTCTCTTTTATGATCCCGGGGATAGTTGGCAAAATCTTCCCCGGGACCGAATTGTCTGGGATTAACAAACAGGGATACAACCAGATTGTCTGCAAGCTTGCCGCCTTGCCGCATCAGGGCCAGATGGCCTTCATGGAAGAACCCCATAGTGGGTACCAGGCAGATAATTTCCTTATTATTCAGCCGGCTGTTAGACCACTCAACCATGGCGCGGCAGGACTCTATAATCTTCATAGTCCTAAAAGGATCTGAATAAAACGCCCGGAACTCAGAAAAACTTATACCTTACACCTTAAGCCTTTTTTAAATGGTGGACAGTTTGTAATCGATAAACTGTTTTTCAGAAGATGAGACTCCTTCCCCGGATTTGGCTTTTTTGTAGTTTTCCCGGGCTACGGCCATCCGGCCGAGGGCTTCCTGGTTGCGGGCTAGACCAAAACAGGCAATAGAAACAAAACCCGGTTTATCCTGCAGGATTTTGTAATGATCAATGGCCTTATTGTACTGCCTGGAGGATTCGCATGCTAAAGCGAGCCCGTATTCCAGAAGAGGATAAAGAGGAGTGTTATCACCTTCTTCACTGATTACAGCTCTATATTGCTTTATAGCCTCATCGTAATTATTATCAGCCATTTGTTGCCGGGCTATAATCACCCTGCTCCATACTGCTGCTCCTGTTGATGGGTATTTCTGTCTCAGTTTATCCATCAACTGCTGACCGGCCGAGGAATTTCTTTGATTCACGGCCTTAAACAGCATTGCGCTTGCCTGCTCTTTCTGTTTGGTGGTATAATAATCATAAAAACTCCAGGCTGCCACCAAAACTATAACAATAAACAGACCAGCCTTTATATAATTGCTGTTTTTCTCCAAAAATGATCTTACCCTGGAAGGTAGATTCAGTTCATCCAGAAATCTTCTCTGAGAAGGAGTTACTTCTTCTATATGTCGTTTATTAAAAGGATTCTGCTCGGTCATTATTGGTATCCTTGATCGTGATTAAACAGGGAACCGGCCGGATTCAATCTTATTTACCCGGCGTTTATCTCCTCAAAACCGTTTCTCTCGCAAAGAGACCCGGTAAAGACAAACTCTTCCTGAAAAACAAGCTGCTATCTTAACCGTACCGATACTCATCCAACTGTCCCCCGATTTATGGCAGAAGATTGGAAAAATCAAACCTTGAAACTTGAAGGAAACATTTGCGAAGGCCTTAAGATAAGGCTAATATACATGGATAATTTCAAAAAATCAACTTTGTTGGTTTCTGCCTTTTGATTAATGTGCCCAAATGATTTTAACAGATTACAGCACAAAAATACAAAGTGTCACCGAGCTGAGCCGTTCCATTCGCGGTCTTCTGGAAACAGAATTTCCTTTTGTTTCTGTCAGAGGTGAAATTTCCAACCTGAAAAAACCATATTCCGGTCATATCTACTGCACCCTTAAAGACCAGGGCGCCCAGATAAGAACCGTGCTTTTCAAATCCCAGCAGCGCTGGCTCTCCTTTACCCCGGAAGAAGGGATAGGGGTGATCTGCAGGGGACGTCTATCAGTATATGAACCCAGAGGTGAATACCAAATTATTGTAGATACTCTGGAAAAAGAAGGGGCCGGCCAACTACAGATCGCCTTTGAAGAACTGAAAAAAAAACTGGAGGCCGAGGGCCTCTTTTCTGCAACCCGTAAAAAAGAACTTCCGTTTTTTCCTGAAAAAATATCACTGATCACCTCACCCCATGGTGCAGCACTGTATGATTTTCTGCGACTTGCCCGGCAGCGTTTTCCGGGAGCGTCCATCGACATATTTCCAGTCAAAGTCCAGGGCGATGGCGCAGCCCGGGAAATAATAACAGCCCTTGAACTCTTAAACAAAAGAGCAGTAAACAACAAGGATGCCGCAGACCAGGTTATCGTTCTCTGCCGGGGCGGAGGGTCCATTGAAGATTTATGGACTTTTAATGAAGAAAAACTGGCCCGGGCAATTACCGCTTCTGCCATACCTGTAATCTCTGCTGTTGGACATGAAATTGACTTCACCATTGCCGACTTTGCAGCTGATCACAGGTCCGCCACCCCGACAGCCGCAGCCCGGGAAATTCTGCCTAACAGATCAGTCTTAAAACAGGACCTGCTGAAACTAAAAAAAAGATCGACTACTGCCGTCATCCGGAAAATTGAGACCCTTAGACAGCATCTGCTTTTTCAGCGCAGACGGCTTGGCGACCCTCTTTCCCTGCTCAGCCATTTTAGCCTCCGGCTTGACAATCTCCACTCAAAACTGAATACAGGAATCAAAACTTTTATAAACTACAAGAGGTACCGCTATCACGGGGTACTCTCCAGATTTAAGGGACAAAAACCAGACGTTCAGATCGCCCGCCAAAAAATGGAACTCAGAGCAAAGACAGAAAGGCTGACCATCTTTATGCAGCGACAACTCGAAAACAAAATAAACCGACTAGCCTGTACAGCCTCCCGACTGGAGTCGGTAAGCCCTCTTGCTGTTCTGGAAAGAGGGTATGCAATAGTCCGCAAACTCCCCGGCCGTGAAGTTATTAATGACAGCAGACAAATAAAAAAAGGAGACAGAATTGAGATCAAGCTGCATAAAGGACTAATTAAAGGCAGATTAACCGGAATAACTAAGTATAATGAAAATCAGGGCACAGATACTAAGGAGCAACTGAAATGATAGACCTGCACAGCCATTGCATACTGAGTGACGGAGCCTTAATACCCGCCGAACATCTGCGGAGAGTGGAAAACATGGGTTATGAGGCAATAGCCATCACCGACCATGGCGACTCAGCCAATCTTGACCATATCATTCCTCGGTTGATCAAGGCGGCTGAAGAGCTTAATCCTTTCTGCTCAACCCTGCTACTGCCCGGCATCGAACTCACCCACATCCCTCCTGCCCTGATCGGCACACTTACTGACCGGGCAAGAAAGCTGGGGGCGCTTCTGGTGGTTGTTCACGGGGAAACCATAGTAGAACCGGTCAAAAAAGGTACAAACCGGGCCGCGCTTGAGGCAGGCGTTGATATTCTCGCCCATCCCGGTTTCATAACTAAAGAAGAGGCGTCCCTGGCCGCGGAAAAAGGGATTTTCTTGGAAATCTCCGGACGAAAGGGGCACTCCCTGACCAACGGTCATGTAGCAAAAGTGGCTGAAAATACAGGGGCAAAATTGGCGGTCAACAGTGATGCCCACAGCCCCGAGGATTTCCTGAGCCGGGAGATGGCCAGGAAGATCGCCCTAGGGGCCGGGCTCTCCGAGAACCATTATAAGAAGATCAAAAAAGATATGCAAAACCTGGTGGAAAAAATTAGGATTCAAAAGTCTCTAAATTTATAATCCTGCAAGCTCTCAATAACTCGAGGCTTATCCAATTTTTATAGCTTTTCCCACTTTCTGATCAATAACTTCCGCCAAGTGATCAGCGCTGTAATCATTATCCTGGCGCAGAACAATACTGGCTTTGCCGAAGCCCATTCTCAATTTCTTGCTTTGAACCAGTTCCAGGGCCTTATTAACCCTGTCCTGCACCTCCTGCTTATCCAGTCCTTCGGCGTAGCCCAGAGGCCCCAGTTCCTTGATCCTGGCCGTAAATTCCGTTATCAACTTCACAAACCTGGGTGCCTCAGCGGCAGAGGCCCATTGAAGATTATACCTGTCCCGGTTTATTCCTACTTCACCAAGTATCTTGTGAATCAGGGTATTTACTCCCATGGCATCGTAATTACCTAACTGGTAATGACATTCGCCTAACTGTCAGCCCCCGGTAAAGATGCCTGCCGCACCTTGGGCAAATCCCTGGAGAATAAAGGAAGGGTCAACGCGGCCGGTACACATCACCCTTATAGTCCGGAGATTGGGAGGATACTGGTAACGGGCCACACCGGCGGCATCGGCCGCGGCATAACAGCACCAATTACAGAGAAATCCCAGTATCCTGGGATTATAATTTTCCTGACTCATATAATAACACCTGTATAAAAAAATTTAACTCAACTTTCCGGCTTAAGAGAACTGTTATGATTTCAGACGGTCGGTACAGCCGTTCCTGAATAAACATACCAACCGTCAAGTATCCCTGCCTCACTAAAAAATTTGTACGTTATATCATACAAATAAATCAATCCGGAAAGTTGAAGGTTTAAAATTCAGGAGATAAGGCCTTAATCTGGGCCTGAATCTGTTCGCCGGTAAATCCTCCCATGGAGATGGCAAAACTCGGGCAACGGGAAGCACAGATACCACAACCCTTACAGGAGGCAACAATAGTCTCGGCTTTGGGCTTCTTGCCCTCCTTGATCATCTGAATGGCATTATAGGGACATAATTTTGCACAGATAGAACAGCCGATACACTTCTCTTTATCAATAACAGCGACAACAGGGGGTACTGCGACCTTTCCCTTGTAAAGGGGAATAGCAGCCTTACCGGCAGCAGCCTGGGCCTGGGCAATAATCTCATCCACGGGTTTGGGTGAATGAGCCAGACCACAGACATAAACACCATCCACCGACATTTCTACAGGACGGAGTTTGACATGGGCCTCCATATAAAACTGGTTTTCATTAATCGAGAGCTTGAGTTTTTTGCCCAACTCCCGGGTTTCTTCCGGCACTATCCCCACACTGAGTACTATAATCTCCGGATTGAAAGTAACATCTTCGCCAAGGATGGGATCAAGCCAGGTGACATCGATAGAGTTACCCTTCTTAGCCACAACCGGCCGTTGCCCTGGTTCATAGGGAATGAAAACAACTCCCTTTTCCCTGGCTTTCTTATAGGCATCCTCAGCATAACCATAGGTCCGCATATCGCGGTAAAGCACCATCACCTGGGAATCAGGATTTATCTCTTTGATCTTCAAGGCATTTTTTACAGCGTTACCACAGCATACCTTGCTGCAGTAAGTAAGATCCTCTCCCCTTGATCCGGCACACTGAATCATGACCACTGAATCGGGGGCCCTTTTCCTGGCTTTGCCCGCCAGCCTGATTTCCAGCTCTTTCTGAGTGATTACCTTTTTGGTCTTGCCCAGCATGTAGAGATCAGGCCGGTATTCTCTGCCTCCGGTAGCCAGAATAATTACCCCGTGTTCAATGGTACGCTCCGTTTCTTTTTTACCGGCAGCAGTTTTGATAACCGAGGAGAAATTGCCTATAAAACCGGAAACCTCCTGCAATTTACTGGAAGTTAAGACCTCAATATTTCTGTTCTTCTTCACCCGGTCTATAATTTCCCTGATAACAGGGCCCGTACTTTCCCCTGCCAGGGTCCACTTCATCTCGGCAAGGTGCCCCCCCAGGGAACTGTTTTTTTCCACCAGGGTACATTTAAAACCTTGGTCGGCAAGGCTCTCGGCACTGGTCAGACCGGCAATCCCGCCACCGATTATCAGGGCTCCCGGGTGGACCGGAACAGTCTGTTCTTCCAGGGAAGTGATATGACGGGCTTTGGCCACAGCCATTCGGACCAGGTCCTTGGATTTATCAGTTGCCTTTTCCGGCTCATTGGCATGAACCCAGGAACATTGGTCCCGGATATTGACCATCTCAAAAAGACACCGGTTAAGACCAGCATCCCTGAGGGTCTCCTGGAAAAGCGGTTCATGGGTACGCGGAGAACAGGCCGCCATAACCACCCTGTTCAGGTTATGCTCTTTTATCTTTTCCTTGAGCATTTCCTGAGCATCCTGCGAACAGCTGTATATACTGGTTGTACAGTAGACCACCTTATCCATACCCCGGGCGTATTCGGCAACCTGGTCAACATCTACCGTCTTGGCGATGTTGATCCCGCAGTTACAGACAAAAACCCCGATACGCGGTTCTTCTTCCTCTAAAACCTCCTGTTCTTCAGGATATGTCCTGGTCACATAGTCTGTCCCCCGGACCTCTTTCAGCAGAGAAGAGACAGCACCGGCAGTACCGCTGGCTTGGGTAACCGATTCCGGAATATCCATGGGCCCCTTAAAGGCTCCGGCAACATATACCCCTTCCCTGGAGGTATTTAAAGGGGTAAAGTCATTGGTTCGGCAAAATTCGTATTTATTGAGTTCAATATCAGCCAGCCTGGCCAGATCCCTGGCTCCGGCCGGAGAATCAAGCCCTACTGAAAGTACCACCATATCAAATGATTCAAAATGATGGGACCTGTTCATGGTTGAATAAGTCAGTTTCAATCTGTTCTTCCAGGGCATTACTTCGGCAACCCTGGCCCGGGTAAACTTTATCCCGAACTCTTGCTCGGCCCGGATACGGGCGGCATCAAAGTCTTTACCTTGGGTCCGCATATCTATATAAAAAATGGTTATTTCACAATCCGGATCATGCTCTTTAGCTACCATAGCCTCCTTGATGGCATACATGCAGCAGACTGATGAACAGTAGCCATTATCACACCCCAGATCGCGGGAACCAACGCACTGAATAAAGGCAATCTTCCGGGGATGCCGTTTATCTGAAAAACAACTGAACTCGCCTTCCGCCGGACCTGAAGGATTAAGAAGACGTTCAAACTCAAGGCTGGTGAGGATATCGGGATGCTTACCGTAAGCAAATTTTTCCAGCGCCTCATCAGGCACTCGACCAAAACCCGGGGACAGAACTACAGCCCCGACTTTAAGCTCTTTCTCTTCAGGAGTTTGAGTAAAATCAATGGCATGACTGCGACATACCGGTACACATATCTGACAGGTTCCATGTTTGAGATACAGGCAGGCCTCAGGATCTATATAATAAGTGGCAGGTACGGCCTGGGGATAATCAATATGAATGGGTCTAGTTATGGCCAGCCCTTCATTATAGTCATCATATGAATGCCGAGGGCAATAAGTTGTACACAGACCACAGGCCGTACATTTATCCGGATCAATATAACGGGGGCGCTGATTCAGCCTTGCGGTAAAATCGCCGGCCTCTCCGGTAAGAGAAAGGAGATCAGTGTTGGTCAAGATTTCAATATTAGGAGACCGACCGGCCTCTACCAGCTTTGGCGCCAGTATTCAGAGAGAACAGTCATTGGTCGGAAATGTCTTGTCAAGCTGAGCCATCACTCCACCAATGGACGGCGCTTTTTCTACCAGATAGACATAATAACCCAGCTCGGTCAAATCAAGGGCGGTCTGGACACCGGCGATGCCGCCGCCGACAACCATAACAGAGCCCGAATTATTTTTATCTGTACTTGCCATGATAACTCCAATTATGAATTACGAATCAAATAATATATAACCTTTCACCAAGGTTATTATTTTATAAAAAATCTGTCCAGTAGCCTTTCATCACCTGGATAACTCCCTACACCATATACCCCGCATTTTATACCTCAAAACCTGTATACCCTTATACTTCATACCTTTCAACTTTAACCGCGCATACTTTGTACTCGGGACTTCGGGACAGGCGATCAAGATTATTAAAAGTCAAGAGATTTATTGGGGCCTCAGCAAAGTGATAAGGGACAAAAACGGTTCCTGGCTGGGAACGTCCGGTAACTTTGGCTCTTATGTTTACAGTGCCCCGCCGGGAGGTGAGCCTCAGCCAGTCCCCGTCTTCCAGATTCAGCTTTTCGGCATCTGCCGGATTTATTTCCGCGAACCCTTCCGGGCATAATTCCTCAATAGCCTTGGTTTTCCGGCTCATGCTACCGAAGTTATACTGGGCCAGCTCCCGACCGGTGGTAAGTATATAAGTATACTCCTCGTCAGGTAATTCTCCCGGGCCTAGATAATCCTCTGGCATGAACATCCCTCTGCCCCGGGTAAATTCACCTGTATGAAGGACTGGCGTACCGGGATGTTCCTTATCAGGACAGGGCCACTGTATCCCTTCTCTTTCCAGACGGTTGTAGGATATACCGGCATATTGGGGCACCAGTGCAGATATCTCGTCAAAAATCTCCTCAGCCGAATTATACTGCATACTGTACCCCATCTTTCGGGCCAGGCGACAAAGAATCATCCAGTCCGGCATAGCCTGCCCCGGAGGTTCAACAGCTTTTCTGACTCTCTGGACTCTTCTTTCCGTACTGGTAAAGGTCCCGTTTTTTTCAGCAAAACATACGGCAGGCAGAACAACATCTGCCATTCTGGCAGTATCGGTTAAAAAAATATCCTGTACCAGAAGAAAATCAAGCTCCTTGATAGCCCGAGCAGCATAGCCGGCATTGGGGTCTGCCAGAACAGGATCTTCCCCCATTATATAAAGACCTTTTATATTACCGTTAATTATATTGTCCCAGACTTCAGTAGCCGCCGTGCCCGGCCTCCGGGGTAGCCTGATTCCCCACATATTTTCATAGCGGTCAAAAATCTCGTCGCTGCCGAGCCCGGAATAACCGGGAAGGGTATTAAATAATGCCCCCATATCACAGGCACCCTGGACATTGTTCTGTCCCCTCAGGGGATTAACCCCGTTACCTGGCTTGCCCAGCTTACCGCAGAGCATGGCCAGGTTGGCAACAGATTTAACGTTGTCCGTCCCCACCGCGTAGTGGGCCAGTCCCATGCCGAAAAAGATGGCTGAATTTTTGCCCGGACTGGCATACAATCTGGCTGCCCTGCGCAGTTCATCTTCCCCGATACCTGTTATCCGGGAAACATACTTCGGGGTATACTTGGCAACTGCTGTCTTGAGGTCTTCAAAATTTTCGGTCCGCTCCCTGACAAAATCCCGGTCCCAGAGATCTTCCTCCAGAATAAGATTACACATACCATTTAACAGGGCGACATCGCTACCCGGTTTATTGGAAAGCCAGATATCAGCAGATCTTGCCAGATCCGTGCCCCGTGGATCTACAACTATCAGTTTTGCGCCATTATCCACCGCCTGATGAATCCGGAGCCCGATAGTGGGATGACAGGGATCGGGGTTTGAACCGATAATCATTATCACATCGGCCTCTTTTATATCCCCGATAGAATTGGTCATTGCTCCGCTGCCGAACGAAATGGCCAAACTGGCCACAGTGGGGGCGTGTCAGAGCCGGGCACAGTGATCTATATTGTTGGTCCCCAGAACTGTCCTCATGAACTTCTGCATGAGGAAATTCTCTTCATTCGTGGCCTTGGAACAGGAAAAACCGGCAATGGAATCGGAACCGAACATCACCTTCATGTCAAAGAAATTACAGGCAACAATTTCCAGGGCATCATCCCAGCTGGTCGGCACCAGCCTGCCCCCCCTGCGGACCAGAGGCGTGGTCAGCCGACTTTTGTCCCTGACAAAATCATGACCGAAACGGCCCTTAACACAAAGAGCACCATAGTTGGGGACCTGATCATTATCAGCAGTAGCCTCAATTATGGTATTTCCCTTCACCCGCAAAATAATCTGACATCCGGCTCCACAGTAAGGGCAGGTAGTCCTGATGTTGTCCACCTGTTCATCAATAACAGGTACAATCGCAGCCTTCTTGGTCAGGGCCCCGGTAGGACAATGGTCCACGCACCTGCCGCAGGAAACACAGTTATCGTTGAATCTAAAGGTTAAACCAAAAGGGTTTCCCTGATCATCCACCTTTTCACAGCTCAGATCAACAGCCCCATACTCACAGACATGCAGACATCTCTGGCAGTATATACACTTGTTAAGATCAACTTCTATAGCAGGATGGGAAGTAACCACAGGATAAACCGGCTTCCTGCCCATCCCTGTCCTGTTGAGGTTGATCTTATGGTCAATATTGAGATCCTTGAATTCACAGTGCTCAAAAGCCTTACATCCACAGGAAAGACATCTCTCAGCCTCCTTCCGGGCCGTTTTCTCATTAAAACCGAATCTGACCTCATCAAAGTCTTGAATAGCCCTTTCCGGCGGACGAGCCGGCATCTTTTCCCGGAGTTTGACAGCGATGCCGTCAAAATTGGCCAGGTCAACATCGTCAAACGAGCTGCCCCGGCTGAAGTTAAAGCGGCTCGGGGCCGACATTTTTGGAGTCCCCGTTATATAGGCATCTATATTATCAGCCGCTCTCCGACCGGAGACAACCGCCTGGATAACACTCCTGGTACCGCTGGCAGCATCACCTGCTGCAAAGACACCGGGGACTGAAGTAGCGGAATCCCTCGGAGATGCCTCGATTATATTGCCGGCTTTTAACTTCAGCCGGCCTTCCAGTTTACCATCATACCCTTGTTCGCTTATAGCCATCTGGCCCTGAGATGAGACCAGGGTATCAACCCTAAGGGTCTGTGATGTCCCTGGTACCGCCTCAAAAAACCGCCTACCACGCTCATCAGGTTCACCGTAACGCATACGGACCAGCTCTACCTCCAGAAAACCCTGGGAATTTTCCTGGATCTTTACCGGTGTAGCCATCAGGAGAAACTGGACCCCCTCCTCTTCTGCCTCTCTGATATTACGCTGGTTGGCAGGCATCTCTTCCCTACCCCGGAAATAGACAACTGTTACACTTTCTACATTACATCTTAAAAGGCATCTGGCAGTTTCCATGGCGATATTATTGCCGCCTATTACAACCGCCTTCCAGCCGCAGTTTTTTTTTCTACCGGTGGCAACCTGCTTAAGAAACTGGGTGGCATTCAATACCCTGGGATGAGTCGAACCCTCAATCTCAAGGGGTTTGTCAACCCCTGCACCTATGGTAATCAGAACAGCATCATAGCCCTGATCCTTGAGATCCTGGAGACTAAAGTCAGAACCCCATCTCTGGCTCAAGCGGACAGAAATCCCAAGCCGGAGTATAATCTCCAGTTCATAGTCCAGTACATCCCGAGGAATTTTATATTCAGGATGTCCGTAACGCAACATCCCCCCAAGTTTGGGATTAGCCTCAAAAACGGTAACATCATGGCCTTTTCTTGACAAATAAAAAGCACTGGTCATTCCGGCCGGACCTCCGCCGATAATGGCAACTTTCCTGCCGCTGGGTTCAGGCCTGTCAAAGCTGATATCAATCCCGGCTGACATACACCAGTCAGCCACAAACCTTTTAAGATGATTAATGGCAATAGAATCATCAACCAGCAGCCGCCGGCACCTGGTTTCACAGAAACGGGGACAGACCCGGCCCACAGAAAAAGGAAAGGGGTTTTTCTCCATAATGAGCCGGAAAGACTCTTCATATTCGCCTTTGCGAATATGAGCTATATAGCCCTGGATATTTATCTGACCGGGACAGGTTAGATTACAGGGCGCCTTACAGTCACCGAAATGGACGGATGACATAACTGCAAGCCGGGAGGCCCTCATCTCCCTGAGATGCTCATTATCAGTGACAATTTTCATGCCATCCCCGGCAGGAGTCTGACAGGCAAGGACCGGCTCGCTGTAACCCTCTACTTCAACAAGACAGAGCCGACATGGTACATCGCTTGTTTTTCCATTAATAGTACACAGCGCAGGTACATTGATTCCGGCTCTGCGGGCTATATCAAGGACAGTCAGACCTTTTTCAGCGATTATCTCCGAGCCGTTGATCTCCAGAGTGATTGCAGACATTATCGAGGTTTAAGGTGTAAGTTTCAGGATTCAGGGCCGGGTCTCTTAAGGCGCAGGGCGCGGCTTAAACCTTACACCTCACGCCTTATTAAACCTTAAATCTACTCGCTCGGCTGCCATTCTTTAAGAAAGGCGGGAATATGACCGGCCTCCCGAGGACCAATAATTATATTCCACTCAGGCAGTTCCTCTTCAAGCTCCCCCTTCATGCTGGCAAGATAACCGGGAATAATTAAGTCCCGATGCTTCACCTTCTCCTCGATACCTGATTTCTTAATAAACTGAGCAATAAGATCAGCCCCGAACTTGCCAGCCGCCCAGGCGGTCAATACGGAAAGCCCCTCGGTGTCCTTGACAATCAACCAGGAAGGGACCTTGCTGCCCTCGATTTCACCGGATACAATAAAATAAGTAAGGGAGAAGTTGCAGGTAACCAGGACCGGTGAATCCTCACCCGGCCCGTTGATATTATAGAGGTCTTCCTTCTGGACCATGGGCCGCTGGGGATCAGTAAACAGATTCAACTGTTCCAGTAAAAGAGGAAAAAGGGTGTCACCCTGCAGATCAGAAAGAACAACAATGCCGGCATACTTGGCTATGAGCACTGAAGCAACCATGGCCTCCATCAACGGATCATCGGTCATTTCACAGGGAAAGGTTATGGTCGGAAATCCCAGAGGCTTATATTTGGCCTTAATCGCTGAACTTCTGACCACCACACTGTCTTCAAAAGAGGCCCGCGGTGTTCTGGCGCCGGTATCAATCACTATATCCTTAAAACCTTTTTCCTGGAGTTTTTCAGATATAGTCACCGTATCATCAAGATTTATGCCTTTAATCCCCAGAGGGCAACCTGTTTCATTGGCAATAGAAACCATATCATCAGAGTTTTCAGCGGTAACTCCATAAAGGAGGGGCTTACGGTCGCCGCACAGCTCAGCGCCTTCCTTGAGATTTTCAACCTTATCACTAATCAGGATGAGAGACGCATCTCCGGTAGACTCCAGGACCCCTTTGACAAGAGCGGTAAACTTCTCCTTATCTCCGCCTGTATCCTTGACAGCAATAAGCTGGGCCCTCATCATAACTCCCACTCTTTCATAACGGAGAGTCTTGAATCTTTCTAGACGACCATCTATGTTTTCATCAGACATGTCCGTACTAACCAATACCGCCAAACCCGCTGGATTTTCAAAACGTTTCTCATGCCTGAACAGACAGATCTCTCCACCCATTGTGAATGCACTTTCACCTGCACCTAATCTAACAGTACGAATCGGCGGCGCTGAGGCTTCACCAATAGTCTCTTTGGCTTCATCAGAGGCATAAGGGCATTTTTCAACCTCCATCTGCCCAGCAGCAACCTTCATCGCAAAAGCAAGACAGGTCGGAATTCCACACTCCCCACAATTTGTTTTGGGCAGCATCTTAAGTATCTGAATACCTGTTAAGGCCATTATTTTCTCTCCTCTTTCTTATAAATTAATAAAGGCGAAGGGTACAAGGCTCAGGCCACAATACACCTTCCACCTTTCACCTTGGGCCTTAGGCCTTAAGCCCTTATTCTACATTACGGTCTCCATTTCCAAGGCCGGATGTCCCTTCTCTTTAAGAAACGGCAGGATTTCCTCCTCAGTGATCCCGACTTCCTCGTCAGCAATCATATCGAAAAATTCGGGCATACCAAGTTCCTGACAGCGAGCTACCAGTTTATCCCTGAGCTCTTCCTTCAAGATTCTGGGAAGCCAGATCACTCTTTTCAGGCCGCCTTCAGCCATAAACAACTTGCGGCTGGTCAGATAATGTTTACTTATTCCCATAAAACCGGGAGTCTGGGCACCGCCACCGGCCATACCGGCCAGAGAGGTAAACTTCATACCACTGGGTGTCATGCCCATGTAGTCCCTGTTGACAACCATTATGCCGTTACACTGGGGCAACATGGCAGCAATACACTCAAAACAGCCACAGGCAGTCATAGGGTTAATCATCAAGGAATAGCAGCTTACCTCGGTTACGGCACCCCGGGAAGCCCGACTGACAAACTCATTAACACCTGTAAAGTTTCCAAGTACAGGGTCGGTACATGTACCTTTCTCAATGGGCTGGTTGGGTCCGGTGGGATTAATCTGATAAGATGCCTTACCATCAAGCCAGTTATAAGCGCCACACATGCCAACCCTTTCCGGTGTAATTACACAGACATGGCTGGGAGCAAAAGACTGGCACAAGGTACAGGAATAAAAAATGTCCTCGGATTCGTCTGTCATATCTCCCAACCTGCGATCTCTCTCTTCATATACCTTCTTGGCGAGTTCATTAACTTCCCGAACCTTTTCCAGCTCGGTATATATCTTCACCTGGACTTTATCCACGATACTGCCGAAATCCTGATGAAGTTTGCCGTGAAGAACCTTGCCGATATGCCTGAAAGAGAAACCTTTTTCCACAGCAGCCTTACCGATCCGGATCCACATTATATTACGCTGGCCGATATGCATTATCCCCTGGGTATAGTTGATCAGATGGTGGAACTGCCTCTCCAGAATCGGTTCAAAATCTGACTGCATCTCCCGGCCGGCAACTTCCACCAGGATAGCCAGAGGCAGGTTTTCCCCCTCACTGATATCCGGGACATCCTTACCTTCCAGAATGATCTCCTCATCAGTGACCTCGTCTACATCCTTGGAAATAAGAAGCTCCACAGCCTCAGTGCGGCCACCGCCGCATTCCATAAAGAGATCATCTTTCCGGATTCGTTCTCCCTCAAAGGCAGGGCCAAAAGACATGGGGATATCTATCTTGGTCACACTTACCTTAAGCCCCCGGACCTCGATAGCTTTCTGAACAATTTCCTCATGAGGTACATTGCTTACCACATGTTCATAGGTGCAGATCCCGGTGGGAAGAACTTCGGGTATCTCGTAATCAGAGATGGTGGGAAAGCCCCAGTTTATGGCTCCGGCGGCATTGGCATACCACTCGTCACTAACCGGACCAAAAGGCATGACAAAGGCAAAGGTCCGGTTCTTGTTATAGATCAGATTTTCACGATAGTCCCCGGGCTTAACTCCACCAAAAGCCAAGGCAACCCTGCAGGCAAAACCGATAGAGAAAACCGCGGTTGTATAGGATTTGCCAAAGGGGACAAGCCGGGTACCCCAGCCTACCTGCACGTCATTATTTACCAGCTGCTCGGGCATAGACAGACCGTCGGTCTGATCATGCATAAAGATATAAAGATTTTTTTCCTGGAGCTCCAGGGCAATCTTGCTTGCCATCTCTTTATCTGCCGGAGAACCCATGATAGCGGCAAAACCCGGGGCGGTACCATCGACAAACTCTACGCCCCTTTTCCTGAAAATTAAATCATCAGCCGCTCCCAGCCATAGATTTTCTTCAGTCGGATCTTCGGTCTTAGTGTAAAAATCAGGATATTCCAGGTACTTTATGACCTCATACATTTCCTCTGCAAAAAAAGTGGCCATTCCGGCATCCAGGGCTGGCGCCAGATAGGGAAGCCATTTATTTTCAGTTACTTGTTCAGGAAGAAGTCTGCGGCATTCCCGGAAAATATCCTTCATATCGCCAAGTTTCTCAACTTTGGCGCCAAGCATACTGTAAATAATGGGAAGAAAGTAGGCCGTATTTGGAAAAAAGATCTCCTGCTCCGGCCCATAATCCTTCAGAACAGCTTCAAACTTGCCCTCAGCCATATCAACAATTTTATGTGCTCCTCTGATCGCGGCTGAACAGATTATTTTAGACATACGCTTGGCTCCTGTTTAATTCTGTGGGCATAAATTCTACCCCCACAAAGACATTAAGAATAGTAACTGCATAAAATCCTTAATGGTTACCCATCACGGTATTATAAAAATGTCTCTGTAGTATTAATTTGGAATTCTAGTTTAACAGACCTTTAATCAGGGACTTAGTGAGATTAATGGCCCTGGGATGTCTCATAATAAGAACATCACCGCCTGCCAGCAGCATACAGACAGCTGTTATCGCCTCTATCATGACACCCCGTCTTTCCATATCACCCATCATATCATCGGTTGGCAGCTTACATTCCTTGGCCTTCCATACCTGGACTCCCAGGTTGCAAACCATGCTGTTCTGCAGTTTTTCATCCTCCTGGGTAAGAGCGGCAAGTCTTATTCTCTCCATAACTGAATAGGTATACTCTATACCATAGCCCAGAGCACCTATGGATGGATCCATCAAAACAGTATCAAGAGATACCCCCAGATTTTCCAGAAGGATATTCAACTGTTTGGCCAGATTGACATCAATAGGTGAAGAAGCGACCAACGGATACTGAAAAGCCATGGCCGTAGCCCCTAATGATTTATAGTTGGTATCCTCCAAGGGGGCCAGACAGACCTTTTTATCTCCAATCTGGGCGGTTATCTCCCGCAGGCTTTCCGTATCTCTTTCAGAATTACCGCATCCCCAGACAATAATGGGAATATCAATACTGTTAATCACCTGGGCCGCATCCCTGGCCGCTTCCGACGCTGGCCTGTTCATTCCATTGGGATCAGTACTGCCCAGAGACAGACTGATGGCTTCAGCTTTATAGTCGTTGATACACTTCTGGGCCCAGGCCAGGGGATTCTCCAGGACATCCTCAAAATGACGGGTAAGAGATTCAGGCCATTCTTCCGGCTTGATATCCGGCACTTCCATGGCGATAAGAGGTTTATTGGGCATACTGCCCTCAAACCCATGAAAAGGCAGGACCTCCTCACCTCCGATCTTTACCTGGTTATCTCCATAACCGAGAACAGTCTCCCTGATCCGTCCGGTATATTTCATCATATAAGAATCTGGTGGCACTTTGGAGGCCCTTTCACTCAAAGAAGTTTTTTCCGGGGCCAATTCGGCGGCTGAGAGTTCTTCACTGACCGGAGGGCTTGCCTTTTTTTCGGTTTTTGAAACCGTCTCTTCGGCCTTTTTGACCTTCTCTGATTTCTTAACTCTCTCCTCCTTAACCGCCTCCGCCTTTCCGGCCTCCTCGGCTTTTTTAACCTCTTCCGCCTTTCTGGCTTCCTCGGCCTTTCTGGCTTCTTCGACTTTCCTGGCCTCCTCGGCTTTCCTGGCCTCCTCGGCTTTTTTAACCTCTTCCGCCTTTCTGGCTTCCTCGGCTTTTCTGGCTTCTTCGACTTTCCTGGCCTCCTCGGCTTCTCGGGTCTCTTCAGCCTTCTTCGCCTCCTCGGTTTTCCCGGCTTCTTCGGCCGCACTTTTCCTGAAAGGAGTTGTATCGGCACTGGTCCTGAAAGACTCCCTTTTTAAGACAGCTTCAGCCCCTGCAAAATTAACAAGGGCTTCAAACTGATCATCACTCAGATTCAAGGATTTCTTCAATGCCTTAAGACCATTATTGACTGCTTCCAACGCCAATCGACGTTCTCTTTCATTCATCTCCTGTGCTCCTGCATCGTCTCCAACTAAAAACTCCTCTTTCCGTTTGACCTGTTCCCGGGCAGTATCTACTATTTCCGCCGCCTCAGCTCTGGCCTCGGCAAGGATGCGTTCCCTCTCCTCGTCCGCCTCTTCATCTAAGGACCCGGTTACCATGACAGCTTCCCTGCCGGCCTGCCCTGCCAAGACTTCCGGAACCTCTACCACGGGACGTTCCTCAAGACCCGCCCGCCTGACAATTTCCCGGACAGCCTCTTCCCATTCAATAGCCATTATGTGGACACCTGCCAGACCTTCAATTTCCTTCAGCTGACCGATTATATCAACACAAATATTTATACCTTCGTCAGCTTTATCAGAGGCACCTTTCAGCCTTTCTATAACATCGTCAGTAACATCCAGACCTGGGACATTCTTTTTCATATACCTTGCCATACCCAGAGATTTAGGAGGAGTAACCCCGGCCAGGATATAGGCTTTTTCATGTACACCCAGATCACGTACCATTTCCATAAATTTCCTGAATTTATCAATATTATAAACGATCTGGGTCTGAACAAAATCTGCCCCATTGGCAACTTTTTTTGCCAGCCGGGGAGCCCTGAACTCAAAGGGATCGGCAAAGGGATTGGCGGCACAGCCGAGGAACAGTTCAGGTACACCTGTCTTTATCTCTTCCCCGCACTGAAACTCCTTATTATCCCGCATGCCCCTCATCATTCCCAGCATCTGTATGGAATCCATATCAAAAACCCCTTTGGAACCGGGATGATTACCAAACTTCTGATGATCTCCAGTCAGGCAGAGAAGATTCTTGAGACCCAAAGCAGAAGCTCCAAGTATATCGCTTTGCATCCCAATACGATTTCTGTCCCGGCAGGTCATCTGGATTACAGGTTCAATACCTTCCTGTAAGGCAAGCAGGCCGGCACCTATACTGGACATTCTGACAATTGCGGTCTGGCAGTCGGTTATATTAACTGCATCCACATGGCCTTTAAGCAGCCCGGCCTTCTTTCTGACCACCTCTGGATCACCACTTTTAGGCGGTCCTAGTTCTCCGGTAACGGTGAATTCACCCGAGGTGAGAATTTTTTCTAGTCGGCTTCCAGATTTCATATATTTCCTGTAAGTTATCTGTTAGTATCTCAAGTTTCAGTAACCATTCACCAAGGCCCGGGATATTCATGCCCGGGGCGGCCGATTATACCGGTTCTATTTACACAGGTCCTTGACATCCAGCATCCTTTAAATTTGAATCTGTCATACCACGCCGCATCTCCATGTCAAAAAGCACCCTTTCTTTCTGCTTGTCAATTCCCAGCTCCCTGCGTTTATCATCAATATTGGCAATCATCCTATGGGCCAATTTTACGGGATCTTCTTCGATATCCCAGCACCCGCCGTAAATATCATTGATTCCCTGAGTCAAGAAGCTACTGAAGTTTCCGGCTCCGGTGACAGGCAGACTCTGAAAAATCACATAACAACCGCTGGCAACAAAATACTGGCCGATAGATACCGCCTTTTCACTCATCCAGCTCGGGGCGGTGCCGGCCATGGGTAATTCGGAGATATCATCCCCCAGCCCTCCTTCCCGGACCATTTCGGTCGCTGCAATCAGAAGCCTGCTGTTATCCACGCAGGAGCCGCAGTGAAGTACCGGCGGCATCCCGACAGCCTCACAGACTTCGGCCAGGCCGGATCCGGCCTCCCTGTAAGCTTCCGGACGGAGAAGGCCCGCCCGGCCCAGACCTGTGGCAGCACAACCCGTGGCCAGAACCAAGACATCGTTTTTAATCAGTTCACGGGCTACAATCTCATGACGATTATCCATCATCTTGTAATTATCGCAACCGACTATGGCACCAACCCCTCTTATCCTGCCGTTGATGATATTATCATTCAAAGGACGGTAGCTGGCCCGGAACCTGCCGCCAAGGATATAGTTAATGGTCTCATGGCTGAAACCCACCACTGCATCAAATTTTGACTCTTCAGGGATATAATAATCCCCCCTGTTTTTGTAGTTGGCTATCGCCTTTTTCAGGATTTTTTTGGCACTTCCCAGAGGATCTTCCTCCTCAAACTGAATATGGATCGATTCAGGCATCTTGGCCCGGTAATTAGTGGTAATTATATCGGTATGGAAAGATCTGGCCACCTCGGAAACCGACTGCATTATACACTGGACATCAACCACCATTGCCTCGATGACGCCTGTAGCCAAGGCCATTTCCTGTTGAATAAAACTGGCAGCCACCGGGATTCCCCGTCGCATCAGAATCTCATTACCAGTACAGCAGATTCCGGTCAGATTAAGCCCGCTGGCACCCGCTTTTTTGACCAGAGCCAGAATGTCTTCATCCTGGGCTGCGAGGCATAAGGATTCCGCCAAAAGCGGCTCATGACCATGAACAGTTACATTAACCTGGTCAGATTTTAATACCCCGAGATCTACAGTCGCCCGTATCGGTACAGGAGTGCCAAACATTATGTCGGTCAGCTCAGTGGAAATCATGGAAGAACCCCAGCCGTCAGCCAGGGCACAACGACACCCCTGAAGCATCAGGTTATGATACTCCTGGTCAACTCCCATATGGGTCCGGTGCATTATCTCCACGATCTCCCGGTCGATACCCCGGGGTTCAACCGTCATTCGCCTCCAGAGTTCCTGGCGTTTCCGGGGGGCCCGCTTCAGCATGGTTATAGGAAGATCGCTCTGTTTGCCGAAATCAGCCAAGGCTTTTTCGCCTACCTCCAGGGCAATATCTTCCTTTGATTTTCCCTCGGTCTCAACCTCAAAGACCCCGGCCAGCATGGCCAGCTTATCTTCATCCTTAATGGAATGCGGGCCACGGCCTTTAGCCGCATCTATAAACCCTTTAACCATCTCCCTGGCATGATCAGTATGAGCAGCTGCCCCGCCTGCTATTTTTCTGATGAAATTACGGGCGGCTACAGTATCGGCAGTTGCGCCGCATACACCTATCATATCCGGCACGCCATCTATAATCTGACAAGGTCCCATATTACATATACAGCAACAGGTACCTCCGGAACCAAAAAGACAGGCCGACATGCCTCTGGCCTCTATCCGGTCATAGGCAGTAGTTACATTTTTAGAGATATCCCGGTCCAGGACATCCCGGGTCGACTTGCAGGTTATATCGTTACATACTTCACAACCGATAGGTGATTTCGCCATGATAAGTTTCCTCGGATTACAAGACTATTACAGTCCAGCAGCCTGCCTTGCGGACTGAACAGTATTTTTCATCAACATAGTTATAGTCATCGGACCGACTCCCCCGGGGACCGGAGTAATAGCAGAAGCCTTTTCTTTTATAGCATCAAAGTCGGCATCACCGGCCAGAATGGCTTTTCCCGCATCAGTCATTCCTATGCGGTTGACTCCTACATCGATTACCACTACCCCTTCTTTTACCATATCAGCAGTAAGCATTTTGGGCACTCCGGCTGCAACAATAATGATGTCCGCCCTTCTGGTATGAACGGACATATCCCTGGTCCGGGTATGACAGACAGTCACAGTGGCATTGCCGCCTTTTCTCTTCTGGAGCATAAGGTTGGTTATAGGTTTACCAACAATATTGCTCCTCCCTATTATTACTACTTCAGCTCCGCTTGTCTCCACGCCGCTTCTGGAGAGAAGCTCAAGGATACCATGGGGAGTGCAGGGCAGAAAACACTGTTCTCCCAGCACCATCCTGCCGACATTTTCGGGATGAAAACCGTCAACATCCTTATCCGGACTAATGGCACTCAGTACTTTACCGTCATTGATATGTTCAGGTAACGGAAGTTGCACCAGAATACCATGGAACTTATCGTCCTTATTATACTTCTCTATCAGATCAAGCAGTTCCTTTTCAGTGGTACTCTCATCCAGATTGATCTGTTGCGAATTGATTCCCAGGTTGTGGGCTGTTTTGTTCTTGGCATTGACATAGGACTGGGAGGCAGGATCCTCGCCTACCAGAATAGTGACCAGACCGGGAACAACACCTTTCTCCTTAAGTTCGGCAACCTCTGCCCCCAATTCTTCCCTTATAACCTGAGCGTTTTCTTTACCACTAATAATTTTTGCACTCATTATGATCTCCTTGGCCGCTATGCTTTTACAGACAATACTTCTAAGTCCCTATAAACCCGGTAGAAAAATAAATACAGTCAACAATACTCAGAAAACCAGTTGTAATTTAAATAAAAACCCGGACAGGCAGATACTTTCAAATAAAAACGCAACTGATTAATTTATAAAAAATTTCAACTTTTCGCAATAAATTATTCTGTTTATAATGAATTTCAAGGGAGGTACAGTTTAGCTCATTGTTTAAAAAGCTTTTATACATGATAACTTGGAAGTGTAGAGTGAGGTCTTGTCGTCCCTTAGATCTGTTATAGACAAAAAAGGTCTTTTATTATCCTATAACTTTTCTGTATTACGGCCGAAATTATCTTCTTTTGGCGAGATTGATCAGCACCTGGTTAGATTGGGAGAGCCGATTGACCAGCGTTCTGAAAAGATGTTTTGCTACCTTTGGGTGTTTTTCTATGATTTCCATCATCTTATCTCCCGGAAATCTTTTTATTCGGGTACGGCCTTTGGATATAATAGAAGCCGAACGTGGTTCTCCGGAAATAGCTGACATCTCACCAAAGTATTCATGAGGTTCAGTAATTTCTGCTATTTTATTCCCGTCTCTTACCACCATCAATGTTCCCTGAATAAGCTGAAAAAAATCAATATCTTTATTACCCTGATGAATTATAACATCACCATCCTCATAGTTTTCAATATCCGGATTAACAAGATAAGCAGGCAGACTCTCCTCCGTAATTACTGTTCGTTTCAAAACTTCGTCAAGGCTTGTTACCCCTTTTATAGCCTTTTGTATCGCTGCCCTGCGCAACGGCTTCATTCCCGACTGAATAGCCACTTTCCTGAGCTGATCTTCAGGGACTTCGGCATTAATCGCCTGAGCTACTTCATCTGTCACTTCCATCAATTCAAAAAAACCCACCCTGCCTCTATATCCGGTACCGCGGCATTTGGGGCACCCTACCGGGCCATACAGGGTAAGCCCTTCCAGCTCTTCTTCTTCAAATCCGTAACTAAGGAGTTCCTCCCGGTCAGGAAGGGTTATAGGTTTCCGGCATTCAGTACAAAGCCTTCTTCCCAGCCTCTGGGACTGAACCATAGTAAGGGAAGCGGAAAGCATGTAGGAGGGCACACCTATATCTATCAAACGAGCAATTGTGGCGGGGCTGTCATTGGTGTGGAGGGTGGAGAAAACCAGATGGCCGGTCATTGCGGCCTTAATGGCAATCTCGGCGGTTTCTATATCTCTTATCTCCCCGACCATGATTATATCCGGATCCTGGCGAAGAAAGGCTTTCAGTGCTGCGGCAAAAGTCATTCCCACTTCATCCCGGACATTGACCTGATTTATACCCTTGAAGTTGAACTCCACCGGATCTTCTGCAGTCAGCAGCTTGTTATCTTCAGTATTAAGAGAGTTAAGGGCAGAGTAAAGGGTTACAGTCTTACCGCTGCCGGTAGGGCCGGTAACCAGGAGCAGCCCCTGCGGTATATTAAGGCAGCGCTTCAGGGCGACATAAGTATCTTCTTCAAAACCCAGTTTAGTCAAATCAACATTAAGAGAACTTTTGTCCAGAATACGGAGAACTATACTCTCTCCCCATAAAGTAGGCAGAGTAGAGACCCGGAAATCAACCATCTTGGTCTTACCTACCCTCATTTTAATCCTGCCGTCCTGGGGAATACGACGTTCAGTTATATCCAGATTGGCCAGGATCTTTAACCTGGAAATCAAGGCATTTTTTATGGAGAGAGGCAGATTCATGGCCCGGAAAAGTGCGCCGTCAAGACGATAACGTACCTGGAGATTCTTCTCATAAGGCTCAATATGAATATCACTTACATCATCTTTAACCGCCTTGACCAGGATACCATTAACCAGCTTGATTATGGGAGCATCGCCAAAAGAAAACTCCTCTGCTTCTTCTTCGCCCTCTTCCAGCTCAAGGGCAACTTCATCCGCAGCTTCCGAGGCAAGTGAGCCGAAATCATCAATACTGATTATCTCTTCTTCATCTTCGGACTCGGCCCTCTCTCCTCCGAGCAGATTATTATAATCTTCATCAGTGATCTTGTAGTACTTTTTATAGGAATCCAGGATCTCTCTTTCAGTAGAAACGCCTACGGACAAAGTCATTTTCAATTCCGACTGAAACTCTTCCACTGCGGAAGTATCGGTAGGTTCAGCCATAGTGACATATAGGATATCGTCTTTTATCCGCAAGGGCAGGGCACAGTATTTCTTAACCTTTTCATAGGGAATGTTCTTAAGGACCTGAGGAGTTGGAGACTCCCGGGAGAGATCAACAGCCTTATAATTATGAAGACGGCTCAATACCTTGACAACCGTATCCTCATCTATGTAACCCTGCTGTACCAGAATGCTGCTCAACCGTTGGCCGGTTTTTTTCTGGATCTTTTTAGCACTCTTCAGTTGACTGGTAAGGATCTGCCCTTCCTTGCGCAGGATTTCACCAATCTTGGTCTTACCCGCACCTGACTGATCCTTGACAGTTGATCTCAAAGAAGTCTGCTGCTTAGTTGTTTTTTTTGCGGCCTGGTTCATTCTTCTGAAAGTTTATAAAAGTTTAGAGTTCAAGGATTCAACCTATATCCTGAGTCTTTATTTGTCAACATATCCTGGGCAGAGGCTCACCGGCAAGGGGTGTTATCAGGCGTCTACCTCCTATGCCGGTCACCATTTCAACCTTATCGGGAGATCCTCCTGTTACCGAACCAATAATAGCGGCGTCCCTGCCTTCAGGACGTCTCCGCATAATCTTTAGGGCCTCATCAGCCATTCCTGCTTCCACCAATACCAAACACTTCCCTTCATTGGCAATGTATAAAGGATCCAGGCCCAGGATCTCGCAGGCCGAACTTACCCCGGGCTTAACAGGCAAAGCCCTTTCTTCGATAGTTATCCCAACTCCGCTGCTGCCAGCAATTTCACACAAAGAAGTGGCCAGCCCTCCCCGGGTCGGATCCCTGAGGGTATGAAGTCCTTCGCCCAGAAAGTCACCTAATTCCCGGACCAGGAAATGCAAGGGCATACTGTCGCTAACAAAATCTCCCTCCAGTTCAAGCCCTGACCGCTGGGTCAGAATGGTTATCCCGTGATCGGCTAAAGTGCCGGAAAGGATGATCTGGTCTCCGGTTCTGGCCCGGGAAGCAGAAATATTAAGATCAACAGCAAGGAAACCCAGCCCCGAAGTATTAATAAAAATACCATCGCCTTTTCCCCTGGGAACAACCTTTGTATCACCGGCAGCTACAACAACACCCGCCTTTTCGCAGGCCCGGGCTATTGAAGAAACAATCCGTTCAAGATCAAAGAGAGCAAATCCTTCTTCAAGGATAAAGCCCAGACTCAAACATACGGGGCTGGCTCCTCTCATGGCCAAATCATTGATCGTCCCGTATACGGACAGACTGCCTATATCCCCTCCAGGGAAAAAAAGAGGATCGACCACATAACTGTCTGTAGTAAAAACAAGCCGACCCCCTATTTCTCCGATAACAGCGCTGTCTTCGAGATCAGCAAGGAAAGGGTTATCCAGATGTTTCAAAAAAATATCACGAATCAAATCCTGGCTGGCGAGACCACCACTGCCATGATCCAGGAGTACTTTGTCTTTGAACATTATCGACTTAAAGTCCCGAGTTGTGTAAAAGAAAAATCCATTTTAAAAAGCCTCGTTACGTTTTTTGGCCAACATTCCGCCATGCTGGCCATGAAATCCTACCACTATTTAAAATAAAGATCTCAACTTTCCGATTTGAGTAAACTATTATGATTTCAGACGGTTGGTATAACCATTCAGGAACAGTTTCGTGTTTGAGTGGCTCTAAGGCTCACTTCACTAAAATTTCAAAACTCGCTCGTACCTCGCTCAGGCAGTTGAAATTTTTAACGTTTCGCTTCGCCAAAAGCCACTAACAAACACTGCACAATGTTCCTAGACATATCGACCGCTAAACACCACTGTCTGACGGGAAATTTTCACGTCGTATCATACAGATAAATTAAGCGGGAAAGTTGAGTTAAATAAAAATATTGTTGTCGTCTCCTGAATCCATTATGATCAGCCATTCTGTAATTCGTGATCCATAATTTTCCCTTCCCGAACCGTGCCGTAACGATAATAGGCGGCACAGCTGCCCTCACTTGACACCATACATGGTCCTACCGGATTGAGGGGGGTACATCTCCCAGCAAATAAAGGGCAGTCAGGTGGAGTACAGATACCTTTTAAAATAGAACCACAGCGACAGCCGGTAGGCTCATCAACCTCTTTGGAGACAATATTCAACCTCTTCTCTGCATTATACAGATCAAACTCAGGCCGAATTGCCAGCCCGCTTGCCGGGATGACTCCAAATCCCCGCCAGGAGGTGTCACAAACTTGGAAAACAGAATCAAGCATCTCCAGGGCATTCTTATTTCCCTCCCAGGTCACCACCCTGGGATAAGCATTCTCGACTATAGATCGACAACAGCGCTTCTGGCGGGCCAGCATAATTATCCCCTGTAAAATATCAGCCGGTTCAAAACCGGTAACTACACAGGGTAAAGAGTAATTATCAGCCAGATGTTCATATGCCGAGACCCCTATGATTGCACTTACATGACCCGGGCATAGAAGTCCATCAATTCTCAGAGAGAAATCAGAAAACAGGGCTTCCAGAGCAGGCGGCATAAGTTTGTGGGTTGAGAAAACCGCAAAATTATCAACTTTATTCCGGGCAGCCTCCTGAATGGTGGCAGCTACTCCAGGTACGGTGGTCTCGAAACCTATTCCCAAAAAAACAACAAGCTCAGAAGGATTATCCTTCGCTTTCTGAAGGGCATCCACAGGAGAATAGACTATATCCACTCTGCCTCCACAGGCCGAAGCCTGGGCAAGAGAACCTTCAAAACCTGGCACCCTGTAAAGATCACCAAAGGTTGCTACTCTGACCCCTTTCTGCCGGACGATAGAGATAAAAGAGTCAATATGGGAGGCAGAGGTAACACAGACGGGGCAGCCGGGCCCGGCTATCAGATCTACTGTTTCCGGCAGAAGACTGCGGAGCCCATGTCGGAAAACAGACATGGTATGGGTTCCGCAGACTTCCATTATCCGCAGAGAAGAACTTCCGGACGATTCTCGTTCTACTTTTTCAAGAAGTTTGCCGATAAGGGCACTGTCGCTCATCCGGGAAATTACATCATTAATCTCCATCTAGAATGAAAACTCCAATCTCTGCTATTCCAAACTTTCCGCCATCCGGCGCAGGAGCCGAAGGCTTTCTTCCGCCTCCTCGGCGGTCAAGGCATGAATGGCAAAACCGGCATGAACTATGACATAATCACCCTTGCCAGGCCAACGATCAACGATATCAAGCCTCACCTCCTTACATACTCCTCCTGCTTCCACAAAAGCCTTAGCAGGCGTGGAAATATCTCCCTCTGCTCCCTCTGTTTCAAGCACCCTCATGGGGACAGCCAAACACATAACTTAATATTCAGGACTCAACTTGCCGACTTGAAAAACTATTATGATTGAAGTTGGATTCAGGATTTAAGGCTTAAAGTTTATGGGCCTCGGATCTTAAACCTTTTAACAGCGTTCCGGCAATAACCGCCTGCCCCAGGGCAATACAACCGTCATTGGCAGGCAGATTCCCGGGACTGTAAACAGTCAGGCCGCGGGTTTCCAGACTTTCCTCAAGTCCTTTAAGAAAAAGGGCATTCTGCAGACACCCACCACCCAGAATCACCGGTCTGTGATCTGAATTATCAATAACCTGACAAATTGTGGCAGCAATAGAGGATATCAGCCATATGTGAAATTCCAGGGCCAACCTGCTGATCTCATAACCACTTTCCAGCAGGAACAGCAATTCCCGGATCATGGGGACAGAAACAATGACGGCTGGAATTCTACTACTATCGACAGATACCGGCAATAAGCCGCTACCGGTCAGGGCGCTGCAGCTCAGGGCATTTTCCTCAAGGGCTCTACGGGCCAAGGTCTCCAGCTCCATACCACTCTGCCCTTCATAATCCGATTTATGTCTAAAGTCAAGCAGAGAGGCGACCGCGTCAAAAAGCCTCCCGCAGCTTGAGGTATAAGGGGTGTTAACATCCCTGCTAATCATCTGCCTCAATATATCCCCGGTTTTTGCCGGGAGTCTCTGAAGAGAGACCGGTAATCCACTGTTTTTATCCGAATTACAGGATGTCCACCAGGCGGCAAAACCCATTCTGTACAACTCCCTGGCCGCCAGATCACCACCCGGCATAGGCAGGGTCTGGAGACGAGCCAGTCGCCTGTAACCGGCATAATCTACCAACATTATCTCTCCTCCCCAGATGGTGTTGTCCGGCCCCAGACCAGCACCGTCCATTATTACTGCCAGACATTTTTCAGACAGGGCATGTTCTGCCATAACTGCCGCAGCATGGGCATGATGATGCTGTACTTCAAACATGGGCAAAGCACAGGATCGGGCATGCCTGCTGCTCAAATAGTCAGGATGGAGATCACAGGCCACAGCCTCTGGAGCAACACCAAGAATACGGCCAAAAAACCTGATGCTTTCCTGATAATATTTAAAGACTTCGGAGTTGGAAAGTGTGCCGATATGCTGACTGAGGAAGGCTTTGTCCTTTTTGATAAAACAGAAGGTATTCTTTGACTGCCCTCCACAGGCCAGGATATCCGGAAAATCATGTTCAAGGCTGAATGGTTCAGGTACATATCCCCGGGAACGGCGTATCAATCTGGTCCTTCCCGATACTATTCTTGTTACTGAATCATCCAGGGGATGGATGATTTGCCGGTCGTGTGACAGAAAAAAATCAGCCAGACTTGAAAGCCTGTTCCGGGCTTGCCGGTTATCAGCGCAGATAGGTTCACCGCTGATATTGGCGCTGGTCATCACCAGGGCCCTGGGTATTTCCGGCCTGGCAAAAAGGATGTGGTGTACAGGAGTATAAGGCAGCATAACGCCTGTCTCATCAAGTCCCGGGGCAAGACCTGGCGCCAAGCCGTAATCATCTCTCTGCCGAAGAAGGACAATCGGTCGCCGGAAGGAGGTCAAGAGAAACTCCTCTTCCAGGGATAGCCGGCAGTGACGTTTTACCGCCTCCAGATCAGCAAGCATCACGGCCAGAGGCTTGGATTTCCTGCCCTTGATCCGGCGCACCTTCTGTACCGCCTCCTCAGAGCCGGCATCCGCTGCCAGATGAAAACCACCAATACCCCGTATGGCCACCACCCGGCCGCGGGACAGAGCCCTGGCCGCCTCAGCAAGGGGGTTAAGACAATCGACCAGGCTAAAATCACTCCGGTGCCAGCTTAAAGCCGGGCCGCACCGCCGGCAACTGTTAGGCTGGGCATGAAAACGACGGCTGGCAGGATCTCTGTACTCGGCCTCACATTCCGGGCACATGGAGAAACAACACATGGAGGTCAAGTCTCGATCGTAAGGCAGCCCCTCCATTATACTGAAACGTGGACCACAGTTGGTACAGTTAATAAAAGGATAGAGGTATCTGGAGTCAGCGGGATTAAAAAGTTCACTGTAACAGTCTGAACAGGTGGCAATATCCGGGGGAATGGTAAAAGAAGATATTTCCGATGACCTGCTGGCAAGGATTGAAAATCTCTCCCTGTTTCCGGGGACAATCTCCTTTCGATCCAGGGCATCTATCCGGGCCATAGGCGGAGAGTAACGACTGACATCATCTAAAAATTCCTTAAAACGCTCATCAATCTTGTCAATACAAATTTTCACTCCACTACCGGTGTTTACCACAAAACCACTATAATCATAACGGCAGGCCAGCCGGTAAATAAAAGGCCTGAATCCTACCCCCTGTACTACCCCCCTGATCTGCAGTTCCACACCTTTTTTCATTTTTTATTTTTTCAACTTTCCAAATTGATTTATCTGTATGATATGGCATAAAAATTTCCCGTTAGACAGTGGTGTTTAACGGTTGATATAGCCGTTCCTGAATAGGCATACCAACCGTCTGAAATCATAAAAGAAAAAAGAAGGTCCTTTGTGGCTTTATGCGGATTTTATTGTTAAAGTCTGTCAGGGGCGATACGTGGGCTCCTGTCCAGCTTAGCGGTATGAATTGATCATAACAGCAGATCAGCCAACAAGTCATCAAGTTCTTTGAGACGAAACGGTTTGACCATCGTCGCCGAAAAGCCATAATCACAGTAATGGGCCAAAACAGGGTCATTGGAATAACCACTGGAGACAACGGCCCTGGCCCTTGGGTCGATTTGGTGCAGTTCGCCTATAGCCTCTCTGCCTCCCATCCCGCCGGGAATGGTCAAATCCATAATAACAAGATCCACCGGTTCGCTGCTATCCATAGCGTCCCTGTACTTTAATACCGCCTCTTCCCCGTCTTCAGCCAGTATCACCTCATAACCGAGATAAGTAAGCATTCTGAAAGCAACGTCTCTGACTAGTTCTTCATCATCCATCACCATTATCTTACCTTTAGCCCTGACACGCTCTCCCCTGCCCTCTACAGGTATTTCCTCTTCTTTTTCTCTATGTGCAGGTAGATAAATATAAAAAGCCACCCCCTTATCTTTTCCGGATTCCACGCTTATCCGGCCGCCATGTTTGCTTATTATGGAATGGGTGATGGCCAGCCCCAGACCACTTCCCGCCTGTTTAGTTGTAAAATATGGGTCAAAAATTTTATCTATTTGACTGTCTGATATCCCTATTCCCTGATCTTTGATGGCAACCTCAACATAATCGCCTTTTTCTAGCGATAAAATATGAATCTTCTCGCCAGCAAGATTTCTGCAAGTTACTTCTATAACCCCGCCCTCGGGCATAGCCTCCTTGGCGTTAATGATAATATTCTGAATCACTTGGCTCATCTGGCCTGAATCAATTTCAACCAGCCAGAGATCGTCGTCGAAAAAATAATCGCAGCGGACATTACTGCCATGTAAAACAAAGTCGGCCGAATCCTTAATTACCGAAGTAATAGAGGCTGCCCTTTTTACCGGTTCACCGCCTTTGGCAAAGGTCAAAAGCTGCTGAGTCAAACCCCTGGCCCGCAAAGAGGCCTTCTCCACCTCAGAAAGAAGTCCGTATAACTGATCATCCGGATCACAGTAGTCAAGAGCCAGATTGACATTGCCCAGAATAGCAGCCAGAATGTTGTTGAAATCATGGGCTATACCTCCAGCCAGCACTCCGACAGATTCCAGCTTCTCCACTTTGAACAGTTCCTGCTCCATCCTTCTTTGTTCGGTTACATCCTTGAAGGCCAGAACTACTCCTATTATCTCGCTGTGTTGACCTCTGACCGGTGCACAACTGTAAGTGATACTTTTTCTTTTCCTGTTTCTGTCAGTAAGGAGGCTGTAGCTGCCCAGATCTGTTATCTGGCCAGTGGCAAATACCTGCTCTACGGGATTCTTACAAGGTTTTCCGGTTTTTTCATTTGTAATCTGGAAAACTTCTCTCAAAGACCGGCCCAGGGCTTCTTCCTGGCTCCAGCCGGTCAATTCTTCCGCCACCTTATTAATCAAAATAACATTACCGTAAACATCAGTGGTTATTACCCCGTCTCTTATATTACGCAGGGTTACCGCCAGACGTTCCTTTTCGGAAAGCAGGTCTGTTTCCACCCGTTCACGCTCCTTGATCTCCTCTTCAAGCTCCAAACTGGGTGCCTCAACAAACTGGTATCCATCTATCATGGAGGTAGCCGTTCCTTCCGGATAACTCATGTCATTCCAGACCACAAAATAAAGATGAACCATGGCAAAAAAAAGAAAGTACCACATGGATATATGATGGATAAAACGGGCATATTGCTGGGACTCGAAAACCATGATTCCCATGAACTGATAAAAATGGGACTCCGGATAAAGAAGATAGAAACCGCTCAGCGTCACTATAATTCCAAAAATAAAAGTTATACAGTAAAATATTCCCGCTACAACCCCGTGTCCCAGAAGAGGTTCATAATTGTCCCGACAGTATAAGTAGTATTTGAGACCGGGAAGGATTTTTTTTAAATTGCGAACGGTTAAAGGAGCGAAATTCAGAATCCTTTCCGCTCTGTTGCCAAATAGCAATAAATAGAATCTGATCAAAAGGGCACAGGCGAAAAACTGAGCGGCCAGAAAATGAACATAACGCATATTGGCCATGGTAAAACTGCTTTCTCTCATCAGGGTGGTGTTGGTCCAGGGTACATGGATATAAAAACCGGTGACCGCCAGAAAGCCAATGGACACGACAAGGGTCCAGTGATAAACACGAAGCAGTACACTCCAGGCATATCTTTTTTCAAGGGCCATCACATCCTCCTGGGCCGCCGAAAGAGGCGGAATTAAGCCTTTAACTGGTCATGGCTATGAGACCTTAACTCTGACGAACTCCTCTCCTCCCGGATCAAGCATATGGACCGCACAGGCAATACAGGGATCAAAAGAATGGATAGTACGCAGGACCTCCAGGGGTTTTTCCGGATCAGCAACGGGATTACCTACCAGGGAAGCCTCGTAGGGCCCGGGCTGACCATCCTGATCCCTGGGTCCGGCATTCCAGGTGGAAGGCACCACACACTGGTAGTTCCTGATAACTCCATCCCGGATAACTATCCAGTGGGAAAGTGCCCCCCTGGGAGCCTCATGAAATCCCACCCCTCTCTGCTCTCCGCTGGGAAAATCCGGACAATTAAAGATCTCCAGATCCCCTCTGGCTATATTATCCACCAGGAGCTGCCAGTGTTTTAAGGCAAGTTCAGCCAGCATACCGGCCCTGACCGCCCTGGCCAGATGCCTGCCCGGGGTGGAATGAAGGGCCTCCAGCCCAACTCCGACCCCGGCCTCACTGTTTAACAGGCTTAAGGCTTCATTAACATGTTTCCTGGTCATCGAGTGACCCAGTCCATAACCTACAACAAGTTGAGCCAGGGGGCCGACCTGCATGGGCCTGCCCAGAAAGCGGGGGGCCTTGACCCAGGTATACTTGCCTTTTCCCTGGAAATCAGTGTAATGGGGAACAGTTTCCTCTTTATAAGGATGCCTTGACCAGTCTCCCTCATACCAGGAATGGGCTATTGATTCCACCTGATTGTCATGGAAGTAATTATCATAAAAACTGTTAATGGAAACTACTGTGGAAAGATCTCCGTCCATGACAGTTCCTCCGGGCAAATCAAACACCTCTCCCCTGGTATCAAGTACCATGTCGGGAACAGCCATATAATTGGTAACCCCGGCCCCGTACTGGAACCACTCTTTATATATACTGCCTACCGCCACCGCATCAGGCAGATACACCTGACGGATAAAGAGCTGTACTTCAGAGACAAGCTGCTTCAGCCGGTAAAGCCTTTCTATGTTAAGGGTATTTTCATTGTGGGGATTAATTGCCGTGGTTACACCGCCCACTGAAAGATTCTGGATATGAGGATTTTTTCCAGATATGATCGCCAGAGCCTGATTAGCCTTACGCTGGTAATCAAAAGCTTCCAGATAATGGGAAACTAACATGAGGTTGGCCTCCGGAGACATGACCATGGCAGAATGGTCTCCATAGCCGCTGGCAAAAGGCCCCAGCCGGCCGCCGTCCACCAGGCCCCGAAGCTTTTCCTGTACCGCCTTAAACTTAGTTATACCGTTCCCCGGCCAGTCAGAAAGGCTGTGGGCCAGTTGAGCTGATTTTTTAGGGTCCGCCTTAAGAGCTGAAACCACATTCACCCAGTCCAGGACAGAGAGCATATAAAAATGGACAATATGGTCATGCAGGGCGTGAATGGACATGACCATATTTCTTATATACTGAGCGTTTATTGGTATTTCCAGGCCCAGGGCATTTTCCACCGCCCGGACCGAAGCCAGGGCGTGAACCGTGGTACAAATTCCGCAGATCCTCTGGGTAAACAGCCAGGCATCCCTGGGATCACGGCCCTGGAGAATAATCTCTATTCCCCGCCACATCTGGCCCGAAGACCAGGCCCTTTTTATCTCCCCCCCCTCTACTTCAGCGTCAACCCGGAGATGACCTTCTATTCTGGTAACAGGGTCAACTGTAATACGTGTGGCCATCTTAAATCCCCTCTAGGACTGTTTCATATAATTACTGAAAAGCTCTGAATTCAAATTTTTTTAAAACAGTTACTGTTTCAGAAGCTTATGTCTGGTTATTTTCATCGTCCTGACCAAATTTTCCCTTGATAAGCTTTCTGACTATACCTGTGGCGGCATGAATGCCGATTGCCGCCCCGGTGATCCCCAGCATAGTCTTGCCGACTGAATCAACACTTCTGATAATTCCCTTGCCGCCGGGCAGAGAAACACCAGGAAGCCGCTCATAAAAAGGGGTCATAGTATCCCAGAAGTTAGGCTCAGTACAGCCTATACAACCATGACCGACTCCTACAGGCCAGGAATCAACACCGTTAAACCGGACAACAGGGCAGTTGGAATAGGTGCTGGGGCCCTTGCAGCCCACTTTATAGAGGCAGAAGCCCTGCCGGTGTCCGGCATCACCGAACTCTTCCACATACCTGCCTTCATCGAAGTGCGCCCTGCGTTCACATTGGTCATGGATTCTCCGGCCATAGGCAAAACGGGGCCGCTTCAGCCTGTCTGACAGCGGCGCAAATTTGAAAGTCATATAATGGAGAATGGAACCAAGAAAAGAAACAGGATTGGGAGGACAACCCGGGATATTGAGAAGATTTTCATGCTTGATCAGATCCCTGACACCGACCGCTCCGGTAGGATTGGGCTCAGCCGCCTGAATGCCGCCAAAACTGGCACAGTTGCCTATAGCGATTAACAGGGCAGAATCAGGGGCTACCTCTTCCAGGATCTCCATAGCGGTTCTTCCTCCTATTTTGCAATAGATCCCGTTATCCTTGGTGGAAATTGCTCCTTCCACCACACAGATATAATTGCCCCTGTGTTTCTCCACTGTACTGGCCAGAATATCTTCAGCCGCATGCCCGGCGGCTGCCATTAACGTCTCATGATAGTCAAGGGAAATCAGTTCCAGGAGCAGACGGCTGATATCATGATGCGAGACCCGGAGCAGACTTTCAGTACAGCCGGTACACTCCTGAAAATGAAGCCATATAACCGACGGCCTGTTCTTTGAGCTGGCTGCATCCACCATCTCGGGAACCACTGTATCCGAAAGACCAAGGGCGGCAGCGGCAATAGTACAGCCCTTAATAAAATCGCGGCGACTCATTTCAGGTTTAAGCCCTGTTATACCGTAATCACTTAACATAACCAGCCCTCTGAGCTACATGGATGTATTATGGTTTCAATTATATCTAAAAATAAACCCGCTATGCAGTTCCCCGGCACCATCTACGCCCGGACATCAGGCTTTCCCACCAGACGATTTTCATCACGAAATAGGGCAAAAAAGTTTTCAACAGCCACCATATCGCCTTGAAAACCTTTGGTGAGGCAGGGTGCTTTCGGAAAATTTAACTCTTAATATATTAACAGAAACAGGCCGGTCAAACCAAAAAATATTTTAATTACGGAATATTAAAACCCGGTCTTCATTCAGGTTAACAAATTGATTTAAACGGAAAAAACAATTTTTACGGATTTACCCGCCAAAATTAAATCGAATCGTTATTAAAAGAACTGTAAAGTTCCCGATAAAGTGCTGACTTCTCCAACAATTCCTTATGGCTGCCCTGGGCAAGTATCCGGCCCCGGTCCAATACTATAATCCGGTCGGCATTTCTAATGGTAGAAAGGCGATGGGCCACCACTATGGTAGTCTTATTTCCCATCAGGTCTTCCAGGGCATGCTGGACTAAGATCTCGGAAGTACTGTCCAGAGCGGAGGTGGCCTCATCCAGGATCAGAATAGGCGCGTTTTTGAGTATAGCCCTGGCAATAGCGATCCGCTGACGCTGCCCCCCGGAAAGACTGACCCCGCCTTCACCCAGAACAGTCTCATAACCGTCCGGAAACTGCTGGATGAATTCATGGGCGTTGG
This sequence comes from Desulfobia sp., assembly GCA_046497465.1. Lineage (GTDB taxonomy): Bacteria > Desulfobacterota > Desulfobulbia > Desulfobulbales > SURF-16 > JAWLDV01. The sequence goes on from JAWOFO010000043.1 coordinate 88,096, forward strand.
CCAGTCTTGAGGCTTTTTCGATTTCTTCAACCCGGACCTCATGACTGCCGAAGGCAATATTGGCCCGGACAGTATCATTAAAAAGAATAACATCCTGGCTTACCAGGCCGATAAGATTACGGAGGTCAGCCAGTTTCACTTCGGTTATATCCAGATCGTCTACAACTATTCTGCCCTGACCGGGATCAAAAAAACGTGGCAGAAGGTCTATCATCGTTGTTTTACCCGCCCCGCTGGGACCGACAAAGGCCACCGTCTCTCCCTTGCGGATGGTCAGATTAATATTATGGAGGACGTTCTTATTTTCCTGGTCATAACTGTGGGAGACATTTTCATAACGGATTTCTTTTCTGAATTCAGGCAGGGGATTTTCACCACTCTTCTCAATTTCCAGCTGTTCCAGCCACCATAATCTCTCGGTAGCCGCGGTAATTTCCTGAAACAGGGCATAGGACTTGCTTATTTCCTTAACCGGAGAAAAGACCATGACCATGGCCCCTAAAGCTGAAAACAGATCTCCACTGGTAATAACACCACTCACCACCAGGCTTCCTCCGTACCAGATCACCAGACCGATTCCTACACCGGTAGAAAGATTGGCAACAAACTTCGCCAGTTCCTTGTGCAGGATAATCTTTGCCTCTTGCCGGTACTGGGCAAAAATTAGCTGGTTAAAGCGACGAGTAAGCCCCGGTTCATTAAGGAATGACTTTATGACCTTAATCCCGCTTATTGTTTCATTAATTATGTGGGTAAGGGTGGCAAGCTGCTGCTGGGCCCGATTCCTCTTCTTTTTCACCCTTTTTCCCTGGCGGTGAGAATACAAGGCTATTCCCGGCAGAACGACCAGAGAAATAAGAGTAACATCCCATCGCCTGTAAAAGGCTACCCCTAACAGGACAAAAATAGTTGGAAGATGCTTGAAGACAGTCAGCATAATCTGGGAAACCATCTTCTGAACCTGGGTGGTATCGTTAAGGAACCGGGATATAACTTTACCCGCGGACTCCTTCCCCAGGGAGGCTACAGGTAATCTATGCAGATGTTCATACAGCCTGTAACGGGTATCACGAACTAACTGAAATCCGGCAGTACGAATGAGGTAACTGTAGATTAACTGGCATCCTCCCTGTAAAGCGTAAAGGCCTATGACTATAAAGGGAAGAAAAGTCAGCAGGGTATATTTCTTTTCTACGAAAATGGAATCTACTATGGGCTTAAGAAGCCAGGCTATCCCGCCGCTGGCTCCGGAGGCTATCAGACTGAAAACTATGGCCAGAATTACCCGCCGTGAATAAGGCCGGACAAGCCGTATAATTTTCGGGTCAAGAATTGTTTTCAAGGAATTATTATCGGCCATTAAAAAAAATTGAAGAAGTTAAAAAATCATCTATATTATATTTTAGATATTAGCTATCGTTCGGTCTGAGTTGATATTGAGACAAGGCCCTCAGCAATCAGCTTAACAGCCCCATGTCGCTCCTTTTTTGCTGACTGCTGAAAGCACCCGCTACGTTTTGTAAAAAAACCGGCAATATCTATAAGGGAAAGGGATTAAATCTACTCTTTATACAAGGAGATGACAATAAATAATATGGCATAGGCTCAGGGCAAAGACCACTTATACCCTCAGCCTCAAGCCTTAAACCTTTCAAAGGAAGGAGCAACCATGATTAAACAGGAACTGCTGGAGATACTGGCCTGCCCTAAATGCAAAGGCCCTGTTGTTTTAAACGAGAAAAAAGATAAACTGGTCTGCCAAAAATGCCGCCTCAGGTATAAAATCAAGAATGACATTCCGATCATGTTAATAGATGAAGCCGAACCTTTCTGATTTAATTCCTGGATCCTTGCTCCTTGAGTAAGGCAAAAAATAATAACTACCTATTGCTTAGTCCTTCATGAATATCAGAGAAATCGCCGGTCACTGCTTCATCAATGCCCCTTTTGACTTTCTCCGGAACCACCTGGAAGAAGCTCTGGAAATGGGGATTCAACCGGAAATCGGCCTGGAAGGCAATACTCTGTACGACATCTCCACCCGTGAATTCAGTCGGGTAGCCCGGAGACTGCATGACAATGGTATAGCCTGTACCCTGCACGCCCCATATTACGAGTTAAGCGTTGGGGCCATCGATCGCCATATCCGAGAGGTCAGCCGTAAAAAAATAAGCCTGGCCTTTGAACTTCTCGAAATATTCAAACCAGAGTCTATTGTCTGTCATCTGGGCTTTGAAGAAAACAAACACGGCTACAAAGAAGAAGAGTGGTTCCATTATAATCTTGAGGCCTGGCAGCAGCTAGTCAAACAGGCGGAAAGAAACAATACCCCGGTAATGCTGGAAAACACCTATGAAACCTCACCGGAACAACATAAAAAGATCCTTGCCGCTATTGACTCGCCGTATGCCCGTTTCTGTCTCGATACCGGCCATTTGATGGCCTTTGCCAGGGATAAGTGGCAGAACTGGCTGCCTGAAATGGAGCCCTGGCTTGGCCAACTCCATCTCCATGACAATCATGGTCTCAGGGACGACCATTTACCTATGGGAAAAGGAAAATTTGATTTTAAAGGTTTTTTCGCTTGGCTCAGGAAAAATGAAGCCTCACCCCTTATTACTCTTGAACCCCACAGAAAAAGTGATCTGGAAGAAAGTCTCCTTGCCCTGGACCATTACTATATCCAACCTGATAAAACTATTTAACTCAACTCTCCTACTTGAGAAAACTATTATGATTTCAAACGGTTGGTATATTTATTCGTAACTTCTCAAAAATTGAGGGCAACAGAAACTAATGGATGATTCGTCACCTTCCTTACCATAACGTACCGGCGGTACGGTCAACGGTGCTGGGTACGAGGGTGTCTGCAGCCAGGACTTATTGAGAACTTACATTTATTCAGGAACGGCTTCGTGTTTGAGTGGTTCCTGAATAAACATACCAGCCATCAAGTATCCCTGCCTCACGAAAAATTTGCGCCTTATGTCATACCAGATAAATCAATCTGGAAAGTTGAAAATTTAAGGTTCAGATCCGGGATCCGGAGGCTTACCCGGATTTAATTCAAGCACCGCTTCATAGACCTGGTCGACTGAAATTCCCCGCATACAGGCCAGGCTCTTACAGTTTCTCTTTCGACAGCCAAGGCAGTTGATATCCTGATTCCTGACTATTCGATGCCTAACCTTGTAAGGCCTGACCAGTTCGGGATTTGTCGGCCCAAACAGGGCAACTACAGGAATACCAGCCATGGCGGCCATATGCATTGGGCCTGAGTCAAGCCCCACATAGACATCGGTTTTAGCCATCAGGGCGGCAATGGCTGGCAGGGAAAGTTTTCCGGCCGTGACAGCCGCTTTTCCCTTCATCAAACCGGAAATTCTAGATAGATATTCCCTGTCTCCTTTACTTCCGGCTAAAATAATAAGACTATCATATTCCCGGTTCAACCTGTCGCCCAAAAGGGCCCATTTCTCCGGATCCCAGTATTTAGTGCTCCAGCGGGCAGCAGGATTGAAATAAATAATCCTCCTGCCGTCTGACCCGGCAATACCATTCAGAAAATTGTTGGCGGCTAGATCGTCTTCCTTACTGAAAGACAGATAGAAATCAACTTCTTGAGCCGGACATCCCAGGTAATTGCAAAAAAAAAGGTTTTTATCCAGTGCATGAATTTTCCGATCTCCTACCTTGATCCTGTAATCCTGGACCAGGCTGTTTCCTTCCCGGGCATCAGCAAAGCCGATCCGGTAACCTCCCGGATTGGTCATACCTAGAAGGGCGGAACGAAAAGAGGCATGCAGATCAAGAATCAGATCATAAGAAGCATTTTTAAAACGTTTCCTCAGTCTCCACAGATTACTGAATGTAGCCCTACCCGCCTTAAACCAGGCAGTTGGGCCCGCCCCTGGTTCACTGGTAGAAGAGATACTCAGAGAAATAACTTCATCTACAGCGGGATCGCTCTCCAGCAAAGCCTGGAACGGCTGCCGCACCAGCCAGCCGGTAAAGCAGTCCGGGTAACATCTTTTAAGGGCATGAACTACCGGCAGAGTATGAATTATATCACCAAGGGAACTCTGTTTTATAATTAAAATTCTTTTATTAATTTTTTCTGTCTTGTGTTGACTTGATCAATGGCCTGCTTATACTATACAGGCATAATAGAAAATAAAATGCTTCAATCTACTACCCTGACTTGCCATGTCAAGTTCATTATTACCTTTAATATCTCTTTACCCAGCCGAAAACATTGCCCGGCAGCAGCCCGTGAATAATGATTACCAGGCTGCTGATTAAAACACTCTGCCCGGCTTTAAGAGACAAATATAAAAGTCACCGCAGGCAACAAATTAATCTGTATCCACCTGATCAGTCAAAATTCACCAGTTATCCCAGAGGGGCATAAAACAGTCAGGGCATAGCAGCCATATGTGACACAGACTTGTCTCGTACAGATGGGTGTTCGGATGAACTTTCCGGGATTATACTTGAACTCAGCCTTATAATATAGTATAATTATAAATTTTCGTGTGTTTATTATTGAAAAAATACAGACAAAATCTATTTCCGGATAACTAAATCCAAAAAGTTTGGTAGTCAGAACCTTTAATCAATACTATAGTAATAATAGAAAGAAGTCGAATTCAAATGGAAAACCAGAATAACAAGCCTGTAATAATGAAAATTAAAAACAAACTCCTTGAAGCTGGGAAAAATAACGGCTACCTCAGCATTGACTTCTTGAATGACCTTATCCCTGAAGAAAAAGATGCCACTTTTATTGATGAGATATTTACCTTCTTAAATGAACACAATATAGAGGTTGTAAGTAAAAAAATAATCAATCAAAAAATTCAAAAACAAACCTTAGAACCTGCTACTCCTGATAAAGTCAAAAAAGACGCCCATGATGGTATTGACAGAGTGGAAGAAAAAGAGATTAATCAGGAAATCGAAGAGGCTACAACAACCTATCTCAGGGAAATGGGGCGTTATGAGCTTTTAAGCCCGGAAGAGGAAGGGAAGTACAGTCGAATCATAAGAGGCGGTTTTAACGCCATCATCAGAACCATACGGGAAATTGAATCAGACCATGAAGAGATAAAAAAACTCAATAAACAGATTGATCTCTGGGAGCAGCGGGATCCTATCCTGAAACCTAAAAAACAACAACTAAACCTCCTGCACTACACTATTGTCGAAATTTCTAAAAACAACGCCGATGATCAGGCACTCAAAGAAGCCCGTTACCGGATAACTCTTTATGTCCGATCTATAGAAACGGCCAAAGATGCCATGATACAGGCCAACCTCAGACTCGTAGTCAGTATAGCCAAACGCTATATGCATCAGGGTCTGACCCTGGCCGACCTTATACAGGAAGGCAATCTGGGGTTAATGAGGGCAGTATTCCGTTTTGACTACAAAAAAGGTAATAAATTCAGTACCTATGCCAGTTGGTGGATCAGGCAGGCAATCACCCGGGCCATTCTGGACAAAACCAGGACCATCCGGCTGCCGGTCCACTTTCTTGAACTCCGCAGCCAGTTTTTTAAAGCATTTTATTCCCTGTTAAAAGAACTGGGACGGGAACCTACTCCGATTGAGATTTCCGATAAAACAGGTCTGCCCATGGACAAAATCCTGGCTATCCTGGAGGCTTCCAGAGAACCTATTTCCCTGGAAACTCCGGTGGGCGATGATGACTCCAGTCTGGGTGATTTTCTGGAAAACCAGGAAGCAGCCTCCCCTTATGAAGCGGTTAAAAATAACGAACTCTCTGAGCGGATTACCACTATTTTGACCACATTAAGTCCGAGAGAGGAAAAAATTGTACGCCTTCGTTTCGGTATAGGGGTTGAGGCGGAATACACCCTGGAAGAGATAGGCAAACAGTTTGACGTCTCCCGGGAGAGGATCAGGCAGATAGAAAAAAAAGCACTAAACCGTTTACGCCACTCCAGCAGAAGAGAAAAACTGAAAAATTTCCTGGATTAAGTCTAGCCATGCAGAATTGAGAGACCTTCTTGTCAGCCGTCCACTGATCATCGCCACAATATTCTTTGTGGCCGGGATCAGCTGGACAGCTACCGATTTATACTGTTTTCCTTTCCTAGTAGCGGCTTTCTTCCTAATCATCTGTCTACTCGGCTGCTTCCAACGGAAAAGAAAATCCTTCTTTCTGCTGCTCTATCCCCTGCCCTTTTTTTTCATCGCCATAGTCCATACCTTAACCAGCCCTGCCGGGCCGGAAAAGTTAGAAATGCTACGGCGCTCTTTCCCTGAAAAAAAAGAAGCTCTTATCAGCGGGAGATTACTGGCCAGTCCTGAAATCGGTACAAAAAACAGCAAACTTCTGATCGCGGCCGATCACCTTTTTTTACCGGAAAACAATCCGTCCTGCTTCAAGACCGGCAAGCTGGATAACGGTACTGGCCTGATCAGCTCAGAAGCCCGCCTGGTCAACGTTAAGGTCCTGCTGAGAATGCAGGGTAGCCCCCCGCCAGCCGTATTTCCGGGAGACCGGCTACTGATAAGGACTACTCTTTCACGTCCTGACCGCTACAACACCCCGGGCAGCTTTGATTATCCTGCTTATCTTGCCAGAAAATCAATCCACCTCCAGGGCTGGATACAATCGGCAAGCCATATGATTGAACTGCAGTCAGGTCCTGGCTACTTACCTGTCCGGCAGGAATTCCTTATTATTGCCGAAAAATTCCGCCATAAAATAAACAACTTTATCGAAAACAACCTCTCTACCCGGACAGCCGGTCTTTATAAAGCCATCCTGACCGGTGACCGGGGAATGGTAAAACCGGAAATTCTGGAGAACTTTAAAAAAACCGGGGCCATGCATCTTATGGCTATCTCCGGGGTCCATATGGGTCTTCTTGCCCTGTGTTGCGGTCTTGGTTTTAATTTCCTGGTCAGACGTTCTGAACGGGTTCTCCTATATTGCAACACCAGGAAAATAGTCTGTCTTCTTACCATTCCCGTCCTCCTGGCATATGCCCTGATCGCCGGTTTTAAACCGCCTGTTCTAAGGGCCCTTATTATGACCATTATTTTCTTCATGGCCATAATAAACGACCGTCAGCACCATCTTCCCACTCACATAAGCATCGCCGCCCTGGTTATCCTGCTGATCAATCCCCAGCTGCTCTTTGCCGCCTCTTTTCAGTTATCATTTGCCGCAGTTATCGGTATAACTGTTGTGCTGCCCAAAGCCCGGCAGCTAATAGCACCGGCCCTGCCAACCGGCAAACAGTCTGTCCCAAAACGTCTTCTTCACTGGCTGATTGCAGGCCTCATGGTTTCAGTAGCAGCCTCACTTACCACCGCTCCTCTTCTTGTTTACTATTTCAACCGTTTCTCGCCGATCAGTCCGCTGACCACCCTTCTGGTGGAACCGCTCATCTGCTTCTGGTCTTTAATAACCGGCCTGATAAGCTGCCCCCTGATCTTTATTTTTCCAGGACTGGCCGCAACTCTGCTTAAGATCGGCAGCACAGGTCTCAAAGGTGCTGACCTCATTACCGGAAAATTAGCTGAAATTCCCTTTGCCGATATCTGGCTCTCCACCCCCTCTCTCCCGGAAATCGCCTTCTATTACCTGTTACTGGCAACTCTTTTTCTGGGACGGAAAAGGAGCCCGGCCCGTTACCTTATTATAACCCTCTCTGCCACTGTTTTAATTTCATATCCTTTATACTGCAAATACCAAAGGACTCACCGGGACTATGACAAAATAAGCTTTCTTGATGTAGGGCAGGGCTGTTCCGCTGTTCTTGAAATGCAGGATGGCACTGTAACCATTATTGACGGAGGGGGTCCTTTTTCCCAGAACTTCAATGTGGGCAGAGCAGTTATTGCCCCCTATCTCTGGGAACAGAGAATAAACAAAATCAATCAATTAACAATCAGCCACCTGGATAGCGACCACTATAACGGACTCCCGTTTATCGTCCAACATTTCCGACCTGATAAGATCTGGCTGAACGATCCCGATCCCGGCGGCTCTGCAACTATTAACAGTCTCCTGGAGGTAGCTCAACAAAAAGAAAGCGCTCTGGAGGTCCCGGAACAGGGAGAAATACTCATAACCAGCCGACAAACTTCAATTTTAAAAAACATAGCCGGTCTTCACCTGGGTTCAGGTTTTCCGGAAGACAATAACAGGAGCCTGATCCTCAGGTTGACCACAAATGGTTACAGTTTTCTCTTTCCCGGTGATATTGAAAAAAAAGCGGAAAGACAACTGCTGGATAAGGGCAGAGATGTAGAAGCTGATGTTTTACTTGCTCCTCACCACGGCAGTATCGGTTCCAGTTCAGAGGACTTTGTCAAGGCGGTTAGTCCCGATTGCACGGTGATCTCAGCAGGCAAGTACCGGAACAACATCTTCCCTGCCCCAGAAGTCCTGGATATTTACCGGGATCTGGGAAGTAAAGTCTTCACCACGTCCGCTCAGGGAACTGTAACCTTCAGGACCGGGGAATCAGGCCTGAAAATCGAGACATTCAGAGAGAATTAAAAATTTAATTCAACTTTCTGGATTGATTTATCTAATATGATATAACGTGCAGATTTTTTAGTGAGGCAGGGATAGTTGACGGTTGGTATAGCCATTCCTGAATAAACATACCAACCGTCTGAAATCATAATATTTTTATCAAGTCGAAAAATTGAGGATTTAAATTATAAACTATAAACAGTCCGGTATCCTTGATTTCTTAATTCTGCTAAACATCGGTAAAATCAGCAGGAGGTTTGGTCAGATAGTGGACAAACTTGCCCTTATCAATACAGTTAGTGTAAGCTGCCTCTGGAGATATCCAGCTTTTCTGGAGATACTCCATAATAGCGTCATCCAGGGTCTGCATACCATAACGTTTACCGGTCTGCATGGCAGAAGGAATCTGGAAAGTTTTACCCTCCCTGATCAGATTACGCACCGCAGGTGTACAGATCAGAATTTCCAAAGCAGCGCACCTTCCCTTCTTATCAATACGTTTAAACAGGGTCTGAGATACTACTGCCTTCAAGGCATCCGCCAGAGTGGAACGAATCTGGGCCTGCTGGTTGGCCGGAAAAATTTCAATTACCCGGTCTACTGTCTTGGCGGCATTGAGAGTATGAAGAGTCCCAAAAACCAGATGACCGGTCATAGCCGCTTCCATAGCCAGGGCAATGGTCTCCAGGTCACGCATTTCACCTACCAGGATAATATCAGGATCCTCACGGAGGGCACCACGCAGGGCATTGGCAAAACTCTGGGTATGAGTCCCTACCTCGCGGTGATTGACAAGGGCCTTCTGACTCTTATGAACAAATTCCACAGGATCTTCTATAGTCAGGATGTGATCACTTCTGGTCCTGTTAGCCTCATCAATAACTGCTGCCAGGGTGGTTGACTTACCGCTGCCTGTAGGGCCGGTGACCAGTACCAATCCTTTAGGCAGGCTTGCCAGTTTCTGGACTATCGGAGGCAGATTCAATTGCTCACAGGTTAATATCTCGCTGGGAATTTCCCGGAATACAGCTCCGATACCCTTTCTTTCCTGAAACAGGTTACCACGGTAACGGGCCAAGCCGGGAATTTCATAACCAAAATCCACATCACCGGTTTCTTCAAACTCTTTTACTTTTTCCTCGCTGACAATTTCATACAACATGGCCTTCAGGCTGTCATTTTCGAGCTCCTGGTATTTAACCCTTCCCATATCTCCCCTGATACGGAGCAAAGGATTTTGACCGGAGACCAGATGAAGGTCTGAAGCTCCCTGTTCATGCATAAGCTTAAAAAAGGCATCTATTTGAGCCATTATTTTCTGGAAATCTCCTTGTTATAAGTTTATAGAGGTTGTCAATTTAAAATCCAGGCATTTTATACTTTCCGGGCAGGCTTTGAATTTCACCCCTAATAGTCAATACAATTAATATCAAATCAACTGCCATAATCCAATAAAAAAAAGAAAAAGTCAATGCAAAGAAACAATTAGCCAGGTAAAATATAATCCATGTCTGAAAATCGAATAATTGATCTCCATGTCCATACCAGCTTTTCCGATGGAACAGATACTCCCTCGGCAACAGTACTGAAAGCCTCAAATTGCGGCTTGGCAGCTATTGCTATTACTGACCACGATACTGTTGCAGGTGTGAAAGAAGGAGTTGAACAAGGTATAAAATCAGGTGTAGAGGTTATACCCGGAGTTGAACTAAGTGCTGTTACAGGTGGGAAATCAATCCATATCCTGGGTTACGGTCTTGATGTGGAAACATCCGGACTTCTTAAGAGCCTGGGAGAAATCCAGGCCGCAAGAAACAAACGAAATCAAGATATTATAGACAAGTTAAAAAATATGGGCATTGAGGTCAGCATGGACGAATTGCGGATTTACTCCGGAGAGGGACAGACAGGACGGCCCCATTTTGCCCGGCTACTTCATCAAAAAAATATAACCAGAAATCCTGAAGAAGCCTTCAGGCATTATCTTGGCAAAGAAGGCTCGGCCTATGTTCCCCGGAAAATACTTTCCGCCGGAGAGGCAATTTCCATTATCCAAAGAGCCGGAGGTCTGGCGGTCCTGGCTCATCCTTTAACCATTGACACTGACCGGGACGGACTGACTCAACTCATCGATGAACTAAAAAATTTCGGACTGGCTGGTCTGGAAGTATATTACCCCACACATAACCGGGAAACCCAAGATAGGCTGATAAAACTGTGCAGGAAATTCCACCTTATTATCACCGGAGGCAGTGACTTTCATGGTAAAAACAAACCAAACATAAGAATGGGGAGGGTCTCCCGCAATCAGACCATACCCTACAAAATCTTAAGTAACCTGCAATGGGAGCTCCGATCACGTTCCATATCATAAAAGTAACCTTTGCCCTAGGCAAGTAAATCAGCCTAAATCAGCAGGGATCCCTGCCTCCCCAGTTAAGTTTGCGTCTCAGTATGTCAAAATAACCCTTACAGGGAGATGAAATCAGACGTAACGGCTTTTCCGCGGTTTTTATCTCCAGGATATCATCACCCCGCATATCCCAGCAGTGACTGCCATCAACAATGACCTTCAGGTCAGTGGTCTGCATTGCCAGCCTACTCTTGCAGCAGACACCCGAAGATAGAAGAATAGGCCGGCTCTCCAGCATAAAAGGACATATAGGGGTTAAAAGCATTGAGGAAAGAGAAGGATGAACAATAGGGCCGCCTGCAGAAAGATTGTAGGCGGTTGAACCGGTAGAAGTAGAAAAAATAAGACCGTCTGCCTTGTAACAGGCAAGAAATTCGTCATCCATCCAGGTATCAAGATGGACAAGGTGTTCTACAATACCTTTACTGATCACCACATCATTAAGGCCGTAATACCATTCACCGTTTTCAGTTCCCCTGACAATTCTGGTTTTAAGCATGGTACGTTCTTCAATCTGTGCGTCTCCTGCCATGATCTTTTCCAGGGCCTCAAAACATTCCAGTTCCGAGACCTCAGTCAAAAATCCCAAATATCCCAGGTTGACTCCGACTACAGGCACCTGGCATCTGGCGGCATCTGAGGCGATATGAAGAAGTGTGCCGTCGCCCCCCAGAATTATGAGCAAATCAAGATCCGGACTTATAATGTCAACCGTTGTTACAACACCCTTCTGGGCTAACCAGGCCCTCATCTCCTTACCAAGATTCTGGGCCCTGGCCGACTCCTGCTTTAATATGAATCCAACCTTCCCGAACTCCATGAATATCCTGACTATCCCTTTCCCAGCTCCTTTGATTTCTTGACAGCCGCTTCTACACCATCCATTACTGCTGCTTTAAAGGCCGCCTTCTCCAAAACATGAAGGCCGGTAATCGTGGTTCCACCAGGAGAATTAACTATTGACCTCAATTGAAGCGGATGCATTTCCCTTTCCTGCACCAGCTTAACTGAACCGATGATAGTCTGCAGAACTAATTCCCTGGCGTCTCCCGGTTTCAGCCCAACCTTAATCCCGGCATCAATCATGGCATCAATAAAAGTAAAGATATAAGCAGGGCCGCTGCCGCTCAAACCGGTAACAGCATCAAAGTAGGATTCTTCCAGCCTCACGCATTTACCGATGGCCGAAAATATAGCCATACCTGTCTCTATATCATTTTCGGTTGTCCGGCTACCACCGCACAGAGCGGAAGCCCCTTCCAGAACCAGGGCGGGTATATTGGACATCACCCTGATGATGCGCGCAAGAGCCAGTTTCCCTTCAATGAAGGAAATAGGGATGCCTGCGGCAATAGAGATGAACAGATTATGTTCTGTTAATCTGCTTTTGTAGTCTTCAAGTACCTCGCCCACTATCTGAGGCTTGACCGCCAAAAGGACAATACCGCAACTTGCCACTTCTTCCGGGACAGTAGTTGTTTTTACCGAATAATTACGGGATAAATAGCTTCTCCGCTCCTCGTCCGGGTCAATTACAGTAATCCTGGAATTATTAACAATCCTGCTCTGGAGAACCCCCTTTATAAGGGCCTCAGCCATCTGGCCTCCACCTATAAACCCGATACTTTCCTCCAGTGCCATAAAGCCTCCTTAAGCTTTTACTGAGATAATTTTGTAAACGTCTATAAAAAATCCCGGTTTTGTCCAACTCTATAGACATGTTTTGGAATATTTAACTCATTTCCGGGCCTGAAGCCAGAAATAATTTGAAACAACAGGACCCGTACTGTTTTTAGTTAATTCCCGGTTATTCAAAGGGACTTATAACCCAATTTATCTGATATATTATATAGACAGGCAACTCCGCCGTTGTTATATATAGGAGTATGAAGAACGAACTACCGGATCTGTCGAACTATTCCGAAAAGGAGAAATGAACATGAAATATCTGGCCATAATGTCTCTGTTACTTCTGATGCCGTTCACCACCGGGAACTACGCAATTGCAGAAGAAAAAAACCAGAGCCCGGCAGAATCCACCCCGACCGCCAAGCAGGAGAAGACCGGTTCGGATCTGGAGAAAAAAAAGAACAAGCTTGAAGAAGACGCCGGGGAACTGGTAAAAAACTTTAAGGACATATTCAAGGACCTCAGCGGCATCAGCAAAGCGGTACTGCTGCCCTTTATAGACAACGTATCCGACTGGATAAAAAATAACTATGCGGAACTAAGCCAAGAAAGCAGAAAAAAACTTAAAAACTCCCTGGAAGAATTGAAAAAACAGATGAACAATCTGGAGGGCCGGTCCAGAGAAAAGACCAAGGAGCTGTTCCAGGACTTTCAGGAACTGCTTGACAGTCTTAAAAATAAGAAGGAAAGGAAGACTCACCCTGAACTGGTGCCTGCTTAACACCTGCTATCAAGAGGGCCTCTTAATAAGTAGAGTAAATTTTAAGTTATTGAAAAGATACATGCCAAACTCTTATCCTGCTGAGAAAATGGCAAAAAAACTGGAACTTTTTCTGTCATATCTTGTCTAAAACTGACATCATATCTTAAGTCTCTTTTTTGCTTTTCAACCTGAAAAGTAAAAAAGACAGCGACAGGGATTTCAATAATCCCATTGTTTATCATGCTTATCCCGGAAATACATTACTGGTTCTGATTTTTGGCAGTGAAGGACCGTACTTTTTGTAATACTTCAGCGAAACTGGTAAAGACAATGATTAAAGCAGATCATCTGACCAAGACCTACGGCAGTATCACTGCCCTTGATGATGTAAATGTGTCGGTATCGCCGGGAGAGGTTATAGGCCTGCTCGGCCCCAACGGGGCGGGCAAGACCACCCTGATCAAGATACTGGCCGGCTACCTCCACCCTGATGTCGGCACAGTCAGGATTAAGAACCTGGACATAGTACAGGAACCTGCCAGGGTCCAGGAGTTCACCGGTTATCTGCCGGAAAACGCCCCCTTATATTCAGAACTGAGGGTCCAAGACTGCCTGCGGCTGATAGCCGAACTCAGAGGCATTCCCTCTGGCCAGCAGGACAAGTACATATCGGATGCGGTTCTGGCCGCCGGCCTGGAAGGCCGGCTTGCCCAGCGGGTAGGCACCCTGAGCAAAGGTTACCGGCAGCGGCTGGGGCTGGCCCAGGCCATTCTGCACAAGCCCCAACTCCTTATTCTGGACGAACCAACCATAGGGCTTGATCCCACCCAGATAGTAGAGGTAAGGCGCCTGATCAGAAATCTGGCCAGAAAAACCACGGTGCTGATCTCCTCCCATATACTTTCCGAAATAGAGGCTACCTGTGACCGGGCCGTGATAATCATGGGAGGAAAGGTCAAGGCTGATGCTGATCTCAAGGAACTGGCGTTAACCACCAATGTCCTGGTAAGCCTGCAGACCAAAGATGAAAACACCGCCCTGAAGAACCTGACCGCCCTGCCCGGAGTCAGGGAGGCCTGTATAACCGAACGTGATAATGACATAATATCCTATCTGGTCAAGGGAGAAAAAGACAGAGACCTCAGGCCTGATATCTACCGGGATGTCAAAAAAAACAATTATCTGCTTTACGAGCTCCACAAAGAAACCAGAAACCTGGAAACCGTTTTTAATGAACTTGCCGGAGAAGGTTAAGGTGCAAATAAAAAATGAAACAGATCCTTTCCATAAGCAAAAAAGAACTGGGTAGCTATTTCGGCTCGCCCATGGCGGCTATTTTTGTGGGCATATTTCTCCTGGCCAGCCTGTTCTCATTCTTCTGGCTGGAGACCTTTTTTGCCAGAAACATCGCTGATATCCGTCCCCTGTTCCGCTGGATGCCCCTCCTGATGATCTTTCTGGCTGCCACCCTTACCATGAGGCAATGGAGTGAAGAGGAAAAGATGGGCACTCTGGAGGTACTGCTTACTCTGCCGGTCCGGCTGTCCAGCCTGGTCCTTGGTAAATTCCTGGCGGTACTGGCCCTTATCGGCCTTGCCCTTCTCCTTACCCTGGGCCTGCCCCTTAGCGTTTCCCTGATGGGCGACCTGGACTGGGGACCGGTGATCGGAGGCTACCTGGGCTGCCTGCTGATGGCAGCAAGCTATATCAGTTTGGGTTTATTCGTCTCCTCCCGGACTGACAACCAGATCATAGCTCTTCTTGTTTCCTCGCTTTTGGGTGGTTTCTTTTACCTGCTCGGCTCAAAAGGGATCACCGGCTTCTTCGGCTGCCAGGCCGGGGATATTCTCAGGGGACTGGGTACCGGCAGCCGCTTTGCCAGTATAGAACGCGGAGTGATCGATCTCCGCGATATCGTCTATTACGCCTCGCTTACCATCTTTTTCCTGTCCCTGAATATCCTTTCCCTGGACCAGAAGAGGTGGAGCAAGGGGCAACTTACCGCAGACTACCGGAAAAAAGCATACCTGGCGGTGCTTCTGACCGGCTTGAACATCCTGGCCCTTAATCTCTGGCTGGCCAAGACCTCGACGGCCCGGCTGGACCTCACCGAAAGCCAGAAGTACTCACTGTCCCCTACTTCCCGGGATACCATCGCCAATCTACCGGAACCGCTGATCCTGAAAGGATATTTCAGCAGCAGGACCCATCCCCTCCTGGCTCCACTGGTTCCCCAGATCAAAGACCTGATGAAGGAGTACAGGGTGGCGGCCCCGGACCGAGTAGAGCTTTCCTTTATTAATCCGCAAGTAGAAAGGGCAAAGGAAAAAATCGCCAACCAGGAATACGGCATCCGGCCTGTCCCTTTCCAGGTGGCCAGCCGCTATGAAAGCGGAGTAGTCAACAGCTACTTCCATATCCTGATCAAGTACGGCGACCAATACGAAGTCCTGGACTTCAGGGATCTGATCAGTATCGATCAGAGGGGCGGTGGAGAACTGCAGGTAGGACTGGGCAACCTGGAGTACGAACTCACCAAAAACATAAAAAAAGTGGTCTATGGCTTCAAAGACCTGTCTGCCATATTCCGGGATAGTGCTCAGCCCTTCCGGCTCATTCTGATAAATACACCTTCAACCCTGCCCGCTTCCCTACAAGACATTCCCGTCAGGCTTACTGAAGTGGTCAATGATCTACGCAGGCTTGCCGGCGGCAAACTTAAATACCGGGAAATCAATCCTGACAGCGACGGGATCTCCCGGGAAAAAATAAACAATAAATACGGAATCCAGCCTCTGGTGACCTCACTTTTTTCCGAAAAGACTTTTTACTTCCACCTGATTCTGGCCAGAGGAGAAAGCCGGGAACGGATATTCCTGGGCCCGGATATGAGCAAGGCGGAAATCAGAAAAGAGATAGAAGGTGTTCTTAAGAAAAAAGGCTCCGGTTTTCTGAAAACAGTGGGTCTGGCAGCCCCTAAAGAACAACAAAAGTCCATGATGGCAGGACGAAGAGGAATGCCGGGGCAGAATAACAATTACCAAAACCTGCGTCAGATACTTACTGAAAACTACAATGTCAGAGACCTAGACCTTGAAGAGGGCCGGGTCCCGTCCAATGTTGACGTACTGCTCCTGGCCGGCCCCCAAAACCTGGGAGAAAAGGAGCGCTTTGCCATCGACCAGTACCTGATGCGGGGTGGTTCGGTTGTGATTCTGGCAGGCAGCTACCATCTGGATATACAACCTTATTCACAGGATCTCTTAATCAAAAAAGTGGATACCGGTCTGGACAAACTCCTGGAGCATTACGGAGTGGACATAGAGAAGACCCTGGTGATGGACACCAGGAACCAGGCATTCCCGGTCCCTGTAACCCGTGATCTGGGCGGTGGTATCCAGGTCCAGGAGATTAAACAGATAGACTATCCTTTTTTCGTAGATATAAGGTCTGAGGGCATGGCTTCCGATCATCCGGCAGTCTCTGATATGGAGGCGGTCACTATGAACTGGTGCTCTCCGGTCAATATGGATGGCAACAAAACCAGGAACCTTAAAGCCGAAATGCTCCTTTCCTCGAGCCCCAACTCCTGGCATCATGATTCCGCCGACATCCAGCCCGATTTCCAGCAATATCCCGACAACGGCTTCCCCGGACCTCCCCGTGCCAAGGAGAAACAAAGAGAAACCCTGGCAGTGACGCTGCAGGGCTCTTTCTCCAGTTACTTCGAAGACCGGCCCGATCCCAGGCTCACCAGAAGGCAGGAGGAGAGCGATGAAAAAAAGGACGGGGAAGAGATAGACCAGGATCTACCCCCGATGATCCAAGTGGTCAATTCGTCTCCGGAGAGTGCCAGGCTTGCGGTGGTGGGTTCAAGCGAATTCATCAGCGATGCGGTAATAGGACTTTCCAGAAGCGTGGGCCAGGATCGTTATCTGAATAACATTCAGTTCGTCCAAAACCTCGTCGACTGGTTAACAGCTGAGCCGGAGCTGCTCGGCATCCGTTCCCGGGCCTCCCACACCAGGGTCCTAAGGTCCATGAGCCCCGGAGAAGAAAAGATATGGGAATGGCTTAACTACGGTATTGCCCTTTCCGCCCTGGGTGTCATCAGTTTTGTTGCCATAAGAAAAAGAAGAGAGGAGAAACCGATTTAAAAAATAAAATGATTTCATATAGATAGTATACCCATTCAGGAGCGGCTTCGTGTTTGAGTGGCTCTAAGGCTCGCTTCACTAAAATTTCAAAACTCGCTCGTACCTCGCTCAGACAGTTGAAATTTTAAATGTTCCGCTTCGCCAAAAACCACTAACAAACACTGCACAATGTCCCTGAATGTGCACACTATCTGCTAAGTACAACTGCCTTACGAGAAATTGTTGCGTTATATCAAATAAATAAGTCAAGTCGAAAAGTTGAGTTGATGATAATGGCTCAGCGAAAGCCGGAGTAAAAATGCGCAAAATAATCATATTTCTGATCATTCTTTTAATTATTCAGATCGGTCTGACAGTATTCCAGTACCGGCCCGGCCGGAACGATTCCAGGCCGGTCGCCGAGCTGCTGCCTGATATCCGGGCAGAAGAAATCAAGGCTTTTACCGTGGAAGGGCCGGAAGATAAAAAGGTAAAATTGTCCAAGGATGAAAAGGGAAACTGGCAGGTTGCCGGTGCCGAAAAGGAACTTTACCCGGCTGACCAGCAAAAAACCAAGGATATGCTGCAGCGGCTGACCACCCTTAAATCTAAAAGACTTGTAACCAGAACCAGTGCCAGTCATGCCCGCCTTAAAGTAGATGACCGGATTTTTGCCAAAAAAATAACCCTGGATACCGGCGAGGGGGGAGGAAGCGTCCTCTATATCGGCTCCTCAACAGGCAGCGAGACTCTGCATGCCCGCAGACGGGGCAGTGACAAAGCCTATCTGGTTTCCGGGATTTCCAGCTGGGAACTTGGCATCAGCGCAGACTCCTGGTGGCAGCGGGACTATCTGGAACTATCGGAAAAAAAAGCAAAAAGCATAACACTTAGCAACAGCAAGGGGGATTTGACCCTTATAAAAGAGGAAAACTGGCGCCTGGCAGGGGAAAGCAACGGCACTGAACTCGACTCCGGCCAAGTTTCTGATTTTATAAAAAAACTGGATCAGCTGAAAATAAAAAAGTATCTGCCCCGCAAAGACATCAACCATGTTCTGGATAATCCCGAGGCCGTTCTCAGCGTAGATTATGAAGACAGGACACTTACTCTCAAGGCTGCTCCTCTGGAGACTGAGAAAGACACCTATGTGCTGAAATCCTCCTGGTCACCTTTTTACGTAACCATGAGTTCCTATGCCCTTGAACCGCTCCTTGAACAGGAGCCGGCTGCATTCAGGAAACATGGTCAGGGGTCGGGAGAGAATAGCCCGACGCTCAATTAGCTGTATGGGACCGAAGTACCGGTAAGCCGTTCCAGGGCTTCCAGGTATCTTCTGCTGGTCTTTTCAATTATCTCCGCCGGCAGAGGAGGGGGAGGGGGGGTCTTGTCCCAGACCTGGGAAGAAAGGTAGTCCCGGAGGAACTGCTTGTCAAAACTGGCCTGACCGCGTCCCACCTGGTAATCATCAGCCGGCCAGAAGCGGGAGGAGTCCGGGGTCAGGACTTCATCAATCAGGATAAGTTCTCCATTGTGCCAGCCCAGTTCAAACTTGGTATCGGCAATAATAATACCTCTGCCGCGGGCATAGGAAACGGCTTTGTTATAAAGATCAAGGCACAGCCGGGCAGCCTTCCCGGTCTCTTCCTCTCCCACCATTTCGGCCATTCTGGCAAGCGGTATGTTTTCATCGTGGAGTCCCGCGTCCGCTTTTGTCGAAGGGGTAAAAAGGGGCTCCGGCAGCTCCTGAGACTCCTGCAGTCCGGAGGGCAGCTCTAAACCACAGAAGCTGCCTTCCTTCTGGTAGGCCTGCCAGAAGGATCCCGATATATAGCCCCGTACTATACACTCCACCGGCAGAGGATCGGCCTTTTTAACCAGCATGCTCCTGTTTCTTAACTCTTGCCGGTAAGGTTGGCATGCCCGGGGATACTCCCCGGGATCAGTACTGATCAAATGACTGTCAATGATATCTTTCAGGTAATCAAACCAGAAAGCAGAAAGCCTGGTCAGAACTTCACCTTTATGGGAGACAGGTTCATCCATGACCACGTCAAAGGCGGAAATCCTGTCAGTAGCCACCAATAGAAGCTTATCCTCAACTTCATAAAGATCGCGGACCTTGCCGCGGCCAAGGAACTTCAAGTCTCTAAAATCAGTCTGGTATAATGCTGTCATTATTCAGCCTTGTTTAAAGTTATTTTTACACTTGCCGGTATTCTTCTACTTCCTGCCCGGCACTGGGGCTACCCTCTAATAACCTGTTATGATCTGTAAAACCATTTCTCTACCTCCTGGTCACTGAACTGCTTCAGAACCGGCCGGCCATGGGGACAGTAAGAAAATATGTCCGCCTCCTGCATCATCTTAAGCAGTTCCTCCCCCTCAACATCCTGAAGATGGTGATTTGCCTTGACCGCCGCTTTACAGGACATGCCAGCCAGGACATCTTCTATACGGGAAGGTCCTTTCCTGCCGACCCGGACCTGTTCCAGATAGGAAGCAAAAAGAGCTTCTACTGCTTCCAGGGGACCGATATGGCTGAGTATGGCAGGAACGGCTTTTATTACATAGGATTTACCCCCAAATGCCTGCACCTCAAAGCCCAACCGTCCTATCTCCTCTTGATAGTCCTCAAGAACTCTCTCCTGCCGGGGATCGCACTCCATCACTTCAGGAAAAAGAAGGGACTGGGAGGCCAGTTTACCTTCACTGAACTGTTTTTTCAAATTCTCATAAAGCAGACGTTCATGGGCGGCGTGCTGGTCAATAACCACCAGTCCCTGTCTGCCCTCACAGAGCAGATAGGAATCACGGAACTGGCCGATGTAGATCAACCGGCCTTCTGCCTCCAGACCAACGTTTCCCCTCTGAAAAAAAGAAAAAGAACCTTCCCGGTCTGCAGCCGGATACCCGCCGGTTTTCTCTACGGGGTCTTCTGTAACCGGATCCCCTGTAAAAGTACCTGTCTGTACAGCATACTCTTTTTGTTCACGGGTACCGTATGCCTCCCACTGCCTGCTTTCCGCTGCCCCAACTCCGGGACTGAATACAGAGTACCTGATCTCCTTCTGATATTCCTCCAGGGCTGAACAAACACTTCTGGCGACCAATTTATGGATTAGATGGGGTCCGGTAAACCTGACCTCCTGTTTGGCCGGATGGACGTTGACATCCACCTGGTCAGGCGGGAGGCTTATAAACAGAGCTCCGCCCGGCCGCCTGCCTTTCATGAGAAAGCCCTGCATGCCTTCAACCACGGCATGACTGATCATCCTGTCCTGGACCGGCCTGCCGTTAACAAAAAGCCGGAGCCGGCTTCCACCTGGCCGGGCCTGTTCAGGTGACAGGAGATAGCCGCTGACCCGCACATCTCCTCCTTCACTGTCTGCTGATACCGGGATAAGACCTTCATCATCCCCCTTTCCTGTAATATACCTTAACCGGCTCTCCAGGCTGTCATTTTTCGCAAAGGAATGAACCAGGCGGCCGTTCAGCTCATAGGTAAGGGCCAGATCAACCCTGCTGAGGAGAATATTGGTCACAACTTCTTCTATATGGTTTGCTTCGGTTCGAGGTGTTTTGAGAAATTTCCTACGGGCCGGGACATTGCCGAAGAGATCCCGGACCTCTACCACGGTGCCGCAAGGAGCACCGCTTTCATGGACCCTGTACACTTTACCGTAACGGATGTCAGCCTGGGTTCCCAGGGTAGATTCGCTGAGCCTGGAAATAATACTGAGTCTGGCAACCGAAGCAATTGTTGGAATAGCCTCTCCCCGAAAACCCAGAGTAGTAATGGAGGACAGTTGCACTTCTCTGGTCAATTTGCTGGTGGCATGGCGTTCCAGAGACAGGAGGACGTCATCCTCCTCCATGCCGCAACCGTTATCAATAATCCTGATCAATCTGGTGCCGGAACCTTCAACCTGAATATCCACCCTGGAAGCACCTGCATCCAAACTGTTTTCCACCAGCTCTTTAACCACAGAAGCAGGGCGCTCTATTACTTCACCGGCGGCAATCTGATTGGCCAGTTCTTCAGGAAGAATTTCTATTTTGGACATAAGGCAACAACATTTCAGGGCCTATCTCAAGAAATCCATAATACTCACCTCAATCCAATGCTGATCCCACCATTCCACGGGATCCACAAAGATACCGTTTACCAGCATACTGAAATGCAGATGATCACCTCCGGCCATACCTGTAGTGCCGGTAATTCCTATTTTCTCCCCTTTATTAACGAGATCCCCCCTGCTAACCAGAATATTGCTTAAATGGGCATATAGGCTGAAGACACCAAGACCGTGATCAACTATTACCGTATTGCCATATATTCCCAGATAGCCGCTAAAAATCACCTTACCGTTATTAGCCGCATCCACATCTGCATGACGATATGAAGCCAGATCAATCCCCAGGTGAACCTGATTATCAATTTCCTGATCACCGTAATAATAAGTACGGCGATCCGCATAACCGGACATCTTCTTGCCTGGCATTCTCAGGAAACGTCCTTCCCAGTAACGCTCATCCGCCGAATCTTCACATATATGCTTTATTTTGCTGTTATTCCTGTCTCTAACTTCATCGTTGATATAGAGAAATTTATCAAGCTGATCTCCACTCACCCCCTTGAGATAAGAAGAGAACTCCGGAATTTTCCAGTCAAGAAAATTATCCGAGATATTGATCCTGTCATGTCTCTCAACTACGTCTTTTAGAGACATGCCGAACCTGGCCTTGCTGATATTACCAGCCTCATCCCTGGCTTCTATCCATAAATCTTGAATTTTTTCTGTATTAAAGGGCAGGCCTACAATGGCTGCGTATCGCTTTTTTTTACCCGGTAAAGGACATCCCGGATGGAAATAACCATTCAGCCTGATTCCGTGGGATACAGATTCCCCTTTTACACTATAAACGGCAATTCCGCTGCCTCCCGGTTTCATATGACGGGAAGAAGCCAGGCGGCTCACCTTGGGCGGCTCGGTATCGACAGTCAGGGAATAAACTTTCCGGGTGAGATTTCCCCGGAAAAAACTCCACAGAGAAAAATCACTAACCTCGATAATCAACTCAGCAGGACCGTCTTTTAAGCCAAGTTTTTCAATATCCAGGGAAATATTGGTCTGCCACCTTTCAGTCCCGGCACTGGGCAGACTGCTCTGCCGCTGGAAATTCTTTTCCTTAATCAGCTTTTCCAGGTCATTCTGGACTACCTTGACCTCTGCATGCCTGAGACCGCTTTTATGGTCGGCCAGGCTCAAGGTATAATCCTGCTCAAGACTGACCAGGCCTGGTTCGCCTTTGATAACGACTTCGGGCTTCTCCCGCTCAAAATAAAATAAAAAGACAACGATAACAGCTATCAGCACCATAAAAACAATAGTTGCCAAAATAATATTTTTACCTGGCAATAATTTTTTGTTATATCTTCTTTTAGTCATAACTTTTGAAATATCAGGTTGAAGGTATTGGTAATTTTAAGGCAGTTTGCCGTTGATCTGGTATAATACCATTTCCAAATAATGACGCAATGACATTACATGTACTTTCATACCATAATCGTCGGAGGGGGACCGGCCGGTCTTGCCTGTGCTGCTGCTCTGGCAAGTAAGGGCAAAGAAACCCTCCTGCTTGAACGTAAAAGCAGAATCGGCCCTAAAATCTGCGCCGGCGGCATAACCTGGTCCGGAGCTGCCCAACACATCCCTGATTATCTCATAGAAAAAAAATTTCATGAACAACATCTGGTTTCAAGTCTGCAAAATACGACCATAGGTGCTGCCAGACCTATTGTTTTCACAATTGACCGGGAAAAAATGGGGCAGTGGATGGCCCGCAGGGCCCAGAAAGCAGGTGCAATCATAAAGACAGGTGAACAGGTCGTCAAGATTGATGAAAAACAGGTCAAAACCAGGGCACGAAGCTACAAGTATGATTATCTTATCGGAGCGGACGGCTCCAGCTCTCTGGTCCGGCGCTATATAGGCCTGCCTGTGACCAAAATTGGTGTGGGAATCCAATACTGTTTGCCGGGCAGTTTTCCTGAAATGGAATGGCATCTTGACCCCTGTCTTTTTAAAACCGGGTATTGCTGGATATTTCCCCATCATGATAAAACATCAGTAGGGGCTTATGCCTGTCGGCAGGATATCAAGCCCGCCAGGCTCAAGGCCGGTCTTCATCACTGGATGGACAGGCAAAACCTGAAACGGCAGAATCTAAGGCCAGAGGCGGCCCTGATAAACTTTGATTATCGCGGCTGGCGCTTCGGTAAACGTTTCCTGGTGGGAGATGCCGCGGGACTTGCTTCCGGGATTACCGGAGAGGGGATCTATTCGGCCATTCTTTCCGGGGAAAATGCCGCCCGTTGTATAACAAGCAAAGCACAGTCAACCCCGGGCCTGGATAATCTCATTAATAAACAGCAACTCCATGCCAGATTACTCAAACTGGTCGGCAGGAACCGCCTTACCCTGAAAATCATGCCGGAATTACTCATTCTGGCGCTAAGAATGCGCCTGCTTAATTACCAGGCCCTGGAACTTGGCTGCCAGTCCTCAATTAAATATACGGGCCCCAGGGTTTAAACTGAAATCATTAAAAATCTTTAAATATTCAAAACTGATGGGCCAGACCTTGAAAATTGAACTTAGCAGCCTGAAAAAAACCGGGAAACTGGGATACAGGATCGGCCAGGATGCCGCCCCGGGAGATATCATCACCCTGGCCGGCGATCTGGGCTCCGGCAAGACCACCTTAACCCAGGCTATCGGTAAAGGACTGGGAGTTCCACCTTGGTGTTATATAACCAGCCCCACCTTCAATCTCCTGCAGGAATATCCCGGCCGCCTTCCCTTATACCACATAGATCTTTACCGATTGCAGAACGCGGAAGAACTCGAGGAGCTGGGATTCGAAGAATACCTCTACGGTGAAGGGCTAACAGTGATTGAATGGCCGGACAGGCTCGGCTACCGCCTCCCTGCCGACTACCTCGAATTACAGCTTACCATCAACTCTAATACCAGTCGGTCAGCTTTTCTTACCTGTCACGGCAGATACTCAAATTCCTGCAGGCTGGAATGGTTACGAAAAAAACATTCATTAAACTGAAATAATCAGCTGATCTTTCCGTCCCCGGGATAACTGAAAAATAAGATTAGCCCTCTTTACTGTTTTTGATCATAAGATGAGCCGGATGAACCACTGGTAATTGCCCTGTCAGACAAAGCTTTTTTTGCGGCAGTAAGAAAATCGCTGGCCAGTGGACATCGTCCCGTATCCGGTACTTCGCTGCCGATAAAAAGATCGATAAATTCATCAGCCTTAATAGTCTCTCCCGGGGCAACCGGCACATAACCAGGCTCTTCTCCTTCAACTAACCGTAGCTTGTTGCCCCGCAACAGATCATTGATCATTGCAGAAACGACATAATCCGGCTGCTGGATCTTTCGGGCTATACCGGCTTTAGTTGAGACTTTACGGTCGCGGAAATCCCTTAAAGCGGCCTCCATTATTTTAAAGGCAAGGCCAAGTTTGGTAAGCGGGGTCAACTCTATATCTTTCCAGAGATAGTGGCGCCGGACCTGCACTGCAAAAGCAAGCTCTGCCCCGGCTAAAAATACAACCAGGCCTATATATAACCATAACAGGAGAAGCGGAAGGGTGGCAAAAGAACCGTAAATGGCATTGTACTTAGATACAGCTATCTGAAGTTTTAAATAGACAATCTGAACAAGAATCCAGGAAATACCACCGAAACAACCACCGACCAGGGCCGGGGTGAAATCGACTTTCGTATTGGGCAGAAACCGATAGAGCAGCCCAAAGGTAGCTATCAAAACGACAACAGGCAATACTTTTAGGATCAGTTTGCCCAACCAGGCAACCGGAATCACCTGAAAAAGGGCGGGAAAAAAACTCTGACTCTGCAAAGCCGCTTCCGTGGCAAGGCCCAGGTTTATGGAAATGGGCAATAAAATTAACAGGGCCAGGTAATCGATTATCCTGCGTCCCCAAGAGCGCCCGGCGTCAGCCTGCCAGATCGTATTCATGGATTTTTCAATACTGCCCATTACCGATAATGCAGCCAGAATCAGGGCCAGCATTCCAAAGGTACCAAGGGTCGTAAAATTTGTGCTGTCCACATAATCAAAAATTTGATCAATCGCACTCCTCAGGTGCATGGTCATGGTGCTTTCGGTAGAGGTATCATTAGATTCTCCCGTTGCCCCCCTGTTTTCTTCGCTTCCTTCTGGATTCGTCTGATCTTCTTCACCCTGCCCCAACTGGTCAACGAGACGATAGGAGGCCTTACGCATCTGATCGCCAGCTCCCAGCCCTTTAAGCACAGCCGTGCCCAGGGCCAGCATAGGCACCATTGAGAGAACAATGGTAAAGGTCAGTGCCCTGGCACGCAGGGCTATCCCGTCCCGCTTCGACTCCCGGAAAACAATAAAAAATATCCTCAATAACATTCTGATTTTTTTTGTATGCCAGGAGGACGGAGAGGTCTCAGAAGACCACACCCAATTGTTTAAGAGATTAAATTTTGAGTCCAGGAAACCCATAAATATTATAGTCAACCCCTTATTCTATGGATTTTTGTTGAGTTGGTCTCCATGTTGCAAGGTAATTTATTTCTAAAATCAAGTTAACAGATTTTGACTGTCAAAAAAATACAAAAAGTGATAAGATTTGTCCCTGGCTCTTGAAAGATGCTGCAGATATTAATAAATTTTTAACAAAAACAATTAATGAAAATAGAAAAAGCCTCTATAATGGCAGGGAACTCCAAACAAAGCATCCCAGACCAAAATATCAAATTAACCGTGAACAAACAATATCCGGGCTGCATCGGTGTACTTGGGCAGGATAAAAGATGGCGATAATCAGGAATCGCCCGGGTAAAACAGCCGGCATCTGCCTTCAGCAGCAAACCCGGTATGTAGAAGTCAAGCTTGACATGTCATTCGGACAGAATAATATTTCAAAAATTTCTATTCAACAATTAAACAACGTCCCGGGCACACACTGTCCCTTTTCCGAAAACAAAATGAATAATAAACAGAAGTGCAGAACGGATTTCCCTGAACTTGTAATTCATTGCCTATACTGCGGCGGCATAATAAAACTCACGGGCAGATGAAGTAATGCCACGGCAAGCTGCACAGAGTGCGGCATGGAGACCCCGGCATCCTGGTACCAGGACCAGATCGAAGAATGGCAGGACAGGATTGCTTCTGATTCTATCAGAACTTAATCCCCCGATCCAGGTTATAATTACCTGAAATACGACTTTATTTCCTCTGACGCTCTTTTAATACGATCTTAAGGGGCACCTTATTCAGCCCAAGACCCTGCCGGAATTGATTAACAAGATAACGATGATAGGAAAAATGAACTCCTTCAGGATAATTGACAAAAACTATAAAGACCGGCGGGCCGGAAGAGACCTGGGTAGTGTAATAGAACCTGAGGCGGCGACCCTTATAGAAAGGCGGGGTATGTTCTTTCACTGCCTTCTGTAAAATATTATTCAAACGATTGGTAGTAAATGTCTGAATATACTGTTGATGGACCATGTCAACCAAGGGCAGAATTTTCCCGGTCCCGGTGCCATCCAAAGCGGAAATATTAACAACGGGAGCATAATCCATAAACCTGGTGGCCCGGGCAATCTCAGCCATGACCCTCTTCTCCCTTTTTTTATCACCCCTGACCAGGTCCCATTTATTGACCAGTAATATACAGGCCCGGCCCCGATCAAGCCCGTAACTTATTACCCTGGTATCCTGTTCTGTTATACCCTCCTCACCATCTACCAGGAGCAAAACGATCTCTGCCCGCTCCATGGCTGATAATGCCCTCATAACACTAAATTTTTCCAGCTTATTCTTTACTCTCCCCTTGCGTCGTATGCCAGCGGTATCAATTACCAGATAACGCCGACCTTTACTTTCCATGACAACATCCACAGAATCACGGGTGGTACCGGGAACCTCTGAAACCACCATCCTTTCCTGGCCGGCCAAACGGTTAACCAGGGAAGACTTACCTACGTTGGGGCGTCCGATACAGGCGATCCTGATCATATCTTCCGGAGTATCCCCGAGTTCAGCAGGATAAGTCAGATTATCCACGAGATGATCAAAAAAATCATGGAATCCGTAACCATGTTCGGCAGACAGAGGCCAGAGTTCTTTCACTCCCAGTTCATAAAACTGAGCAATCCTTTCCTCCTCGTTTTCATGACCATCAATCTTATTTACCACATGAAAAACCGGTTTATCGCAATTACAGCGCAGATACTCCACAACCTGGTAATCATCCCTGAGTACCCCCTCCTTGCCATCCAGCAGAAGGACAATCACATCAGCATCATTTACCGCCTGCCAGGTCTGTTCCTGGATATGGGCAATCATCTCTTCTTCTTTACCCAGCTCAATACCACCGGTATCAATCAGAGTAAAAGGGCTATCCCCGTACCTGACCACCTCATAATGACGATCCCTGGTAACTCCGGGGCTATGATCCACGATAGCCTTTCTGCTTCTGATTAAACGGTTAAACAAAGTAGACTTACCCACATTGGGACGACCCACCAGGGCAACTATGGGTAACTGTTTATCTCTTTCCATACAGTTGGTCTGACTTCAAATGCCTGATTCGTAATTTTCCTGCCAACTCCTTTAAACGGGGATAATCCTCTCCCCTGATGTCCTGCAGAAGGAGATACAATCCATGTAAGGCCGGATTTATATAATTCTGGAAAAATTTTCTCCCTTTGACCTGGGTAAGATAGGCAAAGGCCCCGAGGATCTGGAGGTTGCGCTGTAGGGCCAGAAGATAATAACCATCCCTGAACTCTTCCTGATTAAAGGATATCCTGGCAGAAATTTCAGACAGATAGTATTCCAGAAAATCATTCTGCTGTTCTCTGCTCAGACCGGCATAGGGATCAATAAGCAGCGAAGCCAGGTCATAGCCCAGGGGTCCGAAACGAGCCCCCTGAAAATCTATGATCTGTATATCTTCCTGGTTAACAAGAATGTTGCGTGACTGGAAGTCACGATGCAGGAGATAATCGCAGGGCAATCTGGCTACCCGGCGCGCCAGCCTCTGAAACTCAATAGACAGACCGGGATCAGCAGGAATAATCCCCATATAATCATGACAAAAAGAAGAGAGAAAATAGCCGGATTCCCCCGTAAGCATCAGATCCATATCATATTTGGGTGTATCCCAGCAGAAACCGGGGTCAAACCCCTTCCGGCCTTCGATTTGAAGAAGAATAAGCCCATCTATGGTTTTATGATACAGACCGTCAATCTCACCAGTGTAATCTTTTTGACGAAGAAGGACATCGTGGAGACGAAGGTTGCCGCAATCTTCAAAAAGGATTACACCCTGATCCTTGTCAAAAGCAAATACTTTCGGGACAGGAACTCCCTGACTATACAGGTGATTTGCGATCAGGAAACTTGCCTTCGCCTCGTTCAGATCTTTCAGAGTTCCTGATCCCGGAAAAACGGCAATAAGGGACTGATCCCTGCCAACTACCCGATAAAATATACGATCGGAACCATCACTGTTTATCCTGATTAAATCCTGCCCTGATAACTCTCCACAGAAGAAAGATCTGCTCAGCAGACTTTTAACGATCTCGAGATGATCCCCTGCCATCAGGTAACTATTTCATCTTTCAGGACGCTCTTCTCATCAACTACAGCCCCATCCCAGACCACCACCCTTTCCAGGTGAGATCCCCCGCCTATCTGGGCTCCGGACCCTATTACCACCCAATCCCGCAGAATCACATCAGACGGCAAAGCAATATCCTTGCCCTGAAATACACTAAACTTTCTATTAAGGCTGACAAGCTTGAGAAGTCTTTTGTTCAGGGCCAGATAATCATCGGCAGTACCCAGATCACTCCAAAAATGGCCTTGACTCAACAAACCTCTCAGATTAACTTCCTTTTTCAGCCAATGCTGGTAATAATCTATAATATCAGCATAAATGCCCTCCGGCAGAGAGCGGAGCAAATCAGGATTAATTACCTGAATACCGGTAAAGGCCGTCTCAGGCTTTGCCTGAAGGTTATCCCTTATACCTGAAATCTTTCCATCAGGATAAAGGGTCACGTTGTTGAATCTGGGATAATATTGCAGGACAAGCGTAGCATCTGCCCCGGAAGCAAGATGCTCTTCATAGACCCAGGCCAGGTCAATAGTGTGATAGATATCCCCGTTAACAATAAGCAGGGGCCTATTATCAAAAAAGGAAAGTGCCTTGTTGAGTGCCCCGCCGGTACCCAGTATCTCCGGTTCCTCCTGAATATGTACATTATCCAGACCGGCAATTGCGGTAACTATCTGTTTTCCGAGATGGTGACAATTAACCAAGATACTATCAGCACCGTAATATTTTACCTGATTTATTACACGAACCAGCAAAGCCTGATCAAGAACCGGAAAGAGGGGTTTGGGCCTTATAAGTGAATAAGGCCGCAACCTCATTCCCAATCCTGCTGCCAGAATCATAACCTGCATAATTAGGTTTAAGTTTTAAGGTTTAAGGTTCGGGGAAAAACTCTTCTTCATTTAAACCGAGTACTACAATACCTGCCTGTTCTGCTAAGTCAATAAAGGTACTGCTGTCAAATAAAAGGGCCTGACCCGCCTCAACAGCCAGAACAGCCGACTTGACCTCTTTCATTGCCTCTATGGTTCTGGGGCCGATCGAGGGCAGATCAAAACGAAAATCCTGATCCGGTTTCTTTACTTTTACCACTACCGCCTTTTCACTGCCTAGTTGTCCACCCCTTCTGATAGTTTCATCGGTCCCTTCTATAGCTTCCACGGCAAGTACTGTTCGATCCCTTACCACCACGCACTGGCCTATGTCCAAGCGCCCTATTCCCCGGGCAATATCCCAGCCAAAATGAATGTCTGCAATCTGTTCCCTGCTTGGTTTATTGGATGTAAGCAATCCGGAAGGAAAAAGAAGATCCTTAAGATACAGCGTAGAATCAAGTACCCTTATCCCCTCCTTTTCCAGTTCGGCAGCCAGAGCCCGCAGAATAGCATCATCCTGTCTCTTGCTGATTTTATTCCAGAGACTCAAGCCTTTCCAGTCAGGCAGTACATCTCTGAAAATCCGGCTTTTGGTAATGGTTCCCAGGAAAACAGCCTCTTTGACCTGTTCTTTGTGGAAAAACTTGATGATCTTACCAAGTTGACCCAGTCGTACCCAGATAAAACTATCGCTGATTTTTTCAAGTTCCGGATGAGTTTCACCTTTGTGCCCGGCAATGACGACCTTACGGCCCTCCTTGTGGGCCTTTTCTACAAAAAGATAAGGGAACTGCCCTCCGCCTGCAATAACCCCAATCTTACTCGCCATTGCCAACCGCTCTAACTACATACCTGTTTGAGGTCCTGAAAAAATTAACAAGATTGGCCACCAGAGCTGAGTCAGGCATTTCTTCTTCTGCCTGCTTCAAAGCATCTTGAAGGAGGAGATCATCGGTCTTGAAAATAACAATAAAGGCCCTCATCAGTTTTCTTATCTCTTCATCACTAAAGCCGGCCCGTTTAAGACCGATTCGATTTATACTTCTTACAAACATATCCCTCCTGAGACCGGTAACAATAACATAGGGGGGGATATCCATAGTGGTCCCTGACATAGCACCGACATAGGCAAATTCACCTATGGTACAAAAAGGATGAATAGCACTGAGTCCGCTTATTGTCACCCGGTCACCAACAGTTACATGACCACCCAGAGACACACTGTTTACCATGATAATATGATTACCCAGCGTACAGTCATGTGCCACATGGGAGTATGCCATAAAAAAATTACTATCACCGATAGTGGTTACTCCGTGACCATTCACCGTCCCCCGGTGAATAGAACTGTATTCCCGAATGATATTATTAGCGCCAATGATCAAGCCGGTATCCTCGCCTTTGTATTTTATATCCTGAGGAGGGCCGCCTATAGTGGTAAATGGTCCGATTTTATTCCCTTTACCAATTGTCGTTCGACCACTTATCAGAGAATAAGGGCCAATTTCGGTATCACTGTCTATCTTGACCCCTTTTTCAATAACGACATAGGGAGCAATAGAGACACTACTGTCAAGCTCGGCACCAGAATCAATTACTGCTGTAGGATGTATTGACATAAATTAAGTAAAAATCTTTTTCAGTTATTAGTTAAACTGGTAAATGCCTGCTGGGCAGAGATTTTCGTTGAACTATAACCTTGATAAACGGTTACGAGTTTCTGTCCTCAAGAAAAAGAGGCCAGGAGTATAGCTTCGGCTGCCAGTTCATTCTCCACATAGGCCTTTCCCTCCATCTTGTATATCTTGGCCTTCTGTTTGAGGAACTTGACTTCATATATTAACTGATCTCCGGGGACTATCTGCCTCCTCAGACGGACCTTATCCATGCCTGCCAGGAATACCAGACTGTTGCCGATCTTGTTACGTTCAGACAAGTAGGCGAATATACAACCCGTCTGAGCCATCCCCTCTATGATCAGAACACCAGGCATAACCGGCTTATCAGGAAAATGCCCCTGGAAAAATGGTTCATTCATGGTAACATTTTTCAAACCTTTTAACGACAAATCTGGTTGAACATCGTAAATCCTGTCTATAAGAATAAAAGGGTATCTATGAGGCAACAGTTCTAAAATACCTTCTATATCAAGTGATTGTGCAGTTTCCCTCATTAACTAGTACCTCTGATTACAGATTATTTTTTCTAACTCTGCCATCCTTTTTTTCAGGTCCTTTATGTCCTTAACCAAACCGGGAAGCCGGGAGAAAGCCGTAATCGCCTTAAGCCATAACTTATGAGGAAGGGCAGGTGTTCCGCTGATCCTGGCGTCAGCCTTCTGATCCTTACTAACCCCGCTCATTGCACCAACCACAACCCTGTCACCCAGTACTACATGATCAGAGACCGCAACCCTTCCGGCAAGAACTACATTTCTGCCCAATTTACTGCTCCCGGCGACTCCGCACTGGGAGACCAGAATGGAGTTCTCGCCGATCTCCACATTATGGGCAATCTGAACCAGATTATCAATTTTACAGCCTTCTCTGATAACAGTGCTGCCAAAAGTAGCACGATCCACACAGACATTGGCCCCTATCTCCACGTCATCACCGATAATAACATTGCCCACCTGAGGCCTTTTTATGTGCCTTCCCTGTTCATCTGTTGCATAACCGAAACCATCGCTGCCCAGAACAGTCCCGCTGTGAATCCGTACCCGTTTCCCGATAATGCAGTCTGAAGCAACTGTGGCATTGGCAGCTATCAATGTATCACTACCTAGTTCCACGTCATTACCGATTACTGCTCCGGCCCCTATAACCACCCGCTCTCCAAGTCTTACCCTGTCTCCCAGTACAACGGCCGGACCTATTGATACCGGGGAAGGCAGAAAACAGTTCTCGCCGATCCGGGCGCTGGCATCTATTCCTTCGGGTTGGAATGAACTCTGTAATAAAAAATTATGGATAATAGCCGAAGCAAGATTAACATCTTTAACCTGAATGGCGGCAAGAGGAAGGTCATTTATTTGCGAATTAACAATTACTGCTGAAGCCCTGGATTTATATAAAGACTCCAGGTATGATCTGCTGGTTAAAAAAGTAATATCCCCTGGACCGGCGCTCTCAATCTCGGTAAGATCTGATATGGGTATTCCCGGGTCACCCTCAATCCTGCCTCCCACCATATCGGCGAGTTGGCCCAGAGTGACACTTTTTTTGTCTGTCATAACAGATAACTGATTACACAGAAAAAGTTCTTCAGAACTTAACCTGAATTAACCCTGTCCCTCAGAATGCCCGACGGCTTAAAGGTTACTACCCGTCTGGCATCCAGGATAAGCTCGTCTCCCGTCTGAGGATTTCGGCCTTTTCTCGGCTTCTTATCCTTAACCTTAAATTTACCGAACCTGCTGAGCAATAAATCTTCTCCTTCGGTTAAACACTCTTTGCTGACCCGTAAAAAAGTTTCTACTGCCTCTGCGACCTCCATCTTACTGAGATTATGGTTTTCGTATACCTTTTGGGTTAAATCTGCCTTGGTAAGGGTCATTGCAATCTCCTTAAATAAATTTAGTTATTAAAGAAGGTGATCTTATAACTTATTTTATTATTTTAAACAACTTTTTCCAACAAATTTAGCGGTAGAGCCCAGTTCGTCTTCAATTCTCAGCAGTTGGTTGTACTTGGCCACCCGGTCTGTCCTGGAAGGGGCGCCGGTTTTTATCTGACCGGTATTCAAGGCAACGCTCAAATCGGCAATAGTGGTATCTTCTGTCTCTCCTGAACGGTGAGAAATAACCGAGGTAAAACCAGCCCGGTGAGCCATATCGACAGCATCAATGGTCTCGGTGACCGTACCGATCTGATTTAACTTGATGAGTATGGAATTAGATACACCTTGTTCAATTCCCTTGGCCAGTATACGTGTATTAGTAACAAAAATATCATCACCTACAAGCTGAATCTGGTCCCCGAGTCGATCGGTGAGTTTATTCCAGCCCTTCCAGTCACTTTCATCCAGACCGTCTTCCAGGGATACCAGGGGATAGTTTTTCACCCAGGCCTCATAAAAATCAATAAGTTCATCGACATTTTTTTCAGATTTACTTTCAGCAGCCAGAATATAACGTTTTTTCTTTTTGTCATAGATTTCGGTTGCAGCCGTATCCAGAGCAATGGCCATATCTTTGCCGGGAGTATACCCGGCTTTATTAATAGCTTCCAGCAGAGACTCCATAGCCTCTTCATTCGACCTGAGGTTAGGGGCAAAGCCGCCTTCATCCCCTACTGAGGTTAAGTGGCCCGCTTTTTTCAGCACCGACTTCAAACTGTGAAAGGTCTCAACACCCATCTGCAAGGCCTCTCTGAAAGAAGAAGCTCCAATGGGCATAATCATAAATTCCTGGATATCAACATTATTATCGGCATGGACCCCCCCGTTTAAAACATTCATCATCGGTACGGGAAGGACCTTACTATTTACTCCCCCTAGATACGAATAAAGAGGCAAACCAAGCTCCTCCGCAGAAGCTCTGGCTACAGCAATTGAAACTCCGAGAATAGCATTAGCACCAAGTTTTTTCTTATTTTCAGTACCATCCAAGGCAATCATTGTCTGATCAATCAGTACCTGATGACTGGATTCCATACCTCTCAAAGCAGGACCGATTTGTTCGCCGATATTGGCTACAGCCCCCTGAACACCTTTACCCATATATCTCTTCTTCCTGGTATCCCGTAACTCCAGTGCTTCTCTTGTTCCCGTAGAGGCCCCTGATGGAACAATAGCCCGTGACATAACCCCGCTGTCAAGATAAACTTCAACCTCAACAGTTGGAGTACCTCTTGAATCCAAAACCTCTCTACCCAAAATACCGATGATTTCTCCCATATGTTTCTCCTGATTATTTTATCTGATATACACTTATTACCTTCAGAATAATACAAATTAGATTTCTGTCACCTTTCATTTCCGGGCAGTGAACATCATTATCATTACGAAATTGAACCTTCAAGAAAAATCATCAACCAATAACACTGGCCATCTTAAAGATAGGTAGATACATGGCAATAACCAATCCCCCAATAAGACCGCCCAGAAATATCATCATAAAAGGTTCAATCATGGCTGTCATATTATCTACCGCCTGATCAACCTCTTCGTCATAAAAATCCGCTATTTTGGAAAGCATGGCATCAAGGGCACCGGTTGACTCCCCCACATTGATCATCTGAACAACCATGCCGGGAAAGACCCCGGTTTCCTCAAGAGGCTCCGCAATAGAACGTCCTTCAGAGATGCTCCCGGACACCCGGTAAATCGCCTTTTCAATAACTTTATTACCAGATGTCCTGCCCACCACACCAAGCGCTTCCAGAATAGGAACACCGCTTTGAACCATGGTTCCCAGTGTTCTGCTGAATTTGGCTACTGCCACTCTTCTGATAAGTGGACCAAAAACCGGGAGCCTCAGTAGAAACCGATCTATGTATTCCTGCCCTCTTGCTGTACTATAGATCTTTTTAATAGCAAAAATGAGTATCCCCAAGATCCCCACTATAATCAAAAAATTACTTTTCGCAAATTCACTGGCATTCATGACTATCTGAGTGGGAACGGGCAGGGCTGAACCAAAATCTTGAAACATCTTGGCAAAAACAGGTACAACAAAAATAAGAATTACCGCGGTAATGACCAGTGCTATTGATAAACATATAACCGGATAGGTCATGGCCCCCTTAATTTTCTTCTTCAGAGCCATGGATTTCTCCAGAAATGCAGCCAGTCTTCTAAGAATCACATCCAGGATACCACCAATTTCTCCGGCCTCTATCATATTACAGAAAAGGTTATCAAAAACCTTGGGATGTTTTTTCATAGCATCCGCAAAAGTCATACCTACTTCAACATCCTTTTGTATTTCGATCAAAATATTTTTAAAAGTCTTATTATCCTGCTGCCCTGATAAAATCTCCAGACTCTGTACCAGCGGTAACCCGGCATCAAGCATGGTGGAAAGCTGCCTGGTAAAAATAACCACATCTCTGCCTGTAACCTTGGGCTGAAACATGGAAATATTTTCAAAAAGATCCTTAGGCGCTTCCCTAATAACTTCAGGAGTGATCCTTATTTTCTTTAAATAAGACCTGACTGCAGCTTCATTGGCGACTTGCAGCTTGCCCTTGCGCTTCTCGCCATAAGAATTGACACCTTTCCAGATATATTCAGGCATAATTACTCCCTATACTGTGTCATAAAATTTATGAATCATAATTATAGATTAACCCCACGCCCCACCTTCTTATCGGCATCTTTACAGTTATCAGAACGTTATCGTCATCACAGCAAATTAAAAGATGCAACAATCCTGCCAAAATTTTAGATTGACACCTTTCTGTTTTTTTTATACTGTTAGCGACAATACGGTCAATTGAAATAGTATAATATACAAATAGTTATCCAGTCAGAACGTAATTGAAACCGGGTTTACCATAGTTAATCTGACTCGGCCGACGAAAAAATCTGAATTCCGACATAACTATTAAAAAAATTTATTTAAAAACCTCCCGGGGCCATTGATTATAAAATTTAGAGCCTGATTATCTGCACAAAATTCCATTAAAGGAGAAATTATATGGTATCATCAACCGAAACAATTAAAACCGAACTTTACAACAGCGGTTTTTTTAATCCGATTGTAGAAGAATGTGAGGGATGTGACAGGATAATAAAAGTTAACAATAATAAATACTGTAAAACATATGCCTTCCCTGAAGCAAAATGGCGGCTTGGACTTTGCAACTTTGCCACCCACAAAAAATTAACAATCAAGGGCGGACAGAAAAAAGTCAACCCGATCAAAAGCTCAAAAAGAAGATAATATTAATTTCCCCAAGGCCGGGATTGCCAAAGACTTCAGCTCATCAGTAAAGCCATGGGTCTGGTAGTTTCCAATTTTTCCAAAGCAATCTTTAATGCGGCTGTCAAGGGAACCGACAGAAGCATACCTGGAATACCCCAGACCCAGCCCCAGAAAAGCAGAGAAAACAGAACAACCAGAGGACTAAGGTTAAGTCCTTTCCCCATTAATTTAGGTTCCAGAAGATTTCCTATACAAAACTGGATAGCAGCAAATACCACAATGACCAAAAATGCCTCGCTTAGTGAACCATTCTGAAAAAAAGTCAGTAATACCGGCGGCACACCCGCAATCATGGAACCGATGTTGGGTATAAAATTAAGAACAAAAGCCAGGACCCCCCATAACAAGGCAAAAGGTGTATTAAAGAAATTAAGAGCCAGAGTGACCAGTATCCCGGTAAACAAACTTATCAATACCTTTAAACCAAGATAATTCTGAACCGACCTGTTTATATCATTCAGGGTTTTGATAACAGGTTCTGCTCTTTGATCACCAAAACTATTTCTTACTTTGTCATAAAAACCTTCCCGTTCAGCCAGCATAAAGATAAGAAAAAGAATAACCCAGACCATATTGCCCATAAAGGCAAAAAATGAACCACTGAAGTATTTTACCATGGATCCCAGGGGTTTTAATCTGGTCTGCTGGAAATTACCCCAGAAAGACTCATATATCTCCTTGACTTCAGCGGGGGTCATGTCCAGACTGTCCAGAATCTTACGGGTATATTCCCAGAATTTCTCTTCAAACATGGGAAGCTGGGACTGTAGTTCCTTGATATTGACGGTAACAAGGCGCCCGAAG
The DNA here is from genome assembly GCA_046497465.1 of Desulfobia sp. Lineage (GTDB taxonomy): Bacteria > Desulfobacterota > Desulfobulbia > Desulfobulbales > SURF-16 > JAWLDV01. Next base: position 125,880 of record JAWOFO010000043.1, read on the forward strand.
AGATAAATTACCATAAGGACAAAGGTCACGATTATAATAATTCTTAGAAAGGTGGGCACATGACAGCGCTGCAGGAAGTTCAGGGGCTTTCCCAGGGCATAACAGATCAACAGTGATATAGTGAACGGAATAAAAATAAAGGCAAGGGTCTTCAGAACAACAGCGGACAGGATAGCCAGAAAAAACAGGGCGGTAGCATTTACCACCTCTATGTTTTGTACTTTAACCCAGGTGTCCATTATACGTGTGTCTTGTTATCCTGTCTAGCATCTTTCCTGCCTCGACACTGTCAGGATTAAGCCGAAGCACTTTTTTAAGATGAGCCCTGGCCCCATTGTAATCTTTTAAACGGTAGAAAAGAAGGGCAATAGCAAGGTTAAGCTCCTGATGTTGTGGCCTTAACCTGAGGCCACCGAGCAAAAAGGCCTTCCCCTTATTACACTGGCCGGTAATCAGGCATTTTCTGCCCAGTCGATTCAAAAAATCGGCTGTTTTATCATCATCTTCCCGAAAATACTTGGAAAAAAGATCATCAGCATCTTCGACAAAACCGGCCTCGATAAAAAATTCCATAACCTCAGTCAATTGCTCGGGATTACCCCGGGCAATCCGCGCCGCTCTTATCAAATATTCCCGGGCCCGACCAAAATCTTCAACCTTTAACAAGGCATTACCTAACCTTATAAAATTATAAAAATTTGTCGACGTATTTTCTACGATTTTTTGCAAATAGTAAACCAGGTCCCGGTAGTTTCCTTTCCTCTGATAAATGTCAGCAAGACCTCTTAAAGCGCCTACATAGTCTCTTTCAATATTAAGGACGCTGTGATAAGCATTTTCTGCTTCTTCCAGGTTACCAAGCCGGAAATAAATGTTGCCTAGATATAAAAAAGGCAGGGCTGCCTCCTGATTTATCTGAACTGCGATACTAAAACTCTTCCGTGCCTTTTCAAGGTCGTTGTTGATATAGTAGTACTTGCCGGCATAAATGGCAAAGTCGTAACGGCTTGGAGATGACAGGATACGCACAATACGATCCAGCAGAGTACCCAGGGACTGAATGGTAAACGGTTTAATCAGATAATAATCTGCCTCATACTCCACTATGTTCAATATTTCTACTTTCTGGTCCTCACCGGTGATTACAACAAAAGGAAGATTAAAGTACTGTTTTGAATTTCTTATCCGGTTTAAAAGTTCAAGACCACTTATACCCGGCAAGTCAAGAGAACTCAGTATTATATCGACTCCGCCCTCTTCTATTTTTTCCCAGGCAGTCTCGGCATCAATTACGGATTTGTAATCTTTAAAACCAAGTTCAATAAGCATGGTTTCCAGCGCGTTGCGCATGGGCCGGTTATTTTCCGCTATCAGGATCCGGATCTTATTTTTCTTTTTCACTTATAGGTTTTCCTTAACAAGCCTGAATTAAGATTCTGTACTTTTTAATCCACCCTCCTTTGGACCTGTAAATTAGCGAGATCTGATTCCAGACGCTTCAGGAGCTCGGCCACAGATGCGTCAGTATCAATAGTAATCGTCCGGTCTTTTTCCGATTTATCAGGATATTCAAAAGACGATTTCTGTATTTGATAAATCTCATAACCGGCATCCGAAACCGCCTTCGGATCTTTTTCCCTGGCCGCCAGCCTCAGCCTGGCAACTTCTTCATCACAACTGCAGAGGATAAAATAACAATCCACCTTAAGGCGGTCAACAAGGTCTACAACATATTCCCTTTCCCTGCGTCTGCCATAAGAGGCATCCAGCACTACGGACCGTCCTGACCGGAGTTCTTTGGCGGCATAATCCAGAAGAGTGTCATAAGTCTTTCTGGTGAAATCCCGGCTGTAAATCCCTTCTCCAAAATGTTCTCCACCCCGGCTTTCCGCCTGCATACCGGCGATTTCCTTGCGGACTGCATCCGAATTGTAACAGGCCAAACCACGTCTTTCAGCGAAAGCCCTGGCCAGGGTGCTTTTACCACTGGCAGCAAGTCCCATGAAAACAAAAAGTTCAGGAGGCATAGCTGGAGGCCAACTCGAAATAATTTTTTGCTTTCTGCAGTGAATTAAGCCTGACATCTTCGCTGATTTCCGGGGCACCAGCAGTCAACAGGCCAATCTTTCCTCTTACCACCGCCCGGTAACACTTATAAAAATCAAGGACATCGCTGAGAGAATGGTCTCCGCTGACCTTGATAAATGAACTGATAAAATAATCAGAGAAACTGTATAAACCATGATAATCCAGATCCATAGCCAGGAAAGCCACGTCACTGGCCACATCTATTATCCGGAAATTCTGGTTGAATTCTATACAGTCAAAGATATGGACTTTCTCATCAATACATATATTTGCTGAATAAAGGTCACCGTGACAGTCCCTTATCCTGTCTCTGCTTCTTCTCTGGAAAATTTCTTCCTTTTTGAGAAACTCCCCAACATAACTATAAATAAGGTCAAACTCGTCCCTGGTCAGAACTCCTTTTCCAATAAATGGACGCAGCTGTTTAAGGTTACTATCAATTTTGGCTTTGATCGCATCTCTGCTGCCATAAGGCTGAAGATCACTGCCGGAAAAAACCTGATTTTCATAAAACGGTGCCAGAGTGAGCACAATCCGGTCCAGCATTTTCCTGTCAAACTGCCCCGTAACCAGGAGACTGGACATCATTCTCTCTTCCGGCATCCTCTCCATCTTGACTGCCCAGTCCACCACCCGGCCTTTTTTTTCCCCTAAAAAGAATCGGCCGTTCTCCTTGGTAATGGTTACAACACCAAGGTAAATATCCGGGCAGAGCCTGCGATTCAAAACAAGTTCCTGTTCGCAGTAATACTTGCGTTGGGCAGAAGTGGAAAAATCCAGGAATCCGAAATTAACAGGTTTCTTAATCTTGTAGACCTTGTCATCGGTTAACAAGAGATAAGAGATATGGGTCTGAATAAAGCCTATGTCCTGAACTGAGCCTTCCAAACAGCCGGTTTCCAGCAAATTACTTATAAAATCCGGGAGAGGGGAATTCATTGTTTAACATCTCGCTATGTATAAGTATAAGTCAACCTGAGTCCTGTCCATAGATTTAACACTGTTTGCAGACGATTGTCTATAATATGGCGGGAAAAATATTGAACAGTTAATTCAAAGCTCATGCACGAAAACTGCTTCGCCAGTCCTTATTTTTTTCGCAGTCTCCACAATCTGCCGGTGATGGGTAAAAAGAATCACCTGATTATTTTCTGATAAGTCGGCAAGGGCCTGCAGAGTTGCCCTTGATCTTTCGTCATCAAAATTGATCAATATATCATCAACGATAAAAGGAATAGGTTCGCTGCTTTCAAGACGACGCTCCAGGGTAGCCAGGCGCAGGGCAAGGTAAAGCTGATCGCAGGTGCCGTCACTCATGCCCTGCACTGATACACGGGTATCATCCGGCCGGATTCCAACCAGAACGGGATGGCCGTTATCATCCACATCAGCCCGGAGACCGCTGAAGGAGCCCAGAGTTAATTCGGCAAAAAATCGGGAGGCAATCTTTAAGACCGGGTCCTGATGCTCTTCCCGGTACCGTTCGATTTCGTCCTGTAAGACCCTGGCGGCCAGCTTGAGACAGGCATACCGGTCAATCAGCCGTTTTATCCCGGCTGCGGTCCGCTCCATTTCTTCGGCCGCCTCAGCCGCCCGGGCGCTGCCGTCCATATTCTGCAGCTCCATATTTTCTTTACCGATAATCTTGGAAATCTCTTTTATCCTGGGATAGAGTTCTTCATCAATCTGCCGCCTGAGGGATTCGATCTGCCCCGGTAGCTCATCCACCTCAGCTTCGGCGGCCTGGCGCCTGATTTCATCAACTGAAAGACCTTCACTCACCCCGGCCAGAGAGGTCTCGACATCGGAGATTTTTTCCTGGAGCCGCTGAAATTCGGCAGACTTTCTGATGGCCGTGGCAAGGTCCGCAGGTTTGTCGCATTTGGCTGCAGCAAGTAACTCCGACATCTGCTTATTCAGGCTCTGCCGTTTTTTTTCAGCTTTTTCAATTTTTACTGTAAGGGCCTCTGTCTCCTGGTTGTTTGCTTTGACAAATTCTCTGTCCTGCTTGGCCTCAGCCAAAATATTGTAAAGCTGGAGCACTGCCTGGTCCGGTACTAAATCTTTTAAATCGGGAGCTACCTGGCCAAGCAGGGTCCGGACATCACCGGTGAACTTATCCACATCCCGGTCAATGCCCTTGATCCGGCTCTGAAAATCATTGGCCTTTTCAAGCTTTGCCAGACATTTTTCTATGGTATCAAGGAGATCAAGGGCTTCGGCGGGCAGGACCTCTCCGGCAAGTCCCAAGCCGGTCAGGGACCTGTGCCACTTTTCCCGCCACTCGACCCGGGCTGCTTCGGCCTCTGCAAGCTCTTTTTCAGCCTTTTCGAGTAACTTTTGAGCCCGTTTTTTGTTGTCTGTCAGCTTCTCAAGATCAGCCTGATTGCGGCTGATCTCCTCCATAACCGATTCAGCCACAGCCAGCACCGGAGCAAGTTCTCTTCCAGGCAGGTCCTCACCTTTTCCCAGAGCTGCAAGCTCATCTGAAATAATTAGGCGATATCTCTGCCGAAGCTCCTCCTTTTGACTGATATCAGCTTCTTTTTTAAAAATTTCCAAAACTTGTAATCGCAAAACGTCAATGTCAGCAAGCCAGGCCAACATTTCCCCGGGAGAACGGGGAGTTATACCTGCAGCTTGCCATTCCGCCTGCCAGGAGGCTTTAAGCTCACGTTTCCGGGCGGCTGCATCTTCATCCAGCCGGCTTATTTCCAGAATCTGTTCTTCAAGGCTTTCAATCGTGACCCTCAGTGAAGCTGCCCTGGCAACCCGGTCAGCCTCCCGTCTCATCCGGTCGGCAATATGGTCAGCCAGCTCAACCTGTCTTTCATAGGCTTCATGCAGGGGGCTATCAGGATAATATTCCCCGGCCTCTCTGGAGACATCTTCACCATTCAGCCATTGCCGGAGAAGCAAATCCCAGCCAACCTGTCTCTGCCGCCGGGATATCTCCAGGTCACTTTCCGTGGGGACCTCGCCCCCGTAAACCAGTTCCCTGCTGTGGTCTCTGGCCGCCTGCAAATCTTTTTCCGCCTTTTGGCGCTCTTTTCTTAAGCCTTTTCTCTCACTTTCAATCTCATTAAAACACGACGCAAAGCGTCTTACAGTCTCCGCAAGAGGCAGGGCCAGGCCGGGAAGCCGCTCAAGCTTTCCCGACCATAACCCCAACCTGTTCAGTTCAGCCTGACAGGCCTTCCTCCCCCCGGTAATCTCCCTGGAAAGCTCTTCGATCTGTCCGTCAATATCGCCTTCCTTCTGAACCGGTTTACATGCATTTGCCAGACTGTTGCCTTCTCCGGCCTTCGGCATTCCGGCCAAGGTGTCAGCAATAGACTGCAGCTCTTTTTCCGCTTCCTCTTTCTGTTTTTGGGAGTGCAGCCGCTTCTGCCTAAGTGATTCGTAACGGGCGCTTAAATCCCGGATGGTTCTCTTGCGGCTCAGCACCGGACGCAGGCTTTCGGCATCTTCCAGTTTCAAATCGGGCCGCACCTCTTCAAGAAGGGCTGCGGCATCCTTACGGCTGGAAATCCGCATGCCGTCCAGCCTGTTGCGGTCCTTCAGGCCCTTGCGGTACTCGCCCAGCCGCTGATGCAGGTCTTCAATTGCTTCGGTATGGTCAAGCAGGGACTGGTTCAGGGAAATGCTGCTCAGCTTCTCCTGCAGTTTTTTCAACCTTGCCCGGTCATTTTCTATCTCTAAACCGGTTTCCCGGATCCCCTGTTCCACCTGCCTGAGCCTTTCCGGGAACTCCGCTGGGAGCAACACCACATCACCTAACTCCCTCAACTGTGCCTGAAGGTTTTCCAGTCCGGCAAGCAGGGGAATGGCCCGGTTCAGCCGGTCAAGGCGCTGGACCTCGATGCTCTTCAATCTGCTTCTCTTCTCCAGTTCAGCCTGTTCAGCTTCCGCCTCCCTGAGCCGCTTCTCATGTTCCTTCCATTTACTTGAGGGAAGGCTTTCCTCTTTGACGGTCTTTTTCAGATTCTTATACCGCTTAAGGGCCTGATTGATCTGCTGTTTGGTCCCGCGGGGCCTAAAGAATTCATCCGCCTCCATGTCGAGAAAATCCTGAATCTTCTTAAGAGACGAAATGCCGGCCCCGGCGGCAAAAAGGGCCTGACCCACTTCGCCTTTCTGGGCCAGAATATCCTCGCCGCCCTGCACCAGGGTCTTATGGTCGATTCCATAGAGTGATTCAAAAAGGGCGGGTTCTATACCGTGCAGGAAAGCTGCCAGCGCACCCGGATCCAGGGAATTTCCGTCTAAATCAAGAAGATCCGCCTTCCTTTTCTTGCGGCGATAGAAGGTAAGCGTCCGGCCGTCAGATCCCTGGAGACAACCGCCGACCAGGAGTTGATTACTGGCATGCCTGAAGTTGTCAACCGTACGCTCGGGAAAACCATACAACAGTGACTTGAGGGCCCGGAGGGAACTGCTCTTGCCGGCCTCGTTGGGACCGAAGACGATATGAAGCCCCGGTTTTTCGGAGGCAAAATCAAGGATCCGGTCCGTGAAGGGGCCAAAGGCTTTCAGATCAAGACGGATAAGCTTCATGACTCCTTTTTATATCAAACGGGCTTGACCCATAAATTATTCGTCATCCTTCTTACCATAACGTACCGAAAGTACGGCAAGCAAAAGTTCCTTGACCTCCTCCCGCAATTCAGCCAGCCTCTCCGGCCGCCCGGCAAATATGGAATCTTCATCCAAAAGTTCGGCCGGCAACCTGGTTTTCAAAGCGGCAAGATCCGGCGCCAGGGCCGGCAGCTCCTTTCCTTCTAATTCAAGGTCTTCGACTGCCCGGAGAAGGCCCCTGAAAGGAGAATCTTCATCCAAAAGCTCCTCCATACCGACTTTACGGCCGGTCCTGAACTTCACCTTCTCGAGCCAGACTTCTCCCAGGCCGGCGGCAAGCCCGTGGAACTCCTTGGTCCACTGGCCGGAGCGGGCACGGAGTTCGTCATGGAGAGAGCATTGTCCTTCCAGCCACAGGCGCAGAGCCAGAGGTCTACCTTCGGCCGGACCTAGTTCCTTTTCCATGGAGAAGCGCACCTGTTCATACACTTCCTCGCGGGTCCGGCACTCAGAAAGATCCACCCGGCAAACGGCCCAACGCATTATATCAAGCTCGCGTTCCTCAACCACTGTGATGCGGCCCTCTTCCACGGTCACCAGGGTGGCGCCCTTGGCCCCGGTTTCCCTGATATGCCGGCCCTGGATATTGCCGGGAAAGACAATCCAGGGATCTTCGGAAACGATCTCCCGTTTATGGACATGGCCCAATGCCCAGTAATCATAACCCTTGGATTTCAACTCATCTACAGTGCAGGGGGCATAATTTTCATGCCCTTCCCTGCCGGTAAGCGAGGTGTGGAGCAGCCCTATATTAAAATAACCGGCTTCATACTGCGGGAACCGGGCTGCAAGGTTGTTCGTCACCGAGCGGGAGGGATAGCTCCGGCCGTGGATTATGGCTCCGAAATCATCAAGTTTCAGGGACTGGGTCTTTCCGGGAGAAAAAAGCAGGACATTGTCGGGCAGGGGCATGGCCCTGGTAATCTGACTGGCTGCATCGTGATTGCCGGAAACGATAAAGACCTTTATTCCTGCTTTGGACAACCTGCCCATCCGGCCGGCAAAAAACAGGCCGGTATTGTAGTCCTTCCAGTCCCCGTCATACAGATCCCCGGCAATCAGGACAAAATCCACCTTTTCTTCAAGGGCAAGGTCGATCAGGTTGTCAAACGCCCTCCTGGTAGCCCCCCGGATTTCCTCAACCGGTGCATCTTCATGGGCCTCCAGGCCTTTCAGGGGACTGTCGAGATGAATGTCTGCGGTGTGAAGGAATTTGAACATATCAATCTACGAGATACGTCTCGGAATAAAACGTTGCCGCATGAATTTTTCCTTTTACTGAATGAATAATTCCTATTACTTTCTTCAAAATTTCCTGAACCTTGCATTTTATTGTGGATCATAATCGCTGCCGGTTATACAAATATTGCGCCAGGAAAAATAACCTCTGGCTCATTTTAGCAGATTTTTCAAATTACCGAGCAGATTTTTCTGCCAAATTGCCGGTGATCTACAATTATTTCTGAAAACCGGAAATTTCATTTCCTCAAACAGCATACTTGACGGTTTATCGGATAAACTTAACGCCCTGCTGAGCAAACTTATCAGCTCAACTTTCCGACTTGAGAAAACTATTATGATTCCAGACGGTTGGTATAGCCATTCAGGAACGGCTTCGTGTTTGAGTGGTTCTAAGACTCGCTTAACTAAAAAATTTATACGTTATACCATACAAATAAATCAATCCGGAAAGTTGAATTACTTAGCAAAAATGAATATTGTTTGATAACAACAAGATTAATACCAGGGATATCAATATATATTATTAATAAATTTTCAAACGCAATTGACCCCAAATAGACCATAACAATATGACGACAGGGAGGGAAAATATGGGCATTGAAACTGTTCTGTTTAAAAGCGAAGAGAAAAAATCAGCCGTTGAGATTGCCACCACTCTGAGGCATATTGCTGACAAAATCGACAGCGGCAATATAACCCTGAAGCAGGGTTCGGAACAGGTAACCGTGGATTTTCCGCGGAACATGGTTCTGGAACTAAAGGTCGAGGAGGAACAGGGAAGGAGGCTTAAAAAGTCCCTGGAAATAGAGCTGGAATGGATTATGGATGGCGAGCAGGCCGGAAGTGGGGAGACTACCATTACATAATATCGGTACACCGGCCTAATTAACCAATACTCATCCGGGTTTCTATGCATATCCACAACTATTGCCGCTTTTGCCATTTCGATCTTTGCCTACCGCTATACCAGGCAACATACCGAAAATAGCACCTTCAGCTTCGGGAACCGGCAAGGTTAGTGTTATGAGTGATATCGTCGCTATATATGGAAGTCCGCGCAGAGACGGCAATACTGCATCGCTTCTCAAAAAAGCCGTTTCAGGTGCACGTGATGCCGGAGCAACCGTTAAGGAATTTTTCCTACGAGACCTTAAGATCTCACCCTGCCTGGAAATATACGGCTGTAAAAAACAAGGAAAATGCGTAATCCAGGACGACTTTCAAATGGTAATCGGGGAAATCTTAACGTCCCATGGCTTAATTATTGCCTCTCCGATTTTCTTTTATGCTGTCAGTGCACATACAAAAGCGTTAATGGACCGCTGTCAGTCTCTGTGGGTAAAAAAACACTGGATCGATAAAATCCCCAGTTCTTCCCAAAACTACCTGAGAAGAGGCATTTTTATTTCAGCCGGGGCTACGCAGGGAAAAAAACTGTTTGATGGCGCTATATTAAGTATGCGTTATTTCATGGAAACCCTTGATATGAAACTTGAAAAATCGCTTTGTTATCGTGGCATCGACCTCAGGGGTGATATCTTCAATCACCAGGATTATCTGGATGAAGCCTACGAGACGGGAAACCATTTCGTTGAAATACTGTTCGAAGATAAACAGTCCGATAGCCTGATGCAGTAATTGTTATCATTCTGATTACCATAAAAAGTTCGTAAGGACGGAGGCTCTCTCCTACATTCCGATCCTTTAAAATCCTTTCAAATTTACCCACCCCCGTCAGGAATCCCTTTTACACTCCCACCTGCACCCCAATAAATTACATATATGTATTTTATCCCATTATATTTTACAAAAATGTTAAAAATAAGCTCATATGAAACACAAATGTAATGAATAATCTATCAAAATCGAAACTTTCTTAATATTTATTTCTAGTGATTAAAGATAGTTAAAGATAAAAACAGGTTGGCCTCCATGGTTTGGCAGAGACTTTGCTTTGATGTCTTTATCCTGCAGCCTGGACGGTTCGCTAACAAAAAAGACATTGCCATGGTCTATGTGGCGAAAAATCTTGTCAATGCTGCGGGTGCCGCATTGGAGATAACCATATTTCGAGGTTTCCAGTTATTACCGGAAACAGTTACCAATCTAAACAAGAAAGGAAACAAAATGAAAAAAATTATCGGGAGTTCAACATTGATTTTGTTATTAGTCTTCAGTTCGATCAACGTCATGGCCGAAAAAAAAAACAGGCCAACCGCATCTGCCGACACAGGAGTTTACAGTAAGTATGTCTGGAGAGGTTATGAACTCAGCAATGACAGTGCGGTAATTCAGCCTTCCATCACATTCAGTTACATGGACGTCAGTTTAAATCTATGGGGCAACCTTGATACAAGAGTAGATGATAGCTCCCATTCAAATCAATTTAACGAAACCGATATGACCCTGTCATACCATAGGGATTTAGGGCATTTCAGCCTCGGCCTGGGATATATTTATTACGGTCTGGACGGTGCTGACGACGCCGAGGAACTTTATCTGAGCGCAGGTCTTGATACGATTTTATCTCCAACGCTGACTGTATACCGTGATATTGCCCATATGCCTTCATGGTATATGTCTTTTACTTTGTCACACTCGTTTGAGCTGCCAAAGGATATAACCCTGGATTTGGCAGGCTCGGCAGGGTATTACCATTCCTGTGACCAGGACGATATCCCGGAGTATAACGGCAGGCTTGCAGCCACTAACGAGAAATACAGGGGTTTTCATAACGGTCTTGTTTCCATCGGATTGACTGTGCCGGTCGGGGAATATGCAACCGTATGCCCTGTAATAGCCTATTCATTCCCTCTAACCGAAGAGGCGAACGATCATATTGCCGGGACAAATACTTACAGTAACGATTCCGATTATGTTTACGGGGGTGCCAACCTGTCTGTTTGTTTCTAACGAAAATTCTGGGGACATAATACTATTTTTTGTAACTTCTCAATAAGTCCGGGCACCAAACGTCATTCCCCGGCTTGACCGGGGAATCCAGAAAACTAGCAAAAGCACTGGATATCCGCTCCCGGATCGGGGTCCGGGACAAGCTTCGCGGGAATGATATTAATAGTAATAATATCGGATTTTCAAAGTTGCCAGGACTTATTGAGAACTCACTATTTTTTCAACTGTAATTGGCAGATTAAATAATGTGCCCCCCCGAAATTTCCAAGGTGTATGCGCATAAAGCTCCAGAAAGAATTTTTCATCAAGTTCAGATACCTCAAAGACTGACATCTATTCTGATCACTCACACGTGTTCATATAGTTCCCGGCCACTGCCTGGACTGGTGGGAGACCCTGAGAATTGTAATCATATCGGCAGTAGCGTGGTATATTACAGTATAAGGGGTGTCGCTGATTACCAGCTCTCTTGTTTTGTGGATTCGGCCGGGCGCACCTAAAAAAAGCTGGTCGGCCAAAAGATTCATGCATTAGATAATCTTTTGCGCTACTTTTTGGGCGGCGGCCGGATTGTCTTGTTCAATATATTGCCGTAAAGCAATTAAATCAGTCGAGGAGTTATAAAGGAAACTTGGCCAGGGCAAGAAAATTAATTCTTGTCGATTTCGACGAATGCTAAAAATGCGAAGGTGGACACTGGAATATTACAATGGCCTCAATAAATACCTGACCAACAGCATGGAGTGCCTGATATGCTACATCAATAAAAAGCTCAACGTCCTCCTGGATTATGCGAAGAAGTAGAGCAAAGGAAAACGGCGTCTCCGGGAGTTATCCCTTGGGCGCCGTTTTTTATAGCTCTGCAGAAACATCAAGATGTTAGCTTTTACAAAGAATACACCAATGTGTAAATAATTTATTGACAAATTTTACACCAGTGTGTACTTTTTAATCATCAAAAAGAAGAAGTATGAAGAAGAAAAAGTTAATCCAAGAACTTCAGGCCAGAGGGGCCAGGCTGATCAGACAGGGCGGCAATCATGAATTCTGGGAAAGCAGGAGTAGTTACAGATTCCCGGTCCCGAGGCACAATGAAATTGACGACTATCTGGCTAAGCAGATCCTGAAGCAGGCTGATAAATAAGGAGGTGCCCCATGAAAATATACTACGCAATTTTTTATCCCCTTGAAACCGGTTGGGGGGTGCGATTTCCCGATGCCGAATCGATCAATACCGGCGGCAGCAACCTGGATGAAGCCCTGGCCATGGCCACCGATGCTCTGAGTGGCTTAATGGTGGTTGGCCGTAAAGGCCGGGAGTATCAGGATCCCCGCTCTTATGACAAAATAAAACGGGAGGCTGTGGAAGGGGAATTGGTTTTCCCTGTTGTCCCGGATGAAAAGATAATGGAAGAGTACCGGCCCAAGAAGCGGATCAACGTGATGGTTCCCGTGGATCTGCTGGAAAAAGTCGGCGAAGTTGTCAAGAAATCCGAAGACCTGGACAGATCAAAACTTTTCTGTGCCGCTGTGGAACAATATCTGTCAGGTGGTGATGAGCATCACGCCCAATAACGGAGCCTTTCGGTGGCCTCCTGCTCGGCAAGAGGGATCAGCTCATCTATCTTTTCCTGATAGCTCACACTGTCCATTTTCTTCTCCTTATTATTTTCTGAGATTTTCGATTAAAACGGGACTTCCTCGTCACCCATCGGAGGGGTATAACCACCGCCGCCACTGTCACCGCCCTTGGAATCCAGCATCTGCTGATGATGGGCAAAGCCATCCTGGAGGGAAAAGACCCTGAAAAAATTCCGGTGAAAGGTGACATGGGGGGAAAGCCCTGCTCTCCCGGGGCCGGGATGAAACAACTCCCCAGAGTTCCTCTCATCTCCTGGGTCCAGGCCGGAGAATGGTCAGAGGCAGTGGATGAGTTCCACTCCTGGTATGCCGAAGAATGGGTTTATTCAGCAAAGAACGTAAGTCCCAATGCTTTTGCTCTGCGGATAGTAGGGGATTTGATGGAGCCGGAGTTCCGGGAAGGAGAGGCTATAATAGTCGATCCCGGCCTGGAGGCGGTAAGCGGAAAATATGTAATTGCCAAAAACGGTGACCAGGAGGTAACTTTCAAGCAACTGTTTATTGACGGCAGCGATGTGTATCTAAGTCCCCTTAACGACAGGTACCCGGTCAAGAATATTACCGGGCAGAATATAAGGATTATCGGGGTGGTTACTCAGAAGGTTAAGGAGTATTAGTGGTTTCATAAGTCATCTAACAGGGCACCACGGGATGACGATAGTTTATGTTTATGAGATCCCCACCCTTTGAGACCCGCATGCATTCTAATCCCGTCGAATTCGACGGGATTAGAATCGGGGTTGTGGATCTGCCCTCAGATTCCGAAAAACTACAGGGGATTGCGATTGAGGATCCAGTTACGAATCAAGTCGTCGGAACGTTCGGAGTCCCGGGGTGGGCGACCAAACCCGGCTCATGGATTTTACTTTGACTATGCGAAGCGCATTCCGAAGCCGACAAAGATATGAATATATTTTTCCACCTCCCTTGACTTTTTGTATCCAGATAGATACAATCTTATCATGAAATATGAATTGCGGAGCACTACCCCTTTTGATAAATGGCTGGCAAAAATTAAAGATCGAAAGACACGCGCCAGAATCGTCCGCCGTATTGACAGGCTGGCTCTTGGCATTTTTGGCGACTGCAAGAATATTCAAGCCGACCTGTTTGAGCTTCGCATGTTTTTCGGTCCCGGTTACCGGGTTTATTTCACTATAAAAAAAAAGAGGTAATCATTCTGCTGGCCGGAGGCGATAAGTCCAGTCAATCCAAGGACATTAAGCGCGCGGCCGGCCTTCTGAAAGATCTGGAGGAATAAAATATGGCACTTAAAACACGTCCGTTCGATCCGGCTGCATATCTGGAAACCGATGAAGATATTCGCCACTTCCTCGCCGATGCCGCCGAGGGCTCTCCCGAAGAGTTTATCCATGCGCTCAATACAGTGGCCAGAGCAAAAGGCATGACGGAAATTGCCAAGAAAGCCGGGGTTTCCCGTGCCAGTCTTTATAAGTCTCTTGCTGAAGGAGGCAAACCCCGTTTCGACACCATCAACAAGGTAATCAAGGCACTGGATTGTAAGCTGACCATTGAAGATGCTGCAATACAATAATTTTTTTCAAAACGCCACATCGTCATCTGCTCTTGCAGCGGCTTCCAAAAATTAACCTTCAGCTGAGCAAAATCAAGACACAAAAAAAGGGCTTTAACGCCTTGATATCAGCGTTAAAGCCCTTTGTCTGCTTGGTCGGGACGAGAGGATTTGAACCTCCGACCCCCTGAACCCCATTCAGGTGCGCTACCAGTCTGCGCTACGTCCCGTTTATTCCTTGTTTAACAATCCTAACTCCTTAAAATACCACAACTTGTGTTTTAGCAATTGTAACATTTACTGTCAAGCTCAATGCCCCTCATCCAGGAATCTTTTCAACCGGTAAAGCTCTTCTTTGACCTTGTCAACTATCTCCTGCTCGTTTCGGGACTTGCCGGTCCACCCCTCACCCAAGACTTTTTTGGCCCCGGCAATGGTAAGGCCATCCTCCTTGAGCAGTTTATTGATCCTCACTATATTTTCTATATCTGCCTTCCGGTATAACCTCTGTTTTGAACGTGCCCTGCGGGGCCTTATAAAACGCTTGAATTCACTCTCCCAGTAGCGAAGAACATGCTGCTTCAAGCCTGTTATCTCGCATACTTCACTTATCTTAAAATACTGCTTATCCGGTATCACTTTAAAACCAGTCAAGGCACCACAGCCAGGAAATAATAAGTGCCGGGTCAGAAAATTCTACCCGAACCCCCAAGCTTAGTCAGCTGAAAGTTACCCGGCAAATTAAATTTTATAATAATGGAAAGACATCATTCGGCTCAGATAGGCAGCAGCAAAAGTGTCTGATTTTGACTTCTTATTATAAAATTTTACCAGGTTGACTTACCATGGAAAAGGTCTTTTACCTGAATTGAACAATTTTAACAGGTCTACTCTTGACCTCAGGATGAATTGACGATTTCTCTAAACCTCTTGCTGGCCTTAAAGGTTACAGTCCCTCTTTCAGAAATCTCTACAGGCTCACCGGTCTTGGGATTACGGCCCGGACGGGGAGGCTTGTGGTGGACATTAAAAGTTCCGAATCCAACCAGCTTGATCTGCTCTCCCTTAACCAGGTTGTCCTTTAAACAGGCCAGGAACTTATCAATAATCTCCCGCGATTCACTCTGAGAAAAACCCAGTTTCCCACTGATATCCCTGGCCAGCTCCTTTCTGGTAATATTCTGTTTATCCTGGTCATTACTATTCTTCACGTAATCGTCCCTCAAAACGGTTTAAAATTCGGTCGGTTATTTTCTGGTGCACTTTATTTACTTCCTTATCACTCAAGGTTTGTTCAAAAGAACGATAGGTCATGGAGATGGCCACGCTCTTATAGCCTCTCTGGATGGATTTGCCTTCATAAACATCAAACAGTTCAGCATCTTCAATAAGTTCTTCTCTGCTGCCCAGCAGATACTCTATTATATCACCTGCACCTGTCTGAACAGGTACCAGGACAGCCAGGTCCCGCTTTACCCCGGGATAACGGCTCAAAGCCTGAAACTGCCCGGCCCCGGGCTCAAGCTGGTATAACAGATCAAGATCAGCATCAAGATAAAACACCTCCTGCTTAATGGAAAATTTTTCCAATACCCGGGAATGAATCCTGCCGAATTCACCTATTAATCTGCCGGACTCGGTAAGCCGCATATAAAGCGAAGACCGGCAATAAGGAGGGGCCTTGTCAGGAGCAATCTCGAAATTGACCCGGGTCCGTCTCAATTCCTTGAGAAGCACTTCCGCCACCCCCTTAACATCAAAAATGTCTGCCGACTGGCCGGAAAAATAAAGCGGTGAAGCCTCCGGATACCTTGCACCGCTGCATAACAGGGTGAGCCGGAAAGTCTCAAGCGGCAGTTCCTGGCCGGGCCGGGGTAGGAAGACCTTGCCGATTTCAAAAAGCCTGATATCAGTAACCTGGTGATTGATATTATGCCTGATATTCTCCAGGAGACCGGGCAGCAGGGTGGTCCTCATCACACTCTGATCATCGGAAAGGGGGTTCCTGATGGTCATGGTTTCCCTAAGAGGGGCATCGCCTGCCAGGTTAAGCATATCAAAATGCCGGGGAGAAATAAAGCTGTAATTAATAGCCTCGTCAAAACCAAGGGAATTAACAAGCGAGGCCACCTCCCTGCGGAAGTCGCGAACCTCGTCCCTGGAGGCCCTGCTCATAGGAACAAACGGCAGGGTGTAGGGAAACTGGTTATAGCCTTTAAGACGGGCTATTTCCTCAATCAGATCAACCTCCCGCTCCAGATCGACCCTGAAGCTGGGAGCCCTGACCAGGAGGGTGTCTTTATCTTTTTTCTCACTTTCGATCTCAATGGAAGCCAAAAGCCTCCTGATTTCTTCAGCGCTAAAATCAAATCCGAGTATTTCCCTGGTCTTACTGACCCTTAACTCCAGAGGTTCATCAGTTACAACCGGCTGGTAGATATCGATCCCTCCGGGAAAGGCATCCGCTGAAGCCAGTTCAGCCATAAGCCGCACAGCCCTTTCTATGGCAACCGGTGCCAGCTCGGGATCGACTCCCCGTTCAAAACGATAGGACGAATCAGTGGAAAGGTTAAGAATTTTCGAAGTCCTCCTGATGCTCAAGGGATTGAAACAGGCCGCTTCAATGAGGACTTTTCCGGTTTCAGGACTGACCTCTGAATCCACTCCGCCCATCACACCTGCCACCGCTATTGGTTTATTGTGGTCGCAGATCATGAGCATCCCGGAATCAAGTTTTCTCTGCTCACCATCCAGGGTAGTAATACTCTCCCCTTCCCCGGCCTTGCGGACAATGATGCCGCCGCCTGCCAGCCTGTCAAAATCAAAGGCATGAAGTGGCTGACCGTATTCCAGCATTATGAAGTTGGTAATGTCAACCACGTTATTAATAGGCCGAAGTCCCACTGATAAAAGACGTTTCCTGAGCCACCAGGGTGAAGGGCCGATCCTGACGTTTTTCAGTAGCCTGGCTGCATAGCGCGGGCAGTGGTCCGGGGCCTCAACTTTGACCGAAAATTCTCCGTGCTCCCCGGTCAGCTCGGGAAGCATGGCATGATTTACAGGACGGTAAAGATCCCCGCCGGTAAAGGCTGTAACTTCACGGGCAATCCCGATCACGCTGGTACAGTCCGGCCGGTTAGGGGTAAGATCAACCTCTATAAGAGTGTCCTTGAGATCCAGGGCCTGGACCAGTTGCTGTCCACTCCGGTAATCACCGGCAAGTTCCATAATTCCGCTGTGATCTTCGCTTATCCCCAGATCTTTTTCCGAGCAGAGCATACCCTGGGATAATATCCCTCTTATCTTACTCTCCCTGACAACAAGACCCGAGGGAAGTTCAGTACCGGGCAAAGCAAGAGCAGTAATCAGGCCGGCTCGGACATTTGGAGCCCCGCAGACAACAGACCTCTTTTCACCGGCAACATCTACCTGGCACAGAAAGAGCCGGTCAGCATCAGGATGTTTCTCAACAGTCATGACTTCTGCAACTTTGACCTGATCAAGACCATGAAAGAGATTATTCACCGCTTCCACCTCCAGGCCCGCCATGGTCAAGCGTTCAGCAAGATCATCGGTTTCCAGGTCAAAATTGGTATACTGTTTAAGCCAGTTTATAGTAAATTTCATTATACAGACTTGCAGAAACTGTTATCAATTTAATCAATAACCTTAAATTCGTGATTACTAATTCGTGATTTCTTTAGAACTGGCGCAGGAACCGGGCATCATTTTCATAAAACAGGCGAATATCATCGATGCCGTATTTAAGCATGGCAATACGCTCCACTCCAAGGCCAAAGGCAAAACCGCTATACTGATCAGGATCGTATTTAACCTGCTTAAAAACCTCGGGGGCTATCATTCCAGCCCCAAGAATCTCCAGCCAGCCACTGTGTTCACAAATCCTGCAGCCTTTACCGCCGCACATGACACAACCTATATCAATTTCGGCGGAAGGCTCGGTAAAAGGGAAATAGCTGGGTCTGGCCCGTATGGAAGTCTTCTCATCAAAAATCCTGGCAATAAAGACCCCCAGAACCCCCTGAAGATCGGTAAAGGAGATTTTCTTATCAACCAGGAATCCTTCTACCTGATGAAACATGGGGGTATGGGTTACATCGAAATCACATCTGTATACTTTGCCCGGAGCTATCATCCGCAGGGGAGGATCCTGTTGTTCCATGATCCTGGCCTGCATAGGCGAAGTATGGGTCCTGAGAAGGGTGGATTTACCAAAATAAAAGGTGTCATGCATATCCCGGGCGGGATGATGGGCAGAAATGTTCAGGGCCTCGAAGTTATAGAAATCGGTCTCTACATCAGGACCTTCGGCTACCCCAAAACCCATGCCCTCAAAGACGGCACATATCTCTTCCATCATGGTGCTGACCGGATGCGGCCTGCCAAAAGGCAATTTGCGGCCAGGCAGAGTCAGATCAACCCCTTTATCCCCGGCACTGCTCCAAAATCCGGCTGCTTCTAATTCGGCTTTCTTTTTTTTATACTCTTTTTCCAGTTCCTTTTTGATCTGGTTAGCCAGTTTTCCGAGCCGGGGCCGATCCTCATCAGGAACATTGCCTAACTCCTTCATGAGGCTGTTAAACCGGCCTTTTCTGCCCAGGTACTTAATCCGGAAGGCCTCAAGTCCGGCAATATCCGTTACACCTGAAAGTTTTTCATCTGTCTCCTTCCTTAAACACTGCAGCTCTTCTTCCATTGGCCTGCCTTTTATATCTCAGGAAGCAAGCTTGACAACGGTAGAAAAAGCTTTGGGATCAAGCACAGCTATATTGGCGAGGACCTTACGGTCCAAATCAACATTGGCTTTTTTTAATCCCCCCATCATGCGGCTATAGCTGGTGCCATTCTCTTTGGCAGCGGCTGAAATGCGGGTTATCCAGAGACGGCGAAAATCACGTTTTTTCTGACGTCTGTCCCTGTAGGCATAACACAGGGCCCGGTCAACCGCCTCGGTGGCTGTGCGATAGAGTTTATGGCGGCCGCCTCGATAACCTTTGGCCAGCTTCAATACCCTTTTTCTTCTTCTTCTTGCTTTAAAGCCTCTTTTAACTCTCGGCATGGTTACTTCTCCTTAAATACAAAATGACTCAGGCCTAAAGTTTAAGCCCTGAGACAACTAAGCTCTGCTCCTTAAGCCTTACGCCCTGAAACCTTACAGTCATTTATCCGGCATAAGGTAAAAGACGCCTTACAGCACCCTTATTGCTTGGATCTACCAATCCCGGTCTGCGGAATTTCCTCTTCTTCTTGGTATTTTTCTTGGTCATAATATGACTGGCAAAAGCCTTGTTACGCTTTATCTTACCGGTAGCAGTCATCTTGAAACGCTTGGCCGCCCCCCGGTTTGTTTTCACTTTCGGCATATCTAAAACTCCCTTCCTTCTCCCTGAATCGATTGTTCCAAATTTCTTACCAGTTTACTTTCCATCACCCCATATTCAGATTCGAGGCCTCCCGGTTTTATTCTAATTACCGGGTAAAATAAACATTACCAGTTGTCTTCCTTCCATGGCAGGATCCTGCTGGATCTCGCCGACATCACTAATCTGCTCTTTAATATGCTCCATCAGAGCCAGACCGAGAGTATCGGCGTAAATGATCTCCCTGCCTCTAAAGCGCATGGTAACCTTGACTTTATTATTCTGTTTAAGAAATTTACGTATATTTTTAACCTTGAAATCTATATCATGTTTCTCCGTTTTAGGACGTAGTTTTATTTCTTTTACTTCGACAACGGTCTGCTTCTTCTTGGCCTGGGCCTGTTTTTTGCTCTCTTCATATCGGTATTTGCCATAATCCATGATCCGGCAAACCGGGGGCTCAGCTTTAGCCGAGACCTCGACAAGATCGAGACCGGCCCCGTCAGCCGCTTCCAGGGCCTCCTTTCGGGAAAGAACCCCCAACTGACCACCGTCCTCTTTAATAACCCGGACTTCAGGGGCATCAATCTGTTCATTTACTTTGGCCTTAACCTCCCGGATAGCTTTTAATTTCTTTTTCCTTTTAATCTTCGCCCTCCCTCTTTTTAACTTTACAGTTCAAAGTTCTCGTAACTGATTGAAATAGTTAAAATAATATATTTATGGTCGTCATTCCGGCGAAAGCCGGAATCCAGTGTTTTATCAGTAATATATGATTTCTGGATGCCGGACCAAGTCCGGCATGACGAGAAAACTTCGCCCTCCCTCTTTTTAATTGGAAACCAGGAACCAGTAATCACGATACCGGCTGTTGCCTTAAATGATATCCCGATTGCCAACCTTCGATTCTTCCTTAATCATACTGATAAAATTATTCAGATCAATGGCCGTCAGGTTTTCTCCATCCCGCCTCCGGACCGTAATTTTCCCTGATTCCACTTCTTTGTCCCCTACTATAAGCATATAGGGAATTTTGGCAATCTGGGCCTGACGAATTTTATAGTTCAGCTTTTCATTGCGGCCGTCTTTCTCCGCCCTGATTCCGGCCCGGCGCAGTTCCTTATAGACCCCCTCCATGTAATCAAACTGATTATCAGTGATATTCATTACAGTAACCTGAACCGGTGCCAGCCAGAGAGGAAAAGCCCCGGCATAATGCTCTATCAGGACACCGAAAAAACGTTCCAGTGAACCCATAATAGCACGATGAACCATTATGGGCTGATGTTCTCTGCCGTCTTCTCCCACGTATGTGAGCCCGAATCTTTCCGGCAGGTTGAAATCCACCTGAATGGTGGAACACTGCCAGGAACGGTCAAGAGCGTCTTTTATCTTGATATCTATCTTGGGACCGTAAAAAACACCTTCCCCGGGATCAATCTCATAGTCCAGGCCTTTTTTCTCCAGGGCTGACTTCAGGGCTCCGGTCGCCTGTTCCCATTTATCATCAGAGCCTACATATTTCTCCGGACAGGTGGAAAGATAAATATCATAATCACTGAAACCAAAGGTTTTCAAAAAATGGAGATTGAAATTAATTATATTAAAAATTTCTTCGCCAATATTATCTGGCAGGCAGAAGATATGGGCGTCGTCCTGGGTGAACCCCCTGACCCGCATAAGCCCCTGCAGGGCGCCGGTTCTTTCATAGCGATAGACAGTACCCAGTTCACACCACCGTATGGGAAACTCCCGGTAACTACGCTTCCTCGAGTTATAAATCCCTATATGAAAAGGACAGTTCATGGGTTTAAGCTGGTAACTGACCTCATCTATCTCCATGGGAGAATACATGTCCTCGATGTAAAAATCAAGGTGGCCACTGGTAGCCCACAGGTCCCGCCGGGCAATATGAGGCGTATACAAAAGATCGTAGCCCTCCCTGTAATGTTCCTCCCGCCAGTAATCTTCTATCAGCTTCCTGACCAATGCGCCCCTGGGCTGCCAGAGGACAAGGCCCGGACCCACCTGATCGTTAATGGTAAAAAGCTCCAGTTCCTTTCCCAGCTTACGATGGTCCCTCTTTTTGGCCTCTTCCAGCTTATGGAGGTACTTTTTCAGATCCTTGGGCTCAAAAAAAGCGGTTGCGTATAATCGCTGAAGCATAGGCCGGTTTTCATCACCCCGCCAGTAGGCCCCTGCCAGGCGGATCATTTTAAAGACCCGCAGCCAGCCGGTATCAGGTATGTGAGGCCCCCGGCAGAGATCAACAAAACTGCCCTGGCGGTAAATGCTGACCTTGTCATCCTCGATTTCCCGGATAATCTCCACCTTGTAAATCTCTCCCCGGTTTTCAAAATACCGGACGGCCTCTTCTTTAGACCAGATCTCTTTCACAAAAGGCTCAGCCCTCTTTACTATCTCAGCTACCTTGTTTTCGATAGCCTCAAAATCACCGGGAGAAAAGGGCTTCTCCCGGTCAAAGTCATAGTAAAAACCATCGGAAGTTGACGGCCCTATGGCAACCTTGATATTTTCAGACCCGTAAAGTTCCAGGACCGCCTCAGCCATGATATGGGCGGCGCTGTGCCTTAAAATATCCAAGCCCTCGGGTGAATCAGAAGTAACAGGTTCGATCTCGCAGTCATTGATTATTTTCTCAGAAAGATCATAAAGAGATTCATTGATACGCACAGCCAGAGTACGCTTGCGCTCTTTATTGCTGCAAAGTGCTTTTACAGCCTCCGCGGCTGTAATACCGGACTCTGTATTAACGGAAGCCTCACCTTTTCTGGAAATCTCTATCTCTGCCACTGCCTGATCTCTTCCGGTTTTTATCTTTTTTGCTTTGCGTTTTTCCTTAAAAACAAAATTCGCAATGTCCAAATAACATTACGAAGTCTTATAAAAAAAATGGTAGGCGCGGGCGGAATTGAACCGCCGACTTCTACCGCGTCAAGGTAGCGCTCTCCCCCTGAGCTACGCGCCTGGGTAATAACAGTTTAATCAGAAAAAGGAACTACCAGTAATCCCTCATCATGTCAAGGATATTATACCGAAATTAAACAATTAGCCACCGAACTTCTACCTTCTGCCAGCAATAGCCCGGCGAAGAGTTACTTCATCAGCATATTTGACATCCATGCCCATGGGAAGGCCACAGGCCAGCCGGGTAACCCGCACAGGCATTTTCTGCAGTTCATCGCTAAGGTAGGCAGCAGTCGCCTCTCCCGGGACAGTAGAGCTGGTTGCAATCAATACCTCCTCAACCTGATTGCGCTGAACCCGGCTGAAAAAGGCGCCGATATTTAACTCTTCCGGTCCAACCCCGTCCATAGGAGAAAGGGCCCCATGCAGGACATGATACTCGCCCTGGAATGCCCCTGATTTTTCAATAGCCATAAGATCAGCCGACTCTTCCACAATACAGACTGAACGCGGATCCCTTTCAGGATCAGCACAGATACTACAGGGGTTTTCTTCGGAGAAGGCAAAGCAGTTGTCGCAAAGACCTATGGCCTCATGCAGTTCAGCCAGGTTCCGGGCCAGGTTTCGGGCCTCCTCGGCCGGTCCCCGCACCAGATGAAGCGCCAGCCTGGTGGCGGTCTTCTTGCCAATACCCGGAAGACCGTTAAGATCGGCAATTAATCTTTCCAATGCTGGTGGAAGAACATTCATATAAGATCTCATCAATTTAACTCATTAGGCATCCGCCTCTACAACTCAGCCGCCGAAGATGTTGGGCAGGTTGATGCCCATATTGCCGGTCAACTTGCT
The DNA here is from genome assembly GCA_046497465.1 of Desulfobia sp. Lineage (GTDB taxonomy): Bacteria > Desulfobacterota > Desulfobulbia > Desulfobulbales > SURF-16 > JAWLDV01. The sequence goes on from JAWOFO010000043.1 coordinate 149,094, forward strand.
CATTTCCGACTGGGTCATCTCTCTGGCCTGCTTCAGGGCATTGTTAACAGCAGATATAACCAGGTCCTGGACCATTGCCGGATCCTCCGGATCCAGTGCTTCTTTTTCAATCTGAAGGCTAATCAGCTCAAATTTACCGTTAACGGTCGCGGTAACTATCCCGCCGCCTACCGTAGAAGAAACAGTTTTCCTGGCCATTTCCTCCTGTATCTGCCCCATCTGCTGCTGGAATTCCTGGGCCTTTTGTAAAATATCCTGCATATCCATAATACAGACCTCGTTAGAAATTAATCTCTTCCCTACTTTATCAACTTGAGAGTCCAAAGTTTTCTCGTCATGCCGGACTTGATCCGGCATCCAGAAATCATATATTACTGATAAAACACTGGATTCCGGCTTTCGCCGGAATGACGATCATAAATATATTATTTTAACTATTTCAATCAATTACGAGAACTTTGAACTGTAAAGTTTATCAAGAAACTACGAACATACCCAAGCTCGTAATTCTTAGTTCTTAATTCTTATTTGAGCTTTCCCCTGAATCTCGGGCCGGTTCTGATTGCGGCGACTCTACCATTGAAAACGCCGGCAGTCATGGTAACCAGAGGGTCTGCGGCCAGGGCCCGCCGCTCAGCACCACTGTTATCATCTTTTTCGATTTCCCTGCCGCTTTCTGACTCCCCTCTGACCATAACTCTGAACTGTAGCTCTTTTTGAAAAAAATCCTGGGCATAGGTAGTTAAACTTTTGCGATACTCATCCTTTAAAAGAAAATGGCAGTCATTATGATTCTCAAACTGGACAATAACCTCGTTCCCGGCTTCCCGGGGATTTGAGCCCAACTTGATCATTTCAGCCATCCACGGGGTCCTTCCTTTAACATATTCTATAAATTCCTGCCAGTTTTTACGGACATTACCACGGGTTACCTGTCTTTCTTGTTCTTGAGACTCTCCGGCATAAACACCGGCCTTTCGCTCCTCATCTTCATTAACTTTTTTTTTCTGTGTAACCTCGGAGACGGCATCGAAACTATTCTGAACAGCTGCCGGTTTCTCGGCCTGTTCAGTTAAATCAACCGGGTCCTGGCCAGGCTGAGGGAAGTTTTCGGCAAGTTCATTAAGCCGGGCTAAAAGGGTAGAAGCCGGGACCACTTGCCCTGACTGGGTAATTCTGACAAATACTATTTCCATTTCCATCCGCGGCTGAGAGGAATAACGCAGGGTTTCCACTCCGTTCATAAGAATCTGGAAACAGTTATAAAGGGTCTGGGGCTGACGTCCTCGAACCAACCTCTTTAACTCAGCCAGATCCTGATCAGACAGGTTGAGAATTTTCTCCGGATCAGAAGAGCTGCTGCAGACCATAAGCCCCCGGAAACACTCGAGCAGATCAGAAGCAAAATGCCTGAGATCAAGGCCGCTGCTGTAAATTGAATCAAACAGGGAGAGTGCCCGGGATAAATCCCCGGCAAGCAGATGTTCCGCAAGCTTAAAAACTACTCCGCGGTCAACCAGTCCCAGCATCTGGAAAACTTCTTCCGAGCCGATCTCGGTATCACCGAATGAAAAAAGCTGGTCAAGAAGACTGAGTCCGTCCCGGACACTGCCGTCCGCTTCCCTTACCACCATCTGCAGGGCCTCCCTAGAAATAGAGACCCCCTCCTGCCGGGCTATCCCGGTAAAAAAATCCTCAAGTTCTCTGAAATCAACCCGTTTAAGCTCGTAACGCTGGCAGCGGGAAAGGATGGTAATCGGCACCTTGTGTATTTCTGTGGTGGCAAACATGAAATAGACATGCCCGGGCGGCTCCTCAAGAGTCTTGAGAAGGGCATTAAAGGCTTCCCCGGTCAGCATGTGAACTTCATCAATAATAATGATCTTATAGCGGTTTTTTACGGGATAAAAACGGATATTTTCCTTAAGTTCCCGTATTTCATTAATACCGCGGTTGGAGGCCCCATCTATCTCATTGAGATCAACCGCCGCGCCTTCGGAAATCTCCCGGCACGATTCACAGGAATTGCAGGGCCGTTTCTCCTTTTCTTCCTGACAGTTAAGGGCCTTGGCCATTATTCTGGCCAAAGTGGTTTTACCTACTCCCCGCACCCCGGAAAAAAGCAGGGCGTGGGCGACCCGGCCTCGAAGCAGGCCGTTCCGGAGAGTCTTTACAATAGCCTGCTGTCCCACAACATCGGAAAACGTCTGGGGCCGCCATTTCCGGGCTAATACGAGATAAGACATCCTGGTTATTAATTACAGATACGGATTAATTGGAAACTGGAGATTAAGAGATGACAAAAAAAGATAGCCGGGCACCCCTGCGGCACACAGAAGGGATTCACTACCGCTGCTTCCTCCCGGACCTGACGGGGTTCGCGAGCCTCTGTTGCGCAGGACCCGGCTATCAAACCAAAGTCACTTATGGCGGAGAGGGAGGGATTCGAACCCTCGGTACGTTGCCGCACACACGATTTCCAGTCGTGCACCTTCAACCTCTCGGTCACCTCTCCCGAATATCCAACCCTGCCTATACCCACTTTTGCTTACTCAAATTGCCCAATCCAAGCCTTTACATAAACTTGTATATTTATCCTGCCGGGCAATTTTTTTCAAGGATAAATATTTTTCCCCCTACAGTCTTTAAAAAATTCCTTAAGAAGGCTGCCGCATTCCCCGGCCATAACTCCACCGGTAACCAAAAAACTATGATTGAGCCTTCCGTCAAGACCAATGGCATACCTGGAACAGACAGCTCCGGCTTTGGGATCTTCGGCCCCGAATACCAGATGACTGATCCTGGCCTGGACAAGGGCACCAGCACACATAAGGCAAGGTTCCAGGGTGATATACATAGTGGTGAGGGGCAACCGGTAATTATTAAGACTTTTGCCTGCCCGGCGCAGAACATTGATCTCGGCATGGGCAGTGGGATCTTTAAGTTCAATGGAGCGGTTGGAATCACCGGCAATAATTTCCCCTTCACTACCGACCAGCACGGCCCCTACCGGCACTTCCCCGCGTTTACCGGCTTTTTCCGCCTCATCAAGAGCAATTTTCATATAATAAACAGCATCTTCCAAGCTTATTAACCTTTCTTCAACTTGAAAGCGTGATTAGCGGCATACCAGCCGGCCAGACAACCTTCTCCCACTGCTTTGGCTATCTGCCTGGGAGGGCCGGCAATATCACCGGCGGCATAAACGCCTTCAATATTGGTCTCCTGACGCTTATTGGTGGCAATATACGAAAAAGTCTCCATATCCATCTGGACTCCGATGGCAGTAGCCAACTCCATGGCTCCTTTGGCCCCAAGCTCCACAAACAGTCCCTCAATCTCCAGCTCTTCACCATCTTCAAGACTGACCCTTTCCAGAACCATCTTACCGGCGAGCTCTTTGACCCAGGTCCCATTATGGAATTTAACCCCGCTTGATTCCAACTTTTTTTTCATGCCTTCAGAAACATTAAGCCCCCTGGTAATCAAATGCACTTCCGAAGCATAGCCCAGCAGGGTCAAAGCACCATCAACCGCCGCGCTTTCATTTCCTACCACGGCCACCCTGGCATTACGGTAAAAGTTGGCGTCACAGTCCACGCAGTAACTGATCCCTTTACCAACATAATCTTTCTCCCCCTTGACCTTGAGTTTTTTAATAGAAGAACCCATGGCCAGGATAACAGTACGTCCCTTAAAAGAACGGCTTTCGGTCCGGACTGCAAAACAACCGACCTCCTGTTCCAGGCCCAGGACATCTTCCGCCACCATTTGCGCCCCGAACCGAAGGACCTGCTCCCTGCCGGTCTTGAGCATATCTTCACCTTCATTTATCCCATCAAGAAAAAGATAGTTTTCCACATGGGCCTGACACATGGCGCTGTTCTCCCGGCGCCCCAAAACAACAACCGAGGCCTTCTTGCGAGCAGCATGAAGAGCGGCCTGCAGTCCGGCCGGACCAGACCCGATAATCAAAACATCAGTTATTTCAAACATAAGTAACTCCTGTGTGACAAGTTCATACTGTCGAAATACCGTATCGCACCTTTTTCAATTCTGTTCAAGGTGCCTGACAGCCAAAAATTTTCTTTAACTTTTTATTTTTCTGCCATTGACCGGCTATAATATCGTTTCCGGCATAATGTCAGAATTGCAGAAACATTTACATTGGTTATCTTAACAGTGATTGAGACAAAAAACATCCCCTCTCTTGCTCAGATTTTGGTTTTAAGAGCATAAAAATTTGCATCCTGGATTATCATCAATTATAAAAAAGTGAGAAGCCCCTGTCCGCAGGGAAATTGATAAACAATGACAAAGGAGGAAAACCATGATCAAAAAAACATTATTCACATTGTTGATACTTTTGTTTCTGGCCGGCACTGCCTGGGCCGAAATCAATATCAACACAGCTAATCAGGAAACCCTGGACTCCCTCTCCGGAATTGGGCCGGTAAAAGCCCAGGCCATTATTGACTACCGGACAGACAATGGTGAGTTTAAAAACGTAGATGAACTTCTGGAGGTCAATGGCATAGGCCCCAATACTTTGGAAGGAATAAAAGATGAAGTAACAGTCGGCGAATAGCCTGCCGCCTGTTTTTATTGGCCCGGGCCGGGACTGACCCGGCCCGGGAATTAAGTAGACAGAGACCTGAACTCCATTTCATGAGCAAAAAACCATGGGAATGACCTTGATTGTTGCCAATCTGGCAACCAGACTGAGTGACCAATAACTATCCCTTCTACCGGATGACTTGCTGCGGGCAAGGACAACAGCTTGCCCGGAGACCGGCCAAAAGCCCCCAACTCCTATCCCTAATTTATGGAAAAAAATAAGTAATAATACCTCTGAAACAATCTAAATCCTGATAATAAAAAATCATGACAAAAAAAATTGCGGTAATCGGCAGTGGCTACTGGGGAAAAAACCTGGTCAGAAATTTCCATGCCCTGGGAGCCCTGCATACCATATGTGACAGCAATCCGGACACTCTGGCATCATTTGCCGACAAATACCCTGAAACCAAGCGAGTCAAAAGCTTCAGCGAGGTACTGCGGGATACGGAAATAGACGGTGTCGCTTTGGCTACTCCGGCCCCTACCCATGCCGCCCTGGCACGGGAGGCAATTCTGGCGGCAAAAGACCTCTATGTGGAAAAACCCCTTTGCCTGTCGGAAAAAGAGGGCAAGGAACTGAACTGCCTGGCCCGGGATAAGGGCAGAATAATAATGGTGGGCCACCTCCTCTGGTATCACCCGGTAGTTCTTAAATTAAAAGAACTTGTTGAAACAGGCGGACTGGGACGTATCCAGTACATCTATTCCAATCGACTAAACATAGGAAAACTCAGACGGGAAGAGAATGTACTCTGGTCATTTGCCCCCCATGATATCTCTGTTATTCTTGGTTTGACTGGCGAGATGCCGGAATCAATCAGGTCACAGGGCGGCAATTTCCTGCACCAGAAAATCGCGGATACCACGGTCACTCTCCTTAATTTTGCCAGCGGCATCCGGGCCCATATTTTTGTCTCCTGGCTCCATCCCTTCAAGGAACAGAAACTTGTAGTCGTGGGTGACCGGCAGATGGCGGTTTTTGACGACACCGTGGACTGGGATGAAAAACTTAAACTCTATCCCCACTCCGTGGAATGGAGCGGCAACGTGCCGGTTGCCCATAAGGCCAGGGCCGAACTGGTAACACTGGACCAGGAGGAGCCGCTGAAGGCGGAATGCGAACATTTTCTGGATTCTATCAGTTCCCGCCGTACCCCCCGTACAGACGGGGAAGAAGGCCTCCGGGTTCTGCAGGTATTGAATGCCTGCCAGAACTCGCTGGAGCGTGAAAAGAAAATAATCATTGCCGGTGGTAAGGAAGATGGGGACCACTTCCAGCATGAAACAGCCCTGGTGGACCGGAATGTTGAGATAGGCCGGGGAACAAAAATCTGGCATTTCAGTCACATCCTGTCCGGAAGCCGGATCGGGAAAAACTGCATTATCGGCCAGAACGTGGTGGTGGGCCCCAAAGTTACTGTGGGCAGAGGCTGCAAAATCCAGAACAACGTCTCGGTCTACCAAGGGGTTACCCTGGAAGACGAGGTGTTCTGCGGTCCCAGCATGGTCTTCACCAATGTTATGAATCCCAGGGCCGCTATTTCCCGTAAAAACGAGTTTTGTAATACCCTGGTTTGTAAGGGTGCCACCCTGGGAGCCAACTGTACTATTATCGGCGGCATTGAAATCGGCAGTTATGCCTTTATAGGAGCCGGGGCGGTTGTCACCAGGGATATACCTCCCTATGCCCTGATGGTGGGCAATCCAGCCCGTCAAGTAGGCTGGATGAGCCGCTTCGGCAAAAAAATGGAACTGCCCCTAAGCGGGAACGCTGAGTTTAAGTGCCCTTACACAGGAGACAGGTATATCCTTAAAGAGGGCCGGGTGGAAATAAGATGTCAGCAGGAGACCTCGAGTTGAAAACCCGAGACTATATAATAATCGGGGCGGGAATCACCGGACTGGCTATTGCCAGGGAACTGATCCTGCAGGAACCCGGTTTGAATATTGCCATCCTGGAAAAAGAGAACAGGATCGGGGTCCACGCCAGCGGCAGAAACAGCGGGGTGCTCCATTCCGGTATATATTATCCGGAAAACACCCTTAAAGCCGAAATGTGCGCCAAAGGGGCCAGGGCCATGGCAGAGTACTGTGAAGAGAACGGACTTCCCATCCAGCGCCAGGGCAAGGTTATTACCCCTGTAAAAATCGAGGATGATCCCCAGGTAGACCTCCTCTATCAGAGGGCTGTCAATAATGGAGCCAGGGTAAGCATTCTGGACCGGAAAGAACTGGCTGAAATCGAACCGGCGGTGAGTTCAGCCACTGGTAGGGCCCTTTACTCGCCTGACACCGCAGTTATAGAACCCGGGCTGGTCCTGGAGCGCCTCGCCGGAGAACTGGCTGACAGGGGGGTTAATATTCACTACAGCTCGCAGGTAACAGATGCAGACCCTGAACTTAATCAGGTTACTGTAAATAAAAGCAGTAAATTGATTTACAGGCGGCTTATCAACAGCGCCGGCCAGTTTACGGACAGAATAGCCCACCGGTTTCAGGTTGGCGGCCGCTATACCATCTTGCCCTTTAAGGGTATTTATTATCTGCTGGACAAAAGATCGGAAATAAAATTGAACGGCCTTGTCTACCCCCTGCCGGACTTGAATGTCCCTTTTTTAGGGGTACATTCCGTCAACAGCCTGAACGGCAGGACCTATTTCGGTCCTACGGCCATACCGGTATTCGGACGCGAGCACTACCAGGGCCTGGAAGGCATGGAACTCAGCCAGGCCCTGCCCATCAGCTGGTTGCTGCTGCAGCAGTATCTTCGAAACAACCAGGGTTTTCGAAGATTTGCCCATGAAGAAGCCGGACGCTTCCTCAGGAAAAAATTTGCTGCTGCAGCCCGGGCCCTGGTGCCCGAGCTTAAGGCCGAATACCTGCTGCCCAGCAGCAAGGTGGGTATCCGGGCCCAGCTCCTGGACAAAAAGAAACATCAACTGGTAATGGACTTCCTGGTTGAAAAAAAAGACAACACCACTCATATACTGAACGCAGTCTCACCGGCTTTTACCAGCGCTTTTGAATTCGCCAAGTATGCGGTTAAGGTTTAAGGTGTAAGGAGAAAAAATATGGAACTGAAAGGAAAACGACTTCTTCTTATCGGCGGAGCAGGCCTGATAGGTTCTCATACCGTTGATCAACTTCTTAAGGAAGAGGTGGAGGAAATCCGTATCTTTGACAACTTTACCAGGGGCAGCGAGGATAACCTGGCCGAAGCCCTCCCGGATCCCCGGGTAAATATCTTTCCCCTGGGCGGTGAACTTATGCACAGGGATATACTTGACAGTGCCATGAAGGATATTGACGGGGTTTTTCATTTGGCGGCCATGTGGCTCCTGCATTGCTGGGACTATCCGCGCAGCGCCTTTGAAGTGAACATCGGCGGTACCTTCAATATTCTGGAAGCCATGCTGAACAACCGGGTCAGGCGCCTGGTCTATTCATCTTCTGCTTCAGTCTACGGCGACGCGGTAGAAGAGCCCATGCCCGAAGAACATCCCTACAACAACACCAATTTTTACGGGGCCACCAAGATCGCCGGGGAGCATATGTGCCGCTCCCTGTATCACCGTTATAAAGACAGCGACAAGGTTTTTAACTACGTGGGCCTGCGCTACATGAATGTCTACGGGGCCAGGCAGGACTACCGGGGGGCCTACATAGCAGTAATCATGAAGATCCTGGACCGCCTGGATCAGGGACTGCCTCCCATAGTATACGGCGACGGCTCCCAGGCCTACGACTTCATCAACGTGGTGGACTGCGGCCGGGCCAACGTCTGCGCCATGAAGGCCGACACCACAGATGAATTCTACAACGTGGGCTGCGGGATCAAGACCACCATCAAGGAACTGGCCGAACTCATCCTGGAAATAACAGGCTCTGATCTTGATATTCAGTATGAACCAGGCGGCATGACCTTTGTCAAAAACCGGATCGGCAGCCCGGACAAGGCGGCTGAAGAGATCGGTTTTCAGGCCAGAATCGGCCTGGAGGAAGGCCTGAATGAACTTATTAAATGGCGGGACAGTCATAAGGCTGAAGTAGAAAGGCGCCGCCGGGACGCGGGGATTATCTAACTTTACCTGGCATCTTATGAACAAAGAAAATAAAATTGACTACTGGAAAGCGGCATCTAATCCCAGAAACTAACAAATCGCCTCTATCTTTAAAGAAACGGGCATTATAGATGTGGAACAGGAAGAACTTTTGAAAACGGCGAAGAAGGGCTCCGGGTGCTTAACGTCCTGGAGGCCTGCCAGGAGTTACTGGATGACCTGCCGTACAAATTATAAAAGCAATTGACAATCTGTACGGCAGACAGTATCGTCTCTATATGAATATGATTCCACGCGATGTCGAAAGAATAATCCAGGACCAGCTGCAGGGCTTCCCCGTCATTACCATAACCGGCCCCCGTCAGTCCGGGAAAACCACCCTGGCACGAGCCATATTTTCCCGGAAACCGTATTTCTCCCTGGAAGACCCCGATGTCAGGCAACTGGCACTTGACGACCCCCGGGGCTTTCTGGCTCAGGCACCTGATGGTGCGGTGCTTGACGAAGTGCAGCGGGCACCGGAAATCCTCTCCTACCTCCAGACCCATGTCGATAAGGCCGGTCGTATGGGCCTTTTTCTGCTGACCGGTTCACAGCAGTTCGGTTTAATGTCCGAAATAACCCAGTCACTGGCAGGCCGGACTTCCTTTATCGAACTGCTGCCTTTTTCAGTTGAAGAACTCGGTAACGGAGAAGTCATGCCGTCAGATCTTGACACCATGCTATTCAATGGCGGCTACCCTCCATTATATGACAGGGATCTCTCACCCCGCTCCTGGTTTCCGGCCTATGTAACAGCCTATATAGAACGGGATGTCCGGCAGTTGCTCAAGGTTCAGGATCTGGAAACATTTCAACGGTTCCTGCGCCTCTGCGCCGGACGCAGCGGCCAGCTCTTAAACCTTTCCTCCCTGGCTGCCGACTGCGGCATCACCCACAATACCGCCAAGGCCTGGATTTCCGTATTGGAGGCAAGTTACATTCTCTTTCAGTTGTGGCCCCACCATAACAACTTTCGTAAGCGTCCGGTCAAATCTCCCAAGATCTACTTCTACGACACCGGCCTGCTCTGCTGGCTACTCGGCCTTCAGGAGGCCGGGCAGCTCGCAACCCACCCTTTGCGCGGCAGTATCTTTGAGACATTTGTGGTATATGAATTGATGAAAACCCGTTTCAACCGAATGATAAACACGGGATTTTATTTCTGGCGTGACAGCAAAGGCCATGAAATAGACCTTATCGCCGACTACGGGGGCCGGCTGATGCCCATCGAAATAAAGTCCGGTCAGACCCTTAACCGCGACTTTTTCAGCGGCCTGGAATACTGGCTGAACCTGGCCGGTAATAAGGCAATTAATCCCACTCTCGTCTACGGTGGCACAAAATCCGTCCATCGTCATGGGGTCAAAGTATTCAGCTGGAATACGACAGAAAAGATCATGGATCGCAGAATCCGGAAAAATTTGCTTCGGCATTATCATGAATTATAAAGAAAAAAAGGACACGAACCTACAGATAAAGAAAATCACATATCAGGAGAAGTATTATGGCTACTACCGCCCTGAAAATGAAGCCTGAGGACTGGAAAAGATATAAACCTGGAAAAGAAATAGCCCGACAACAGACTCAAGACATAAATCTTATTGAACGAAAAAATCAGGCCCTTGAAACCGCGAAACAGGCAGCTTCCATTCTCAAACAGCAATTCAAGGCCCAAAAAGTGGTTATGTTCGGTTCACTGGCCACTGAAAAAGAATTTTCAGCTTGGTCGGATATTGATCTGGTTGCCTGGGGCATCCAACCTTATGATTTTTACAAGGCAGTGGCCATGGTTACCGGCTTGAGCCCTCATTTTAAAGTAGATCTCGTAGATCCGGAGACTTGCCGAAAGACCATTCTGGAAGCCATTGAAACCGAGGGCGTAGAAATATGAATCATAGTCTGCATAATCTTGCCGGACGAATCCGCCAGGAACTGCCTGAAATTGAAGCCACCCTTACCCGTGCCATGGATGGATGGCAACGGAGGACTTGACCATTGGAATGCATATTGATAAACAAAAAATAGTTGATTACCTTCTTAATAATGAAAAGAGTAGAGGAAAGGCG
>JAWOFO010000026.1:0-48678 GCA_046497465.1 Desulfobia sp.
ATTTCTGCCGAGCTTTACGACTATACCACCTCGATCAAGATCTATGATTCCAAGGGGGCCTCCCACGATATCTCCATCTACTTTGACCGGATGACTGAGGACAACGAATGGGAATTCCTGGTTACCTGCGACCCCAGTGATGATAAGCGGGTCCTTACGGCGACGGAGCAGCAGACTTATGCTCCGGAGACCACTTATAACTATAAAAAACATAAAGGAGCCGGGGCCCTGATGTACGGAGAACTCCAGTTTGATACTTCCGGTAATATCTCCGAAATGATGGCCTATAAAGTGCCCCCGGATGGAGAAGTCAATCCCACCCGGCCGGAAAACAGGATCGTTCTGGAAAACACCGATTCCTATTACTCCTTTGAGACCAATTTTACCGGTTCTGATACCAATCAGGAAGTTGATCTGAAAATGGGCGCCCAGTATGAAGGTGAGGTCAGTACTATCTCTCAGACACTGGTCAGCGAAAAAGGTGCCCTGGACAGTGATACCAGCGGGGCTGACTATATTACCGCCGAGAGTAAGTGGTCCGATGTCTATGACAGCAACGGCCTGCAGCTCACCGGTGATCCAGCCGGAGATCAGGATACAATTACGGTTACCGGTTATAAACATGACGGCACTTCGGAGACATCTACCTACGCAGTTGATTCGGTGAATGGCAAGGTGCAGGATTTTCTTGATCAACTGGAGAGTGATTTCGGCTGCCTGGCCTCCATAGACGGCCAGGGAAGGCTGAAGATGACCGATACCACCGGCGGCACCAGCGGCATGTACGTAACCAGCGTGGATTATGACGGCACCCAGGACAAGCCTAACGGCGGTATCCATAATGATGCCAATCCGTTCGGAGAGACCGGGATTGACGGACAGACCATCTTAAACGTCACCACTCCCAAGAAAAAGATATTTTCCCAGGGCCAGGGGTTGAGCAGCGGTGGAGCAGTACCGCCTGTTACCGCCAGCACTAGCTGGACCAATGTTTTTGACAGCGGCGGCACAGCGATTGAGGATGAGGATGTATTCAGCTTTGTCGGCACCAGCGGTGATGGCACTATTATAGACGTGCCGCCACTGGCTGCAGGAGAGAACGAGTTTACCGTGGATACTTCGGTAACAGCCACTAATACCGGCACTGTACAGGATCTTTTGGACTGGCTGGATGATAAGTTTAATGCCAGGGCGGAGATTGACGGGGCCGGCCGTCTGGCCCTGACTGACCGGGTAGCTGATGAGGCGGCCAGCGGCGGTTACAGCAGCCAGTTGGCCATTACCTCCGTGAGCGTCGGGAGTATCAGCGGCTCAGATCCCTGGGATTCCAACGGGGCCTTTTTTGAATTGGAGGCGGATACCGGCGGCGAAGACGGCAGTCTGATCGGGGATACGGTCAGCTCCGGTTTCAGCCCGGAGGCACGGGCCACTACCCAGTATGCCAGCAGTTCGACTACTATTTTCCAAGAACAGAACGGTTTTGCCTCCGGTTTCCTGGAAGATGTCTCGGTTGATACCGAGGGGGTTATGACCGGTCATTACTCCAACGGCCAGGTCCTTGAAAAGGCCCAGGTGGCCTTGGCTGATTTTGCCAGTCTTTCCGGCCTGAGAAAGGAAGGCGGTAATGTCTACACCGAAACCACGGATTCCGGCGCCCCCCTGACCGGTGTCCCGGGGACCAACGGTCTGGGGACTATAAGCCCCAACTCCCTGGAGCAGTCCAATGTTGACCTGGGGGAGGAGTTTGTTAAACTGATTACTACCCAGAGGGGGTTCCAGGCCAACTCCAAAATCGTCACCACCACTGACGAGATGCTGAATACCCTGATCAACATGAAGAGATAGGGAACCGGGGAATGATGAATTACGAATTACGAATTGTGGAATTAGGCTGTAGGTGTTTAGGCGTTTAGGCTGTAGTGTTTTTTTTAACTTATTGATATGATTAGAACCAAAATTGTTGTAGCGTCATTCCGGCGAAGCTCGTCCCGGACCCCGATCCGGGAGTCGGAATCCAGAATGTTTGACGAAAGAACTTTAAGACTCTCAAGCTAATAACCTAATAACCTAATCACCTGATAAAAATATCTGGTCAAAGACCTTGAAGGCGGTCTCCACCACCGGTATATCCTCCGGCAGTTTCAGGTAGGACTCCCCGTTTATTTCCCGGCTGACCAGTTCTTCACTGGCCGGGAATATGCCTGCCAGGCTGAGATTGTTTTCTTCTACGGTTTTTTTGATCTTTTTTTGCAATTCAGGACCGAGGTCTTGCGGGGCCCGGTTGATAACAAGGTATTGATTTTTTACTTCCAGGCCCAGAGGTCCGGTAAGCCCGGCTATTCTTCCGGCAGTCATGATGCCCCGGGCCGAAGGATCCGAGAGGATCAGGAAGTAGTCTATGCGGCGCAGGTTCATGCGGCTGAGATGCTCCATGCCCGCCTCGTTGTCCACCAGAATGTAGCGGTAATTGCCGGCCAGGCGGTCCATGGTCATGGCCAGGTACTGGTTGGCTGAACAGTAACATCCGGGCCCGTCCGGCTGGCCCATGACCAGCATGTCAAAACCCGTCTCTTCAATGACAGCCTGCTGGATATTTATCTCCATGAATTGATCACGGGTCATTCCCGGCGGCATGTCACCTTTAAGATCACGTCTTATTTCACCGATGGTTTTCCCCACCTTCAGACCAATAAGTTCGTTGAGATTACTGTTGGAGTCGGCATCAACTGTCAGCACCGGGGTCAGATTTCTGCTGGTCAGGTACTTGAGCAGAAGGGCTGCCGTGGTGGTTTTGCCGGTCCCGCCTTTACCGGCCAGAGCTATTAGTTTAGGAGTCATTTTTTATAGTTAGAAATTAAGTATGGATGATTGGAGCAGCCGCGGGATATCCTTTTGATAACTTTTAATTCCAGTCAGTATAACTTCATCTATTTTCTCTTGCAAGTTGATGTTGACTTGGTATTATAATCGGTTTTATGTAACTATTGCGGCACAACATACAACTCAGAAAAGCGGGAGCCGGCAAGTTGGACTACAAAAAGACCCTGAATCTGCCCAGTACTAAATTTAAGATGAAGGCAAGCCTCTCCCAGAGGGAGCCTCAGATGGTTAAGGAATGGGAGAGGCAGGATATTTACGGCCGGTTGGAGGAAAAACATAAGGGGAGGCCTGTTTACCTGTTACACGATGGCCCGCCTTATGCCAACGGCAATATTCATCTGGGGACGGTTTTCAACAAGGTCCTGAAAGATATTATTCTTAAATCCAAAAGAATGTCCGGCTTTCACTGTCCCTATATCCCGGGTTGGGACTGTCACGGTCTTCCTATTGAGCACAACGTGGATGTAGAGCTGGGTGAGAAGAAAAAGGATATTCCCGGACTTTCTTTCCGGGAGGCCTGCCGCAGGTATGCCCGGAAATGGATTAAAAAACAGAAAGAGGAATTCACCCGTCTGGGAGTCCTGGGAGACTGGGGCAACCCTTATTTAACCATGAACTATAATTATGAGGCCGCCATAGCCCGGGAGTTTAACAGGTTCCTGGGATCAGGATCCGTGGTCCGCCACCGTAAGCCGGTATACTGGTGTTCTTCCTGTGTTACTGCTCTGGCTGAAGCGGAAGTCGAATACGGCGATCATGACTCCCCATCCATCTATGTCAGGTTTCCTTTTGAAGAGGATCTGGGAGATATTGTCCCGCAACTGAAAGGGGAAAAAACTTCGGCAGTCATCTGGACTACTACTCCCTGGACTATTCCGGCCAATATGGCGGTGGCCCTTCATCCCTTTTTTAATTATTCGGCAGTCAGGACCGGTGATGATTTCCTGGTAATAGCCTCTGAATTGGTGGAAACAACCATGCAGGCCTGCTCCATAATCGATTATGAAGTGGTGGCTACTTTCAAAGCTCCTTCCCTGGAGGGGCGGCACTGTTCTCATCCCCTGACAGACAGATCATCGGTCATTGTCCTGGCAGATTATGTAACTCTGGAAAGCGGTACGGGCTGTGTTCATACGGCTCCCGGACACGGCAGCGATGATTATCTCACCGGTCTGCGTTACGGGCTGGAAATCGTTTCCCCGGTGGATGATCACGGCAGATTCACTGAAGAGGCCGGTCCTTATCAGGGTTTGGCTACGCACGAAGCCAATGAACCTATCTGTGCCGATCTGGAAGCTAAAGGTCTGCTTCTGGCTGCCCGGGAAATCAGTCACAGTTATCCCCACTGCTGGCGCTGTAAAAAGCCGGTTATCTTCCGGGCCACCAGGCAGTGGTTTATTTCCATGGAGATAAACGAACTACGTTCCAGGGCCCTGAAAGCTATTAAGAAGGTAAACTGGACTCCTTCCTGGGGTATGGAGAGGATATACGGCATGGTGGAGTCACGGCCTGACTGGTGCCTTTCCCGCCAGCGAGCCTGGGGAGTGCCCATTACCGCTGTTATCTGCCGGGAGTGCGGGGCTGTCTGTAATAATGAGGCGATAAACAGCAGGATTGATGAACTCTTTCGTAAAGAGGGTGCTGATGCCTGGTTTCTGCATGGAGTTGAAGATTTTATTAATTCAGGAGCTGTCTGTCCTGAATGTGGTTCTGCTGAATTCGACAAGGAGGAAGATATCCTGGATGTCTGGTTTGATTCCGGGGTAAGTTATTCCGCCGTTCTGGAGGAACGTGGTCTGCCGGTTCCGGCTGATCTTTATCTGGAGGGCAGTGATCAGCACCGGGGCTGGTTTCAGAGTTCGCTGCTGGCTTCGGTAGGGACGCGTTTAATGGCGCCCTATAAAGGGGTCCTTACCCATGGTTTTGTAGTAGACGGTCAGGGCAAAAAGATGTCCAAAAGCCTGGGTAATGTAATTGTACCCGGAGAGATCATCAAGGAGCATGGGGCTGAAATGTTGCGGCTCTGGGTATCTTCCGAGGATTACCAGGTAGATATTAAGATCTCTGATGAGATACTGAAGCGTCTTTCCGAGGCTTATCGTAAGATCAGAAACACCATCCGCTATATGCTGGGCAACCTTTATGACTTTTATCCGGCAACCGACCGGGTCGATATTTCCGAGATGGACGAATTGGATCGCTGGGTCCTGCACAGATTCGAGCTTCTAAAGCGCGAGGTTAAGGAGGCTTATGATAATTTTGAGTTTCACCGGGTATTTCATCGTCTTTATAACTTCTGTACTGTTACCATGAGCTCCTTTTATCTTGATGTCCAGAAAGATTATCTTTACGTAGAACTTCCTGAAAGCCGTCTGCGCCGCTCAGCCCAGACCGCGCTCCATATTATAGCCGACGGTCTTCTGCGCCTGATGTCTCCCATTTTATCTTTTACAGCATTCGAGGCCTGGGACTATCTGCCTGAAGATCCGGCTAGGGAAGAAAATGTTTTTTTCTCCAGTTTTCCTCCGGCCCGGGAAGAGTTCTACGATGAAGCGCTTAACTCTGAGTGGGAGAAATTTCTCAGGGTCAGAAGCGAGATTACCAGAGCCCTGGAGAAGGCCCGGAAGGACAAGATTATAGGACATTCTCTGGAAGCCGATGTCCGCCTCAGCGCCAAGGGTGAGTGGGCTGAGCTGCTTGAGGGGAAATGGGATATTTTGGCCAGGATAACCATAGTCTCTGCCTTGAGTAAAGCCGACAGTGAGGATGCCGAACTGGTAAGCTGTGAAGAACTGCCGGAGTTAAGCATAAAGGTTGGCCAGTCAGAGGCCCCCAAATGTGAACGTTGCTGGATGCGGAGCCTGACTGTAGGAGATTCCCCTGATTATCCTGATGTATGCCTCCGGTGTTCTTCGGTTATGGCCAGGCTGGAGGAGAAGGGTATTCTAAGTCCATGACCTTTTTACTGACTTTGATTTTGGTGGTTCTGACAGATCAGCTGTCCAAGTGGTTGATTATGGAGAGCCTGTCTCTGTATGAAACGATAAACATTATCCCCGGTTTTTTTAATCTTACCTATATCCATAATCCCGGTGCGGCTTTCGGCCTTTTTGCCGGTAATGGTGAAGGATGGCGGCTCTGGTTTTTTGTGGTGGCGGCCTTAATTGCCCTTGTTGCCATAATATCTCTCTATCGTTATTATAAAAATAAGGGTCTTTTGTATGCCCTTTGTCTCGGTCTTATTGGCGGAGGAGCTGTCGGTAATTTGATAGACCGCTTCCGTTTTGGTTCAGTGGTCGATTTCCTTGATTTTTATATCGGTCCTCATCACTGGCCTGCCTTTAATCTGGCTGATTCAGCGATTTGTCTGGGGATTGGCTTTTTTGTCTGGGTGGGTTTTTTTCATAACAACTGATAGCCGTTAATTCAACTTTGGGGGTACTTGACGGTTGATATGTTTATTCAGGAACATTGTGCAGTGTTTGTTATCTGAAATTATAATAGTTTTCTCAAGTCGGAAAGTTGAGCTGTTAAGTTTAAAATTCGATGTTCAAGGCTGGTGTTTTGGTAATGAGGTTGGATAAAGCAGCCTGATCTGCGAAAAACTGTTTTTATAAGATCATCAAATTGCAAAAAGGCACATAGTATAATGAAAGACAGGACGGCTTTCCTTTTTCCGGGTCAGGGTTCTCAGTTTGTAGGTATGGGGAGCGAGTTTTTTGCCGGGTATAACCAGGCCCGGGAACTCATGGATATGGCTGAAGAAGTCAGCGGCTTTCCCTTGCGGAAACTCTGCCTTGAAGGCCCTCTTGAAGAACTTACCAGAACCGTTCATCTTCAGCCCGCAATTACGGTTATAAATATGATTTGTTTCCAGGCCCTGCAAGGGAAAGGCATAGAGGCGGGCCACCTGGCCGGGCATTCTCTGGGCGAGTATTCAGCCCTTTATGCCAGTGGTATCTTGAGTCCGGAAGATATCCTGAAGCTGGTTACAGAGCGCGGACATCTTATGGAAAGAGAGAGCCGTAGCCAGCCCGGGGCCATGAGCGCCATTGTCAAGCTGGATATCCATACAGTCCGGGATATAGTAAACCAGGCCTCCGGCGCAGGAACTGTGGTAATTGCCAATCATAATGCCGAGCGGCAGATTGTGATTTCCGGGGAGGTCAGGGCGGTTGAGGCAGCTTCTGACATGGCGGGCCAGAAGGGAGGCAAGGCTGTACCCCTGCCGGTAAGCGGGGCCTGGCACAGTCCCCTTGTAGAAGGGGCCCTAACTGATTTTCGGAATTTTATGAAGCATCTCGATTTTCATAGCCCGCGAGCCAATGTTTATTTTAATGTGACCGGGGAAAAGGCAGATGATCCTGCTGAAATCCGGGATATTATGGCCCGTCAGCTCAGTTCCCCGGTTAAGTGGTATGAAACCATTATTAATCTGCGGAAACAGGGGGTAGACCGGTTCATAGAGGTAGGTCCCAAGAAGGTCCTAACCGGTCTTCTGAAAAAAATCCTGCCCGAAGCGAATGATATTACCTGTATCCAGGTTGATACCCCGGAAGCAATAAGAGGTATTCCCTTTGAGATCTAATTCTTCAGGGGGGATTTTGGTTATTCCCCTCTCTGCTTACCTGCTTGACTTTTTACCCGTATCAAATTATTATTACAGGCTTCTTTAATCTAATGAATTGTTTTATGTCCAAATTTTTATTTAGCTAATCATGTTTGATAGTCTCTCTGGGCGTTTGAATAAGGTCTTTAAAGATCTCCGGGGACATGGCACGCTTACTGAGAAAAATATCCAGGATGCCCTGAGAGAAGTACGCCTGGCCCTTCTGGAAGCGGACGTCAACTATAAGGTCGTTAAAGATTTCATAGCTGCCATCAGAGAAAAAGCCGTTGGTATAGAGGTTCTGGAAAGCCTTTCTCCGGGTCAGCAGGTTATCAAGATAGTTCATCAGGAGTTGATTGATCTCCTGGGGGGATCAACCGCCTCTCTCAATTTAGACGTTAAGGGGCCTGCTGTAGTAATGATGGTCGGTCTCCAGGGATCAGGTAAAACCACCTCTTCGGCCAAGCTGGCCAAATTTTTAAAGAAACAGGGGAGACGGCCCTATCTTGTTCCGGCTGATGTTTACAGGCCTGCTGCAATTGAACAGCTTAAGGTGCTTGGTCAGGAAATAGATGTGGCAGTTCATCCTTCCCAGGTCGATCAGGATCCATTAGCGATATGTAAAAATGCTGCTATAGTCGCCAATCAGGTCAACTATGACACTCTGATTCTGGATACCGCCGGCAGGCTTCATGTAGATAAAGAACTGATGGCTGAACTGGCCAGGATAAAGAATACCTTGATACCCTCTGATATTCTTTTTGTAGCAGACGCTATGACCGGCCAGGATGCGGTTACTGTTACAGAGAAGTTTAATCAGGAGTTGGATATCAGTGGTGTCATTCTCACCAAGATGGAGGGCGACGCCCGTGGCGGTGCGGCCTTATCCATTGCCAAAGTGGCGGAAAGGCCGATTAAATTTGTCGGTACAGGTGAAGGGCTGGCCGACTTTGAAATCTTCCATCCTGATCGGCTTGCCTCCCGCATACTTGGCATGGGCGATGTTCTCAGCCTTATTGAAAAAGCTGAAGAGGTTACTGACAAGAAAAAGGCAGAGCAGTTATCCAGAAAAATTCAGAAGAGATCCTTTACTCTTGAGGATTTTCTGGATCAGGTCAGACAGGTAAAAAAAATGGGCAGTCTTGAGCAGCTTATGGGCATGATCCCGGGCCTCAGCGGCATGAAGCAGTTTAAGGATATGCCGGCCCCGGATGACAGAGAGTTGGTCAAGATTGAGGCGATTATAAGTTCCATGACACCCCGGGAAAGACGTAAGTATCAGATCCTAAACGGCAGCCGCCGGAAGAGGATTGCCCGGGGAAGCGGCACCAGTGTTACTGATGTGAACAAGGTGGTAAAGAGTTATACCGAGATGCTGAAAATGATGCAGAAGATGCAGGGGAAAATGGGCGGCAAGGGCTTGGTGAAAGGCAAGAAAAAGCGGAAACGGCCTAAAGGGCTGGCTAGATGATTTTATTTAAAAATATCAAAATAACAGGAGGATTAAAAGAAAGATGGCTGTGAGAATTAGGCTCAGTAGAAAGGGAAGAAAGAAGAACCCTTTCTATAGAATAGTGGCAGCGGATGCAGAAGCCAAAAGAGATGGCAGGTGCCTTGAGATTTTGGGTTATTATGATCCAATGCGGGATCCGGCTGCCATAAAAGTCCATCATGATAAATTGCAGTACTGGCTGAGTCAGGGGGCAAAACCATCCACAACAGTGAAAAGTCTTATTGCCAAATCAAGGGACGATATTGAGTAAGTTCTCAATAAGTCCTTGCAAGATTTAAAATCAGTTTTTCTAAGGGAACCACGATCATTGGAGCAAAGGTGTTCAGGTAAAAAGCTATAACCTAACACCGGTGATCAACAGCATCCCCTTGTAGGCAAGGATGCCTTATGTTATTGAGAAGATACAATGGTGAGGGCTAAGAAAGTAAAAAGCCGTGCTCATCCAAGATAGTAAAATCAACTTGTAATATAAGTTTTATTTTTTTTATATTTGAAAGGCTCAATTAGGGGCAGATTTTTTGGCAATATTTAAGGAAAGGGAATATGAAAGAATTGGTTAAGTTCATAGCAACTTCACTTGTCGATCAACCGGACGAGGTAGAGGTGAATGAAGTCGAAGATGATAATGGGATTGTTATTGAACTTCGGGTTGCCAAGGCAGATTTGGGGAAAGTTATCGGGAAACAGGGGAGGACTGCCCGTTCAATTCGTTCTCTTTTAAGTGCCGCGGCAGGGAAAGCTAATAAAAGTGCCCGGCTGGATATCCTGGAATAGTCAGTTCGTTTCAGTTTTATTTATGTACAGGCTACCTGTCATTTAAAGATGATGGAGAGATCAGAAGATTATGTTCTGATAGGCAAGGTAGGCAAACCACATGGGGTTAAAGGGGAGATAAGGATAACCCCTTTTTCCGGTGATACTGAAAAATTAGCCGGTTACTCAACATTGCTACTGGCACCAGATAAAATAGACGGGAAAAAACGGAAGTATAAACTCTTAAAGGGGTATAGCCAGGGGGATTGCGCTGTTATCTCTTTATTGGGAATTGATAACCGCAATGATGCTGAACAGGTCAGGGATTACAATATCTGGTTAGCCAGGGAAGACTTGCCGGAACTTTCTGACAGCGAATTTTATTGGCATGATTTCGAGGGTAAAGAGGTCTATACTCGTCAGGGAGCTTATCTGGGACGGGTCAGAAATCTGATCAGTAACGGCTTCCATGATACTCTTGTTATCTCGGGAGAGAGTCGGAGGGAATACATGATCCCGGTTTGCAGCGGTTTTGTGCAAGGACCGGATGACAAGAAAGACATGATAGTTGTCTCTCCCCCGGAGGGATTACTGGATATAAATGAATAATCACTACCGTAACCTGCTTTCCAGTCTGCGGTCCTTGGAAAGTATCAGTGAATTAACAGTCTATTTGAGCGAGCAGAGATCGGATGCGGTTTAACCTCCTGACCATATTTCCTGGTATTTTTGAGTCTTTTTTCCGGGAAGGGATTATTCGTAGATCTCTGGAAAAGAAAAAAATAGAAGTTGTTTTTACAGATATCCGGGATTTTGCAGTTGACCGGCAGGCCATGACTGATGATCGTCCTTACGGGGGTGGTGAAGGGATGGTCATGAAACCCCGGCCCCTGGCAGAGGCAATTCGTTCTGCAAAGAGTCGGCATCAGGAGAGCCGGGTTATACTTCTCACTCCTCAGGGGCAAACTTACAACCAGGAAATTGCTGCCCGTCTGAGCCGGGAAAAGGGGCTTATTCTGATCTGTGGACGTTATGAAGGTGTTGATGAGCGAATCAGGGAGTTTTTCGTTGAAGAGGAGATTTCCATTGGTGATTACATTCTTACGGGAGGAGAACCGGGCGCCATGGTGATAGTCGATTCGGTTACAAGGCTTTTGCCGGGTGTACTTGGCTCTAAAGATTCTGCCCTCATGGATACTTTCAGCCGGGGCGGGCTGAAATATCCACAGTATACCAGACCCAGATCATTTGAGGGGAAGGATGTTCCGAATGTCCTTTTAACCGGAGATCATGCCAGGATAGAAGAATGGCGATTCATCAAATCGGTTCAGATGACAAGGGAGAGGCGCCCGGATCTTTTTGCCGGCATGGAATTTTCGCAGGAAGAAAAAAAGGTGTTGAAGAGATACGGTGAGTTGTAAGCACAGGCCTCTCTGAGTGGGGAAGTGGAAGCTGTGTGTCCAAATAACAGGCACCGGATAGACGGTAACTTTACGAGTTCTGTTAACCTAGATCTGGCCCTTGTTCATTATCCTGTCTATAACAAGCATAAGCAAGTTGTTGGTTCAGCGGTAACTAATCTGGATATCCATGATATAGCCCGGGCCTGCCGTACTTTTGGAGTAGATAATTTTTATGTTGTTACCCCGTTTGGTGACCAGCAGGAACTGGTGGAAAAAATTGTCAGCCATTGGCAGACTGGTCATGGGGCTTTTTATAACATCGATCGGCAGGAGGCTTTGACTACAGTATCTCTCTGTGGTGACCTTGATTCCCTCTATAATCGTCTTGTCAGGGGAGGAACAAAGCCCTTTGTTTTGGCGACCTGCGCCAGTCCCGGGAGAGAATCCCTGACTTTTTTACAGGTAAGGGAGAAGTTCGCGCAGTATGAACGTATTCTGCTTCTATTTGGTACTGCCTGGGGGCTTACCGAGGAAATTATCAGTGGAGCTGATGCTGTACTGTCGCCGATAAAGGGACGGGGTAACTATAACCACCTTTCGGTCAGATCGGCAGTTGCCATTATTTTGGAAAGATTACTTGGTGAAGGGGATTAGGAATTAAATGATTTTGTATTAAAATTAGTTCGTAGCTGGTAATCCAATTATAAATCTTAACTTTTAAAGAAGAAAATGAATGCCTTAGAGAAGATAGAAAGAGAAGCTATACGTTATGATCACCCCGATTTTCGTGCCGGGGATACTGTTAAGGTCCACATCCGTATTATTGAAGGATCTAAAGAAAGGATTCAGGTATTTCAAGGAGTTGTGATTAAAAATCGCCGGGGCGGTATGGGGGCTAGTTTTACGGTTAGAAAGGTATCTCATGGCGTAGGAGTTGAAAAGAGCTTTGCTCTTCACTCTCCCCGGATCGATAGGATTGAGGTAGTAAGCCGGGGCCGGGTCAGACGTTCCAGGCTCTATTACCTTCGTAATCTGCGAGGCAAGGCGGCCAGGATCAGAGAGAAACGGGTACGTTGAGCTTTTTCCGGTATGAGGATAGTTTGCACAGACAGGGCTTCAGTATTGTTGCCGGAGTAGATGAGGCCGGGAGAGGCCCTTTGGCCGGACCTGTTATTGCCGGGGCAGTGGTACTGCCACCTTCCTGTGACTACCGCTATTTCAAAGATTCCAAAAAATTGAGTGTCAAGGCCCGGGAAGAGGTTTTTGACTATATCAAGGAGATGAATTACCCCGTCGGGATAGGCAGCGCTGATCCGGACGAGATAGCAGATTTCAATATTCTCCAGGCTTCACTCCTTGCCATGCAGAGGGCTGTGGCCGGCCTTAGCAGCTGGCCGGACTTTCTTCTTGTCGACGGCAAGTTTTCTGTTCCGGTAGATATACCTCAGAATATTCTCATAAGGGGAGAGGGAAAGAGCGCCTCTATTGCCGCCGCTTCTGTTGTAGCTAAAGTAAGTCGTGACAAGATAATGGTTGAACTCCATAAGAAATTTCCTTGTTATAACTTTCAAAAGCACAAGGGCTATCCTACCAGAGAACACCGAATGCTGATCAGGGAGCATGGTCCCTCCGCGGTGCATCGCCGTGGTTTTAAGGGAGTTAAGGAGTTTCTATGACCTTGGAGCGCCAGCAGCTTGGCAGGACAGGAGAAAGATTGGCAAGGGATCATTTGGAAGAGGCCGGTTATCGGATTATAGAAAGTAATTACAGAACGCGGGCCGGGGAGATCGACCTGATTGCCATTGATAGGGAATTTCTTGTTTTTATAGAGGTTAAAACCAGGAGCAGCAGACGATTTGGTGATCCCCTGGAGGCCTTAACTTCTTCTAAATGCCGGCAGATCTCAAAGGTTGCTCTGGAGTACCTGAGCAGAAATGATTACCATAACCGTCCTGCCCGTTTTGATGTGGTGGCAATATTGACAGGACCACCTGTTCAGGTCCAGGTAGTGAAAAACGCCTTTGACCTCCTTTAGTTCTCGGTTTTTTGGTAAGGCAGGGGTACTTGACAGTTGGTATGTTTATTCAGAAACATTGTACAGTATTTGTTATCTGAAATCATAATAGTTTTCTCAAGTCGGAAGGTTAAGTTGTTAACCTTGAATCTCTGATGGATAAAACATCTCCTCCTCTTGCTGTTACAATGGGATGCCCGGTTGGAATCGGCCCGGAGATTATTCTTAAATATTTTGGCCAGTCCAGGTCAGCCGGTGAAATTCCTCTGGTTGTAATAGGTGACCGGAGAGTTCTGGCGTGGTGTTCCAGGCTTCTGGATATCAAGATGGACCTTTTCTCCTGGGAGCCTGGTGCTGAACTGCCTTCCGGTGGAATGCCTGTCTATACCCCGGCCGGAAGTCCGGAACTGGATCCATGCACACTCAGATGGGGAAAGCCTGACTATAAAAGCGCTCAAGCTATGGCAGTTTTTATTGAAGAAGCTGTAAGACAGGCACAGAAAGAAAATATTCTCGGAATGGTTACCTGTCCCATTAGTAAGAGAGCTTTGCAGATGGCAGGATATTCATATCCCGGTCATACTGAAATGCTTGCTTCTCTATGTGATACTTATAATTTTGCTATGATGATGACTGGCGCCAGGTTAAGGGTCACACTGGTCACTATTCATACCGCCTTGGCTGAAGTCCCCAGAGAATTGAGCCGCGAAAAGGTCTTAAGATTGATTTGTTTGACTGGCAGGTCGCTTTGCCGTGATTTTGGCATTGCCTGTCCCCGGCTTGCCGTTGCCGGGCTGAATCCCCATGCCAGCGAACAAGGCTTGTTCGGCGATGAAGAACAGCTGATCATTGAACCGGCTGTTCAGGAAGCTAAAAGAACAGGAGGATGGCAGGTAGAAGGTCCTGTTCCCCCGGATACTTTGTTCTATAAGGCGGTTCAGGGTAAATATGATGCGGTAGTCTGCATGTATCACGATCAGGGGCTTATACCGTTTAAAATGCTTCACTTTATGGATGGGGTTAATGTTACCATAGGTTTGCCTATTGTCAGGACATCTGTGGATCATGGCACCGCCTATGATATAGCAGGTCAAGGCAGGGCTGATTTTTCAAGTCTTGCTGCTGCTGTCCGGACCGCTGCTGATATTGCTGACAATAGGAAAGCGGGGGAATGCAGTGGTAATAGTAATGGGTAATACGTGATACTACATGGTTAAGGGTATAGGCTTATGCGGCAGTCACCGGAGCGGTAAAACAACTTTGGCCCGGGCGATTGCTGAAAAATTGGAAGTCCAATTTATTCAGACTGTAACCAGTGAAGTTTTTGCTCGTAACGGCCTGGATCCGGCAGAGCATCTTGATTCCTCCCGTCGCATCACTATTCAGCACGAAGTTCTGCAGGAAGCGGAAAAGGTGTGGGAAAAAGCCGAGTATTTTTTTGTAACTGATAGAACACCGATTGATATGATGGCCTATACTCTTGTGGATACAGGCAGAATCAACGGAGTGGAATTTACTGAACTTAAAAAATACTTTGATTGTTGTTATAGTATTACCAATCGTTTTTTTTACTGTCTATTCTTACTTGAACCAGGCATTCCCATTATTTATGAAGAGGGGAAAGCCGCTCTGAACAGAAGTTATATTGAACATCTTAGTGTCCTCATGAAGGGCTTTACCCTGGATGATCGTTTAGAATGTCCGGTCAGAATAGTACCTAAAGAGATGCTCGCCCTGGAGGACAGGTTGGCCTGGGTTCACGGGCAATTCAAAGAATTATGAATTCAAGGGAATATCTCATATTCCTGATTCCTAATTCTCATCAGGGGGTACATATCATGGTTGGTGGAGATTACAGATTAGGGCTTTCAGTCTTTAACCCCCGGACTTTAGTTTCCAGTCTCCTTTTTTTCGGGTTGTTTTTAGTTGTTCTGACGATCAGTGGTTGCTACGACGGTCAGAATAAAAAAATACCGGCCAGGGAGAACGTGGAAGGGATTCAGACTGATTTGCAACAGAGCAGTGGGGATCACAGTTGTTCCTACTTTTATTTCCTGTGGGGGAGAGGCGCTGAGCTTGAAGATGACTTTGAAGAGGCCAGGGAGGCCTATGAAAAAGCTTTGATCTGTGATCCCGGCAGGGAGTATATTAAGAAAAGGCTGGTGGGAGTTTTGATTAAAATGGGTAAAAAGGAACATGCCCTGAGCTGTTTAAAAGAAATGACTGCCGTAAATCATGAAGATACTAGTAATTTTTTCATGCTTGCCCGTCTTTATGCCAAGATGGGTCGATATCAAAAGGCCAGGGAAACATATCAGATTATCCTGGATATTGAACCTGAAAATCAACAGGCCCTTTTGTTTCTCGGGACCCTGCACGCCCGGCATAAGAATTTTGAAAAGGGCAGGGAGATACTAGAAAAATTGGTGGATATTAATCGGCAGTCCTTTATGGGATACAGTTACCTCGCCAAGCTTTACAGAGAACTCAATATGCCTGATAAAGCTGCAGCCGCTTATAACAAGGTCCTGGAAATTAACTGGTCAACTAAACTTGCCCGCGAAGCGCTGGAGTTCTATGAAAGGCAGGGTATGTATAAAGAGGCTGTAGATATCTATGAACGTCTTCTTGAAGAAGACAGTGCCAATCTTGAATTCCGCAGCCGCCTGGTCAAGCTCTATCTGCATATGAACAATATTGATAAGGCCATGGAAGCCCTCCGGAATATGAGGACCTATGTGGTCGACACCCTGCAGCTGGATATAACAGTTGGTCGTTTCCTACTTGAACAGCAAAGATATGATGAGGCTGTTGACCATTTCAGGCAGATGCTTGATGATGAGAGACAGCCCGGGGTCATACGGGGGTTCCTGGCCCTCGCCTATCATGGTGAAGGCAATAATGAAAAGGCCAAGGAAATACTTAAAGAGATACCACAATCTTCCAGGGCTTATGAAGATGCAGTACTCATGCTAATCAAGATTTATCAGGATGAAGATAATACTGGTAAGATAATTAATCTGTTGAAGGAAGCTATTGCCGATGAAGAGAGCCGCAGGCCTTCTTTTTATACAGCTCTGGCTGAATTTTATCATGAACAGGGGGATAGTGAGTCTGGAATAAAGGTTTACGAGGAAGGGATCGACTTTTATCCTGACAATACAGAGATAAGATATAATTTTGCCATATTCCTGGATAGAATGGGCAGGACTGCTGAGGCCCTGGAGAGAATGAAGCAGGTCCTGGCCCTGGATCCTGATGATCCGGAAGCCTTGAATTATGTGGGCTATACCTGGGCTGATCAGGGAAGGAATATTGATCAGGCTTTATCTTATATAAAAAAGGCCGTTTCTGCCAGGCCTGAGAGCGGTTTTATCCGTGATTCCCTGGGCTGGGCATATTACAGGAAAGGTGAATATAAAAAGGCGGTAGTCGAACTTGAAAAGGCTGTCCAACTGGAACCGGATGATCCAACCATTAATGAACACCTTGGTGATGCTTATAAAAAGGTTAACAATCCTGATAAAGCATTTACCTTTTACAGAAAGGCCCTCAGGCTTTATGAAAAAGCAGATCAGCGGGTTACTGTCGAAGAAAAGTTAGAAAAATTGTAGCCGTTCAGCAGCACCACATCTTCGGACGATCGGCCCGGCTTACGTACGACTCAGTACGCGGCGCCGGTCCGCTTGTCCAATGGATAGATTCGTCATTATCCTTACCATAACGTACCTTTAGGTACGGTCAATCTGCGGCACTGCTGAATGGCTACGATACGGAGATTGTTAGACTTTGGCGGCTACATCGCTGAACGGTTACGAAAAATTAAATCCAAACTGAGTGGTTACTTGGTGTTATTCTACAGGATAAAAAGGCTGAGCTTTTTTTTCTTTCTTCTGCCATCTCTCCTTGCTTTAATTTCCTGCTCTTATCTGCCGCGGGGAATTCAGATTTCTGACCACGAAGCCCGGCGGATAAGGGCCGAATTTAATGACCTGCTTGCCTCTCAAGAGATACACCAGCGATGTCTTGATAGCAGAGTGGTGATTTCACTGAAGTCAACCTGGTTAACCGGAAGCCTGAATGGTTATCTGCAGATTATGCCTCCGGACCGGTTGAAGTATGTTGTCCTTGATCCTCTGGGGCGGACCCAGGTTATTCTGCTAGCAGATGGAGATAATTTCCATTATCTTTCCCTGTCTGAAAAAAAAAGTTACAGAGGACAGGTAAAGGCGGTCGATCACCTTTCAGAAAAACCCTATGCCAAGTACATACCGGCCGATTTTCCCTTTGACCGGAGTTTTTATCTGCTGACCGGCACCATATTTGCCGGTCCTGTAGAAGTAGACCGGGTCAGACGGGCAAAGAATGAAGACGGCTACTGGCTGGAGATAAAAAACGATGCAGGTGGCCGTAGTTTAATACTTTTTGATGACCTGCGGCAGATTATCAGGCAGTATATTATTTTGGACCGTAACGGCGAGAGAGGATTAAAATTTACTTATGAGGATTACCGCCCGAGGGCCAACTTTAAGCTTCCTGGTCTTGTCAGCCTCGATTCCCCGGAACATGGAGCTGATATAAGGTTACGCCTGACGGATTGGCGGGAGTTATCCTGTTCTGAAGAGCAATTTCATTATGAGACTCCCGGAAGTTTTGAAAGTGAGCAGTGGGAAGGTGAGTCCCGGACCCAATAAAGTGACCGAAATAAAACTGGATAATTTATTGCCGTTTGTCAGCCGGCCCGGCCGTTATTGCGGTAATGAAATAAACGTCATCAGGAAAGACTGGACAGAGGTTGATCTGCATGTAGTCCTGGCTTTTCCTGATCTTTATGAGATAGGGATGTCTCACCAGGGACTGCAAATCCTGTATCAGATTTTAAACCAGCAGGACAATGTGGTGGCGGAAAGGATTTATGCCCCGGATAATGATTTAGAGGCATTACTCCGGGAGCAGCAGTTACCAATATTTTCCCTGGAATCAAAGCGTCCTGTTGCTGAATTTGATATTTTGGCCATAACCTTATCCTATGAGTTATGCTATACCAATATTCTGACTATCCTGGACCTGGCCGGTATCCCTTTTCGGGCCACCGACCGCGGAAAGGATTATCCTTTTGTTATTGGAGGAGGCTTCTGTGCCTGTAACCCGGAGCCGGTGGCTGATTTTTTTGACCTGATACTCTTTGGTGACGGTGAGCAGGCGATTCTGGAAATTGCGGGAAAGATCAGCTACGGTTTGAGAACAGACAGGTCAAGAGAAGACATTCTTCTGGATCTGGCCGATATAGAAGGGGTCTATGTCCCGCGTTTTTATAAACCAGTATATGATGATAATGGCGATTTTAAGGGAATCGATTATCTCAAGGAGGCGATAGGAAGGGTCAGGCGCAGAGTGCTGGCTGACCTGGATGATTATCTGCCGGCCCTGCCTCTGGTGCCACTTACCAGAATTGTTCATGACCGGTTAGGTATTGAGGTTGCCCGGGGATGCACCAGGGGCTGCCGTTTTTGTCAGGCCGGAGTCACCTATCGGCCGGTCCGGGAAAGGGCCCCTGATAATATCTTTCGACTGGCCAGAGAAGGTATTGAGAAGACTGGTTTTGAGGAGCTTGCCCTTCTGTCTTTGTCCAGCGGAGATTATTCCTGCCTGACACCACTGCTTCAGGAATTGATGAACCATTTTGCGCCCAAACGGGTTTCTGTTTCTTTGCCTTCTATGCGGGCCGGGACCTTGACTACGGAAATTATGGAGCAGATCAAGAAAGTGCGTAAAACCGGTTTCACCATTGCTCCAGAGGCAGGGACAGAACGACTGCGAGAAGTTATTAATAAAGGTATCACTGAAGAAGACATCCTTAAAACCTGTCAGTCCGCCGGCAGTCTGGGCTGGAAATTAATCAAGTTTTATTTTATGTTAGGGCTTCCCACCGAGACCCGTGAAGATCTTGAGGCTATACCTGTCCTTGTCCGGAAGGCTTTAGCTGCCGCCGGTAAAAAAAGCGGTCTCCGCATCACCGTTAGTGCAGGTACCTTCGTTCCCAAGCCTCACACTCCTTTCCAGTGGGAGCCGCAATTATCACTGGCAGAGAGTATTGATTGTATAGGTTATTTGAAGCAGGCCTTTCCGCTTTCCGGTAAAGGCAGAGCGGCCAAACTGCAGTTGCGTTGGTCTGATCCCAAGCTCACCTTTCTGGAAGGGGTAATGGCCCGTGGAGACCGCAGACTTGCTGGGCTGATTTTAGAGGCCTGGGAAATGGGGGCCCGTCTGGATGGCTGGTCGGATCATTTCTCTCTGGATATCTGGAAGAAGGCGGCCCGGGAAACAGGATTAAGGCTGGAAGATTATCTGCGAGGCCGTTCTTTCAGTGAGCCTCTGCCCTGGGACCATCTTGATCCCGGAGTTTCCAGGTCTTACCTGGAGGAGGAGTACAGCAGGGCAATGCAGCAGGAGTATACCCCTGACTGCAGGTATCACGGTTGTCAGGAGTGTGGTCTATGCGACTTCAAGACTGTCAGGCCCAGGGTAAGGGACGAGGAGGCCCATAGCCGTCCTGTTAGAAAACAGGAAGCCGGGTTTTCCGGTGCGGTTAAACCCGCCTTTAGGTACGTTCCTGCCCCACGACATTATCATTACCGTTTTGTTTATCAGCGTGCCGGAATGTCCCGCTTTGTCAGTCATTTGGAGATGATGAATCTTTTTTTTCGGACCTTTCGAAGGATTGGCCTACCTTTAGTCTTTTCACAGGGTTTCAATCCTGTTCCCAAAGTTTCTTTCAGCCCGGCCCTCCCCCTTGGCACAGAAAGTTTGGCTGAATATCTCTATACTGAACTGGAAAGACCTCTATCTTCTTCGGAAGAGTGGCGGCAACTTTTGAACTGTTATCTTCCAGCCGGTTTTTCAGTTATTGAGATTACTTATTGGCCTGATAAGCAGATACCAACCAGGATGATCACCAGTTATCTGATTGACCTGGGAGACGGCCTGGCCAGTAATCAGTACTGCCATAGAGTATCTTCAGGTGCGGTTAAGGAGATTGAGGCAGGTGCCTTTACTGAGGTGATGAGCCGGGATAGTTATTACATCAAGGTGTTCCGCAAGAAAAAAGAGAGAATAGTTGATGCCAGAGAACAGATTGTGGATCTGAGCCTGGCGGAAGAGAATAGAGTTAGACTTGTTCTTTTAAGCGAGAGCGGTAAGGTGGCGTTAAAACCTGCTGAGATTATTGCCGATATCCTTAATTTAACTGAAAAGGAAGTGCAGAAGGCCAGGATTCTGAAAACAGAGGTAGTACCCAAAGATTTTTAACTGTTTAAACTGATCAATCTCTACGGTTTTAAAATATGCTGTCGGGGAGATAGTCCCTAAGTCTGGAGAGAAAATCAATCTGTCTCCCGGCGGCATGGATTTAGAACTCAGAACCAAGAACTCTTCAGAATACTTGTGATGGCTACCGATTTAGTCATAAATGCGACACCTTTTGAGGTCAGGATTGCCCTGGTCGAATACGGGAACCTGGTGGAATTCTATATTGAACGGCCCAAGGAAAAAGGGTTGGTGGGTAATATCTACAAAGGTAAAGTGGTACGGGTGCTGCCGGGTATGCGTGCAGCTTTTGTTGATCTTGGCTTGGCGCGTACCGGTTTTCTCTACGTAGATGAGATCCATGCCGGTTTTGATTACCTTGAACAGAGAGTGCATAACTGTGATGACCGGGGATGCTGTGGAAAAGTTTATGCCGATTCCCTTGATACGGCTAACAGCGAAGCTGTTCATCCCAGTATCGGGGATCTTGTGTCTGAAGGGCAGGAGATCCTGGTTCAGATTTGCAAAGAACCCATAGGCACTAAGGGTTCACGTCTGACAAGCCATATCACCTTGCCCTGCCGAAATCTTGTTTTTATGCCTCTGACCGACCATATCGGTATTTCAAGGAAAATCAATGGGGAAGATCTACGGCTTAGTCTCCGTAAGAAAATAGAGGCTCTGCGGCCGGCCGGGGCTGGCTTTATTGTCAGGACTGTCGCGGAATCAGCTTCCATTGAAGAATTGGAGGCGGATATGGAATTTTTACTACATCTCTGGAGCGATATAAAGGACAAAGCAGAGCAGTCCAAACCGGGGACCCTGGTATATGAGGATCTTGATATCAACTTCCGGGTTGTTCGTGATATGTTTTCCAGGGATGTGGATCGCATTGTTGTTGATGATACAGAGACCTACAACCGGATTCTTGGTTTTGTTCAAACTTTTGTTCCCCATTTTGTTTCCAAAATCCATTATTATGAGGGATCGGCCCCTATTTTCCATGCCTATGGGGTGGAGTCTGATATAAACCGGGCGCTTATTAAGAAGATCTGGTTGCGCTGCGGTGGTTATATAATTATTGAGCCGACCGAGGCCCTTACTGCTATAGATGTGAATACCGGCCGTTACGTAGGTAAAAACGATCTGGAAGAGACTATTTTTAAAACCAACATGGAGGCGGTCAAGGAGATAGCCTACCAGCTTCGTCTTCGTAATATCGGCGGTATTATTATTGTAGACTTTATTGATATGGAAGACGAGGGGCACCGGGAGGAATTAATGCATGGCTTGAATGAGGCGGTTAAAAATGATAAAAGCAAGATACATATACTTCAGGTTTCTGAATTCGGTCTAGTCCAGATGACCAGAAAACGAAGCAGAGATGACTTGGTGAGGAAGATGTGCGAGCCCTGCCCTTACTGTAATGGGGAGGGAATGCTCAAGTCAGGACGTACCGTCTGTTATGAGATCTTTCGGAAAATATCCCTTGAGAGTAAGTCTGTTGCTGCTCCGTCTGTTATCATAAGGGTCCATCCCATAGTAGCTGATATAATGCTTAAGGAAGAATCAGAAATAATAGATTATCTGGAACAGAAAACCGGCAAAAGAGTGACGATAAGCGCAGACCGGGAAATTCATATGAAACATTATGAGATTGTCTGGGAAGAATAAGGGGCGGTTCCTGAGGTAAAGCCTGCTATCTTGGCTTTTGGTTAAGGTAGATGACTGAACACCTTCTTTAGGCTTGACAATATCAAGAACCAAGGGTATATAGAAAGATTCTGAACTGCAGAAATTTTCTGGTTTGAAAGTTTAATGGGGATAAGGCAAGTGTCAGATTTATCAATAATTCTGAAGTATTTTAAGATGTTGTTAAACTGGAAACATATTATTTTTGATTAAAAATTAGTTCAAAAGGGCGGGGGAATATGTACGCAGTAATTCGCAGCGGTGGTAAACAGTACCGGGTTGCCTCTGGGGACCAACTTCGGGTGGAAAAGCTGCCTGGGATTGTCGGAGATAATGTTGCAATAGATGATGTCTTACTGGTAGCTGATGGCGATGAAATAAAAGTGGGGCAACCGGTTGTCGCCGGGGCCAGGGTGACCGCCAGGATTGTTGAGCAGGGGAAGAATAAAAAGGTAATTGTTCTGAAGAAGAAGAAACGGAAGGGGTATCGTCTTAAGCAGGGGCACAGACAGCAATACACTGCACTTAAGATTGAAGAAATAACATTATAAGAGAGAGGGCTGATAATGTCACATAAAAAAGCGGGCGGTAGTTCTAAGAACGGCAGGGACAGCAATGCCCAGTACAGGGGGGTAAAACGGTTTGGAGGCCAGAAGGTGGTTGCCGGCAATATACTGGTGCGCCAGCTGGGTACCAGGTTTCATCCAGGCCAGAATGTAGGTATGGGCCGTGATTATACTCTTTTTGCCAAAAGTGATGGCTTGGTGACCTTTGAAAAGTTCGGTCAGAATCGTAAAAGAATAAGTGTTTATCCCGCCACAGAAAACGTTTGATATAGGGGCTTTCGAATTAAGGGCTCAACCTTTCGACCTAAAATTAATATTATAAAAATATACAGCTAGGACATGAGCCATAAAAATATTCGTTATTTCGGCCTTGGTAAGATATCCGGTTAGGGCCCGGTTTCCCAATTTCTAATTTTTAATATTATGGCTTTTGTTGATGAGGCCAAGTTCTTTGTCAAGGCTGGTGACGGAGGTAATGGCTGCGTCAGTTTCCGGCGGGAGAAATATGTTCCCAAAGGAGGCCCTGACGGCGGTGATGGTGGCAGGGGTGGTGATGTTATTATAGAAGCTTCCAGCCGCCTTTATTCTCTTCTTGATTTTCGCTACCGTTCTCATTTTAAAGCTAAAAAAGGTTCCCATGGCCAGGGCCAGAAAAAATACGGCCGTAAAGGTAAAGATTATGTTCTGCGTGTACCGGTCGGTTCCTTGATAAGAGATGCGGCAAGCGGTGAGCTTCTTGCAGACTTGGTTAGAGACGGCCAGAAGTTTACTGCAGTCCGGGGAGGGCGGGGTGGTAAGGGTAATGTCCATTTTGCTTCTTCCAGGAACAGAGCACCTTATACTGCTACCGAGGGAGAGCCGGGTGAAGAAAAATGGCTGATCGTTGAGCTGAAACTGCTGGCTGACGTTGGACTGATCGGTCTGCCCAATGCCGGTAAGTCCACCCTGCTATCCAGGCTTTCTTCCGCCAGGCCCAAGATTGGTGATTATCCTTTTACAACGGTCAGTCCCCAGCTTGGTGTTTTTCCTCTTCACAGCGGTAAACTCTGCACTATTGCCGATATCCCTGGATTGATTGAGGGAGCCCACAGCGGCCATGGTTTAGGTCATAAATTTTTACGTCATATTGAACGGACCGGTATGCTGTTGCAGCTGATAGACTCCTCCGGTTTCGATTATGACCCTCTGGAGGCCTATCATATTCTGGAGGGGGAACTTAAGGCCTATACTCCGGAGTTGCTAAAGCGACCACGTATTGTCCTTTTGAATAAGGTGGACGTCTTACCATCAGAGGAGGATATAAGAGAGTTACAGTCCCGTTTTACCGCGGAAGGCATAAGGACCATTCCGTTATCAGCTTTAAGCGGCAGAGGACTCGATGAATTAGGTGCCATACTGACGGAGTTTTTCGGCTCATGATATCTCAACCG
Source organism: Desulfobia sp. (assembly GCA_046497465.1). GTDB lineage: Bacteria > Desulfobacterota > Desulfobulbia > Desulfobulbales > SURF-16 > JAWLDV01. Next base: position 24,166 of record JAWOFO010000026.1, read on the forward strand.
CCCCCTGAGGAAGGAGTTGTTCTCAGGAATAATTATCTTGAATCCGTAAAGAGGGTAGTGGTCAAGGTGGGCAGTGCGGTCCTTGCTTCATCTACCGGTCTTAATCAAGGAGTTGTTGAGAATCTTGTCAAGGATATCTCTTTTCTTAATAAAAAAGGAAAAGAGGTCATTCTGGTAAGTTCCGGGGCGGTTGCGGCAGGACGTCAGAAGTTGGGCCTGAAAAGGGTCGATCTGGACCTGAGAGAGAAACAGGCAGTGGCGGCTGTGGGTCAGGCCGGCCTTATGCGCTGTTATGAGAGACTATTCGAGCTGTACGGACAGAATGTAGCCCAGATCCTCCTTACCCATGATGATCTTGCCCGTCGAAACCGCTATCTCAACATCAGAAATACCATATCTAAATTATTTGACTGGGGCATCCTTCCAGTAGTCAATGAAAATGATACAGTATCTGTCAAGGAACTGCGATTCGGCGACAATGATACCCTGGGAGCCATGCTGACCAATCTTATAGAGGCGGATATGCTGATCTGTCTTACCGATGTTGACGGCCTGTATACCGGCAATCCCAGCCTGGATCCCAGCGCCAGACTCCTCCATACAGTATCCCGGGTAAATAAAGAGATCTATGCCATGGCAGGTATGTCCTGCTCCAGTCTGGGTTCCGGGGGTATGCGGAGTAAAATTGAGGCGGCTAAAATGGTTTCGGCCTTGGGCGGATGTTCATTTATAGGACCAGGCAGGGAGCCGTATCTTCTGCAGAAACTGTTCCAGGGTGAACTGGTCGGCACTTTTTTTCTGCCTCGCCGGGACAGGATCACCAGCCGGAAGCACTGGATAGCCTATACCCTGAGGCCCAAAGGCGAGCTCTATCTGGATAATGGGGCCTGCCGGGCTTTGGCAGAAAAAGGGAAGAGTCTTCTGCCTTCCGGGATAAGGGAAGTCAAGGGGAAGTTCAGGGCCGGGGATCCAGTACACTGTTTGGCCCCTGACGGTAAAGCCATGGCAGCTGGTCTGGTCAACTACAACGCCAGGGAGATTGACGCTATCCGGGGAAGCCAGTCTGTGGATATCGAGCCTATAATAGGATACAAGGACAGCGATGAGGTAATTCACCGTGATAACCTCGTCCTGCTATAACAAGTGGACGGTGGAAAGTGGAGAGTGAAAGCCAGCAGCCCGTTTTCGGTGACAGCCGGCCTCTTGCCGAGCGGCTGAGACCGTCCAGTATTGCCGAATTCATTGGTCAACGCCATATACTGGGGCCGGGGAAGTTACTTGAGCGTATACTGGCTTCAGGCAGGCTCCCCTCTCTTATCCTCTGGGGTCCTCCCGGTTCCGGTAAAACAACTCTGGCCCGCCTGCTGGCCCGCGATTCCAGAGCTGAATTTGTCTTCTTTTCTGCTGTCTTTACCGGAGTGAAGGAGATCCGGGCTGTTCTGGACAAGGCCAGGTCGCAAAGCCGGCAAGGCGTGGATACGATATTATTTGTCGATGAGATTCACCGTTTTAACAAGAGTCAGCAAGACGGTTTCCTTCCCTATGTAGAAAACGGCCTTATCACCTTGATAGGAGCTACCACGGAAAATCCTTCTTTTCAGATAATTCCCCCCCTTCTTTCCCGCTGTCGCGTACTTACTTTATCCAAGCTTGACAATGATGATCTGCGGGCTATTGGTCAAAGGGCCCTTGATCATTCTGTTCACGGTCTGGCCAGAGAAGGGATATATTTTGAGCAGGACGGTTTTGATTACCTGGTGGCCCAGGCTGATGGCGATGCCCGGCGTCTGCTGAACAGCCTGGAAATCGCCGCTTCTTTAGTCGCTGACGAAGTTGAGAGCAAACGGACCGTTACCCTGGAAATGATTCAGGATGCCTTTGCCAGAGACAGTCTGCAGTATGACCGGACCGGTGAGGAACATTACAACCTGATTTCCGCTTTTCATAAAAGCCTGCGCGATTCTGATCCTGATGGCGCTCTTTACTGGCTTTGCCGGATGCTGGCTGCCGGTGAAGATCCCCTCTATCTGGCCCGGAGAATGGTGCGTTTTGCCTCCGAAGATATTGGCAATGCCGATCCCCAGGCCCTGCAGGTCAGTATTCAGGCCAGAGAAAGTTATCAGATGCTGGGCTCTCCGGAAGGAGAACTTGCCCTGGCTCAGGCCGCCGCTTACCTGGCTACCGCCCCCAAGAGCAACCGGATTTATAGTGCCTATAAAAAAGTAATGGGTGATATCAGAAAAACTGGCAGCCTGCCGGTCCCCCTTCATATTCGAAATGCCCCAACCTCTTTGCTGAAAAATCTGGGCTATGGTAAAGATTACCAGTACGCCCATAATGATCCTCTGGCGCTGGTCAGTCAGAGCCATCTGCCCGAGGAGCTGGAAGGCACGGTCTATTATGAACCGGTCAACCGGGGATATGAGGCAGTTATCAGGGACAGGTTGAGCAAGTGGCGCAGGATCCTGGCGGAAAGAAAGAGCAGTGGCAGGGGAGGCTGAAGGCAGAACTCTTTTGCATGTTGAACTGAGAAAGGAGAAGATAATGACTGATATAGCCAGAAAAATAAGAGATATGGCGGTTCAGGCCAAAAAAGCGGCCCGGGAAATGGCTGCGGTTTCCACTACTAAAAAGAATCGCCTCCTTTTGCAGATGGCTGAAGGATTGAAGAGGGGAAAGGAGTTTATCCAGGCTGAAAACAGGAAGGATCTGGAAGCGGCCAGGCAAAAGGGGCTCAGTGCTGCCATGCTGGACAGGCTCGAACTCTCGGATAAGGTTATAGCTTCCATGATCGGGGGGCTTCAGGAGGTTGCCGCTCTCCCGGACCCGGTAGGCGAGGTGGGAGATATGGCCAGGCGGCCTTCGGGAATTGTGGTGGGCCGGATGCGTATCCCCCTGGGGGTAATCGGCATGATCTATGAATCAAGGCCCAATGTTACCGTGGATTCAGCAGCCCTTTGTCTGAAAGCGGGTAACAGTATCTTGCTGCGCGGTGGATCCGAGGCTATCAATTCCAACCTGGCCCTGGCCGGTATCCTTCAGGAAGCGGTTAAGTCGGAAGGAGTTAATCCCGCGGCAGTCCAGGTAATCCCGGTCACAGACAGAGAGGGGGTGAATGTTATGCTGGGGCTGGATGAGGAACTGGACATGATTATACCCAGGGGCGGCGAAGGTCTCATCCGTTTTGTAGCTGAAAACTCCAGTATCCCGGTTCTTAAACATTACAAGGGAGTCTGTCATATCTTTGTCGATGAAAGCGCTGATCTGGAAATGGCTGCCGCTATTGTTATGAACGGCAAGGTCCAGCGACCGGGAGTCTGTAATTCCCTGGAGACCCTGCTGGTCCATGAAGGGATCGCCCCTGCATTTTTGTCTTTTATTGCCGAGAGACTCACTGGAGCTGGAGTCGAGATCCGGGGCTGTGAGCAGACGATTTCCATTCTTCCCGGAGTAAAAGCGGCTGTTGAGGAAGATTGGGGCAAGGAATTCCTGGATCTCATTCTGGCAGTGAAGGTGGTCAAGGACCTGGACCAGGCCGTGGATCATATTACCGTTTACGGCTCGCAACATACTGAGGCCATAATTACCGGCAGTTATGCTAACAGCCAGCGTTTTCTGCGGGAAGTTGATTCCTCTTCGGTTATGGTAAACGCCTCGACACGCTTCAGTGACGGCGGCCAGTATGGTCTCGGGGCGGAAATAGGGATCAGCACTACCAAGATCCATGCTTATGGCCCCATGGGCCTGAAAGAGCTTACCACTAGAAAGTTTATCGTCTATGGCAACGGCGAAGTCAGAGAGTAAGTGGCCGGTGGGTAATGCGGATTGGAAAGGGCTGGTGGTTATGGGGGATATCGGTCTGTTAGGCGGTGGTTTTGATCCTGTGCATATAGGACACATAGCAGTTGCTGAAACAGTTAATAAAGAACTGGCCTTGAGCAAGGTGTTATTCATCCCTGCTGCCGTACCTCCCCATAAAGAGATATCCGCTTCTTTTCAGGATCGTCTCAACATGTTGCGGCTGGCTATCTCCGGTAAGAAAGGTTTTGAAATAACCACCATGGAGGCCGAACGGCAGGGGCCCTCCTATACTGTGGATAGCCTGCATACCCTTCAACAAGAATTTAGTGAAGATGTTGAACTTTTTTTTATTACCGGTTTTGATGCCTTTAGTGAGATTAAGCTTTGGAAGAGTTATAATGAGTTATTGAGGCTGGCCTCTTTTGTTGTTATTGACCGGCCGGGTTATTGCCAACAGTCTCTGGAGGAATTTTGCGCCCGGGAGTTCTTTGACGTTTTTCCGGCCGGAGAAGATGTCTGGCAGGTCAAAGGCGGTAAAAGGATATACCGGCTAAAGATGGATCCTGTTTTTGTTTCTTCTACAGAAATCAGGGAAAGGCTTAAGAATAGACTTCCGATAAATAGTATGGTCCCGGAAGAGGTTGAAGATTATATTTACAGGCATGGACTTTATATATCCTGAAATCCATACTGCATCCTTGTTGAAAGTATATGTCCTTTTTAGACTGAAAGTATGCAGAAGGCCCTGATTATTATAGGTTTTATCAGCATTGTTATCGGCCTGTCCTGGCCCTGGCTGCTTAAGATACCCCTGGGAAGGCTTCCGGGTGATATCGTCATAAACCGCCCGGGATTCAAGCTCTATATTCCGGTTACCACCATGGTTCTGGTCAGTCTCTTACTGTCTTTTCTGGCCTGGATTTTCAGAAAATAAAAGTTCAAGACTCAACTTTCCGGACTGAAAAAACTATTGTAATTTCAGATAACAAACACTGTACAATGTTCCTGAATAAACATATCAACCGTCAAGCACCTCTGGCTCACTAAAAAATTTGCACGTTATATCATGCCAGCTAAATCTATCCGGAAAGTTGAATTCAAGATAAAGACTGCTGATTATTTTTACCCATGATCCTTGTTATGTAAAGTTTTTAGATGTCATTACTGTCCAGATAGGCATAGGCACTGTGTTTGTGGATGGATTCAAAGCTCTCCGCTCCTACTGAAAACCAGGTTATATCCGGGTGTTCCAGGGCCTGTTCAGCTACCTTGCGGACTACGTCTTCAACAAACATCGGGTTTTTATAGGCCTTTTCTGTAACATACTTTTCATCAGGTCTTTTAAGCAGTGAATAGACCTCACAGGAGGCACCTTTTTCTACGAGGGAGATCAGATCCTCGGCCCAGATGAAATTCCTGTACTTGATATTCAGGTTGACCTCAGCTCGCTGGTTGTGAGCTCCGGCCGTACTGATCTCTTTGGAGCAGGGACAAAGGGTGGTTGCCGGTACCCATACTGACAGGACAAAATCTTTTTCTTTGCCCATTTCACCGGTGAAACGGCAGGTATATTCCATAAGGCCCGGTATAGCCGTAACCGGTGCTTTTTTTTCAAGAAAGTAGGAAAAGGTCATTTCCAGGTGAGTGGAATCGGCCTGCAGTTTAGTCTGGGTTTCCTTCAGGAGATCCGGAAAAATAGTAGCGCTCATGTCATCCTGGTATTTGTTTAATACAGATATAAAGGTGGATACACAGGTCTTCCTGTAATCTCTGGGAAGGTTGGCCTGCAGGCTTATGTTGGCAACCGTGGCCTGGAGACCGCCGGATTTTTCTCTTATTTTAACAGGATACAGGATATCTTTTATCCCTACGTTTTTTAATCTCATAACTGACTATAATTGTTAATATGATTTTGGTTCAGCCAGTGGGTTTATGGTGTGCGGTTATCGCTTTGCGGCTTAAAATAATTATGTTAAAATATATTAATTTAACTTTAATTAAAAAAAAAGCCATAGTTAAGCCTAAATTGATCGCTTCAAATCCCTGAATCCTGAATTTTAAAGATGGAGAAGGAAGGCAGGATAAGAATAGATAAATGGCTCTGGGCTGCCCGTTTTTTCAAGACCCGGACAATGGCGGCCAGAGCCGTTATCGGAGGGCATGTACATTTGAACGGGATGAGGATTAAGGCTGCCAGAAGTGTCAGTGTCGGTGATATCTTGAGAATAGTTCGCAACAATACAGAGTTTATAGTCTCTGTACAGGCGCTTTCTGACCGGCGCGGCCCGGCATCTGTTGCCCGTGAACTTTACGAAGAGACTGCGGCCAGTCTCCGGGCCAGAGAACAGAAGCATGAAAACCGTCGCTTCCTTTCCCCCGGGGTGAATCACGGTCCTACCAAAAGACCGGATAAAAAACAGCGACGTCTTATCCGGAAATTTACCAGAAAATCCAATTTGTAAAGGAGCAGTTATGAGAAAAGTAGAAAGAGCCCTGATCAGCTTGACAGACAAGTCCGGCATCGAGGATTTTGCCGGCAAACTGGCCTCTCTGGGTATTGAGATACTGTCTACCGGGGGCACGGCCAAGAAAATGCGGGAACATGGGATAACGGTTAAAGATGTCTCAGATTTTACCGGTTTTCCGGAAATCCTTGACGGCAGGGTGAAGACTCTGCATCCTAAAATTCACGGGGGCATACTGGCCCGTAAGACAGATTCTGACCATCTGGCCCAGATGAAAGAACACGGCCTGGAACCTGTAGATCTGGTGGCGGTTAATCTTTATGCCTTTGAAAAGACGGTTGCTGATTCTTCCTGTACTCTGGAAAGTGCAATAGAAAATATTGATATTGGCGGCCCCACTCTTTTGCGGGCTTCAGCCAAGAATTATCAGGATGTCACCGTAATTGTTGATCCGGCGGACTATCCGGCAGTCATCTCTGAACTGAAAGAGCAGGGCAATACTACTCTGGAAACAAGGTTCCGGCTGGCAGTAAAGGTGTTCCAGCTTACTGCTTCTTATGATACGGCAATATATAACTGGCTGGCCCGGCAGACCATATAAGTCAGCCTTCCCATAACCTGTTTCACTTATCTGCCGATTATTTAAACTTGGGTCAACAGTAATTAAGTGATAGATATGAAAGAAATGAAAATGGCTGTTCTTTTGTCCGGTTCCGGTCGGACACTTGATAATTTTCACCAGTGTATTCATAATGGTTCCATGCCCGGAAAAATTGAGGTTGTCATATCCAATAAAAGTGATGCTCTCGGTTTAAAAAAAGCGGAACAATATGGTTATCCCGCCTTTTTTGAGGCTGATAATGAGGCGATTAGCAGCAGGCTTCTGGAATACGGGGTAGAGCTGGTACTTTTGGCAGGGTACTTGAAACTTTTCAAGCCGCCCGAACAATTACGGAAACGGGTTCTCAATATTCATCCGGCCCTGATTCCCTCTTTCTCCGGTCATGGCTATTATGGTATGCGTGTCCACCGGGCGGCTTACGAGCGGGGAGTTAGGGTCAGCGGCTGTACAGTGCATTTTGCCAATCAGGAGTATGATGAAGGTCCTATTGTTATCCAGAAGTGTGTTGATCTTGCGTATGGTGATACTCCTGATGATATCGCGGCCAAGGTATTTGCGGCGGAATGTAAAGCTTATCCCGAGGCGGTCAGGCTTATTCATTCTCAAGGTATCAATTACTTCTGGACTGGCAAATGAAAGATAAGATATCTGACAGAACACTGATGGACAGCCACGATATTGACAGGGCACTTAACAGGATGGCCCTCCAGATTATGGAGGATAACCGGGAAGCAAAAAAACTTGCTCTTATTGGTATTTATACCGGCGGGGTTTATTTGGCTGAACGGCTGCAAAAAATTATTGCTGATCAGGAAGGGTTGAATCTGCCAGCTGGTTCTCTTGATATTAATCTTTACCGGGATGACTGGAGTCTTATCTCTCAGAATCCAATAGTCAAGAAAACTTCTATTCCTTTTTTCGTGGAGGATTATACTCTGATCCTGATTGATGACGTTCTCTATACCGGGCGTACCATCCGGGCTGCCCTGGATGCTATAATGGATCTGGGCCGGCCCAGATCCATAAAGCTTGCTGTTCTGGTAAACCGTAATTGCGGCCGTGAGTTGCCTATCAGGGCAGATTACCTGGGAATAGATGTACTGGAAAGTGTAAGTGCCCATGTTAATGTGCTTCTGCAGGAGAAAGAGGAAAAGGATGCAGTAATTCTGGAATCCGAAGCGCTTTAAAGAGAGGCCAGCCGCGCTGAGCAATAAGCACATCCAAGGCCCTGATAAGCGTTTATTTGGAAAGAGGTTTTGTAAAACTGCAACCTTTTATTAACTCAACTTTCCGACTTAAAAAAACAGCAGGATTTCATGAGGTTGGCATGTCCATTCAGGAACGGCTTTGTGTTTGAGTGGCTCTAAGGCTCACTTCACTAAAATTTCAAAACTCGCTCGTGCCTCGCTCAGGCAGTTGAAATTTTTAATGTTTCGTTTCGCCAAAAGCCACTGACAAACACTGCACAATGTTCCTGAACAGACATATCAACCGCTAAACCCCACTGTTTGACGGGAAATTTTCACGTTGTATCATATAGATAAATTAAGTCGGAAAGTTGAGTTAATAAGAACTTAGAAGAGAAGCTACAATGGACAATGTCACAGGTAGGGACTTGAGCGAAATTTTGCGGCATATTGCCCAAAAACAGTCGAGTTATCAATATGGTTATTTCACCCCTGCCCAGAACGAGCTGCTGAGAATATTTTTTGATTGTTGTCAGGAATGTGAATCCCTGGAAGAATTGTACAAGATCTCTGTCGGTATTCTGAAATATTTTTTTGACGTGGTAGCTAGAATTTACCTTTGTGATGACCAGAGGGAAAATCTGAGATTTGTCTGCGATAACGAGCAGGGCTTGATTGAACCACCTCGGAGGCCGTTAGATTATGTTAAAATCAGTTCCGCACCTTATACTGTAAACGGTTCTTTTCTAACTCCCCTGTACAATAAACAGGTCATAAGTTTTGATAATTCCGGACAGGACCGGGTTATTCTGGGGATGCTGGAGGTCGACTCCCAAGGCAAATTTAAAGAGAAGGAATACTTTTTTCTGGAGAGATTTGCCAACCGGATAGGTTGTAATATACAAAAATTTTCCATAGCTTGTCAGAGCAGGGAGCATATTGCTTTCATAAAAAATCTGGTCAAGGATATTGAACATAATGTTGTTATCCCCAATATGTACTTCCGCCATCTTTTTAATCGTTTTTACAAGAAAATAAAAGAGCTGGAGGAGATAAAAGAAGAGATGGCAGCAGAGGATAACGAGTCTGGCAGGATAATGTTTAAAAGCATATCCTCTCTGTATGATGACTTGCTAGTCCTGCACAGTGAGATTCAGGAGCACCACAGATATATCAGTCTTTTTCTGGAAAGCCTTTGCCGGCAGGACCATTTTGAACAGGGACACCTTGTCTTAAAGCTAAAAGAGTGCTCTGTAGATAGAGAAATCATTGCTCCACAGCTTGCCCGCTATCATAACCGTCTTCAGGCCAGGGGGATAGAGATTGAGAGACCGGCAGATATGATTGATGAAGAGATACCCTTGAGGGTGGATGTCGGACTTTTATCCCAGGTTTATGCCAATTTTATTTCCAATGCTGCCAAGTATACCCAGCAGGTGCGGGGAGCTGACGGCAGATTAAGGAAAGCCCTGGCCTATGGCCGGGAGATTATTCCTGATTATTTCGGGCTGGATGAAGACGGTATAAAGTTCAATGTTTTTACCACCGGTCCCCATATACCCCAGGAGGAAAGGGATGCTCTTTTCCAGGAAGGTTATCAGGGAAAAGACAGCAATAATCGGGGAGGTAGTGGTCACGGCCTGAATTTCATAAAACAAGTAGTTGAGATACACGGCGGTAAAGTAGGTTATGAACCGACTCTAGAAGGCAATAACTTTTACTTTATCCTCCCCCTGCCTGATGCCTCTTACTCCTTTTAGTTCTCAGGAGCATGAGTTTATCCCTGTTCAACTTCAGAATCTGCCCGGGTTACGGCTTGTCTGTCCCGGATATTTTCTTTGTCAAAATCGAATTTGATTTCTCTGATGCCGCAGATTGCACTTTATGTCCTGGTCGCTGAAGCAAGACGGTGTTTGAGTATTTTTTGCAGAATTAATTTTCGACTTTCCGGATTGATTTATCTGGTATGATATAACGTGCAAATTTTTTAGTGAAATCATAATATCTTTCTCAAGTCGGAAAGTTGAGTTAATAAAATATCGGCATGTATAAAAAGATCACAAAGATTGCAGTTCTGCTGGATATGATAAAGTTTAAGCATACTGTTTTTGCCCTGCCTTTTATGCTGATGGGTGCCTTTCTTGCCCAGGGCGGAGTTCCCGGCGCTACAGTTCTGTTCTGGGTTATTCTGGCCATGGCCGGGGCAAGGACCTGTGCTATGGGGTTCAACCGGATTGTTGATGCTGATTTTGATACCCAAAATCCCAGAACCGCCGGGCGGGCCATCCCTGCCGGGCAAGTAAAGCAGAGGGAGGCCTGGACCATGGTAATTATTTCCGGGTTGGTATTTTTTGGGGCCTGCTATCAGCTCAACCCGTTTACTTTTTTTCTTTCTCCGTTTTTTTTAGCTATCACCCTCTTATATTCTTTTAGCAAACGTTTTACCTGGCTCTGTCATCTTGTCCTGGGACTTTCCCTGGCCTGTTCTCCATTGGGAGGCTTTATTGCAGTAAAGGGAGCGCTGACCGGTTTTCCCTGGGTGCTGCCGCTGGGAGTGCTTTTCTGGGTGGCTGGTTTTGATACGGTCTATGCCTGCCTCGATGTTGATTTTGATCGACAAATGGGATTATATTCCCTGCCCGCCAGGGTTGGCAGAAAAAACAGCTTCAGCATTGCTGCCTGTTTTCATTTAACAGCATTTATCCTTTTTTGTTTAACCGGTGTTTTCTGCGGACTGAACTCTGTATACTATATTGGCATGGTGGTTACCGGCGGGGCTCTGGTTTATCAGCATCTTATTGTTAAACCATCTGATTTTTCCAGGATCAATATGAGTTTTTTTACGATGAACGGCCTGATCAGTTTGACCCTTTTTATCTTTACCTGGCTGTCTCTGATAACTGACCAGTATTAGCACTAAAGTGTTGTCTCTTGTAAAATTCCTCCTGTGGTACCTCGTATTTATGTCAACAGTTCAGTTGTGAAAAGACGTTTGTAAAACCCGACTTAAAGTGATTTAATTGCAGAGGCGAGTGGTTACTGATAATCTAGTTTTTATCCAGATTCAGATCCCGGGAAATTCCTTCCACCAACTGCTTTTTAGAGCTTTCGTCAAGGCCTAGAAAGGCAACCCCGACATCGTACTGCCCAGGACCGAAATATTCGATCCTTACTACGGTCCCTATCAGGGTGATTTCTGAATTTTTACCTTTAAGCGGCAGATTGATAAGGAGTTTTGTCTCCAGATTGTAAAGACGGTCACTGCTGAAAAGAAGACCGGAAAGACTGATGTTTATGGCCTGTTCTTTGGCAGGAAAGTACTCGGAATCATCCATGTTTATTTTTTCAACAGTAATTTCAACCCGGTAATCAAGACGTAAATAGCGGCGTTTGTTTTGTGAGTAGAGGGCTACCAGGTTTTTACCGGCTTTTTTGGCCTGAAACATAGCAATGTCAGCACACTTTATAAGTTCTTCAGTTTCAGTGGAGTCAATGGGGAAGGTTGCCAGACCCCCGCTTACGGTGACCGGAATTTTGTGTCCTCCGTATTCAAGATTGAGATCAGCCACCATGGATTTGATCCGTTCTGCTATGATCAGGCTGGTGACTTTGTTTGTTTCAGGAAGGACAATAACGATTTCTTCCCCGCCGTAGCGGGCCGCAATATCCTGAAACCTTATTTCTTTGGAGATGGCTTCGGCGGTTTTAATAAGGACGGCATCACCGGCCAGGTGACCGAAGTTGTCATTGATTTTCTTGAAATCGTCCAGGTCCATAAAAAATATGGAGAACTGGCTGTTATTCCTGCTGCTCCTTTTTATTTCCTGCTTGATAACGTAGTTCAAATGAAGTCGGTTGTAAAGTCCGGTCATGGGGTCATTCCGGGCATCCTTTACCGTATCTTCAAAGATACGGAGTTCAACCACCACCGGGTTTTTAATGGTCTGGTTGACTGAACAGAAGTAGTCGCAGGCAGCGGTTCGCAGTTTGATTTCTCTACCTAAAGCTTCAGACATTTCCCGGCAGTGTCTTATGATGTCTTGCCAGCATTTTCGGGCCTGATTACAGTCAAGTTCCAGATGGGTTAGAACGTGCAGAATGGCGGTATATGTCTTTGGACCGAATTTGTCGATAAGGGCTTGCAGATCCTGAATCAGAATTTCATCATTAGCGGGGTTTCTGTAAAAGCATTCAAGGACCTTTGGACGAACGGATGGTTTTAAGCTATCTATATATTTTTTTTTAAGCATATGCTGACAATTGTCTGGAAATGAGCAGAGGATAAGACAACAACCGCTAATTTATTATATAATAAAAAAAAATTATATGTTAAGTTATTTTTTTTATTTAAGGGTGGTTCTATAATAATAATCATAGGCACAGGGACAGTAATTTAATTAAATTCTTTGCAGCTTCGTGCGGGAAAAAGCGGATTTACTGGATTATAGATACATCCGAGTATTGTGTGTGTTGCTGTAGTATTAAGGAGTAATTATGCCAAATCTGGTATTAAACAGGCTTGAGGGCTTTCAGGAATATCCAGGTCCTCTTGTAGTTATTGTCATGGATGGAGTTGGCCTGGGCCCCGTTGACGAAAGTAACGGAGTATATATGGCTTATACTCCCGTATTGGATGAACTTTTGCAGGAGAGGCTTTCCACGCAGCTCAAGGCCCATGGCCGGGCAGTGGGACTGTCCTCAGACAGTGATATGGGAAATTCCGAGGTAGGCCATAATGCCCTTGGAGCCGGCCGGATCTATGCCCAGGGAGCCAGGCTGGTAAGTGAGGCGATTAAGTCCGGGGCTATTTTCAACAGTAAGGCTTGGCACAAGGTCCGTTCTTTTGCGGAACAGGGGGGCACGGTCCATCTGATAGGCCTTGTTTCCGACGGCAATGTCCATAGTCACCTGGATCACCTTTATGCGATTCTGGACCAGGCTGCTGCAGAAGGCATAAAGAAGGTCAGGGTACACGGATTGCTGGATGGCCGTGATGTAGAAGAAAGAAGTGCCTTGAGCTATTTTGAACCCCTGGAGCAGAAACTCAGGGAACTTTCCACGGAGAACAGGGATTACCAGATTGCCTCAGGGGGGGGCAGGATGGCCGTTACCATGGACCGCTACAATGCAGACTGGTCTGTAGTGGAGAGGGGCTGGAAGGCCCATGTCCTTGGTGAGGGACGTTACTTTTCTTCTGCCTGTGAGGCAATATCCACCTATTACCAAGAGGACAGTGAACTGACAGATCAATATATGGACAGTTTCGTCATTGCCAGAGATGGTGAACCGGTTGGTACCGTAGAGGATGGAGATGCAGTAATCTGTTTTAATTTCCGGGGAGACCGGGCTATCGAGATCTCAAAGGCTTTTGAGGAAGACGATTTTAATGGGTTTGACCGCAGGAGAGTTCCCGAGGTTTTTTATGCAGGTATGTTAGAGTATGATGGTGATGCCCATATACCTGCCAGCTACCTGGTTGAGCCGCCAACTATTCAGTCTACCCTGGGGGAATATCTTTGTGGTTCAGGAGTAAGCTCCTTTGCCATATCAGAAACCCAGAAATTCGGTCATGTTACTTATTTCTGGAACGGTAATAAGTCCGGTTACATAAATGAGTCTCTGGAGAAATATGTAGAAATCAAATCAGACAGGGTGCCCTTTGACCAGCGTCCCTGGATGAAATCGGCGGAAATCAGCGACGCGGTTATTGATGCGGTTAACAGCGGGAAGTATGATTTTATTCGCCTTAACCTGCCTAACGGTGACATGGTGGGGCATACCGGTGTAGTAGTCTCTGTCCGTATAGCCCTGGAATCAGTAGACCTGTCACTTAAAAGAATTTTGAATGCTGTCAGGAAAGTCCGGGGAGTTGGCTTGATTACCGCTGATCATGGTAATTCGGATTGCATGTGGACTGAGAAAAATGGCCGGAGAAATCCTATGGTTGCCCATACCACGAACCCGGTTCCCATGATTATCAAGGATTATTTCGGAAAGAATCGTTTTTCCTTAAACAGAATTGAGACCCCGGGGTTAACCAATGTTGCAGCCACTATCTGCAATCTGCTCGGGTTTGCGGCTCCGGAAAGCTATGATCCCTCTCTCATTGTCCTGGAAAAGCAGTAAGGTGGGTGGGAAGTTGTCGCTTCATCACTTGGCAAAAGTCATAATACAGTGAACATGATGGGGAAAAAAGTAGAAAAAAAAGAAATGTTTGGCAAAGAAGGCATGATTCTTCTTGATACTATAAGGCGTTTGACTCGTCGTAATGCGGTTGACCGTCTGCTTCGTTTAATCAATAAAACTCATCCCGCTGACCTGGCCTGGGTATTCCGGCATCTCACCCCCGAGGAACGCAACAAGGTATTTGCCCGCATGCTTCGGACAGACAGGCTGGGCCAGTTCCTCAGCGAACTTGATCAATCTATTATGGTGGAACAGGTGGTTGAACTTTCACCGGACCTTATGGTGGATGTTCTGAAGAATATGCCTTCTGATGATGCTGCTGATCTGTTGGAAGCCCTGCCTGAAGAAATGGCTAATGAGATAAGGGAGCTGATGGCCAGTGAAGACCGGCGGGAGATGGATGAGCTGTTGAAATACGATCCTGATAGTGCCGGTGGTCTGATGTCCCCGGATTTTTTGGCTCTGGACGAAGAGTTTACCGTAGGCGATGCTATAAGCACTATTCAGGCCCTGAGTGAAGAAAAAGACCTGTCTTTTTATCTCTATGTAACCCGGGGTATAGAAGGTCTTCTTAGCGGAGTTCTCTCTTTGCGCGAGCTTCTGCTTTATCCATCAGACCGGAAGCTCAAGGATATTATGAATCCCAGGGTCATAGCTGTTTCGGCAGATACTGATCAGGAGCAGGTGGCCCATATTGTTTCCCGTTACAATATTCTGGCAGTTCCGGTTATTGACTCCAATAACAAATTAATAGGTATTATTACAGTTGATGACGTCATTGACGTGATCAGGGAAGAGGCGACTGAAGATTTTCTGCAGATGGCCGGAGCCGGTAAGGACCAGGAAATTCTGCTTAAATCCACTATGGATAATGTCCTTATCAGGGCCCCCTGGCTTTTTGCCAGCTGGATCGGCGGGATTCTGGCCGCCATGGTAATCACTTTTTTTGAAAGTGAGCTGCAGCAGGTTCTGGCCCTGGCTGCCTTTATTCCGATTGTAATGGGTATGGGTGGTAATATAGGAACCCAGTCCAGTACCATTGTAGTCAGGGGGATCGCTACTGGCCGGGTTAATATGCATGAACTGTGGAGAACTGTCTTCAAGGAAGCCAAGGTCGGTTTATTGTTGGGTTGTTTTTACGGTTTGATACTGGGGCTGGTCGCCCATTTCTTCTATTCGGAACCGGTTCAGCTCGGTCTGGTAGTTGGTCTTTCCATCCTTTTCGCCATGGCCTTGGCCGCCGCTGTTGGCACCATTGTTCCTCTGTTGTTGAAAAAGTTAAATATTGATGCTGCAATAGCCACAGGGCCTTTTGTTACTACATCTATTGATATTCTCGGGGTTTTGGCTTATTTTTATATTGCCAAGACATTTTTGGATTTAGCTTGAGACTGAAGTAAAGATGGGACTGATTGATGAATTATTTTAACAAAAAAAATATTTTTTCTTTTTTTATTTTACTGCTTGTCCTGCTTGTCTTGTGGTTTTTTTTTGGCAGTCCCGAGCATACCAGACATGATCCCAATGCCAAGCCCAAAATTGTAGAGGCCCGGGGTGATCTGGCTGCTGATGAAAAGAGTATCATCAATATATTTCAGTCAGCTTCTCCTTCCGTGGTTTATATAACCAGTATCGAGCTGCGACGCGGACTCTTTAGCCTGAATATCCAGGAAATCCCTAAAGGTACGGGTTCCGGCTTTATCTGGGATAAAGAGGGAAGGATTGTTACCAATTATCACGTAATCAGGAATTCCAACAAAGTTCATGTGACCCTGGCTGATAACAGTACGTGGAAAGCCTCTTTGGTCGGGGCTGCACCTGATAAAGATATAGCGGTGCTGCAGATTTCCGCACCGGCTTCCAGATTGAGCCCGATTGCCTTGGGAGAATCCTCTGGTTTGATTGTCGGTCAGAAAGTATTTGCCATAGGCAACCCTTTCGGTCTTGATCATACTTTGACCAGCGGTATAGTCAGTGCTCTGGACCGGGAAATAAAGTCGGCCAACGGCCTGACCATCCAGGGAGTGATTCAGACTGACGCTGCCATTAATCCCGGAAATTCAGGGGGACCATTACTGGACAGCGCCGGTCGGATAATAGGTATGAATACAGCTATTTACAGTACTTCCGGGACATATGCCGGTATCGGGTTTGCTGTCCCGGCTGACGAGATAAATCGCGTGGTAACTCAACTTATAAAACACGGCCATCTTATTCGGGCTGGTCTGGGTGTGGCTATAGCTAACGACCGCCTGGCATCCCGTCTGGGCATTAAAGGAGTCCTGATTGTCAAGGTAGAATCTGGCAGCACGGCTGACAAGGCGGGACTGCGAGGGGTCCGTCGTTTTCGTGACGAATTGGTCCTGGGCGATGTTATTGTCAGTATAGATGGAGTCTCTGTTGCCGATTACGATGATTTGCATCAGGAACTGGATAAGCATAAACCGGGAGATGAGGTCACTCTCAAGATCATCCGGGAGGGCCGGGAGTTTAAGGTTGATGTTGTTCTTCAGCGGATAGGTTGAATTATGAATTACGAATTAAGGGTCGGGCATTGAGAAGTTAAATGGGGATTCCTATTACTTATTGTAGAAGATATTGATCATTACTCCTGATTTTCCAGTTTCGACAAGCCGATCTCTGATAACAGTTGACTGGCAGTGGTGAAAAGGTTCTCCCGGTCTTTTTCATTTCTGCCTTCCACATAGAACCTGACTTTCGGCTCTGTTCCTGAAGCCCTGATCATCAACCAGCTTTTGTCTTCAAAAATAAATTTATGACCATCAACGGTCAGTAGATCCTTAATCACCTTGTTTTTTTGTCCTACGGCCAGTTTATCTCCCGCTGAGTAGTTGTTTAGGGCGGCCAGAGTGTTTTCCAGTTCTTCTCCGTGCTTATCAACGATTATGCCATCTTTGTCCGGGAAAAAGACCCCGAATTTCTGCTGAAGCTCCTCAAGGTATTTACTCAGGTTTTTCCCAAGTCTCAGAGTCATGTCCAGGGCAATAATAATACCTATATAGGCATCTTTTTCCGGGGTATGACCAATAATGCTTATCCCGTCTGATTCTTCAAAACAGACAAGGGCTTTACCGATAACCGGTTTAAATTCTTTGAATCCCACTTTGGGTTCAAAAACATCTTCTCCAAGGGCCCGGGCGATACTGTCCGCAAAATTGCTGGTGGCCACTGTTTTTGCCACCAACCCCTTTTTGCCTTTTACTTCATGCAGGTAATGATAGGCCATGGCTCCGAAGTAATTCATGCTTATATCCTGTTTACCATCGGTAAAACGGATACGGTCTCCATCAGGGTCCATCACCACTCCCAGTTTTAGCGGTTCAGGGCGCTTGTTCAGGATTTTTTTGATTTCTTTCATATTGGCCGGAGAGGGTTCAGGGGCTATGCCACCGAAGGTGGGATCATCTGTATCCCTTATAAAGATCAGCCGGTCTGTGTCAGTGTCTTTGAAGAGTTCTTTAAGATGGACCTTTGTGGCCCCGTACATGGCATCAATAGCTAAAACGCAGTCCTTGTTGAGGCTGAAGGTCTTGATAAGATCGTCATAGTCAAGGCCGTGGATCTTTTTATTTTTTCGGACCAGTTTTTTCCAGAGGGCCAGGGAGTTACATTGTTTAACCAATTCGGGGCGGGGGGTAATGGCCGGCTTGTTATCACTTTTCATAATTTCCCGGGAAAGTTTAGTTATTCTGTCGGTGATCAGGGGCAAGGCCGGGCCCGCGTCAGGACCGTTAAACTTGTATCCCCCATATTCAAGGGGGTTATGACTGGGGGTCAGGTTAACGGAAAAGGCGGTCCCCAGTTCAAGGACTGCAGCAGAGATGGCCCCGGTGGTTGTTTCTCCCGCTTGATGAACAGTAAAGCCATGGCTGGTCAGGACATCTGTTACACTTGCCAACAGCAGATCTCCGCCAAAACGGTTATCATGTCCTACCACACAGCCGCGTCTCTTGAACTCTTCAAGGGAAGAAGAACCCAGGATTGAACTCAAGCTGTCTCCCGGTCTGAGTTCCTGATACATTTTTATAATAGCCTGGGTAACTCTGGCTACTGAGCTACAGGAGATATCTTTACCCAATATGCCGCGCCACCCTGAAGTCCCGAATTTAATTTGATTAACAGGGGGATTTTCGTTGTTTTTAATTTCATCTTTTATCAGTTCGTATATTTTGTTGATTTCATTTTTCAGGAAAGCAGATTCCGAGCTGTTTTCCTGGTAGCTTTTATTTTTTTGAACAAGGGTTTTTATTATTTGGAAATAGTCATTGGCGGTGTGATCAACGGTAGATAGATTCCGGTAGAGGTAGGAAACGTCAGGCAGACTCATATGGTTTCTCCTGTCGTAAAGGATGTAGATAAAATACTATTCTATTACCACGTTATCCCTGATATATTACACAATAGGATTATTTTTTTCAAATAGCAGATATATCTGTTTAGGTTTAGGGTAAAAATTTTTATTTTTTACAACTATTTTGCCTAGCAGTCCCGGTTTTTTTTGCAAGCGTTTACCAGCATTTATTCTGCACGCCTCCAGGGGTAAGTATAGGGGCTAATATGATCGGCCGCCCTGCAGACACGAGATAGCGTCTGCTCTGTTATTGACCAATCCGGCAAGATTGGTTATGTTGAGGCTGGCCATATGCCGGGATCGTGCTGTATGCCAACGGTTGTCTACAGGAACTCGAACCTTTTACCCGCCAAGAAATTAATGAGTAAGGAGATAAATAATGCCTGAAAAACATAAAGATATTTTTATACTCTGGTTTGACGAGATTGGAATCGACGATGTACCGCTGGTAGGCGGGAAAAGTGCTTCCTTAGGTGAAATGTATCAGAATCTTACTGCACAGGGGGTGGCTGTACCTGATGGCTTTGCCATTACCGCTTATGCCTATCGTTATCTCTTGGAGAAGGCCGGCATTGAAGATGAGATAAGAAAAGTCCTTTCTGACCTGGATACAGGTGATATGAAAAATCTTGCCGAGAGGGGTGAGAAGGTAAGAAAGATTATCAGGCATGCTGAATTTCCCGATGATTTACGGCAGGCCATTATTGCGGCCTACCAGAAAATGGAGGCTAAGTATAATGAAAATGTTGATGTGGCAGTACGTTCTTCCGCCACCGCTGAAGATCTCCCGGATGCCTCTTTTGCAGGTCAGCAGGAAACCTATTTGAATATTCATGGAGCGGAAAATCTTATAGAGAACTGCCGTAAGTGTTTTGCTTCTCTGTTCACCAATCGGGCTATATCCTATCGCCATGATAAAGGATTTGGCCAGTTTGATGTTTATCTTTCTATAACCGTTCAGAAGATGGCCCGCAGTGATTCTGCCTCGTCAGGTGTAATGTTTTCCATTGATACTGAAAGCGGTTTTAAGGATGCCGTATTTATCACTGCTGCCTGGGGACTCGGGGAAAATGTAGTCCAGGGGGCGGTAAATCCTGACGAGTACTATGTCTTCAAGCCTACTCTAAAGGAAGGTAAGCGGCCCATTGTCAGTAAAAGGGTTGGTAGTAAAGAGATTAAAATGATCTATATTGATGATCCCGATTCCAAGGAGTACGTTAAAAATGTTGATACTACTCCGGAAGAACGGGGTAAGTATGTAATTACTAATGACGAAATTCTTAAGCTGGCGGAATGGGCCTGCATAATAGAGGATCATTACGGTAAAGCCATGGATATAGAATGGGCCAAGGACGGTGACGGTGTTAATGTGGGAACCGGCCGTCTTTTTATTGTTCAGGCCCGCCCGGAGACCGTTCACTCCCAGCTTGACCAGAAAAAATTGGATACCTATAAGCTCAAGGAGAGCGGCGATGTTATCATAGAAGGCCAGGCAGTCGGCAATAGAATTGGTAGCGGTAAGGTCAATGTTATTGATAAGGTTAAAGATATAGGAGATTTCAGGAAAGGCCAGGTCTTGGTTACTGATATGACTGACCCTGACTGGGAGCCTATAATGAAGATAGCTGGTGCCATTGTCACCAATCGTGGCGGACGTACCTGTCATGCCGCCATTATCTCCCGGGAGCTTGGAATTCCCTGTGTTATTGGAACGGTTAAAGGTACCGAGGTTATCAAAAACGAACAGGAGGTTACCGTCTCCTGCGCCGAAGGTGAGACCGGTTATATCTATGAAGGTCTTTTGGACTATGAAATTGAGAGCCTTGATTTAGATTCACTTCCTGATACCAAAACCAAAATAATGATGAACGTGGGGATGCCGGAAAAGGCCTTTGTTGAGGGTCAGATACCTTCTGATGGTGTAGGGCTGGCCCGGGAGGAGTTTATTATTAACTCTCATGTCAGTATCCACCCCCTGGCTCTTTACTATTTTGACGATTTGAAGAAAAAGGCGGAAGGTGATAGCAGAGTGGCTGAAGTAGTCAGTAGGATTGAGGCCAAGACCACTGCCTATCCCAATGATAAAAAAGAGTTCTTTATAGAGACCCTGGCCGAAGGTGTGGCCCGGATAGCTGCCGGTTTTTATCCCAAGGATGTCATTGTCCGGCTCTCCGATTTCAAGAGCAATGAGTATGCCAACCTCATCGGCGGCTATCTCTATGAACCGGTGGAGAGTAACCCCATGATCGGCTGGCGGGGGGCTTCTCGTTATTATGATCCCAAGTACCGCCCGGCTTTTGAACTGGAATGTAAGGCCCTTAAAAAGGCCAGGGATGAAATGGGAATGTTCAACATCAAGCTGATGGTACCTTTCTGCCGTACACCGGAAGAGGGTCAAAAAGTTATAAAGGTTATGCAGGACTGTGGTCTGATCCAGGGTGAGAACGGTTTGGAACTGTATGTGATGTGCGAGATCCCCAGTAATGTGGTGGTTGCCGAGGCCTTTGCCGACATCTTTGACGGCTTTTCCATAGGTTCTAATGACCTGACTCAGCTGATTCTGGGTCTGGATCGGGACTCCGACTTGGTAGCCCATATTTTTGATGAGCGTAATGAAGCGGTAAAAACCATGGTTAAAATGGTAATTGATACTGCTAAACGGCGGGGCAGAAAGATCGGGATCTGTGGTCAGGCCCCCAGTGATTTTCCGGAATTTGCTACCTTCCTGGTTGAGTGCGGCATCGATTCCATGAGTCTTATTCCGGATACTGTTATTAAGACCAGACTGGCTGTTGCCGAGAAAGAGAAAGAGCTGGGGCGATTATAACAGGTAGCCGTTGATCAGGATCACAACAGTTTTACAAAAATCTCTGTGCGGCGGCAGGGTTCACCATTACTATAGTTTTTTACGAGCCCTGGCCGCTTCCTCACTGTCTGGAAATTCTCTTATCAGTTTCCTGTAAACTATGTCGGCCGTCTTCTTATCCCCCAGCTTTTCAAAGGCTGAGGCCTGGTTAAAAAGGGCATGAGGGACTTTGTCATGCCCGGGATGGTCGGATATCACCTGTTGATATTCCAGGATAGCCAGCGAATAATTCTTCAGTTTGAAGAGGCAGTCAGCAACCATGAAGCGTGATTTGATGCCGATGTCCTTGCCGGCATATTTTCCCCTTAAGTCGCTGAAGATTTCTTTGGTTTCTCTGTAATTGCCTGTTCTGAATTTTTTCAAGCCTTTTTCATACTCCTGTTGACCGGCGCTCTTTTTTTCAGCGGTCTGGTTCTGGGCTCTGTCTTTATCAGTATCTATATCCTTCTTAATTTCTGCAGGTTTAATGAGGTGAACACCTCCTTCGGATGATTCAGCTGCTTTCTCCGCCTGCTCCTTTGCTGCGTAGGCAGCTTTTGCAGCTTTTCTGGCCCGGGCAGTCTTTTCTTCCATCTCGGCCTTTTTTATACTTTCAATCTGCTGGTCCAGAGAGGTAATACTTTTTCCCAGGGAATCAATTACGTTTTGCATGTCGGCTAATTTACTGTTGAGACTGCGTACTTCTCCTTTCAAGGAGTCGGTTTTTTCTGAAAATTTTTCATTTAAGGCTGAACTCTCGTGTTCAACCTTATCCAAACGTTGATTTAGTTTTTTCTTTATTCTTATGAGTTCAGCATTAAGACTTCGATAACGATGTCTTGCTTCCTCTAATTGGCCTCTGGTCTGGAGCAGTTCGGTGTTCAGTTTGTCAATGGTATTACCGAATCCGGCCTGCTTTTCTTGCACGGATTCAACAGAAGAACCGGTTCTCTTTTTAATTTCTTTTATGGATTTTTCAAGTTCAATAAGCCTGTTATCCAGGGTATGCATCTCCAGGTTAACTTTGCGTATGTCCTGTTGGCTGGCGCAGCTGCTTAACAAAAAGATGCCGGCAAAAGCTGCTGGAAGCATCTGATAGAGGATAGTTGTTTTTTTCATTATTTTTACCTCTTTCTCATCATGTTGTTGGACTGAAGGTTTAGGTGCAAGGTCGAAGAATTCTGCAAAGGGATGCTTGTTGCTTAATATCATACAGACAAATCAATCCGGAAAGTTGAATTACTTAGTTAGTGTTCTTAATACCTCGGCCCCCAATGCGGCGATGATTGATTTCCCTCCAGAAAGAAGAGTGTCCTCGGCCATCTGCCCTTACTGGAGATAACCGCCAGTTTGGAGGTGTTTTTTCTTTTCCTGCTGAAGACAATTTCCCTACTGTCCGGTGACCAGTTGGGTGACTCGTGATTATAATAAGAATCAGTAAGCTGGATTGCTTCTCCTCCTTCCGCTCTTATCTTGTAGATCTGGTGAACACCTTTTGTTCTGCCTGTATAGGCAATCCACTTGCCGTCAGGCGACCAGGAAGGTGTGGTGTTCTCTGAACCGCTGTAAGTCAGACGTTCAGTAGTTCTGGTTTCCATATCCATTATATAGAGCTGC
This sequence comes from Desulfobia sp., assembly GCA_046497465.1. Classification (GTDB taxonomy): domain Bacteria; phylum Desulfobacterota; class Desulfobulbia; order Desulfobulbales; family SURF-16; genus JAWLDV01. The sequence goes on from JAWOFO010000026.1 coordinate 47,261, forward strand.
GGGGTGCCGCTTCGGCTTGAGACAAAGACCATTTTCCGGCCATCCGGCGAGAAATCGGGCGAGACATTGATGCCGGAGTTGCTGGTCAGTCGTCTGACAATAGAACCATTGATCTCGATCAGGTAAAGATCAGGATTATTGTCTTTATTCAGGGTGATAGCCAGTTTTTTACTGTCTGGAGTCCAGGCGGGAGCCATATTTATTCCTTCCCGTCTGGAAATAGCCTTGGTTATTCTGGACTGGTTAAGATCAGTTAGATAGAGATTGGGATTGCCCCGATGGTAAGAGGTGTAGACCATTTTATCGCCTTGCGGGGAGATGCGGGGGAAAATCGCCAGATCTTTGTGCCCGGTCACCTTGCGAATGTTGTCCCCCAAAATATCTGCCAAATAGATTTCTTTGTAGCCACTGCTGTCAGAAACAAAGGCTATTTTTGAAGTACTTACCCCGGGTTGTCCCGTAAGCTTTTCTATAACCCGGTCGCAGTATCTTAACAGGAATAGCCTTTGCTGGTTTTTGCCGCCCCGATATTTCAACCCTAAGGCCATACGTTGACTATCAGCTTCAACAAGTCTTATCTCAAGAGTAAGTTTCTGGTCTGTTAGTTCATATTGCCCTATTACCGTGTAATCAACTCCCAGGGCAATGAGTTTTTGATTCGATTCCATTTCCTTATCAGAAGGGGCAAGGGTCTTTATAAATCCATGGAAGGACAGGGCCCGGGATAAGATGTCAGCCATCTTTTGCCCTCTCTTACGGTCCGCCGCCGTAAGCTTTTTGTTTTGAAAGGCAGGAACAGCAATAGTAAGCTTACGGAATTTGGCCCCGGTGATATCGAGATAGATCTTTTCCCCTGCCAGGCAGTGATCGGCAGACCAGGTAACCAGGCAGCATATTATTAGTATGATAGTCTTTTTAAAGCCCATTCTCTATTAATCTACTGGAGTCCTTCAGGGTGAAAGATAAGGCCTATTTCCAGCTTCTCTTTTTTCAGAGTATCAGGGAATGGAGGCAGGGGTGAAGACCTCTTAATGGTTTTTTCAATAAAGCGGTTGAAGTAGACATTATCGGAGTGTTTTTCAAATTGACTCCTGACTAATGTGCCTTGCCGGTTAACCGTAATTGAGATTACCGCCTCCAGGTCCTCCTGCCAGTCAGTTACTTCCGGCAGGATCCAGTTGGCCTGAATTTTCCGGTGAACGGTTGCCAGATACTGATTAAGTACAGCTCTGGAGGGGGAGCTCCCGGTTTTGCCCCTGTCTTCCGGGCTGGACTCCTCGGTGCTGCCCGGGGTACCGCTGACCGTATCAGATTCTTTCCCCTGGTCCCTGATCTCCTGATTGCTGTTAAGGCCCTGGCTCTGCAGCATGTCACTTAAATCATTCAGAGCTTCCCTGGCAGCAGTCCGGGCTTCTTCT
>JAWOFO010000027.1:0-7238 GCA_046497465.1 Desulfobia sp.
AAAACTGCCCGAACCATAAAAAACAATTGTCAGAACAATGAACAGCCAAATGGTTTTTTTTCGGAATTTTTTCAGGTTCCATTTTGATTTCCGGATAAAACCGGTGGGAATGATCCTAACTTGATTGGATTCTGCAGCAGTTCTTCAACTAAATCCCCTTCTTTTTCAGGAGAATCACTGAGAATAATAACTTTGACAGAGTCTCCTATTTTCTGGCTGTATTTCCGTGGAATGTGGATTATACCATTTTTAACCTTGGCTTTGAATTCTATGGCTTCCATTATTATCACCTCATAAGGCAGGTTTGAGGTTGTAAGGTGTCATGCGGCTTATTGATATCCATACTGAAAAATTTAACACACCTGGCCTGTCAGAAAAAGAAAAAAGGCTTTTTTGCCCCTTGAAGCTTGAACCGTACAGCCTTTTCCCTTAAAAAACTGACTCCCGGGCCGGCAGGATCTCCCAGATCCTTTCCGAGGCCCGGCCGTCCCACTTGGGCGGAATCGGCCGTTCGTTCTTGCTCCCGGCTTCCCGCCGGGGGAAATCCCTCAGCAGTTCTTTATAACCGGCATAAATACTTTCACCGCTGTTTCCCGCCAGCCGATTGGTTCCCATCTCAATGGTCACCGGCCGCTCGGTGTTCTCCCTCAGGGTCAGGCAGGGAACGCCCAGAGCGGTGGTCTCCTCCTGGAGCCCGCCGCTGTCGGTCATGACCAGGCGGGCGTCCTTCCAGAGAAAAAGGGCCTCCCGGAAGCCCAGGGGGGAAAGCAGCCTTATATTATCCGAAAACTCCAGACCAAAAAGTTCCATCTGTTTCCTGGTCCTGGGATGTACCGGGAAAAGGATGGTGTAATCTCCGGCAATCCGGTTCAGGGCCTCGGCGATCGAGGAAAAAATCCGCCGGTCATCCACATTGGAAGGACGGTGCAGGGTGAGGAACACATACTCACCGGCCGGGGGCTTGATTCCGGCGGTGGAAAGGGCGGAAACATCCATCTCCCTCAGCTTCTCCAGCTGAAAAAAAAGGTTGTCTATCATGACATGCCCCACCATATGAACTGAACCTGGTTCTTTTCCCTCTTTCAAAAGATTATCCACGCCGCTTTGTTCGGTCACGAAAAATAAATCGCTGATGGAATCAGTCACCAGGCGGTTGATCTCCTCGGGCATTGACATATCGCCGCTGCGCAGCCCCGCCTCGACATGGGCCACCCTGACCATCAGTTTCTTGGCCACAACAGAGCAGGCCAGGGTGGAGTTGACATCCCCTACCACCACCACCCAGTCAGGTTTCTCCTCTTCACAGACCTTTTCAAAAGCGGTCATGATCCGGGCGGTCTGCTCGGCATGACTGCCCGAGCCGCTTCCCAGAAAAAAATCAGGCGCGGGGATCTCCAGGTCCCGGAAGAACGACTGGGACATCTCATAGTCGTAATGCTGGCCAGTGTGGACAATCCTGCACTCCACCTCCGGATGCTGCCCGGCCACCCTGCAGATGGGAGCAATCTTCATGAAATTGGGCCTGGCCCCGGCTATCAGCAAAACCTTCATATAAGCATTCCTTATTACAATTAATTTATTTATTTTTTAAATTGATAATATATATTATTTCAGCTTAACTTGAGAACTTGGCAGTCAAAAATTTTCCGTCATGCCGGTCCCGGATCGTGTCCGGGATGACAAATCCGGCATCCGGAAATCATATTTTACTAATAAAACACCGGATTCTCCGGTCAGACCGGACCGGGGAATGACGAACAGGTAGAATCATGGTAAATAAATGCAAATGGTTAAGAGAACTTTTGACTGTCAAGCCGGGAACAATACCTGAAAAATATCTGGAAATCCCGGAATATCATATGGTCTGCCACAAAATCTCCTTTTTCCTTGGATAACGCCTGATATCAAGCGGATACAGGAGTCACTCAAAGTAGAAAATACAATTTACGATGCAACTAAAGCTACTGACAATCCTGACAGTTCTATACTGTGCCCTTCTATTTTACGCCAGCCTTATGCCGTTTGACCTCACATTAGGTCCACATATCACCAAGAGCGTTAATTCATTCTGGAATCACTGGCCTTTCAATCCCGAAGCCCGGATCAGCGGTTCAGATCTGGTCAGCAATCTGGCCCTGTACTTCCCTCTTGCCTGGCTTATAACCGTAAACTTACAGTTGAGGGGGACAACAGCAACTACATCCATCCTGCTTCCTTTTTTATTCTGCTCTATCTTAAGCCTGTGCGTCGAGCTGATTCAATTAACTTCCCTATTTCGTATCGCCAGTGCCTCGGACTGGCTGTTTAATTCGATCAGCGGTCTTGCAGGGGTGACTGCAGGAGTGTTTTTGGGCAAAAATCTATGGACCGCCACCCTGAAATGGCTCGAAAACTTATGGAAAACCAGACCTGTCAATATTGTAGCCCTTATCCTGATATTTCTTTTAACCGCAGACGCCATGGTTCCCTTCCTGCCCTCGATCCAGCTCAAGGAAGTTAAAAGAAGCCTGGTTGAATCCCACTTTGATCTGCTCAGCGGCCTGGCCCAGCATCCCTGGCACTGGTGGCTGGTAATCCGGGGCCTGGTTTACGCCGCCCTGACCATTCTGTTGTCATCATGGGAAAACAGGTACAAAAAACCTGTGAACCGAATAAACGCCCTTGTTTTAGTCGGGATTTTCGCCTTTGCTCTCGAAACATTAAAGCTGTTGATCGTCTCCCGCAATATGAATGTAGCCAACATAGCGATCAGCCTTTCCGGAGGACTTATTGCAATCCTGCTTGGCAGATTCCTGGCAGATAAGTTGACATCCTGCAGAAAAATAGAGATCGGCATCATTTCACTTTTGATCTACCTTTTTTATCTTGCCTGGACTCCATTTGATTTTATCTGGAAACTTGACCAGGTTTACGAGGCGTCTTTCTCGCCAATAGAACTTCTGCCTTTTTACCATTATGCCATGGGAGCATCCCTGAATCACGTCAGACTGTTTCTGCAGAGTATTTTACTTCAGGGACTGTTGATCTACTTATTACGGGTCAGATTCGGCTGGTTCGAAGGTTCCGGGCTCAAGACCGTTCTCGCCGTTCTGACCACCGCGTTCATTGGAATCCTGCAGGAAGGGGGCCAGCTGTTTATTCCTTCCAGGTTCACCTCCATGACGGATATCTATTGTTTTGCCATCGGAGGGGGGCTGGGGGCCTGGATACCCAGACCCGTTTCCCACCGGCTGCTGACAAGACCTATCAACGAAAACGAGGAGTAACTACATGGTTTCACCACGAATCCGTATAGCTGTTGTGGGAGATCTCCTGCTGACTGCCAGACCAGGCTCATCCTCTCCCGGACGGGGATTGGAGGCAATATCGAACGAGATCCGCAACCTCTTTTCTGCCTGCGACCAGGTAATTGCCAACCTGGAATGCACCCTGCCCGCAGACAGTAAGGTCCCGACAGAACCAAGACTATTCACCACAAAAGAACAGATAGAAACCCTGACCAGCGCCGGGATCAGTATAGTAAGCCTGGGCAACAACCACACTTTTGACGCCCTGGACGAGGGGTTTTACCGCCTGACCGGGCTGCTGGAAAATTCGGGTATCCGGTGGTTCGGAGCGGGCCGGAACCTGGCCCAGGCGCTTGAACCGGCCGTTATGGAGAAACAGGGCATCAAACTGGCCGTTATCGGGTTGGTGGACCCCTCCAGCGGAATGAAACGTTTTGCAGCCGCCGAGTCAAGCGGAGTTGCCTGTCTGGACCTGAAAAGCGCCGCCCGAACAATTACGGAGCTGAAAAAACAGGCGCCTTTTTGATGCCTATATCGCACTTTTTAGGCCCAAAAAAGAGGATATAGGAAAATACCAATGGCCAGAGCCCAAAGGCATTACTTGCCGGGATATATATGGCATATAACCACCGGTGCCATAAGAAGGAGTTTCTGCTCAAATTTCAAAAGGATCGGGAAAGATATCTTCAATGGCTATATCATCAGGCAAGAAAACGTTATGGACTGAAAATTTTGAATTACATGGTTACCTCCAATCATATCCACTTCAACTTGCTTCTGGCTGGTGATGACAAGCGAGATATCATTCCAAAATCCATGCAGTTATTCGCCGGCAGGACCGGCCAGGAGTACAACCAAAGAAAAAATCGTAAAGGCGCCTTATCCAGAAACCTCGGCGAAAAAATGTCATGATAGATTGTGACAAATTTATGGAATTGTCGGGGACCGATAACTACGATCAGGCCAGGCGGAACCACCAAGGATGGAACGGCGAGTCTTGGGGCAACGATCCAGGAATTTCTATTAAACAATTAAACAACGTCCCTCACCTATGACGTCCCTCACCTATGAAAATAAATTCCATTATGCAAAATTATTCCCTATAAATGGAATTAAATAACTATGGGCTATTGCCTGGTCAGTAACAACGAAAAGCATTTTGCCAGAATTCCGGACCTGGACTATGTGAACTGGACAAAAGACTTACGTTACACCTGAGGTTGTCCGGATCGTTCATCAACTCCTTGAAAAAGGTATCATGCGGCTTATTGATATCCATACTTAAAAACTTAGCACACCCGGACTCTCAGAAAAAGAAAAGAGGAAAATCCTCCAGTACTTCCCTGTAAGCCTGAACAATAGTGCCGGCATTACTGCCCACCAGCCGGTTCGTACCCATCTCAATGGTAACAGGCCTTTCCGTGTTTTCCCTCAGGGTCAGGCAGGGTATTCCCAGGGCGGTGGTCTCCTCCTGGAGCCCGCCGCTGTCGGTCAGGACCAGGCGGGCGTCTTTCCAGAGAAAAAGGGGGAGAAGTATTTGCATTATGGTTTGACATGCCCGTATGGTGTATTATTACTGGTGCTACGTCATACTTGCGGATCCATTATAAGAATAACCACAAAAGGCCAGCAGGTTACCATGCGTTCAGACCGGGATAAAAAAATCCTGCCCTTCCAGTACCGATCCACGGAATTCCGTATTTTCCTGGTGGTTATCGCCCTGATCAGTTACGGCTCCCTGCACCCCTTTAAGTTCCGTCTTAATATCTACAGTCCTGAAATTATCGCCCCACTTTTTTCCCGGGGCTATGACCTGAAAATTGTTTCCTGGGAAGACCTTGCCAGTAATATCATTCTCTTCATGCCTTTTGGTTTCATGGGTGTACGAGCCCTGCAAACTCCCTTCAAACCGGCCTACTATACCTTCTAACTTTCACCTTGTTTTCCCGCTGCTGAATGATTACAATGAAATCATTGAAAGCAATGACTGTATTTATTGCATAGATTACATAAGGAGGAAAATACATGGCTACAATGACCATAAGAAATCTTGATGATTCACTCAAGAAAAGGCTGCGCCTTGCTGCTGCCCGGCATGGCTGCTCCATGGAAGAGGAGGTCCGCCGTATTTTAAGGAGAAATCTTATGCCGCAGGATGAGCAGACCGGTACAGGGAGCAGAATACATCAGCATTTTAAGCAGGCCGGCGGGATTGAATTGTCTGTTCCTGCCAGATCGCTTCCCCGTCAGCAGGCTGAACTGTTTGAGGAATAGTCCTGATGCTTCTTGATACCAATATTCTGTCTGAATTAATGCGCCCTGAACCTTCTCCGGGAGTTATCGAATGGCTTGACAGGCAGCCGCAGAATAAGTTGTTTATCAGTGCCATAACCAAAGCGGAGATCGAGCTTGGCATCGCCTTGCTGCCGGCAGGAAAACGCAGAGAAAGACTGAGCACCGCCGCCGATGCCATGTTTGCAGAATTCACCGGCAGGTGTCTTCCTTTTGATGAGCCGGCCGCGAGTCATTATGCCCGGCTTGTGGCTGCCGGGATGAATAACGGCAGACCGGTCAGCGTTGAGAACGCCCAGATAGCTTCTGTCTCCCTCGTTCACGATCTTTCTCTCGTCACCCGCAATACCCGGGACTTCGAAGGCATTGACAACCTCCGGCTGATCAACCCCTGGGACCTTACAGCAGAGCCCCCGGAATGAAAACCCATATATTTTCATTTCGCCAGAAGTTTTAATCGATGATTTCTGGAACGATGTGGACAACTGGAGGTTTTGATATGCGTACCGTAAAACTGGAAATTTCTTCCCGGGAAAAATTAACGAACGTTTTATTGAGGCCATGAATGGTGAACCCAAAGGACTTTGCCCGGAATCTGGAGGAAATTTTCTTCGAAGCAAAATCAAAAAAGAGACAACTTGAAGTCGTTGACATGGCGGCCTGAAAAACCCGGAAAACTTTCAATCTTTACTATCACTCCAAAACAACCTATATTAGTTACAGGTTATTCATAGAAAGAAATTCTTATTACAGGAAAGAACCGATATGGACAAAAAACCATTATTTATTCGAGGTGAATGGGATGATGAAGCAAGAGTCTGGGTTGCCACCAGTGACGATGTTCCCGGCCTTGCTACTGAAGGCAGCACTTTAGAGGCCCTGATCGACAAACTTAAAATTATGATTCCAGAACTCCTTGAAGCAAACGGAATAGAAATGCAAAAAGAAGTTCCCTTTGAATTGCTTACCCGGCGCTTTGAAGTTGCCTGACGATAATAAACTGATGTCCGATTATACCAGGGACTTAAAAAAATACTTGAATAAGTCCGGCTGTGTTTTTCTACGCCAAGGCAAAGGAGATCATGAAATCTGGCTCAGCCCGATTAACGGTGTAAGGTTCGTAGTCGATAATACAATAAAGTCAAGGCATACGGCTAATGCCGTTCTCAAGCAAGCCGGATTATCCAAAAAATTTTAATTAACAAGTCCTTCATAGCTTACCAGCCGGTCCTTTATATTCCGGGATACGCGGTAATGGAATGGGTGAGCCGCTGGCCGGTAAGCCGATTGAACCATTTGCGCTTAATGCCTTCCACTTCCGGTTTTACGATTCATCACTCTTAAATCAAAGTCGGTCTGCAGAATCCGCCAGATCCGCTCCGAGGCCCGGCCGTCCCACTTAGGAGGGACCGGCCGTTGCCCTGCTTCGGCTTCCCCCTGTCCCGGGACGGAAAACGCTCAAGCATCTCCTGATAGGCCCTGTAAATATTCTCCGCCTCACTGCCCACCAGCCGGTTGGTTCCCATCTCAATGGTAACAGGCCTTTCCGTGTTTTCACTCAGGGTCAGGCAGGGTATTCCCAGGGCGGTGGTCTCCTCCTGGAGCCCGCCGCTGTCGGTCAGGACCAGGCGGGCGTCTTTCCAGAGAAAAAGGGGGAGA
>JAWOFO010000034.1:0-4671 GCA_046497465.1 Desulfobia sp.
GGGTCGTAATCCCTTCTCAAATCAGGTCATTCCTTACTAGAATTACGTCTTTACTGGGACGATAAAGAAGGGAATGGGTCGTAATCCCTTCTCAAATCAGGTCATTCCTTACTGCGGTCTTTCGATTTTCTGTAATTCCTTATAGTTTAATCGCCAAATCTGCAGAGCTGCCCACCGCCTTCCTGATAAACTTTTGAAAAACATAAGTCCCACCTCCTTTCTTTAAAAATAACTATTTAATTTAATTGTCTTTTTCTGCAAAATGCAGACCTACAGTCAGTCTTCTGTTTTTTTGTAAGAATTTCAAGATAATAGCGCAATAGCACAAAAAGCACGCCAAGTCTGCATCTTGACTGTCCCAAAACTGTTACTTTAACCTCATAATATATAAAATTCTTCATCAGGGTCAACGTAAAAGCCCTGGCCGATAAACTCGATTCTGGCCCGGCAGCTTTCACACAGAGGGATATACTTAATCCCGTCCTCTGAAGGTTCAATCACCTCAGCCACCCGTCTCTGCAACTCGCGAAAACCCGCGGATGAAGGATCTATTTCAAACTTGGATTTCTGCACTCTTACTCCATAATCCTTCAAAGTACCAGCCACCCGGTTACGTCGCTTATTGTCAACAATATCATATACGGCGAGCATGTACATCAGATTATCATCCAGTTGAGTTGACTGAACTCCAGGCCCTGCCCCTGTATGACCGCCTTGCCCATGCAGCGGGAACAGACCCGGTAAATCCGTACTGCATCTTCATCCAGATCAAGATTATCCAGGCAATAACGGCGGATAACCTTTACCTCCTCCCGGTCCAGGCGGCATTCAAAAACCGACTTCTGGGAAGGAATACCAAGTTCCTTCAAAAACTTGTGAAACCGGGTCCTGGTTTTGTCATCAACTATGTCGTACACTACGACGGTGTTCATTTGAGGAGTAAGGGCTCGTATATCTTGATATCCCCTTCCACCCGCTTGCGATACTGGCCGGCCTGGGCCCGCAGGGCCTCGGCATAGGTAATTTTGCGGTCATAGGGTTCATAATGAAATTCAGTGGTCAGTTTACGTTCAAAATTTTCGATAACCCGGCGCAAGGCTGCAGGAACAAGACGGACCGGGGGCTTGCCACCACCCTCTTCCGCCTCATCCACCGCCTCTTCAGTCATGCGCTGGGGAGGAAGATCAAAAAGTTCTTTGCTCTCAGTATCGGAGATATGACCGTAAAGATCCCGGCTGACATCCGGGGCTTCCTCCTTCTTCTTATCTACCGCCTCAGGGGGCCGGACCAACTGGAAGTCATCCTCCCGGAGTATCTTGAGGTTGAAAAGAGATAGAACCAGGCTGTCAACCACTATGACCCGGAACTCCTCCATGAGATCCATGACCAGGGAGTGGCGGCCGTAGTCAGGGCTATGCAGAAAAGAAGGATAAGGGTCGAGATTGTTGAGCCGGACCGCGGCATAGACCCGGTTGAACAGGAAAGTGTAGAGAAGAGAAAGCACGGCATTGACCGGATCAGTGGGCGGCCGCCTTACCCGGCGGTGGAAACCGTGATCCTGGAGAAAACCGAGGGGCAGGGCACTGAAATAAATAGCACTGCCCCTGCCCTCATAACCCCGTAAAGACTCGATGGACTCCGCCTTATCAACAGCATCCAGCAGGGCCTTTATCTCTCCGGCCTTACGGCCGGCCTCTTTTTTGTTCCTGGTCCGCTTGATCCGCTTGAGGAGGGTCATCATATTGGTCAGCTTGCCCCGGACCAACTGACGGCATAAGACGAGACCGAACTCCTGATCATCGAGCAGGACGAACTGTTTATGGCGCAGGGCGAAATTCTTGGACTCGGGTGAGGCGAAACGGCCAAGATAACGGCCGTCCTTGCTGAGAAAAACAGTATCGATATTGTTTTTGAAAAGCATTCTCCGGGCTGCAGCGGTGATCTCCACACTGCCGAAAACCGCCACCTGGTCGAGCTTCTGGACAAACAGGGTATTATAAGTATCCTCCCCCTTTTTAACCAGGAGATGACGGCCTTCTTTAATAATCCTGGCTCCCTGGGTGGTAACATATATCTTCATAATCGGATTCCTCCTCCTTGTTCTGCTTACTCTCCACTAAATCAGAACAGAGGGGAACCGGCCAGAATTGCAAGGTTGCAATCAGGAAGGCGGCGGGCGGTTTTACTGGTGCCCGGCAAACGGATTGATAATAGTCAGATCACCTATTTTCTGGCCGTGCTGCAGATCTTCAGAGTACAGGAGAGTACAGTCAGCCTGCAGGGCGGCTGCAACGATCAGGGCATCATAGAAAGAAAACCGCCATCTCTCTTTGACATCAAGAGCCCTGTGGTACAACCCGATACCGGCAAACACCTCGCACAGGGGAACCAGGATTGTATCAAAATATTTCCGGCAATCGGCAATGGACAGAGGAACGACAAATTTCCTGGTTGCCACGTTAATAAATTCCTGGGCCACCTGATAACTTATGCAGCCATTACGCCCAACAACGGCAGACCGGACAATACCGTTGGCCTCCTCCTGTTTTTCCGGGATATCAGACCGGAAGGTATAAACAAAGATATTAGTATCAATGAAGAACTTATCTTTCATTTAATTCATCCCGGGAAAAAATACGGCCGGATTCGGCGTACCCCAAGGAATCCATTAACATGTCGTAATCATCGGGGCTTATCTCGGAACGCACATACTGCTCCAGCCACTGTCTGAAACTGGCGTTTAAAGTGGTATTTTCCTTCCGAGCCCGTTCCCTGGCCTTCCGGATAAGCTTTTCTTCAGCACTTAAGGTAATATTTTTCAGCATGCCTGCCTCCTGATCATGTCAAATTGCACTGGTTCCGTATACACAATTATAGTGCAAAAGGAAACTGCGATCAACAGCCAAATTGATTTTTCAGCCCAAGCCAGCTTCTGAGGTGCTGCCGAAGCTGCAGGATCCGGTTACCTTCCACCACTTCTATTCCCCAGTTTTCAGCCCTTCTGCGGTCATGACCGGCAAGCTTCCGGGCCGAGACCAGCATGGACCGGCCAAAAAGTCCTCCGGCCCGGTCCCGCAGGCTGGAGAGTTCATAAATCGCCTCTTTTCCCGGGGTCCCGCCCTCATCCCGCCGGCCCAGGTTGGCGGTTTTGCAGGAAATCAGGTGCAGCCTGTTCCGCCAGAGAAAATGAAGGTCGAATTCGTTTCTGGTCGGCTTCCTGCCGCTGCCTTCCCAACTCCCCTCAACATTTATGGAAACATCAGCCTTTTTGATCCCCAGGGAATGAACAACCTGATAGACGTATTCCTCCAGCCAGCCGCCGCCGCAGAAAAAGATCATCTCATCACTTGGGATGTTCAGGTTATTGTTTCCGGTGCGCCGGGCCGCCCTGCATTTTTCCAGGACACCGGCCAACTCATCCCCCTTTTCCCCCAGCGCGGACAAATCAATATTAACATAACCGGCCCCGGTTTTCCCCCTCTCCACAGCACTGTTGAAGCGCCCCAGCAATGCTTCGTCCCTGATCAGTATCTGGGCCAGAGATTCCAGGAAAGGCCGCCTCTGCCCGAAACCGGCTGCCGGTTTGCCGCTGCTGGTCATCCGGAAGCCGTAAGATGCCAGGTACTCCCGCAGGCGCACCAGATTGCCGCTGATCTTCCTTGTCTTTTCCTGGGGGGAGATCTCCATCAGCCTGCTACTGGTGCTGTCCAGATAGATAATCCGGGGATTTCCCTCACTGAAATAAAAACTCTGGAAGGCGGCCAGGGCGCTTATCTTGGTGCCGCCGGTAACATTCAAAGTGAGAGAACAGTCCCCTTGGGCGGTCCCTGATAGCAGCCGATCGCAGACCAGGCTCACTTCCCCGAAATCATAGGCCGGGATCTCTATTTCCCTTACTTTTATACCCCGGGCCTTAACAACCTCTCCCAGGCGTCCGGACCTCCCTTTCATTTCCGGACTGACCAGGAAAACCGCCTCCTCAGGCTGGTCGAAAATAAGAGGCACCAGGTTGGGTATGGGCTGGGCTGAAATAAGGCAGACCTGAACATCTTTCATGGGAAACCCTCACTGGCCGAAATAGCGAAACCTGACATGGAAAAAACGATGTCTTACCTGGACTGTGCCATCACCCAGGACTTCTTCTTCCGCCTCCCGGCGGGTGGTGGAGTAGAGCGGGACCAGCCCCCGGGCCAGGGCAAACCGCACCATCAGGTAAGTGGCCCCGAACTCTCCCTGGATCAGGACGTAATCCCCGTTCCCGGCCTGACTGTCCAGCCAGTACTTAAGCGGTTCCAGGTAATCGCCGAGACTGTCCGCCTCCGGCGGCACCTGTGCCCAGAGCCGGCACAACTCCTCCGGGGGCTGGATGATCTCTTCTGCCTTCAGGGTCTGCCTGGCGTCCGTCTTCTGAGACGGGGTTATGGTGTGGTTGAAAATAACTAAGAGGTTGGGCATGGAATCTTTAGCGCAGATTAGTTTAAGTAAGTCTTAACTGCATTGAGAAATTCCCGGGCTTCTGCCATTCTTGCTTGGATTTGTTTGTCCGTGAGATTTAAGAAGTCCTGATAATCTGCCTCGGAACGGCATTATCCAGACGGAGCTTAATAAGGTCCCGGCGCTGTTCAGGACTTAAAGTCATGCGCGAATTCCCTCATTGACAACCGATTCCAG
>JAWOFO010000061.1:0-18551 GCA_046497465.1 Desulfobia sp.
CGCTGACTCCCCCACCCCCGCCTGCCGCTTCCGGAGAGGGAAGGGGCTGCCAGTAGCTGACCTCGCGGGCGACATTGAAAGGGGTCCCGGGTCCCGGGAATTCCCCTCTGGAGACCAGTACCAGGCTTTCTATGGCAGTAGCATTGTCATCTTGTTTAAAAAGTACCTTGGAGTCATCTAAGGAGAGGAAGTCGATATTTTTAAGTTCGTTATCCTTTTCATCGTATTCAAGGTAGCGGTAATATTCACCGCCGATTTCAAAGATTACGTTGTAATGCCCCAGTTCAGCACCATCTGCCGGATCGACTTTGAGGTTGTCCCCCTTTTCTATAGTTTGATCGTAGGTTATCCTGAAAATCGTGTCTTCATCTTTGTTCAAGCGCCTTACTTGCTTTATGACAATTTTGCCGCCACTGGCCGATTCCATGGGGGGATCATCCACCAGGTCCTTTACGGCCTGTATTTTGTTGTCATCCGTATTCCGGTACACCGAAAGGGCGTAGCGGTAACCGGATTCAGCCAGGTAGTAGGCCCTTTCTCCGTGATTGGCCCGTACTCCCTGGAAGGAGGAGGTGCTGAGCATGGAAACCACTCCTGCCCCCAGGACACCGACCAACAGAAGGGCCACAATGGCCCCGATCATGGTCCCTCCTCGGTTTCCGGAGACAATATGATGAGAAAACAGGCGGCGCTGAAGAAAAAAGTATTTCATGATCAGTTTAGCTGTCAGTCATAGGTATTGCGCGGAAAGATGCCGGTGCTGAAGGTCAGGCTGGAACCGGCCTGGCGGTGTTCCAGTTCCAGGGTCAGGTCCAGCAAGTCCCCGCTGAGGCTGAGTTCTAAATTATCCACCCGGTCCACCAGGGTGTCGCCGTTTATCTTCAGCTCGGTGCCGTCGAGACTGAGCACCCGGTCTCCCAGGGGGTTGGTGAATTCCCGGAGTGAACCGTCGCCGCAGTCATAGCACAGCCGGTATTCCTTGGTCAGCCGGTCCAGGCAGAGCTGGGCCTTCTGGCTAAGGGCCGTGCTTTCCCGGGCCAGCAGGTAGCCCCGGACTGCTGATAATAGCCCGGAACCTGCCATGACCGCCAGGATTCCCGCCAGTATCAGGACGGCAATGATTTCTATCAGGGTAAAGCCGTCCTCTTTTTTCGTGCTCGATCCGGAACCGGCCATTATTCTTACTCGCTGAAAAAGGCGGCAAGGGTTTGTTCACCTTTGCCGGCAGTGACTTTCAGCATCTCGAAATCGCTTGCCCCGAAGTCATCACTTACATCTTCAATTTCCAAGGTTATCTCCCCGCCCTCTTCTTCATAGTCTGTTTTTATATTCCGGAAATCGCCTTTACAGGCATTCCAGGCAGTATCATTACCACTGCTGCCCGCTCTGAGGAGGTAGTCGTGATAAGCGGCGCTTATCTCTTCCATGGGTTTGCGGAGCCCGGCCAGGTCCCGGACCAGGGAGACTGCTTCTCCGCTCCGGGTCACGGTCCCCCTGAGAAAGGTAAAGACCGCCAGGCCGGCCATGGTGACGATCATCATGGTCACTATTACCTCGATCAGGGTGAAGCCTTTCTTGGGTCCGGGTTCAGAATTCATGGTTCAGGGTCCGGGGTCTAAGGTTCAGGGGATCACCGGTTATATGTTACCAATTTTCCGACTTGAGGACAACCGCATGATAAATCAAGCCGGAAAATCGAAGTTTTTTTCAGGGTATAAATCCCGTCTCTTTGGTGATTATAATTGTATCGGAATCAGAACCGGCGTTGACAGTAATCGTCATGTCATTTTTTATTTTAGTGTCATTGTCAGGCGGTACACTGTCGTGGGGGCTGCCCCATTCATCGAAGCAGACGGTGAAAGATCCGGTACTTACGGGGTCGGACAGGGTGATGGTTTTATCTTCCTCACCCGGCAACAGTTCTTTATTATCCTTGTCTCCGGAAAAAAGCCAGTAGCTGCTGCCGGTAGAGGAGATCCCCCAGGAACGGTTGGAATTCATGGCTATGCCCTGGGCAAAGTGGAGATGAGACTTAAGACTACCGGTTGCCTTGGCCAGTTCACCCTGCCCGCTTCCCATTCTGCTTACTGCCACTGCCGCCAGCAGGCCGATGATAATGAGAACGGCGATTACTTCCAGGAGAGTGAAGCCATAAGTAGTTTTGAGTTCAAGGTTCACTGTTTACAAGGCAAGAAAATATTAAAGATAAGTGATACCCATTACAGGCGAAACTTAAAAAGGGTACGCCAAAAGACGTTGGAGTGTCCTGAATCTGGTCCTCGGTGTAAGTTCTTCAATAAGTCCTGGCTGCAGATACCCTGGTACCCGGCACCGTTGACCGTACCTTTGGCACGTTATGGTAGAGAAGGTGATGCGTTGTCCATTGGTTCCTGTTGCCCTCAATTTTTGTATTGTTACGGATTGATGTCGTGCCTACCCGTCAGAGCAGGAGGATTAACTTGGTGCTGATATCGTTATTCTGAAATCAGCTTGTTATTGAGGTATATCAAAAACTCTACTTGCCTCTTCAGCATCGGCATAGGGACTACCTGACTTGCCATTCACTGTTATGGTTACATTGCCACCTTCTCCGGCTACAGGTGCGGCGTCAAATGTATATACAAAATCCTCGTTGTCTGGGGGATTATTATTTAAAGCTTCTTCAAGCTGGTCCCCAGAGATAGCAGAACCGTCATTTTCCAGGAGCAGTCGGGAATATGTCATGGAGGCCTGGGACATCCCGGCTGAAAGCGCACCTTCAACCGCCTTATTTCTGGCTTTCTCGGTCAGGCCGGTAAATTTAGGGATCGCCACTGCGGCAAGGAGCCCAAGAATAATCAGGACGGCAATGATCTCGATCAGGGTGAAGCCCTGCTGGTCCTTCAAGTGGGCGGCTTTTTTGGAATGATTTTTTTGCAGCATGTCACTCTACTCCTTGTTGGCTTGTTGTTTTAGCAATAGGTAACCAGGGATTTAGTGCTTTTTCAGTTGGATTATAGAAGACCTGTCATTTACGGGAAATAGGTTTACAGGGTAATGGTTAACCACTTTTTTAACGACATCAGGCTCTTTTTCATTAAAAAATATAATTCTAATTACTTCGAAGATCAAGAAGATTATTCCTTGATCGGGTGACAGCCGCTCTACATTCTGTACCCTGTAATGCGAATCCTGAACTCTAACCTCAAATAGTCTGCACCATATCCCACATGGGCAGGAAGATAGAGAAGGCAAAAAATCCGATGATCGCTGCCAGGCCAATGGTCAGGATGGGACCGATGGCCTCGGAAAGCCTCTGGGTGGCATATTCTACCTCATAATCGTAATGGGCCGAGATTTCCTCGAGCATCTCGCTCAGGTTACCGGATTCCTCACCAATGGCCACCATGTTGATGACCATGGGCGGAAAGTAATGGGCTGCCTGCAGAGGTCCGGAGATGCCCTGGCCCTCCTCTAATTTATCGTAGAGCTCGGCAAATTCCTTGGCAATGGCGCTGTTGCCTATGGTATTGGTCAGTATCCGGAAAGATTCCAGGACCGAGACCCCGCTGGTCTGGAGGATGGCAAAAATGCTGGAAAAACGGGACATGGCGATTTTCTTCAAGAGTTCGCCGATGATCGGGGTCTTGAGCAGGTAAGTGTCCTTTAAAAGCTTGCCCCGTTCGGTTTTCAGGAAACGTACCAGCAGGACAAAACCAAGAATCAGGCCGGCGGTCAGAAAGGGCCAGTATGCCCAGATGAATTCCTGCAGGGCAATGGCTATTCTGGTAGGCAGGGGCAGGTCAATACCGGCTCCTTCAAAAAGCACGGCGAATTTGGGAACAACAAAAGTAAGTAGAATGAAAAAGGCAACTGCCAAAAATATAATGACAATAAAAGGATAGAACATGGCTCCTTTTACTTGGGACCTGACCCTGTCTTCGTGTTCAATAATATAAGAGAGACGTTCCAGTACTTCGGGCAGGGACCCTGAAGCCTCTCCGGAACGGATCATGTTGCAGTAAAGCTCCGAAAAGACCAGGGGATGGCGCCGGAATGAGTGGTACAGGGAATCGCCGTTAACCACATCTTCACCAATCTGGGCAATGGTTTTTTTCAAGAGATGATTTTCAGTCTGGACCTCCATGGTCTGAAAGATTCTGACAATCGAGATCCCGGCCCGCAGCATGGTGCGAAACTGTTTAGTGAAAAGAATCAGTTCGCGGGGCTTGCTCCTGGCAAACTTCAGGCTGAGTCCCTTCCAGGAAAACCAACTTAAGTCTTTTTTTTCCGTTATTCTGGCGGGGATATATCCCTGTTCCACCAGCAGGCCGGCAGCCTCGTCCTCTGTATCAGCTTCGATATTGCCGGTTATGGTAGTACCTGATTCATTGATGGCTTTATAGTGAAAAGTTGACATGACATCCTATACCTTAAGGGCTTACACCTTTTTGTTATTTAAGTCATTACAGCAAAGGCCGCCTCTTCAAAGGTGGTAATCCCCCGTCGGATCTTGTCGGCAGCATCTTCTTTCATAGTCCGGAAGTTGCCGGAATGATAAGCTGCATCGGCAATCTCCCGGGACGATTTTTCCTGCAGGATAAGTTCTTGGATTGTTTCATCGTTGATCAGGGTCTCAAAGACCCCGGTACGGCCCTTGTAGCCCGTACTGTTACAGGAGAAACAACCCCTGCCCCGACAGAAATGGGCTTCCTGAATATCTTCCATGCCCCAGGCTTTAAGTATATGTTCAGAAGGCTGATACTCTTCCCGGCAGTCGGGGCAAACGGTCCGAACCAGCCTCTGAGCAAAGGAGGCCAGTAAAACCGAAGAGATCAGGAAAGGCTCGATTCCCATGTTCAGGAAACGGGTTATTACCCCGGCAGCGTTATTGGTATGCACCGTACTGAGGACGAGGTGGCCGGTCATGGCTGCCTGCACGGCAATGGAAGTAGTCTCCTGGTCCCGGATCTCACCCACCATAACTACATCGGGATCCTGGCGAAGAATGGCCCGGAGACCGCTGGCAAAGGTCATCCCCGCCTTTCGGTTCAACTGGGTCTGCCGGATTTTGGGGATGCGGTATTCAACCGGGTCTTCCAGGGTGATAAGGTTTATCTCCGGCTTGTGGATTTCCCTGAGAATAGAGTAAAGGCTCGTGCTTTTGCCGCTGCCGGTAGGGCCTGTGGAGAGGATCATACCGTAGGGCTTTACTATCTGGGACCTGATCCTGTTTAGATCCATTTCCGCCATGCCCAGTTTTTCCAGGGAATAGATCCCGCCGCTCATATCCAGGAGCCGGAGGACAATGTTTTCCCCGTATACAGTGGGCATGGTGGATAAACGAATGTTAATCTCCCGGTTTTCCATCTTTACGGTAAAACGGCCGTCCTGAGGGACCCTGGAGGTGGCGATATCCAGGTTGGCCATAATCTTGAGCCTTGAAGCAATGGACAGAAACATGGATTTGGGGGGGGCCGGGACATCATGGAGTTTGCCGTCCACCCGGAACTGGAGGTAAATGTAGTCTTTTTCCGGGGTGATATGGACATCGCTTGCCCTGTCGCGAACCGCCTGGGTAAGAATAGAGTTAACCAGATGGATCACCGAGGCGCGTTCTGCGGCCTGTTTTGCCTCTTCCTGGAGGGGACCGGTTGTCAGTTCTCCCTCCTGGCCGGGTTTGGGCTCTTTTTCTTCCTGGTAGTACTTCAGATCGGTATACTGGCCGTAGAGGCTGGCAATTAATTGGTTGAGTGACTGCTCGGTACAGATAACCGGCGCTGCTTCGCATTTGGCCTGGATTTCCACGGCGTCCAGGGCATTGATGTCCATGGGGTCTGTCATGGCCAAGATTAACAGGTGGCCTTTCTTTTTCAAAGGAGCAACCTGATACTGCTTGGCCATTTCCGAGGGAATTATGGAGGCGACCGCGGGATCAACCGGATATTTATGGGGGTCATATTTCTCAATCTGCAGCTGTTTTGCCACCTGGTCCATAATCTGACGTTCGTTAATCAAGGATTGACGGACCAGGTACTGGCCGAGCTTGAGATTTTCTTTTTTATGTTCGGTCAGGGCATTTTTAAGCTGCTCTTCGCTTAGAAGACCGGCTTCCACCAATATTTCACCAAGCCTTTTTTTCTGTTTCATTTCGTACTCCTGATAGGGGGTACTGTCAATTCAGAGTTTTTTTACCAGGGTTGCAGTTTTCTTTATTTTCACCGGCAGACTTTCTAAGACGTCAACAGCCTGTTTTTTCTGGGAAAACGACTCTTCCAGCACTATGATGAAGTCCCAGTCAGAATTTTTGAGCTCAGGGATCAGCAATAGATCAGGCAGATCCCTGTCAAGTTGATTATAATTCTTATAGGCTGACTCTAGCTGCTTGCTGCCGGATACCCTGATCCACCACCTGTTTTCCGGAATGGAGGGCAGGCCCAGGTCAGGGAAAGCTATTTCCTCTCCCACTGCAAGAAAATCCGGGTCCTCTATCTCCTGATTGACTGCCAGGACCTTTTCCATATTACCGGGATTAAAGCTGTAGGGACCGTAAATTTTTCTGATCATCGCACCCAGGGTGTCCCGGCTTCCCACCCTGATTGTTCCCAGTATCTTTGGTGGAGTAGAAGTATTTTCGTTTTCTGAGTGTCTGGCCGGGGAAGCAGCGTCCTTTTTTTCATGAGACCGGCTGGCAGCTGGAGTGGGTACAGCGGTTGAAATTTTTTTCCGGGTTGACTGAGAAGGGGATGTACTGTAAGCATCGCTGCCAAACTTGGGAAACGGTGTTGTAAATAGAAAAAACAAGACAGCCGCAATAATCAGGCCTGCCGCCGAATACAGAGCAGCGGGGCGTGCTTTTGAAAAGGGCGGCAGGCGGCCGGCAGCAGAGAGGGTGAGGGGGAAACCGGCTTTTTTTTTGTTCTGAATAATCATGGCCAGAATGATCTTATGACAGATATTTATGATTCTGCGGGGATAGCCCCCGCTTTTCCGGTATACTATATAAAGAGCCAGCCGGCTGAAAAGTTTTTCTCCCTGCCCATCTGCACTGGCCATTGCCAGCCGGTAGCGGATCATTGCCCTGGTATCTTGAAAGCCCAGGGGTGCCAGGTAGTAATTCATATTGATCCGGTCAGCCAGATTGGCGTTATTTCCCAGGACCTGTTCAAACTCTTCCTGGGCAAAGATAACGATCTGGAGGAGCTTAGCGTTGTTGGTCTCGTAGTTTAAAAATTCCCGCAGGATTTCCAGGCAGGGCCGGGAGATCTTTTGGCCTTCGTCGATTATCAGGAGTACTGTTTTGCCTTCATCCACTCCTTTCCGGAAGAGATACTGCTTAATATACTCTTTCATTTGCCACTGGCTGGCATAATCTTCTTCAACCGGGATACGGAAAAGGGCAGCCACGTATCGGAGAAATTCCTCCTCACTGCTGAAATAGGGGTCAAGAATCAGGTGGGCCAGGGTATTTTTATCTTCCTTAAAGCGGGTGATAAGTTGCCGGCAGAGGGTGGTTTTGCCGGTGCCCACCTTGCCGATAACCGTGTTCAGTCCCCGCTGCATCCGGATAGCCAGTTCCAGTTTATGGAGGCAGCCCACATGCTGATCGGATTCAAAAAAGATGTCCGGATCAGGGGAGTTGGAAAAAGGCTCCCGGTTAAAATTCAAGATATCGAAATAGTTCATGATAAAAGATCAAAAGCAATAGACAGGTGCCTTATTCCTGGTTTTTATTTACTGGTTTCTGCTCTTTTATGATATGCGGAGTGATAAAGATCAGTACATCCTCCATTTTTCTGTTTCTGGAAATTGATTTAAAAAGGTAGCCCAGACCGGGGAGATCTTTAAGCCAGGGCATGCCCCTGTTGCTGTCGGTATTGGTCTGTTTGGACAGGCCGCCGATTACCGTAGTCTGGCCATCGTGCAGGATAAGATTGGTTTCCGCCCTTTTTTTGACAATAGTGGGGTTACCCTGGACTGTTCTGGAAAAATCGACTTCGTCCTTGCTAGTTAAGATGTTCAGTTTAAGGACCTGGTTATCGATGACGTGCGGGATTACCTCCAGTTTGAGGACCGCGTCTTCAAATTCCGTATTGATATCTCCATCTTCGTCTACGGTCTGGAAAGGTATTCTGGCCCCGGACTCGATTATAGCCTTCTGATTGTCCAGGGTTGTAATGGAAGGGCTGGACAGGATGTTCAATTTTTGGGCGTCCTCAAGGGCGGCAAGCTGGATGTTCAGGATGTAGTCGTCCAGGCTCTCGGTCACAAAACCCAGGGACATGCCCGAGCCACCTTCACCTATTTCCGCGGGGAAATTGGCAGCCATACCGGAATCAGGATTGCTGCGATTGTCTATAGTTCCACCCAGGATATCGGCTGAGTTGAGCCCCGGAGTTAACCAATAGTTGTTGCCGTTAACTGTACTGCGGTATAAGCCCCCCCATTGTACCCCAAGTTCTCGGGCCACATCCCTGGTAGTCTCCACAATATTGGCCTCGATCAGCACCTGCTTTGCCGGCCGGTCCAGTTCTTCAATCAGGCTGATCATCTTTTTGATATCATCGACTATAGCGTGGATCACCAGGGCATTGTTCTCTTTATCCACGGTTACAGAACCGCGGCTGCCCTTATTTCCGTCTTTTCCGGTATTGCCGGTAAGAAGTTCTTTGATGGCTGGCTTTGTGGATTCGGCATCTGCATAGCTGAGTTTTAAGACCCGCATCAGGAGAGGCTCCGTCTCCTTTCTTTCCTGGTTGGCCTTGATCCGGGCTTGTTTGGCTGCCTCCATCTTCTGTTCCTGTTTCATGTCATCCAGGCTTATAACCCGGATAATATCACCCCGCCACTCATATTCCAGTCCGTTAGTGGCCAACAACCCGTCAAATACCTGGTCCCAAGGGGTTTTATTAACGTTTACATCCACCTTCCCCTGGACTTTGGAGGTCAGCATGATATTAACTCCGGCGCTACGGGACAGAGCCCGAAGAACAGCATCAACCTGGGTATCGCGCATGTTCAGGGTAACCGTCTGGGTAGGTAATTGTTTACTCTCTCCTGCCGGGATAGCCTTGTCCGGGCTGCCCTGTGTTTCGATTTTTCTTTCAGGCAGGTCCACTTTCTGTTTCCTTATCTTCGGGGCACTTGGCCTGGACTCTTCCACTTTGGATTTCCACTTGCCCAAAAATTGCTCGTCCTGGATTTCCGATTTTTCGGCGCAGGCTGAAAGCAACAGGATTACCAGGATACCTGCTGCCGCGGTCAGCAGTCCATTATTATGATAACTTGGCCATTTGTCATTAATCATGAACTGAACCCTTCTTGAAAAAACTATTATGATTTCAGACGGTTGGTATAGGCATTCAGGAACGGCTATACCAACCGTCAAGTACCCCTACCTCACTAAAAAATTTGCACGTTATATCATACAGATATATCAATCCGGAAAGTTGAATAACAGTATTATGCAGCAGCTTGAGCTATCCTGTTATTCCATTATAGGTACCGACATGGTCTGTTTCTTCTCCCTTACGCCAATAACCACATGACCAGGTAATATGCCCTGCAGGACAAACTTATCCCCTCCCAGAGTCTCACCAACCTCATACTCCAGGCCGTTGATAATCGCTATCCTTTTCCCGCCCCCTTCCAGAAAACCGCTGTAGATAAATTTTTTATCCACAGCATTATCCTTTTTCCCTTTACTTTCTTTCTCCTCTTTTAGAGGAGGGGCATAAAAAGGGTTACGCTGCCAGCCGGCTTCAGCCCGTCTGATGCTGTAGGCCTGAACTTCGGAGAGTTCACCTTCCCGGAGAAGCAGGGAAGTCTCCTTTACAAATTTGTTCAATTCCCCGGTACTCCGGCCGTTATCACCGTCCTTATCTGCAGGTGATTCATAAAGATAGCTGTAGCCGGTGTAGACGACCAACAGAGCCATAATAATCAGTATGATGATTTGCCGTTTACTCACTGGTTTCTGTTATTTTTTCTTCAATGCTATCCGGCATTTGATTTTGTATCTTATATCATCCGTCAGGGCCTGGATTTCTATCTGTTCCACCTGTTGCAGATAGGGTATTTTACCGATTTCTATTAAAAATTCTCTAAAAGAGAGAAAATCGCCCCGGGCCTTGCCGTCAACCATCATATCTTCAGAACTCTTGGTCAGTGAAGTCAGGTCCGGAACTATTTCCAGACCGATACCGGCTTGACCTGCCGCCCTGTTAAAGTCTGTCTTAATCCTGTTCAATTTATTTCGATCCAGCCCTTTTTTTTTGTTAAAAGGCAGGGGCATGTTCTTGTTTTCCAGTTCTCTGAGTCGGCCCAGCATCTTTTGATAAAAGGGATAAAACACCTCCTGTCTGGAAATCCTGGTTTCCATCTCCCTTGTTTCCTGCCGGAGGTCTTTAATGGCAAACTGGTTAGGTACAAGGGCGATCAAAAAAAAACCTAGCACCCCAATGCTGCAGAGCAGAATATAGAACAGGCTTCTTGCCTTTGTTATTCGGAGGAATTGTTCAGCCATACACTCTGCCAGCCCCTTACATCAAGTCCATACGGATCAGGAAATGCAGCGTTCCCTGTTTCCCTTTATCTCCACTTCTGTTTTTTTTATCCGCCATTACTGTACTTTTGTCTATTCTAGGTCGGTCAAACAAAGGAGAACTGCCCACTTTGACCAGATAATTGGCAAGGGAAGGTTCCAGCATTTCTATTTTTCCCTGCATCCGGCCACTGAGCATCATCTGTTTTTCTGCCTCTTTTTTTCTGCCCGGTTTATTCAGGATAATATTACAGCTTTGATAGGTCATATCAGGTGGAGTCAGAGAGACCAGTTCACCTATAATGGCAAGGCCGTAATATTTTTCCTGGTATACCTGCCAGGTTTTTTGTTTCTGTTTAATCCTGAGAGCCACCTTTCTCAGAAAGGCTTTATCGGTCTCGGGCTGATAGCGCTCCAGGTTCTGCTTGAGCGAAGCAAGTTCCTCCTTCTTATTATTTATTACCCCGTTCTGCCAGATATAGCCCCCGAGGCAGAAGACAATTACTCCCAGAAATACTCCGAAAATGATCCGGTCTTTTCTGGCCAGACGGGCCAGGTGTTCTTTATCCTCCTGGGTGAAGAGAAAGTTGGGAGTGCGGCTGTTCCGGGAAAGGGCCAGACCTACAGCAGGAGCGTAAGCCAATCGGTCTGCGAAAGAAGGGGGGATTTCCACCCGGCCTGGTGTTATATATTCAAAAGGATCGAGCCCTGAAGAGGTAATGCCTAACTGCTCGCCCGTGTACTCCACCAGCTTTTTATAAGTACCCAGGGAACCGGTAAAAAAGAGCCGAGTCGGTCCTATCCCCTGGAAATTAGAAGTGTAATGGCTGATGGTCCTATCAATCTGCCGGATAAGTCTGTCGATTGAGGGTTGAATAAAATCGAAAATTTCCCTGGATGAAAGGCCGGGATCTGCTTCATCTTCTGTCAGGGGAACACTGCCCTCAAACTGGCTTTCCAGGATCCTTTCGGCTTCTTTCGGGCTGATTTCTTCTCCGGACCCTGTTTCTTTCTCCCCTGCCCCGGGCATTTTCTGGCCGGGTTCCTCTTCAGATCTTTCCATATTAAGGACAAAGAGGTTTTCTCTGTTTTCCGGGTAGTCCTGTTCACCCGGTATTCCGGACTCCATTTCCAGGGATCCGCTCTCTTGCTTATAATCCTTTTCTGCGGCCGGACCAGGATGTAATCTTTTCTTATCTTTTACATTTGATTTTTTGTATAATCTTTTCCTGTTAACACCCTCCATAATATCTTGAATCAAGCTTTTCCTGCCGGTCTTTACCTCCCGAATCATGATCAGGGCTCCCCGGTCATAGAGATCGATCCGCGACCAGTCGCTGCCGACGAAAAGGTGGCATTCCGGTTCCTGTTGGGCGGACATTTTCCCGGCCCGATGCAGATTCTGGAGAGCAAAGGGAATCACAGTAACCCCGGCTAAAGGGTAGCCGCATTTGCTGAACAAGTCCCGAACTGCATTGATCTCCTTTCTGGGCGCAATAAAAGCAAGGACCGACATCTTTTTTATTCCGCTTTCCGTAATTTCTCCCTGGTAATCGTAATCAAACACCATCTCTTTGTCATTAAAAGGGGTCTCTTTTTGGAAGCTCAGGCGGGCGGCCCTGGGCAGCATGTGTTTGGGGACTACCGGAAGACTGAGAAGACGCACTTCCACGTTAAAAGAGGAGGTGGTGGACCAGATTTTTATTTTTTTTGCCGGGCCGCAGAAATTGTCCAGGATTTTACGAAGCTGCTTGACAAAGTCGGGGGTGTTTCGGGAGAAAGCGGTATCCAGGGGAATGGAGCGTATATCCAGGAGTTGCTGATTGTGTTGTGAATAATGGGCAATTTTTACCAGCTTTATATCAGCGGGGCCTATATCCACTCCTACGGTTATTTCTTCACCCAGCGGCGAGATTCGGGATAAAAATGTTTTTTTCTTCAGAGGCGGCCTATCCGAAGGCCGGCTTCCCCGGTCGGCAGGGGATGTCGAATTCTGTTGTTCCTGTCCCCTGATCAGGTTTAGAAGCTTTTCTGTGGAAATGATCTCGTTTTTTTTCACTGCATTTATTTTCTGGTGAACCGGATCTCCTGCTTAAAAACCTCTTGGTCAGTCGGAGTATAGCAGCCTAAATTGATTTCTTTGATAAAAAACGGGAAATAATTCTGACAGGTGTTTATCAATTGGGTGGCTTTTTTTCATTTGGATATATTTATGTCAGAAAAACAATTACCTCTTGATTTGTCAAGATTATTTTCAAAACTAATTGCTACCTGAACGGTGATCGCGGCCATTCCTGTTTTGTCCTTAAAAAACAAACCGGAATCGGGCCGGTTTTCAGTTTACCGTGCCTTGAAAAGTTACTTGAAACGCTGAATCAAGTCATAAGTAATTATAAGTCAGACGTTAAAGCGGAAATTGATGCAGTCGCCATCCTGGACGATATAGTCTTTGCCTTCCAGGTGCATAAGGCCCTTTTCCTTGACCTTAGCTTCACTGCCGCAGGCGATGTAGTCTTCGTACCTTATAACCTCGGCCCGGATAAAGCCCCGCTCGAAATCGCTGTGAATAATTCCGGCAGCCTGATGGGCTTTGCAGTCTTTAGGGACGGTCCAGGCCCTGGTCTCCTTTTCATCGACGGTAAAAAAATTGATTAGGCCCAGCAGGGAATATCCGGCCCTGATCAAGCGGTTAAGGCCGGGCTGTTCCATGCCCAGATTCGCCAGAAATTCCTTTTGTTCTTCGGGTTCAAGACCGCTCAGCTCTGCCTCTATGGGCCCGGAAATGGTTATTACTCCGGCTTCTTCTTCAGAGGCGGCCTGCTGCAGGTCCTGCACCCACTGGTTACCCCCGGCTATATCCTCTTCCCTGACGTTGGCGATGTAGAGTACAGGTTTACTGGTCAAAAGGCATAGCTCTTTGAGCAGGGCTCTGCCGTCTTCGCCGTAATCCAGGTGGCGGGCAGGTTTACCTTCATTGAGCAGAGCCCGGAGCTGTTCCAGGATAGCCAACTCTTTTCGGGAGGTCCTGTCCCCTGACTTTGCTTGGCGCCCGGTTTTATCAAGCCTTTTTTCCACAGTTTCCAGATCGGCCAGCATAAATTCAGTGTTGACTATGTCCCGGTCCCGAAGCGGTTCAATGTTTTTATCAATATGGCTGATATTGGGATCTTCGAAACAACGAACTACATGGGCGATCGCGTCTACTTGGCGGATATGGCCCAGAAACTGATTACCCAGGCCTTCTCCTTGACTGGCCCCGGCCACCAACCCGGCAATATCTACAAATTCCATGCGGGCCGGCACTTTTCTGCGGGTATTGACAAGTTCAGCCAGCCTGTCCAGACGTGGGTCCGGGACCTGAACCATGCCCACGTTGGGATTAATAGTGCAGAAAGGGTAGTTTGCCGATTCGATCCCGGCAGCAGTCAAGGCATTAAATATTGTTGATTTACCCACATTGGGCAGTCCGGCTATGCCGCAGCGAAAACCCATAGTTTTTATCCTCTGTATGTATTACTGTTTTAATAGATTGCCATTATTTTTATTATTTCAACTTTTTGAAGGTTTATTGACAATACAGATTGTTTATTAATATAATTAAAATTCAACTTTCCGACTTAAGAAAAACAGCAGGGTCTCATGCAGTTAGCATGCCCATTCAGTAACGGCTTCGTGTTTGAGCGGCTCTAAGGCTCGCTTCACTAAAATTTCAAAACTCGCTCGTTTCTCGCTCAAGCAGTTGAAGTTTTAAACGTTTCGCTTCGCCAAGACCCTCCTGGCAAACACTGCGCAATGTTCCTGAATGGGCTGCCAACCGCTGAACACCACTGTCTAACGGCAAATTTTCACGACCAGAACGTACCTTTTTGAAACTCTTTATTCAAGCCGGGATAAAACAATGAAAAAACCTCGATCACTAGGCAGCCTGTTAGACGATATTATATCCAGGAGAAAGTGGACAAATAAGTTTGACCTGCACAAGGTCTTTGGCTTCTGGCCTGAAGTAGTGGGCCGGGATGTCGCCCGATGGGCCGTGCCCAGTATTATCAGGGGCAGGATTCTCTGGATCTCCGTGGTTGATTCCGTCTGGATGCAGCAACTCTATATGCAGAAGATGCTTCTGCTGGAAAAAATAAATGAAAGGCTGAGTGGTTCCGGCTTCACTGACCTGCGTTTTCAGGTGGACTCCAACATGATTTACTCTGACTATTATTCAACAGAACCGGAAGAGCTGAAAGACAGAGAGTCTTCCAGTAAAGATCAGGCTGATTTCAGGAAAAAATTAGATAATCATCTAAGAGAAGTATTCCGGCATATCAAGGAGTAAAACTCCTGTGCCACATTAAGTTAAGGTGGTCAGTGATCACGGCTATGCCCATCAAGGACTTCCCGTATGGCCACGGCAAGTTCCTGCATGGCGAGCGGTTTCATGATAAATCTTTTTATGCCCAGCTTCTTGGCCTTTTTGGCACTGACGAGGTTGCTGTATCCGGTACATATAATGATGGGCAGATTCGACCTGATACTCAGGATCTCCTTGGCCAGTTTGTCTCCGGTTATATATGGCATGGTCTGATCGGTAATAACCAGGTCGATCGCCCCCGGATTTTCACGAAAGGTCTCTAAGGCATGACATGGATCAGTTACTGCAGTGACTTTATAACCCAGGTGCTCCAGCATCTGCTTGCCAATATTAATCAGCATATTTTCGTCATCGACAAAAAGAATGTGTTCACTGCCCCTGGGAAGTGATTGAACTGATAAGCTGGATTTTTTCTGATCTATGGACGTTCTGGGGAAGAATGCATCAAAGGTCGTTCCCTTCCCATATTTACTGTCTACAAAAATCATCCCTCCATAACGGGTAACAATGCCGTGGACCACGGCCAGCCCCAAACCTGTCCCCACACCTTTTTCCTTTGTGGTAAAGTAAGGATCAAAGATTTTGTCTTGGATTTTTTTGGACATTCCGTGGCCCGCATCCGATACGCTGAGTTGGACGTAGGGCCCGGATTTCAGGCCCCTGTATTTCGCTGTACCGGTCTCTTTGAAATCGATATTCCGGAGTGTAACGGTGATTACCCCTCCCTCTTTCATCATGGCATGGGCGGCATTGGTACAAAGATTGATCAATACCTGATGAACCTGAGTCGGGTCGGCCATTACCGGACCGGTTTCTCCTTCTATATTCCGCCGGATATCAATAGTTGAAGGGATGGAAGCGCGCAGCATCTTAAGGGCCTCCTTGATAACAGGCTCCAACTGGATAGGCTGCGCATCATGTTCGCCTTGACGGCTGAACGCCAGGATCTGCTGAACCAGATCTCTCGCCCTGGCTGCTGCCTTCAGGACCTGGTCCAGGTTGGCCCTTTGTTGACTTTTTTCCGGAATGCCCAATTGCGCCAGCTCTGTGTATCCCAGTATAGCACTGAGTATATTGTTGAAATCATGGGCAATACCTCCTGCAAGGGTACCGATAGCCTCCATTTTCTGTGCCTGTTGGAGCTGGACTTCCATCTTTTTTCTATTACTGATATCCCGCAAGGTGTGAACGCTGCCTTCCAACTTTCCGTCCTGATCCAAATAGGTCGCTACACTTATACTAACATCAATCGTGTGCCCTTTTTTGGTGTACCGCCGGCTTTCAATTCCTGAAAAGCTCTCTCCCCCGCGGAGCCGTTCAATCATTTCGGTGGTTTCAGTCCAGTTTTCTTCGGGTACATAGTCAACTTTCCGGCCTTGCAGCTCCTCCTGAGTCCAACCAAAAACCCGGGTAAACGAGGGATTCAAATAGACAACTTTGCCTTCTATATCATAAACCACGATCGGGTCGGGAGAGGCCTCCAGGACCCGGCGGTGCTGATTCTCACTTTTTCGTAATTTTTCCTCTGCTTGTTTGCTTTTGGTAATATCCCTGATATGTTCGATGACACCGATTACTTCGCCATTGCCGTTTATCAACGGAAAGGCGGATAAATCAAGCCAGCCGCTAGGGACTTCAGATGAAGAATAAGGCATGATCTGCCTCTGGGGTTTTCCGGTTTCCATGGCTGAAATGGATGGACACCCGGGACACGGATCCTGCCTGTTGTGAAAGGCAGCGTAACACTTCTTGCCAATCAGCGGCATTTGTGAGGCGTACCGCTTTTCCAGCCAGCGGTTTACTCGAGTCAGGGTAAGATCCCGGGTCCGTACACCTATGCCATCCTGTATGGCATCCAGCATACCTTGAAGAAACTGTTCGCCCTGTCCGGATTCCTGCCGGGTCAGAATTTCGGAGATGATGCCTTCCAGATCACGCGCCCTTTTTGTCAATATGTCATCACTATGTTCATCGTTCATTTTCCGGCTTATCCTTGATGAAACGCTTTGCCTTTCCCGTAAGTGGCTGCGAAATGTTGCCGGCAAACAGGGAGTTTTGAACTTTTCGTGCGTATATCCAATTCTCCCGTCCGGCAGCCGTATCAGTCATAAAATAAATCGGCGGTATATCCAAAGTAAAAAAATCCATAAATCCGGTTACTTTTTTTAGAAAAATTTGTCAAGCTAAAACTCCTTGCCTATTTTCATAACAGATGGAATCACGCTAAATCGAGAATCCCTGATAAAATCTGCCACAGGACTTTTTATGTTCAGCTCCTGCTTCTCTGTAGAACAGGCATGGCAGCCAGGACTATTAATACTCCGGGAAGGGTGGAAACGGAAGGCAGGCCGTGCCCCAGGCCCCATTCCAGTATAATGACCAGAAGGGGGTAGAGATAGCTGTAGGCCATAACCCGGGTGGGGCCGATATGAATGGTGGAAAACTGGGTAAGAAAAAAGGTGATGATGGTAGTAAATACGGACAGATAGATAATTCCAGCCCAGATCAGGGGTTCCACCTCCAGCCAGTTTATGGACAGAATTCTGGGGCCGGTCAGGATCAGGAGCCAGATTGAACCGGTAATCATCACCCAGAAGGTCATAACCGCCATGGGTTCGCCCCGGTGAAGAAGTCTGACCAGCGGAGTGTAGAGACCCATGGCAAAGCAGCCGGCCAGAAAAATCAGGTCCCCTTTGTTGAAGGACAGGACCAGAAACTGGTTTATATGCCCCCGGAAAATTACCCAGAGAGCGCCGAACATGCAGAAGAGAAGGGCGGCCAGACGCCTGTATCCCAGTCTTTCCCTGAGCAGGATGGCCCCGTAAATTCCGGCCAGACCCGGAACCAGGGTATAGATGACGCTGGTATTAAGGGAAGATGTGTAACGCAGGGCGGTGAACATGCACCAGAAAAAGGCGACAATGGCCAGGCTTACCGCGCCGTAGCGGGAAAGGTCTGCCAAAGATGGCGATTTAAGCCCGTATTTCCAGAAGATATAGGGCGCAAAGAGAAGTCCGGCAATAGCAAAGCGCACCAGGGTAAGGGCGGCTGGATCCAGGCCGTGGGTAATGGCCTTGCCTACTACAAAAGAAGTGGAAACCAGGAAGGCGCTGATCAGCATCAGACCGTGTACTATCTTGTCGGTCATCAGGGTTTCAGATCAACCAGAGTAGCCCCCCAGCTCCCGGAACCATGGCCGGCCAGTCGATAACCGGCCACCCGGTCATTCCTGTCAAGCAGGGAGTGGACCAGACGGCGCAGGGTGCCGGTTCCCTTGCCGTGAATAATCCGGACTTCCAGGATACCCTTTTCATAGCACAGATCCAGATAGTTGGGTACCAGTTCCTTTATTTCCCTGGGCTGGAAGGTATGGAGATCAAGAACTCCGTCAATGGTGATTTCAACGAATCCTTCTTCAATATCGTTGTTCATTGTCTGATACCAGCTTGTTCGACTTTGTGTAACCGTTTAACAAAATTATAGTCTCAATTTTCCGGTTTAACTTACCTATATCTTTAAAGTTCAAAGTTCTCGTAACTCATTGAAATAATTAAAATAATATATTTATGGTCGTCATTCCGGCGAAGCTTGTCTCGGACCCCGATCCGGGAGCCGGAATCCAGTGTTTTATCAGTAAGATATGCTTTCTGGATGCCGGATCAAGTC
>JAWOFO010000064.1:0-20465 GCA_046497465.1 Desulfobia sp.
GCCGGATCCGTCATCCCGGACACAATCCGGGACCGGCATGACGGATCCGGCATCCAGGAGCCTGAGTATGGAAAGAAAATCCAATTGATCGGTTTTCTTGCAACTGCGACTGGATTCCGGCTCCCGGATCGGGGTCCGGGACAAGCTTCGCCGGAATGACGCTACAACAATTTTGGTTCTAATCATATCAATAAGTTAAGAGAACTTTGGACCCTGGAGTTCTTAAATATACTTGCCCCTTAATCTCCAATTAAAAAGTATTCCAGTATTGCCTTATGCATGTGCATTTTGTTTTCAGCTTGATCAAAGACCGGACAGCAAGGGCTTTCCAGGACTTCCTCTGTTATCTCCTCACCGCGGTGAGCCGGCAGGCAATGTAGGACTGTTATCCCGGCCTTGGCTGTACTGAGTAATTGTTGATTTACCTGGTAAGGATAGAAGGTTTTAATCCGTTCCCCTTTTTCTTTTTCCTGTCCCATACTGGTCCAGACATCACAATTGACTACATCAGCATCCATTATTGCCGTTTCGGGATCACGGACCAGGGTGACAGGTTTCCCCGCTTTTTTTTCTGCTTCTTCCAGGACTGCGGCATCCGGGTCATAACCCCGGGGACAGGCCAGGGTCAGTTCAAAGCCCAGACGGCTTGCCGCCTGAATCCAGGAATTGGCCATGTTATTGCCGTCCCCTATCCAGGCTATTTTCAGATTATCTATCGGTCCTTTAGATTCGATAACTGTCATTATGTCACTTAAGACTTGGCAGGGATGAAATTTGTCTGTGAGGCCGTTTATAACCGGGATAGCGGAATAATGAGCCAGTTCTTCAACTGTCTCCTGGTTGAAAGTTCTTACCACGAGGGCGTCAACGTAACGGTTCATAACCCGGGCCATATCACTGAGAGGTTCGTCTCTTGCCAGCTGAGTCTCTTTACCTGAGAGGTAGATGACCTGACCTCCCAAGCCATACATGGCTGCCTCAAAAGACACTCTGGTTCGGGTGGATGGTTTTTCAAAGATCATACCCAGAATTTTGCCGGCTAGCTGTTCATGCTGTACCCCTTCACCGGCCTCATGTTTCAATTCAAGGGCCCGCTTTATGTAAGAAAAAAGTTCGTCTTTATTAAAATCCCAGAGATTAATGAGATGGCTAGCCATTATATCCTCGTCAGCTTTTTAATATTCCCGGATCAAATTAGAATAGATACTAAGAATACCTTGTTTTTGTAAAGAGTTTTTCCGCAAAAGTTAACCTGAACCTCAACTGCACGCGATAGGGACCTAAAAATCAGGGCGCAGGGCATCATAATATCTTACGGCTTTTATTCAACCGTAATTTCAGCCAGCACTGATTTCAGGGTATGAATCATTTTATCTATTTCCTCTTTGGAGATAATAAGAGGAGGAAGAAAGCGCAGGGCCTCACCTCCGGCAAAGTTTATTAATACCCCCTGCTTAAACATCTTATTTACTATATCAGTCCCTGAGGACAGGGCTTCCGGGGTCAGGACAAGTCCCCGGATGAGTCCCATTCCTCTGGCTTGCCGGGCAAGTTTCGGGAATTCTTCCACTACCGTATTTAACTGTTCTTGAAGGTAGGTCCCCTTTTCTTTTACCCCTTTCAAGAAACCATTCTGCAGCATGATTCTGATAGTGGCTTTGGCCGCGGCACAAGCCACCGGGTTACCTCCAAAGGTTGCAGCATGATCTCCGGGTTGAAAAGCTTCTGCCACGCTTTCCCTGGCAAGCATGGCCCCGATAGGGATGCCGTTGCCCAGGGCCTTTGCTGAAGTTATTATGTCCGGCTCTATGCCGAACTGTTCATAGGCGAACAGGGAACCGGTTCTGCCCATTCCCACCTGGACTTCGTCAAAGATAAGTTTCAGGTTATAACGGTCACACAATAGGCGGATGCCCTTCAGATAAAGGCGGGACAGGGGACGCACTCCCCCTTCTCCCTGTACAGGTTCACAGAGTACCGCACAGGTCGTGTGGTCAATCATTTTTTCCAGCTGGTCGAGGTCTTCCGGCTGGACATGGCAGAACCCCTGGAGCAACGGTTCGAATCCTTTGTGGAACCTGTTTTGACCGGTAGCTGAAACTGTGGCCATGGTACGGCCATGGAATGAGCCCTCCAGACAGATTATTTTATAACGACCCTCTCCGCCGTATTTTCTGGCTAATTTTATGGCCGCCTCATTTGCCTCGGCCCCGGAATTGGCCATAAAGACACGGTCGGCAAAAGAGTTGTTAACCAGGAGTTCGGCGACCTCGGTCTGGGGTATGGTGTAATAAAGATTGGAGACGTGGTTTAGTTTTGCCGCCTGCCGGCAGATAGCCTCGGTGACATCAGGGTGGTTGTGTCCCAGACTGCATACTGCTATACCGGACAGGAAGTCAAGGTAGTTTCTGCCATCGATGTCTTGCAGCCAGCAGCCGGAACCCTTTACCATAACTGCCGGGAATCTTGCGTAAGTCTTCATGAACAGGGAGTCATTTTTTTTTATAACATCTTCTTTCATACTATAAGGGACCAGGGTTATCAGTACCTTAACTTAACTCTTAGTGTACTGTTTTTCATCGTCACTGATTATTTCTAACTCAACTTTCCGACTTAATTTATCTATTATGATACAACGTGAAAATTTCCCGTCAAACACGAAACCTTTCCTGAATGGACATGCCAACTGCATGCAATCCTGTTGTTTTTTTTAAGTCGGAAAGTTGAGTTTCTAATTTTCGATTATTTCCGTTCCCACTCCTTCTCTGGTAAAAATTTCCAGAAGAAGGGCGTGGGAAGCACGACCATCTATGATATGGGCCTTGCCCACACCTGCATTGACTGCATTCTGGCAGCATTTGATTTTGGGAATCATGCCCCCTGCCGCATCTCCACGGGAAATCAAGTGTTCTGCCTCCTCACAGCTCAGTGAAGAGATAAGGGTCTTATCAGCGCTGAGCACTCCTTCCACATCGGTAAGCAGGACCAGTTTTTCCGCCTTAAGCTGCGAGGCCACAGCACCGGCTACCAGATCGGCGTTTATGTTGTAGGACCAGCCGTCTTCTCCCACCCCCACCGGGGCAATAACCGGAATAAAATCTCTCTGGTCGAGAGTGATCAGGATCTCCGGATTAACACCGGTAACCGTCCCTACCCGGCCCAGGTCAATAAGTTCCGGTGGCGCGTTTTCCGTCTGGCTTTTCATGATCTTCATTTTTTCCGCCTGAATCAGGTCGCCGTCCCTGCCTGATAAGCCGATAGCCCGGCCTCCGTGAAAATTGATAAGCCCGACGATCTCTTTATTTACCTTGCCCACCAGCACCATTTCCACGATATCCATGGTTTCTCTGTCAGTAATCCTCATTCCCTGGATATAGTCGGACTGTATATTCATTTTTCGCAGAAACCGGTTGATCTGGGGTCCCCCGCCATGGACTATAACCGGGTTAATTCCTATATATTTCATGAGGATGACATCCAGGGCGAAGTTTTTTTTGAGTTCTTCATCCACCATGGCATGACCGCCGTATTTTATTACGATAGTCTTGTTTGAGAACTTCTTTATATATGGTAAAGATTCTATAAGGACTTTGGCCTTGTCTAACGCCTGTTTTGTGCTCATTATTTTTTAGGTACCAGGCAATGATTTGTCAGGGCTTTTTTCTCGCTTCCGGTTTTTAAAAATTACCTTTAACTGATAAGCGGTCTCTAGGCAAAGAAAAAAGTAATCCTGGACCCGTGAATGCTTATTCTTTACTTTCTTAACTTCTTTCGCTATTCTTTATCCGGAAACTATCGTTTCAGAGAATAAGTGTTATCTTTCACATGTTATTTAGAGGGTAAAAGTCAGGTGAACTCTTTAGTTACAAAAATATTTTTATTTCTGCTTATGCTGTTTTTATCAGGCCAGCCCGGGCCCGAAGCTGTCTGGGCTCAGAATAAGGGGGATGACTCGCAGACTGTTCCCGGGGTGAAGGAGCGGAGCAGTAAAAAGAACAGCAGGGAAGATAACTGGAGGATCTCGCAGCCGGTGCATATAGAGGCTGACCGGATGCTTTCTGATCAGCAGGAGGATGCCGTATTTTTTACCGGTAATGTAGTGGCTGTCCAGGGGGATTTGGCTATTAATTCCCGGAAAATGACGGTTTATTATAAAAATAATGGTGAAGGTAATAATTCCCAACCCGAGAAGATGGGCGGGCAGGGCCAGCAGATAAATAAGATAATTGCCAGCGGTGAAGTGAAGGTCAGTCGAGGCAATTTGACAGCTGCCGGAGATAAAGTAATATTTGCGCTCAGGGATGAAAAGATTTTTATTACCGGTAATGCCAAGGTCTGGCACCAGGATAATTTGGTTCAGGGTGAGAAAGTGGTTTTTGACCTGCAAGAGGGGACAACTGTTTTTGAATCGGGTGACCAGAAAGACAAGCGGGTAAAGGCCGTTTTTTACTCGGAAGAGGATTAGTGACGGCATTGCTTGAAGCCAGGAACTTAGTCAAATCATACCGGGGACGTCGTGTTGTTGACGGTATAAGTATACTAGCTGAAAAAGGGAGCATCATAGGGCTTCTGGGTCCAAATGGTGCAGGCAAGACCACATCTTTTTATGCTATTGCCGGATTTATCAGGCCTGAACAAGGCAGTATTGTTCTGGAAAATAAAGATATTACCAGGTTGCCGGTTCATAAAAGGGCCAGAAACGGAATTTCTTACCTGGCCCAGGAACCTACTGTCTTCAAGAAATTGACTGTGGAGGAAAATGTCAGGATTATTCTGGAACCCCTGGGCCTTTCCAGGGAGGACATCCAGGCCAGGATTGACAGGCTCATGGGAGACCTGAAATTGAAATATCTGGCCGGCAATAAAGGAAGTGCTCTTTCCGGCGGGGAAAGACGCCGGGTGGAGATAATGCGGGCCCTGGCAATAAACCCCCGTTATATCTTACTTGATGAACCGTTTGCCGGTATTGATCCCCTTTCTGTCTCCGACCTCCAGGGGATTATTATGGAGTTGAAAGGTCAGGGGCTTGGAATTATTATTTCTGATCACAATGTCCGTGAGACCCTTACGGTCTGTGATTATGCCTATATTGTTGATAATGGTCAGGTTTTGTCCAGAGGGACCCCGGAGGAAATTATTCAGTCTGAAAAGGTTAAAGAAATGTATCTTGGCCGGAATTTCAGGATGTAATTATGTCCTTTTTGGAGTTAAAGCAAGATGTTAAGTTGACCCAGCAACTGGTGATGACCCCCCAGTTGCAGCAGGCTATTAAACTGCTTCAACTTTCCCGCCTGGAACTTGTAGAGACAGTTCAACAGGAAATCGAACAGAATCCTGTTCTGGAGGAGGTGGCCCAGGATCAGGAATCAGGCCAGGACCGGGAAGAGTGTGAAGCAGAAGGCCAGGAAGAAGGTGCTGCCCCGGAAAATATCGATGCCATGAATCTGGAGAAAAGTTATGTCTCAGAAATAAACTGGGCGGATTATGTTAATGAATATGAGGGGGGGGGTGGTAATTATAACAGGAAAAGGCAGACAGGAGGAGAAGAACCTTCCCGTCTCGATATCATCAGCAAAAAACCAGACCTTAACAGCCACCTTCACTGGCAGTTGTGTCACAGCAATATAAGCGAAGATGAGTTGGAGGTAGCCCTGTTTATTTTGGGCAATCTGGATAATAAGGGTTTTCTAAAGGTAGAGGAGGAGGAGATATGTGAGGCTGTCGGTTGTGACCGGGCTACAGCCCGGAAAATGACAGATCTTATTCAGGATATGGACCCGCCCGGAGTTGCGGCCCGGAATGTTAAAGAGTCTCTCCTTCTTCAGTTGAAGAGGCTTAATCTCGAAGATTCCCTGCCGTATCGTATTGTCAGGGATCATCTCAGATATCTGGAAACTAAAAACTATGATGCCATAGTCAGGGCAACCAGGGAATCAATGGATAATGTTATTGCCGCTGTAAATATTATTCTTGATCTTGATCCTCATCCGGGTGCTGCCTTTTCCGATGAAGAGCCCCATTATATAATCCCCGATGTATATATTCAGAAAATTGGAGATGAGTATGTCATTATCTTGAATGATGAAGGATTACCGAAACTTAAAATAAGCTCTTATTACCGTGAGTTGCTGAAAGAGCGGGAAGAGGCCTCTGACGCTGCCAGGGATTACATTAAAGAAAAGCTGCGATCAGCCTCCTGGCTGATTAAAAGCATTCAGCAGCGCCAGAGGACCATTTATCAGGTAGTGGAGAGTATAATCAAGCATCAGCGTAATTTTCTGGAACACGGAGTGGGAGCTCTCAGGCCCATGGTGCTCAGGGATATTGCTGAAGACATTGATATGCACGAATCTACGATCAGCAGGGTCACGAGTAATAAATATGTCCACATCCCTCAGGGGGCCTTTGAG
The DNA here is from genome assembly GCA_046497465.1 of Desulfobia sp. Classification (GTDB taxonomy): domain Bacteria; phylum Desulfobacterota; class Desulfobulbia; order Desulfobulbales; family SURF-16; genus JAWLDV01. The sequence goes on from JAWOFO010000064.1 coordinate 6,411, forward strand.
TTAAAGTACTTTTTTTCGTCAGCAATCAAGAAAAGAGGCAGTGAAGATCTGTCTTCCACCAGCATCAAGGAACGTATCCGTTCTCTGCTGCACGATGAAAACCTTGACAAGCCCTTAAGCGATCAGGCGATCTCAGAGATATTCCAGGAACAGGGTATAAAAGTAGCCCGGCGTACAGTGGCCAAGTACCGGGAGCAGCTGGGGATCCTTTCTTCCAAGTACAGGAAAAGACACAGGAAATAGTTAGAAGTTATAATATGGCTTATATCTTAACAGAAGACAGGATAATTCTCTCTTTACAGGCAGTTTCTAGAGACGGTGTTTTAAAGGAGTTGGCTGAACTGGCGGAGAAAACCTGCCCCTGGCTCTCCGGGGAGGCTGTCCGGCAAGCTCTCCAGCAAAGAGAAAAGTTCGGCTCTACAGGACTGGGTAAAGGGGTAGCCATGCCCCATTGCCATCTCCCTTCTTTGAACTGGTTTGAGTTTTTTATGGCACGAAGTATCGAAGGCCTGTCTTTTGGGGCTTATGACGGCAAACCTGTCCATATTTTTTTTTTGATCCTTGCTCCGGAGAACCATTCCTTATCTTATTTGAAAAGCCTGGGGCAGCTGGCCCGTTTTTTTAGGGACCCCGAGATCAAAAAACGTCTTCTTAAGTCACGGGAGGCCGGGGAAATTATAGGTATAATAAATGAAGCAGAGACATACTGAAGGCATGCCCAGGATGGTCATTATCAGTGGCATGTCCGGGGCCGGGGCTGACTTAGTCTTACCTGCCCTGGAAGACCGGGGATATTATTCCAGCAATAATTTCCCCTTTTTTTTGTTGGACAGGGTGCTTTCTGAAACCAGTCAGGGGAATTTTGCCAGAGAGGGACTAGCCCTGGTGGTTGATTGTCGTGATCCGGATTTTCCTCCTGAGATTAATCGATTATTTGAATTCAAAAATAAATACTTTTTGGAAATTATTTATCTGGAAGCTGATGAGCTGAGTCTCATTAAGTATTTCAGCGAGCATCGCCGCAGGCACCCTTTAAGTGGAGAAATTTCACTTCAGGCTGCTATTGCTGTCGAGAGAAAAAGGTTGGCACCGGCAAAGGAAGCAGCTGATATGGTTATCAGTACCGGAAGCATGTTGTCTCAAGAGCTGCAGAAACAGGTAATTGATTTCCTGGAAGGAGATGCTTCTCCGGGGGCCCTGAGGCTTAATCTCGTTTCTTTCGGCTATAAGCACGGTATCCCGCCGGAAGCCGATATTGTCTGGGATGTTCGTTTTCTGCCCAATCCCCATTACCAGGAAAATTTACGGTCTTATAGCGGTCAGGAGCCTGAGGTTGCCGACTTTGTCTTAAAAAATCAAATTGCAGCCGTTTTTCTTGAGCGCCTGCAGTCATTGATTACCGATCTTATCCCAAGGTACCAGGAGGAAGGTAAAGCCCGGTTGACCATAGCCCTGGGCTGTACCGGAGGCAGGCACCGTTCAGTGGCGGTAGTTGAGGAATTGCAGCGTTTTCTGGGCCGTCATTTTGGCACCCCGAACGTTTTTCACCGGGATATGGCCAGAGAGTGAGGGAATGTTCCTGAATAAATATACCAACCGTCAAGTACCCCTGCCTCACTAAAAAATTTGTACGTTATATCATACAGATAAATCAATCCGGAAAGTTGAATTACGAATTAGAAATCAAAAGATTTTTGCCTGGCAATAACAGAATTTTATTTGCACTCATTTAATTATGGTTTATCTTTTGAGATCATAATTGAAGATACGGGCAAATGGGCAGTAAACTGAAAATATGATAATTTCTCTGCTGGATTATGGGGCCGGTAATGTTCGATCTGTCAGGAATGCCATTAAAAAAATGGGTTATGCGGTCAGGGATGTTGCCGGGCCTGAAGATATAGGGCGGGCGGAAAAGCTGATATTTCCGGGAGTTGGTTGTTTTGGCAGTGCTATGGAAAGGCTCAGGGAGTATGGTTATCTCGAACCGCTTATCAGGCGGTTGAAAGAGGATAAGCCTTTCCTGGGGATCTGTCTCGGCCTGCAGACCCTTTTTGAAGGTAGTGAGGAGTCTGCCGGGATACCAGGTTTGGGTATTATCCCCGGGCAGGTAAGACGTTTCCCCGATTCATCTCTTGCCGTCCCTCAGATGGGCTGGAACGGGATCAGGCTGGCCAAGCCGTCTCCGGTCTTCCAGGACTATAAGGGAGAAAAACTTTACTTCGTCCATTCCTACCGGGCAGAAATCGCCCCTGAAAACAAAGACTGGCTGCTTACTACCACTACCTACGGCGATGATTTCATCAGCGGAATACAAAAAGGCAATATTACTGCCTTTCAGTTTCATCCGGAGAAAAGCGGGGCGGCCGGGCTCTCCATTTTAAAAAATTTCCTTGCCTTTCAAGCCGGAGTCAACCGGGCTTGCCTCTGGTCAGGCGGTGAGAAGGGGACCTGTTTTGCCAAACGGATAATCGCCTGTCTGGATGTCCGCTGTAATGATGCCGGAGATCTGGTGGTAACCAAGGGCGACAGGTATGATGTTCGGGAAGAGGGGGAAGTGAGAAACCTGGGGAAGCCGGTGGATCTGGCCAGGAGGTACTATGAGGAGGGGGCGGATGAGATCATTTTCCTTAATATCACCGGGTTCCGGGATTTCCCCCTGAAGGATCAGCCCATGCTGGAGGTCCTCCGCCGGACTTCGGAAAACGTCTTTGTTCCGCTGACTATAGGTGGAGGTATTCGGGAATATACCGCTTCCGATGGTGTTTATTACTCTGCCCTTGATGTTGCCTCGGAGTACTTCCGTTCCGGGGCTGACAAAATTTCTATAGGAAGTGATGCGGTTTATGCGGTAGAGCAGTATCTGGAGCAGGGTAAAAAGACAGGCATCAGCGCTGTTGAAAAGATCGTCAATACATACGGCAGCCAGGCCGTGGTAATTTCCATTGATCCCCGCCGGGTTTATGTGTTTTCTCCGGATAAGGTTGATCACCATACCATAAGAACAGAATTCCCCGGTCCGGGGGGAGAAGAGTATTGCTGGTACCAGTGTACTGTAAAAGGCGGAAGGGAAGGCCGCAATATCGAGGTCTGCCAATTGGCCCGCATCTGCCAGGAACTCGGGGTGGGAGAGATCCTGCTCAACTGTATGGACAGGGACGGCACAAATACCGGTTTTGACCTGGAGCTGGTGGGGATGGTAAAGCAGGCCCTCAGTATTCCGGTTATTGCTTCCAGCGGGGCAGGATGCCCGGACCATTTTTTGGAGGTTTTTGAAAGGACCGGGGTGGAGGCGGCCCTGGCCGCCGGTATCTTTCATCGGCGGGAGGTGGCTATTAAAGAGGTAAAGAGGCATCTCTGCAGTAAAGGCATTGAAACCCGTTAGCTTGTTTGAGATCGGGGTAATACTATAATACTACAGCGACATTTTGGTTCTCTCTCCCGTCATTCCCCGGCTTGACCGGGGAATCCAGTTTCTTTTTCTGGATTCCCGTCCCGGATCAGGGTCCGGGATGACGTTCTTTCGCGGGAATGACGGAAACAGAAAGGAGGTGTCGCTGTAGTAATAAGGCGAAAAAAGAATTGATCTGGCGGAAGTGCATGGGAATCAAACCCACCCACCAGGTTATTAACCCAGTGCACCGGATTTGAAGTCCGGGAGGGCCACCAGCGCCCTTTCCACTTCCTTAATTTAGTTTAAAAAAAAGGTTTGTTGTCCCACAGCCTAATTACTATTGAGTAAATGAGCAACTTTTTTATGGATCAGAGTCAATAACTCAATTACCCGGCTTGGTCATGGTACTGCAGTTACACAAAAACTTAAATCAATAAATAACGAATTACTGGTTGCAAGTCAAGCCGGAGGCCTTCAGGTTTTAATTAAATAAGAAACCAAGAAGGCATGAAATGTACTCTAATTTGTTTTGGAGAGAGGATAAATGGAGTGTGAGCGTTTGAACAGGCTTGTACGATTATGGTATGAGCAGGTCCAGGACGAATCAATGGCCCCCGCCCGGATGGTGGAATTCATGCAGAATCATATTGGCAGCTGTGATACCTGTCTTTCTGATCCCCATGTCAAGTACGAAGTGGAAAAGATCAAGAAGATCCTCTTTTCTTCTTCGAAAGTAAACAGGGCATTGAAAAAAGAAGCCGTTGCCGACGCAGGTCAGGAGAATCCCGGACCGGTTCAAGAGGAAGAAAATCTCAATGATGAAGATGATATTGATCCTCTGTTCATGGAAGATTAGAGGTAACTTTTCACCAAGTTTATAGTTTACAAAAATTCTGTCCATTAAGTATTCACCAGTGTTCGAGATGTGCGTATTCAGGGCGGGCATTCATATCAGCCCTGGTATTGCCGCCCTTGACGCCTGCGACTGGCAGCTGGTGAACATTTAGCGACCTGATTCAATGGTTTTTGCTATGAGGGTCTGAGTGTTTAAAGATGCTAGACGAATTAACCGGTTTTCTGGATTTTGTACAGGCCAGTGTTATTATCCTGGATCAAAGTTACGGGATTATTTTTGCCAATAAGGCGGCCTGCAGTATGACCGGCCGCCCCCCGTCTTTTTCGGGGCATTCTGATACCTGTTTTTCCTTTTTGTTCAGGGAAACAGACCCTTGTAAAAACTGTCCTCTTGATGAGGATACAAATCAGGAGAACTGGGAGCAGTCAGTCATTATTCCCCGCGGCAGCGGGGAGTTTATTTATGCCAGAAGGTTTATTGCTGATTGGCAGGACTATAAGGTTATAACCCTGCAGGACGTGACCAGAGAAATCACCCTGCTTCGCAGCCTGGAGTTGAACCGTAAAGAGCAGCAGGCCAAGAATGTTCTTTTGGAGCGCCGGGGAAAAGAGATTTTAAGTGAACAGAAACTTTTGCAAGGCATCCTGGATTACCTGCCGGAAGCCGTGGTTTCAGTGCGGGGTTCTTTTGAAATTGACAGAAAGAATAAAGCCCTCGATAATATATTCCCGGGGCGGGATGCCCAGCGGTGTTATGAACTGCTGGGGAATACCAGGCCCTGTTCTGATTGCCCGGCCAGGGAAGGCTTTGCCGGACTGAACGATATAAGAAAGAGTCACAGTATCGGCGGCTATTATATTACCGAAAGCATCACCGCCTCGCCTTTCGGTTCCGGAGGACTTCTGGTCTTTCGGGATACCAGCCGCCAGATAAAGCTTATAGAACAGATCAGGCAGCAGCGGGAAACTATTTTACGGAAAAATCAGATCATGGGCAATCTGGCAGACATGGGTGCCATGATGCAGAAGGATCCCAACCACAACAAGGTGATAGAGTTTTTCTGGGAGGTGCTTTTCAGTTTCATTGATATAAAAAAAGCTATCCTTCTGGTCAATGACATCAGGGTGGGGACAATATGGCTTACATCTCACCGGGAGGCTACGGAAGAGGAGATTCGGGAACTATCCAGAAAATACCTGTCCCGGGATATTCAGAATCAGCATAAGCGTACCATAGATATTGAGCTTGAGTCCTGCAGGCAGACTATGCCGCTGTTTTTTCAAGGCCGGGTCGGTTCCCTGGTTGGTCTGCTCTTATTGGGAGGCGAGCAGTTCGGGGACCGGGAAGAGATCGAGCTTATTGACCTTTTTACCGAACCCCTTGGCGCCTATCTGGAAAATTGCCTGTTATCCAGGAAGCTGGAAGAGAAAGCAAATACCGATCCCTTGACAGGGCTTTACAATCGGGGCTACCTGGATCAGGCCCTTGATTACGAGCATGATAAGTTTATTGAATTAAATATCCATTATGCCATAGTGGCTGCTGATGTTAATCTGCTGAAAAAGGTCAACGATTCATATGGCCACGAGGCTGGGGACCGGTTGATTCTGAAAGTCAGCCAGCTTTTAGAGAGTGAGGTGCGCAGTACGGATATAGTGGCACGTATCGGGGGGGACGAGTTTGTCATCCTTTTGCCTGAAGCCGGGGATGATGCCGCTTATTCTTTTGTCAGAAGAATGGAAGAAGATGTCTTTAACGGGGTCTATATAACTATGGAGGATGGTGAACATTTTCCGGTTGCTGTCAGCTTTGGTTCAGCCGGGTCCGACCGCTATTCTTCTATCGACAGGATGCTGAAAGAGGCTGACCGCCTGATGTATCAGGCCAAAGAAAAGTTTTACGAGGAATTTGAAAAGTACCGCTGAATGTTGTTGTTTTCAGGAATTGTCGTAACTTCTCATTTTACCTCAAAAATTGAGGGCAACAGGAACAGACGGTGCGGGTACGAGGGTGTCTGCAGCCAGGACGGCTGCAGTCAAGCCCCCAGGGACGGGTTTATGGCGTCCCTCGTACCCGGTACCGTCTGTTCAGTATAAATGTGTACCAGGCTTATTGAGGTAAAATGAGAACTCACCAGTTGTCTTCCGGGAAAATTTTTGATATGCTTACCAGATGGGTATCAGCAGGTCTGGATAACATCTGCCCGATTTAACAGGTCTCCCGGTCTGATGCCGGCATGGGGGTAAGAATTTTAGAATTCCCGGTAATTGAGGAAAACGGAACCGTTATGGCATACTCAGATGATGAAGCCGTCAAGTCCATGGTTAAAGTTATAGATGCCTTACTGCAGGGCGATTTTGAGAAAAAAGCTGATAATGCCGGGGAAGCCGGAGTAATATATTCTTCTCTGGCCGGCAAGATCAATCAGATGGCCGCTAATATGAAGAAGGCGGAGGCCGTCCTGAGTAATGCCGGTGAACGGACTCCCCTGCTAGCCGATAATTTTCGCAATATTATAAAGCTGATGAGTCAGTCCACTGAGGAGGTATTAAGTAAAGCAGATATCCTGACCGGTATTGCCGAAGAGCTGGAAGCGTTTTTGGAAGAAGACGGATCAGCAGACCGGGCGTCTGCCCGCAGTAAGCTGGAGAATATGAAAGCCGCCATCTATGATATTATTGCTTCTCAGTCATACCAGGATGCGGCCCGTCAGCAGATGGAGACTATATCAAAAGAACTTAACCAGATAAGAGACTGGCTGCTGGAGACCATGGTTGCCCTTAATATTAATAGAGATAACGGTTCGGAAGATCTGCAGCAAAAAGAGATGCGGGAGGGTCGGTCAAGATCGGAAGAGCCCCTTAACCAGGACCTGGTGGACGATCTGCTTGCTGAATTCGGGTTTTAAGAATTACACCGGCAGAAAATAATCCAGGTCCTTCCGGCCTTTTAATATTAAAAACTTAGTAAAATTTTTTTAGTTTTTTCTTGTGATAATACTTGTGATAATACTTGTTTTGTTGTAAAATATTAACGATCTGCCACATGAAGTCAGTTTATTTGTACAGAGATAAAAATTTGCCTTGCGGTTTCAGGTTTGGAATTATTCATAACCAGTTAACTCAACTTTCCGGCTTAATTTATCTATTATGATACGACGTGCAAATTTCCCGTCAAACAGTGGAGTTTAGGGGTTGATATGCCAACTGCATGAAATCCTGCTGTTTTTTAAGTCGGAAAGTTGAGCAGTTAAGTAAATGACAATTGACAATTGAAAATTATGGAGCCTAACAGATGGATACCATACTCTCTTCGGCCAGGCGCGGAAGCCGGGTTCTGATCGGGCCGGCGCTCTTTTTTGCCGGGGGCCTTCTGGTTATGTTACCCGGCTTGTCCTGGGCGGCGGTGTCCGGTCCCTGCAGCAACTGCCATACCATGCATAATTCCCAGGACAGTTCACCGATAACCAGAACCGGGGACGGGGTGGGCTGGTCTGCCGGCGGGGAATTAAGCGGCAATTCAACCTCGGAAAGCCCGGCGGACAATCTCCTGGTCTCGGACTGTGTGGGCTGTCATACCTCCACCACTTCCGACCAGACAATTGTCGACCTGGGGGGCAACAAAGTACCCATTGTCTACAATACCTCGGGTTATCCCGACGACGCTCTGGCCGGGGGCAACTTTTACCAGGTGGCCCAAGGAGAGGACTATGACGGCTACGGCCACAATGTCCGGGGCATTTCGGCAATCGATTCCCAGCTGGACGAGGCCCCGGGCAACACCCGTTGCAGCGGGCCAGCCAGTTCCTGCCATAATACCCTTGCCGTGCCGCCGGATTGTGATAATTATAACCGCGGAGGCTGCCAGGGCTGCCATTACGATGTCTTTCACCATGAAGACAACGACAACTATCGTTTCCTCAATTCCCACGAGAGACCTCAGAGCGGTTATGTAGTGGGTGTAGAGCATGAGTACTGGGAACATCCCGACCACACGGCCAGCCACAATTATTACAAGGGTGTGGACGAGCCCGATAATAATGGCATAAACCTGAAAACAACCCAGAGCATCTCCAGCTACTGCGGGGGCTGCCATAATAATTTCCACGGCAGCGACGGCACCGGCACCGGCTCTCCCTGGCTCCGCCATCCCAGCGATATAGCCCTGCCCGATGAAGGAGAGTACGCCGCCTATGACCCAACCACAACAGGTTACAACCTGCAGGCCCCGGTAGCCTGGATAGACCCGGAGAATCCTACCCGGGCCGAGGCCGTGGTCATGTGCCTTTCCTGCCACCGGGTGCACGGTTCCCAGTATCCCGACATCCTGCGCTGGGATTACGACAGCATGATCGCCGGAGGCGGCGGGGGGGCCGCGGAAGGAGAGGGCTGTTTTGTCTGCCATTCCAGCAAAGATGAGTAAGGGGCTGCGGTTTGCAACAGGTATGAGCTCAACCTTCCGACTTGATTTATCTATATACCCCGGGGTTCGGCTTCAGGGTCAGGAGAAGGCGGGACCATCAACCATGAAGATACGTGTGAAGCGCTACAGGATAATCAGAAATGGTAAATTCTTATAGGATCTGCTGTTTCTTTTTTCTGGCGATCACTGTTCTCCTTACTGCCCGTCCGGCTTCAGCAGGCGAACCTGTGCTGTTGACCCCTGAAACCGGGAGTATCATTTATGGTCCTTCCTCCTCGGTTCATTTTGTGGTAAAAGCCTCTGTCCAGAGCGATGTGAAGGAGCTGAAACTCCGGTCTTCCTCCGGGCCTGTCTCCCCCCTTACTGTTCAAGACAATGAAAATGGCCGTTATATCCACTACCGGAGTTCTCTCAGTCCCGGGGAGAACAGGTTCAGTTTTTCATCATCGGGGTTTCCGGAGGTAACCCTGGATTACAGGCCTTCCAGGACCCTGATGAACAAGGATTTTGGCAGGGAAGGGGTCTATCTTTATCACCGCGACACCGGCAGTCATGATCAGTGTCTGGCCTGCCATGAATCAGTTTCCCTCCCCGGGGTTCCTTTTATAAAAACTTTCCCCTGCAAAGAGAAATCCCCTACCTGCTACAGTTGCCATAAAAGAATTTTTGAAAATGTTGTCTGGCGGCATAGCCCGGCTGCAGGTCTGCTCTGCGAGATCTGTCACCAAAAGGACGAGAGCTCGGGTCTGGTTTCCGTTACCAGCGGCCAGGATGCCGGACTCTGTTACAGGTGCCACCAGGTCAAGGGCCAGGCCTTTGGTGATCAGGCCTGTCTGCATCAGCCTGTGGGCCTGAAACTCTGTTCCATATGTCATGATCCCCATGGTGACAAATACCGGTATCAGCTCTGGGCCGAAGGCCGGGGTGAGATCTGTGTCACCTGTCACGCCGACAAGAAAAAGCTGCTTCAGGGAGGAGAGATAGACGGAGAGAGAGTCCATGACATTATCCGGGGCGGGGGCTGCATTGTCTGCCATGACGCCCATGCCTCGCCCAATCCCTATATGCTGCTGAGGCCGGTAAATGAATTGTGTGCCGACTGTCACAATGATCTGCTGGGGGTAAATAAGGGCCATCCCGTAGGGGGTCACCCCCTGAAGGGAGGTCCGGACCCTCTGGATCCGGACAAGGAGTACAGCTGTGCCAGCTGTCACGATCCCCACTCCTCCAGGTACCAGTATCTCCTGGTCGGCAGTCTTATAGGCGGCCATGTCTGCAAGATGTGCCACAACTGATCTAAAGAAGGTGTTAAGAGCCGGCTTGATATATTTTGTTCTGTTCCTTGTCTGCCAGTTGCCGCAGGTGGTTGACCAGGCCCGGGCCGGGGAAGACGGTTCCGGGCCCTGGCCGGTGCCGGTCAACAAGGTAGCTATGCTGGACAGGGACGATCAGGGCGGGCAGCTCAGGTTTCCCTCGGCTGTTTTTTATGACAGTGCCATGAAGGAGATTTACCTGATAAGCAGCGGCCGGATCATTATTTACGGTACTGAATACGGCAGCAGTTTTTTCCCGGTGATTTCCCTGGGCAAAGGCCGGGGTGTGGACCGGCCTATCGGTCTTCTTGTGGCCGGGGACGGCCGTCTCTTTATCTGCCAGGGCCGGTCAAGGGAAGGACCCGCCCGCCTGACCATTTTAAACGCCGCCCTTTTTCCCCTCCGGGAAATCGTCATCTCGGATATCCCCGGCGCTGAATCCTTTACCCCCAGCCGTGTCGCCTTGGGGCGTAAGGACAGGATTTATCTGGCCGGCAAGGGGTTTCGGGGAGTAATGGTCCTGGACAGCCAGGGAGAATTTCTCCACTGGCTCAAGCCCGAGGACAGGATGCTCCGCAAGGCAGGCGGGGAGTCGGGGCAGATGCCTGGAGACAGGGAAGGTGACAGCCCTGATTCCCTGTCCGGCCGGGACATGTCCAAGGGAGACGATGCCGTCACCGGCCAGGATCCGGAGGCAGAGGAAATTAAGGTAGGTCCGGTACAGGTCCACGACGTCCTGGTCAGTGAAAGCGGCAATATCTTTCTGCTCAGTGAAGAGACCGGCAAGGTCTATATCTACGATGACCGGGAAGAGTTTATCTTTTCCTTTGGCCAGAAAGGGGGATCAAGCGGCAAGCTCAGCCGGCCCCGCGGCCTGGCCGTAAATGAGGAAAAGCAGAGTATCTTCGTGGTGGACTACATGCGCCATACCATCCTGGCCTACAACTTTGCCGGGAGATTCCTCTTTGAAATAGGGGGCCAGGGCAGGGGGCCGGGCTGGTTCAATTATCCCACCGACATTGCTCTGACTGACCGGGGCTATCTGGTGGTGGCCGATCTCTTCAACCACCGGGTCCAGGTGCTTGAGGTCGAATTTGCAAAGGGCAGCGTCCTGTTCGGACCGGGAGAGGAAGACTAGTTTCGCCCTCTTGTTTTCGCACGGAAAGCCTCCGTGTCTTTGAGCGAGTCAGCTTTTGGGAGGGTACTTGTAGAGCTTTCTCTGCAGGGTCCGGCGGTGGATACCCAGCCTCCTGGCGGTTTTCGAGATATTGCCCCTGCAGTCGGCCAGGACCCGGTTGATGTGTTCCCATTCCGTCCGGGCCAGGGAAGGAGCGGGAAACTCCCCGGATACCCGCCTTTTTTCCCCCTTGCTGTCCTTGTTGAATGAGGCCAGGATCTCCTCTGCATCAGCCGGTTTGGACAGGTAGTGGAGTGCTCCCGATTTTATGGCCTCGACAGCAGTGGCGATACTGCCGTAGCCGGTCAGGACCATGATCTTCAGGGAAGGATGGATCTTCAGGCCGTCCCTGATCAGGTCAAGGCCGGATTTGCCCGGCATCTTCAGTTCCACCACGGCGTAGTCCGGCTTTTCCCTTTTTATGAGTTTCACGGCCTCATGATAGTCAGCGGCGGAGAATACCCGGAAGCCTCTTTTCTCAAAGGACTTCTGCAGACGGTTCCGGAAAACGTCTTCGTCATCTACCAGCAGAAATTTATTCATAATTTTTTCCCGGGTTCGGTTTATCTATAACAGGTGTTTAGCGTTTCACTAAATGTGAAGATAGTTGCACAGGGGGCTGAATTTTTTTGCAGCCTGTCTATAATTTTAGCCGCTGAAAAGGGCCTGAGCAAGTTGAAATTGCTCCAGGCCAGGCTTTTCTGTTTTTATCCGGAGCTTAGATTCCACTTAAGGAAAAGACAGGATTTCAGGCAGTTGACATGTCTATCCAGTAACTTCTCAATAAGTCCGGGCACCAAACGTCATTCCCCGGCTTGACCGGAGAATCCGGAACCCTCACAAAACCACTGGATGCCGGATCCGTCATCCCGGACCGGGACCGGCATGACGGAAGAACTTTTGTCTGTTAAGATACAGATAAATCATGTCGGCAAGTTGCCGTTTTTACCGGGATACGGGGGGGATATATGTGGAGCCTTGTCAAACGGGAGCCGAGCCGGATTGGGAGATCTGTTTTACTTGGATATTTTGTTATGGCCCAGAATTTGCAGTATAATTACCTGGGTAATGGTAAAAGACAGTTTCAGAGGGAACAGTACCGGAATCAACCGGCAGCTTATGTTTGCAGGTAAAAGAAAAATCAGTCTACGGAGTGCGACAATTTGCCGCTTTGTTTTTTTATATAAAAACAGGTAAATTAATAATATAGTGACATTTTCTTAGCTGTTTTCGTCATTCCCGCGAAAGAACATCATCCCGGACCCTGATCCGGGACGGGAATCCAGAAAAAAACTGGATTCCCCGGTCAAGCCGGGGAATGACGGGAGAGAGAGCCAAAATGACGCTGTAGTACTAAAGTCTCAGCAATAAAAAATGGTATCATGAACTCATCAATACCCTGACCAAAAAATAAAAAAAGCTAGAGTGCGACAATATGCCGCTTTACTTTTAGCTAAAAATAGTTAAATTACTAGTGGTAAGGATAAAAAAATTTAACAGTTAATAATTCCTTGTAGAAAAAATAAACTCAAGGTAAGATAAACGAGGGACGGGTTCGGTGGGAAACTGAAACCTTAGTAAATAAAAAATATGGAGGGGGTTATCATGAGAAAGAAAATTGACTTGCGAAAGATGGCAATTGCCGCGGGCCTGGCAGGGGCAGTCTCTCTGCTCCCTCAAAGCCTGCTGGCCGCGGTTTCCGGACCGTGCGTGGATTGCCACACCATGCACAACATGCAGGATGGTAATGTAGTGGACAGTGACGGGCCCAATAAGGCTTTGACCAACGACGGCTGCCTGGGCTGCCATACCGGGACAACTGCTGCGGGCATGACCGCCCCTTATGTCTTTGACACGGTAGAGCCTACCTATACCAACAGTCCCGACGGCACAGGCGGAGGGACCCTGGCCGGGGGCAATTTCTACTGGGTAGAAAACCTGGACGACACCAGGGGCCATAATGTAGTTGAGCTGCCCACTGCAGGTGATGACAGCAATATCGGCAATACGCCTCCGGGCTGGAGTATCGATTTTGATGCCAACCGGTCAGTGGACGGCGGCACCGATAACTGGACCGAGAACCAGCTCTCCTGTGCCGGGGTCTACGGCTGCCACGGCGGGGATGAGGCCGATCCTTTTACCGCCATCTCCGGGGCTCATCACGGCGATGATTCAACCATGGACGGTTCCACCACGGCACAGAGCTTCCGTTTCCTTCTGGGCATTACCGGTGTAGAAGACAGTGACTGGGAGTTCAACGCCACAGCCAGTGATCATAACCAGTACTACGGAGTTGACCGGACTTCCGACGCCACCCTGGCTTCTACCGGTGATGAAGAGGCCACTACCATAAGCTATTACTGCGCCGAGTGCCACGGTAACTACCATTCCGGCACCGGTGACCTCGGTGCCGATGATGCCGAATTCGGTTCCGCCTGGCTGCGCCATCCCACGGACTTTGACATGGGCAGCGCCACCGGCACTGAGTATGCCGATTACGGGGGCGCCAGTAATACCTATCAGCTCAGGACCCCGGTAGCCAGTGACCAGACCGATAATCCCGGTGTAGTACAGTCCACCGTGTTTGACGGTACCGATGACGCCATCGTTACCTGTATTTCCTGCCACCGGGCTCACGGTTCGCCTCATGCCGATCTGCTGCGCTGGGATTACGGCACCTGTGAGGCAGGAACCGATAACGCTGACTGCGGCTGTTTCGACTGCCATACCACCAAGGATGCTTCCTAAACCCGGCAGCCCGGCGACAGTGCAGCACCCAGCCTGAAATTTCCGCCCCGCAAGGTTTTCCTTGCGGGGCGGATTTTTTTTTGCCCGGATCCGGGAACACCGGCCCGCAATGATTTTACTTTCCAGGGCTGTTTTTTTCTGGTAA